>NZ_JARWKT010000001.1:0-709029 GCF_029846385.1 Cobetia sp. 10Alg 146
CCAAGTGGCATCGGTCTCGAGACCACTGACGGTGACCTCACCATTGCTGGTGATGTCGTCGTCCGCGACGTTGGTGTCGGCGGTGAGCGCAAGGCTCGGTGCCGCGATGGTGGCATCGACGGTGACGGCGCCCAGATTCACGGCGTCGCTGACGTTGCCGGCGACATCGGTCTGACGGATCTGCACCGTGCCATCGGCATAGCTGCCTTCGGCGAGAGTGAATGTAGCCCCCGTGCCATCGACCCAGGTCGTGCCACCGTTGGTGGTGTACTCCCAGGTAGCGTCGGCTTCCAGATCGCTGACGGTGACTTCCCCGTTGCTGGTGATGCCATCGTCCGCGACGTTGGTGTCGGCGGTGAGCGCAAGGCTCGGTGCATCCGGTGCGGTGGTGTCGACGGTGAGCGTGAAGTCGGCAGACGGTGCACTTTCGTTGCCCGCGGCATCGGTCGCGGTGACGCTGAAGACGTGATCACCATCGGCGAAGTCAGTCTCCGGCGTGAAGCTCCACGTGCCGTTGCTATCGGCGGTGAACGTGCCGATCACTTCGCCATTATGCGTGACGGTGACGGTGCTACCGATCTCGGCGCTGCCAGTCAGAGTCGGGGTCGCGTCATTGGTGCTGTCGCCGGAGGCGAGGGTGCCGGTCACGGCTTCCACATCATCCGTGGCGGAGGCGATGGTCGGCGTGCTCGGCGCTGTGACGTCAGCATCTTCCGGCACATCGAGTGCCTCGGACACTGTGCTTTCATTGCCGGCCGCATCGGTTGCCGTGGCTGTCAGAGTGCTGCCAGCTTCTTGCTCCGGTGAAAGCTCAACGGAGAAGTTGCCTTCTGAATCGACGATCGCGGTGCCCACCACATCATCGTTGGCATTCGTGACTTCCACCGTGGTGCCCGCTTCACCGGTACCGGCGACGGTGGTGCCATCGGTTTCAGTCAGGACCGGTGCATCCGGCGCGGTGGTGTCGACGGTCAAGATGAAGTCAGCAGATGGTGCACTTTCGTTGCCCGCGGCATCGGTGGCAGTGACGCTGAAGACATGCTCGCCATCGGCGAAGTCAGTCGCCGGTGTGAAGCTCCACGTGCCGTTACTGTCGGCGGTGGTGGTGCCGATCTCTTCACCATTGTGGGTGAGGGTCACGGTGCTGCCGGCTTCGGCGCTGCCGGTCAGGGTCGGGGTCGCATCATTGGTGCTGTCGCCCGAGGCGAGGGCGCCTGTGACGGCTTCCACGTCATCGGTGGCAGATGCGATGGTCGGCGTGTTCGGGGCGGTGACGTCGGCATCTTCCGGCACGGTCAATGCGGCAGAGGCTGCGCTTTCATTGCCTGCAGCATCAGTGACGGTAGCCGTCAGCTCGGTGCCAGCATCCTGCTTCGGCGACAGCGTGATGCTGAAGGTGCCGTCATCGGCAACGGTGCCGGTGCCAAGCACAACGCCATCGACATCGGTGATCTCGACGGTCCCCCCGGCCTCGGCGCTGCCATTGACGGTGCTGCCGTTGGCGGTCTCGCCATCGGTCTCGGACAGAATCGGCGCATCCGGCGCAGTGGTATCAACCGTCAGCGTGAACTCGCCAGACGGCGCGCTCACGTTGCCGGCTTCATCAGTCGCGGTGACGCTGAAGACGTGCTCGCCATCGGCGAATTCAGTGCCTGGTGTGAAGCTCCAGCTGCCATTGGTATCTGCCGTGACAGTCGCGATTTCCTCACCGTTGTGGGTGAGGGTCACGGTGCTGCCGGCTTCGGCGCTGCCGGTCAGGGTCGGGGTCGCATCATTGGTGCTGTCGCCATCGGCGAGGGTGCCTGTGACGGCTTCCACATCATCGATGGCGGAGGCGATGGTCGGCGTGCTCGGCGCTGTGACGTCAGCATCTTCCGGCACCACCAGGGTGTCGGAGACAGAGCTTTCGTTACCCGCGGCGTCAGTGACGGTGGCGGTCAGCTCGGTGCCGGCTTCCTGCTTCGGCGACAGCGTGATGCTGAAGGTGCCGTCATCGGCAACAGTGCCGGTGCCAAGCACAACGCCATCGACATCGGTGATCTCGACGGTCCCCCCGGCCTCGGCGCTGCCATTGACGGTGCTGCCGTTGGCGGTCTCGCCATCGGTCTCAGACAGAATCGGGGCATCCGGCGCGGTAGTATCAACTGTCAACGTGAACTCGCCAGACGGCGCGCTCACGTTGCCTGCGGCATCGGTCGCGGTGACGCTGAAGACGTGATCACCATCGGCGAAGTCAGTCTCCGGCGTGAAGCTCCACGTGCCGTTGCTATCGGCGGTGGACGTGCCGATCACTTCGCCATTATGCGTGACGGTGACGGTGCTACCGATCTCGGCGCTGCCAGTCAGAGTCGGGGTCGCGTCATTGGTGCTGTCGCCATTGGCGAGGGAGCCGGTCACGGCTTCCACATTATCCGTGGCAGATGCGATGGTCGGCGCATTCGGTGCGGTGACGTCGGCATCTTCCGGCACCACCAAGGTGTCGGAGCCAGCACTTTCGTTGCCTGCGGCATCGGTGACGGTGGCGCTAAGTTCGGTGCCAGCATCCTGCTCGGGAGACAGCGCGACCGAGAAGTTGCCATCGGTGTCGACCTCAGCAGAGCCCAGGACGTCGCCAGCAGTATTGGTGATCTCGATCGTGGTGCCGGCCTCGCCGGTGCCCGCGACGGTGGTGCCATCGGTCTCAGCTAGCACTGGTGCATTTGGCGCGACGGTGTCGACGGTGAGCGTGAAGTCGGCAGACGGTGCACTTTCGTTGCCCGCGGCATCGGTCGCAGTGACGCTGAAGACATGCTCGCCATCGGTGAAGCCAGTCGCCGGTGTGAAGCTCCACGTGCCGTTACTGTCGGCGGTGGTGGTGCCGATCTCTTCACCGTTATGGGTGAGAGTGACGGTGCTGCCGGCTTCGGCGCTGCCGGTCAGGGACGGGGTGGCGTCGTTGGTGCTGTCGCCATCGGTGAGGGTGCCTGTGACGGCCGCCACATCATCCGTGGCGGAGGCGATGGTCGGCGCATTCGGCGCGGTGACGTCGGCATCTTCCGGGACCACCAGTGTGTCGGAAGCCGGGCTCTCATTGCCTGCAGCATCGGTGACGGTAGCCGTCAGCTCGGTGCCGGCATCCTGCTCGGGAGATAGCGCGACCGAGAAGTTGCCATCGGTGTCGACCTCAGCAGAGGCCAGGACGTCGCCAGCAGCATTGGTGATCTCGACCGTGGTACCGGCTTCACCGGTCCCGGCGACGGTGGTGCCATCGGTCTCGGCCAGAACGGGCGCATCCGGCGCGGTGGTGTCGACGGTGAGCGTGAAGTCGGCAGACGGTGCACTTTCGTTGCCCGCGGCATCGGTGGCGGTGACGCTGAAGACGTGCTCGCCATCGGTGAAGCCAGTCGCCGGCGTGAAGCTCCAGGTGCCATTGGCATCGGCGGTGACTGTCGCGATTTCCTCACCATTGTGGGTAATCGTGACGGTGCTACCGGCTTCGGCGCTGCCGGTCAGCGTCGGAGTCGCATCATTGGTGCTGTCGCCATCGGCGAGGGAGCCGGTGTCGGCTGGCACATCATCTGTGGCGGAGGTGATGGTCGGCGTGCTCGGCGCTGTGACGTCAGCATCTTCCGGCACATCGAGTGCCTCGGACGTTGCGCTTTCATTGCCAGCTGCATCTGTTGCCGTGGCTGTCAGAGTGCTGCCAGCTTCTTGCTCCGGTGAAAGCTCAACGGAGAAGTTGCCTTCTGAATCGACGATCGCGGTGCCCACCACATCATCGTTGGAATTCGTGACTTCCACCGTGGTGCCCGCTTCACCGGTCCCGGCGACGGTGGTGCCATCGGTCTCAGCCAGCACTGGTGCATTTGGCGCGACGGTGTCGACGGTGAGCGTGAAGTCGGCAGACGGTGCACTTTCGTTGCCCGCGGCATCGGTGGCAGTGACGCTGAAGACATGCTCGCCATCGGCGAAGTCAGTCGCCGGCGTGAAGCTCCAGGTGCCGTTGCTGTCGGCGGTAGCGGTGCCGATCTCTTCACCGTTGTGGGTGAGGGTGACGGTGCTGCCAATCTCGGCACTACCGTTCAGGGTCGGGGTGGCGTCATTGGTGCTGTCGCCATTGGCGAGGGAGCCGGTCACGGCTTCCACATTATCCGTGGCGGAGGCGATGGTCGGCGCATTCGGCGCGGTGACGTCGGCATCTGCCGGCACGACCAGGGTGTCGGAGACAGCACTTTCGTTGCCTGCGGCATCGGTGACGGTGGCGCTAAGTTCGGTGCCAGCATCCTGCTCGGGAGACAGCGCGACCGAGAAGTTGCCATCGGTGTCGACCTCAGCAGAGCCCAGGACGTCGCCAGCAGCATTGGTGATCTCGACCGTGGTGCCCGCTTCACCGGTCCCGGCGACGGTGGTGCCATCGGTCTCAGCCAGCACTGGTGCATTTGGCGCGACGGTGTCGACGGTGAGCGTGAAGTCGGCAGACGGTGCACTTTCGTTGCCCGCGGCATCGGTGGCAGTAACGCTGAAGACATGCTCGCCATCGGCGAAGTCAGTCGCCGGCGTGAAGCTCCAGGTGCCGTTGCTGTCGGCGATGGTGGTGCCGATCTCTTCACCGTTATGGGTGAGAGTGATGGTGCTGCCGGCTTCGGCGCTGCCGGTCAGCGTCGGAGTCGCGTCATTTGTGCTGTCGCCCGAGGCGAGGGTGCTGGTGCCATCAGGCACGTCGTCGATCGCGGAGGCGATGGTCGGCGTGTTCGGGGCGGTGACGTCGGCATCTTCCGGCACCACCAGGGTGTCGGAGACAGCACTTTCGTTGCCTGCGGCATCGGTGACGGTAGCCGTCAGCTCAGTGCCGGCCTCCTGCTTCGGAGACAGCGTGATGCTGAAGGTGCCGTCATCCGCGACGGTGCCAGAGCCCAGCAGATCGCCATCACCGTTGGTGATATCGACCGTCCCGCCGGCTTCGGCGCTGCCATTGACCGTACTGCCATTGGCGGTTTCGCCATCGGTCTCGGCCAGCACTGGTGCATCTGGCGCGACGGTGTCGACGGTGAGCGTGAAGTCGGCAGACGGTGCACTTTCGTTGCCTGCAGCATCAGTGGCAGTGACGCTGAAGACATGCTCGCCATCGGCGAAATCGGTCTCGGGCGTGAAGCTCCAGGTGCCGTTGCTGTCGGCGGTGGTGGTGCCGATCTCTTCACCGTTGTGGGTGATCGTGATGGTGCTGCCGGCTTCGGCGCTGCCGGTCAGCGTCGGAGTCGCGTCATTGGTGCTGTCGCCCGAGGCGAGGGTGCTGGTGCCATCAGGCACGTCGTCGATCGCGGAGGCGATGGTCGGCGTGTTCGGGGCGGTGACGTCGGCATCTTCCGGCACGGTCAATGCGGCAGAGGCTGCGCTTTCATTGCCTGCAGCATCGGTGACGGTGGCCGTCAGCTCGGTACCGGCTTCTTGCTTCGGAGACAGCGTGACGCTGAAGGTGCCGTCATCGGCAACAGTGCCGGTGCCAAGCAGATCGCCATCACCGTTGGTGATCTCGATCGTGGTGCCGGCTTCGCCGGTGCCCGCGACGGTGGTGCCATCGGTCTCGGCCAGCACTGGTGCATCCGGCGCGGTGGTGTCGACGGTGAGTGTGAACTCGCCAGACGTTGGGCTTTCGTTGCCTACGGCATCGGTCGCAGTGACGCTGAAGACGTGCTCGCCATCGGCGAAGCCAGTCGCGGGTGTGAAGCTCCAGGTGCCATTGGCATCGGCGGTGGTGGTGCCGATCTCTTCACCATTGTGGGTGAGGGTCACGGTGCTGCCGGCTTCGGCGCTGCCGGTCAGGGTCGGGGTCGCATCATTGGTGCTGTCGCCCGAGGCGAGGGCGCCTGTGACGGCTTCCACGTCATCGGTGGCAGATGCGATGGTCGGCGTGTTCGGGGCGGTGACGTCGGCATCTTCCGGCACCACCAGTGTGTCGGAGACAGCACTTTCATTGCCAGCAGCATCGGTGACAGTGGCGGTCAGCTCAGCGCCGGCTTCCTGCTTTGGAGACAGTGTGATGCTGAAGGTGCCGTCATCCGCGACGGTGCCAGAGCCCAGCAGATCGCCATCACCGTTGGAGATCTCGACGGTCCCGCCGGCTTCAGCGCTGCCGTTGACCGTGCTGCCATTGGCGGTCTCGCCATCGGTTTCAGTCAGGACCGGTGCATCTGGCGCGACGGTGTCGACGGTGAGCGTGAAGTCGGCAGATGGTGCACTTTCGTTGCCTGCAGCATCAGTGGCAGTGACGCTGAAGACATGCTCGCCATCGGCGAAATCGGTCTCGGGCGTGAAGCTCCAGGTGCCGTTGCTGTCGGCGGTGGTGGTGCCGATCTCTTCACCGTTGTGGGTGATCGTGATGGTGCTGCCGGCTTCGGCGCTGCCGGTCAGCGTCGGAGTCGCGTCATTGGTGCTGTCGCCATTGGCGAGGGTGCCTGTGACAGCCGCCACATCATCAGTGGCGGAGGCGATGGTCGGCGTGTTCGGCGCGGTGGCATCGATACCGGTATCCACGACGGTCGGTGCTGAATCACTGCTGATATTGCCCGCGGCATCAGTGGCGGTCGCCGTCAGCGTCTCGCCATCTTCCTGTGCCGGATCCAGGACAATGCTGAAGGAGCCGTCATCCTCGGCAATGCCGCTACCGACGTCCTGACCATCGCTGTTGGTGATGACGACATCGCTGCCAGCCTCGGCCGTGCCGGAGACAGTGGTGCCATCGGACTCGATCAGCGTCGGTGCACCCGGTGCAGTGGTATCGACGGTCAGCGTGAACTCGCTAGACGCCGCACTTTCGTTGCCCGCGGCATCGGTGGCGGTGACGCTGAAGGTCTGATCGCCCTTGGTCAGCGCGGTCGTCGGGGTGTAGGTCCAGCTGCCATTGGTATCTGCCGTGACAGTAGCGATCACTTCACCGTTGTGGGTGATCGTGACGGTGCTGCCGGCTTCGGCGCTGCCGGTCAGGGTTGGCGTCGCATCATTGGTGCTGTCGCCATCGGCGAGGGTGCCGGTTACGGCTTCCACGTCGTCGGTGGCAGAGGCGATGGTCGGCGTGTTCGGTGCGGTGACGTCGGCATCTTCCGGCACCAGCAGGGTGTCGGAGACAGCACTTTCGTTGCCAGCGGCATCGGTAGCAGTGGCGCTCAGTTCGGTGCCTGGCTCCTGCAGCGGATCCAGCTCAACGACAAAGTTGCCATCGGCATCAGCCGTCGCGGTGCCCACGATCTCACCGGATGCATTGATGACTTCGATAGTGGCACCGGGCTCGCTGATGCCGCTGAGGACCATGCCATTGGTGTCGCTCAGAAGAGGAGCATCGGGCGCTGTCGTGTCCGCATCAGAGGAAGCGCTATCGCCAGAAGTGGCTGCGGCAACCCCAACGCCGGCGGCTACTGCAACACCGCCTGCCACCAGTCCGGCAGTACTGATGCCGGCGCCAGCCCCTGCGCCGGTGGCTGCTTCCGCCCCGGCGCCGACAGAGCTTGCTCCCGCAGCCGCTGTGGCGAGGGCAGACTCTGCCGTGGTCAATGTCGCAGTGCTCGTGAAGGGGACTGCGCCACTGGCACCGGCCTCGCCAAGGCCGACCTGGAATATTTCTCCAGCGAATTCATCACCCTGAAGATACAGATGACTGAGTTCGCTGGGGTCGGCGTAGAAACTCTCGATCGTGACCAGATCCCCGTTCTCGAGAGTGACAAGCAGGTTGTCCCCCTGGCGGGTCATCATTTCTACGTCACGTGGATGGAGATCCAGGCTGACATCCGAGGCTTCATTGAGGGTGATGTTATCGACTTCACGCAGGATAGCTTCCTGACTTTCGAGTTGACCGTGCGGAGCGACCTTGGCATTGACTGGCATATTGTTGTCCTCAATGGCACTTCTTGTGTGCTTTTACGACTTTCTATTAATTATCAATGATTAACACAGTATTATGTGTGGGTTCATTTTTCTAGCACTGTCGCATGAATGATATGCGTTTATATATCGTTTGATTTGTTTTTCTTGTGTTTCTCGATTTCTTGTTCAACACGTCGAATGCTGTCTACGCCACTGATACCTAGGTAGCATGGCGGTATGGAGTGTGTTTTCAAGAACGCTGCAAGGACGTATCTGGATCATTCCCTGGGTATGATTGTTCTGGTTTCGTATCGATGCGTACATGGAATGGCGCTAACTGATTAATATCGTGGCGAAAAATCGCATTACTTTAAGATATCCTTATAAGTAGGCGCTCGCTGGTCAGTAATGTCCGTTGCTTAAACGTTTGAAATATGTTTCTGAGCACACGAAAAAAAACGCCACCCTGTCGGGTGGCGTTTTCATGGTTTGAGAGGAAATCGTGTCGTCAGCGTTGGAGAGGGCGAGAATTCTCCCCTCCTTGCCACTCCAGGTAGGCATCGATCTGTGACCGAGAGGCTTCGATCGGTGATTTCATCACAAACCAGGTGACGGGTTCAGAACATGGCGGAGTGGTCAGCGAGCCGGAGTATTGCCAGCCAGCATGCTCGCGTGGCAGCAGCAGGTTGGCCGACAGTCCGCTTGTCAGAGTCTCGGAGAGTCCTCGCTGTGGAAGACGGCTCAACAGACGGCTGAGCGCCAGATTGTCATGTCCTTCCTCGACCAACACGGCCAGCACTGCCAACTTGCCTTCTGGAGTGGTGTGCACCAGATGGATTTCCATGGCAGCGCGCTTGCCATCGATCGCGTGTTCCGAGGGCACATGCAGATGCACCTGTGACAGAGTGTAGGGGGTGCCATCCAGTGTCATCGTGTTTCCGCTGGCCCCTTCGATCTGCAAGGTGTGCCCCGTGTCCCGAGTGACGAGCAGCGGCGAGTGGTAGTCGAGCTTCGGCCCTGTTTCCTCCAGAGGGCGTGACTGACTGTCGATGTCGATCGGTGATTGCCGGGCACCACTGGCGCATTCCGCGTAGCCGGGGGTGAGGTCTCCCCAGTGTTCCGGTCCATTGGCGCTGTCGCCCGACTCACTCGAGTAGCTCCATTCGGTGACGGATGTTCCCGGGGCTGGTGCCGTTTCATTGTCATTGGCCAAGGCCGGGAGGGATGACGAAGCGGTGGCAAGCAGCACAGCCATGGTGAGTGGGCGCAACAACGCACGAGGCGACGAGGAATTGGCTGGCATTGAGATGTCCTTGCTCAAGAGTCCGGAACATTCCAGCGTTCTGGCCTGCGGTTGGCAGGCCAGAACGCTGACGAATAAAAGCAGTCAGTGTGCCGGACTCAGAGGGAAGGTCAAGATGACGCTGGAGGGTCACTCGGTTGTCGCATTCCAGCGTCAGAGGAGGTGGGGGTGCCGGTCAGTAGCGGAAATCACTCAACTCTCCAGCCATAGACACTCCACACTGTCGCCGGGGCTTATCTGTGCGTGGGGAGGGATCACGGCCAATGCCTCAGCGCCGACGCATGAGGAGAGCACGGCTGAGTTCTGGTCCGGGAAGGCGTGAGCCTCAAGCTGGCCATCATCGGCTGGAGTCAGCGTGACACGCAGATGGTCCTGACGGATGGCGGTGTTGGCCGAGAAGGCGGAGCGTACCCGGAGGCTTCTCAGGGTCCGCAGTGCGTCACAGTCGAGCATCTCGCCCAGTATGGGGCGAAGAAACAGCCAGCCACCGACCCAGCTCGACACCGGGTTGCCAGGTAGCCCCACCACACGCACCGAGTCGCCTTGCGTGTTGAGGATGCGCCCCAGCGCCAGTGGCTTGCCCGGTTTGATGGCCAGGCGCCAGAGATCCAGGCTGCCGAGCGCCTCGATGGCAGGGCGGACGTGATCTTCCTCTCCGACGCTGACCCCGCCACAGGTGACGATCAAGTCGGCCTGTTCTGCCGCTGTCGCGAGAGCATCGCGAGTGGCCTCGAAGGTATCGGCCACATTGAGTGGCGCAAGCACCACGTCAGCCCCGAAGTCGCTGAGCATCTGGCTGAGCATCACGCGATTGGAGTTGTAAATCTGCCCCGGTTCGAGGGGCTGTCCCGGTTCGATCAGCTCATCGCCAGTTGCAAACAGAGCCACTCGTACCTTGCGCCGCACCGAGACCCTGCTCAATCCTTGACCACAGAGCAGGCCCAGCATCGCGGCATCCAGGCGAGTGCCAGCGGCGATCAGCCGAGTGCCACGAGTGACGTCGCGTCCCTGTCGGCGGATATTGTCGCCGGGAATCCGTGGGCCGGGCAGCCAGGCTTCCGTGGTGCCATCTTCGTTCTCACGCAGTGTCACTTCTTCCTGCATGACCACAACGTCGGCGCCTTCGGGGATTTCCGCCCCGGTGAACAGCCGTGCACAACTTGCCGAGGCGAGTGGCGAGGTGGGCTGGCCTGCCGCGATGCGCTGGCTGATTGGCAGCCAGGCGCCATCACCGATATCCGCCACTCTTGCACAGTAGCCATCCATCTGTGAGTTGTCGGCAGGAGGAACGTCCAGTTCGGCGTAGACGTCTTCAGCGAGGGCACGCCCCGCGGCCTTGCTGACAGAGACTTGCTCTACCGGCATTACCGGACAGCATTCGCGCAGTGCGGACAAGGCACTGGAAAGAGGGGCCAGGCCCTTGGCGCCAACCGGCACGCTATCGCAGCCGCAGGCGGTCGTTGCCTGACCCGTCCGGGATGCCTCTTGTGCAAAAGAGGAGTCAGTGGGCATGGGTTCCGCGCTCCGGGATCACCAGATTGGCGAAGTTGCAGGGACGGTGACGGCTGTCGAGCTGCTCCTTGAGGATGCCGTTCCAGGCTGTCCTGCAGGCCCCGGTAGAGCCGGGCAGGCAGAACACCACGGTACGATTGGCCAGGCCGCCCAGACAGCGGCTCTGGATCGTGGAGCTGCCGACTTCCTGATGGGAAAGCTGACGGAACAGCTCGCCGAAGCCCTGGATTTCCTTGTCGAGCAGCACGCGGATGGCTTCCGGTGTGGAATCACGTCCGGTGAAGCCTGTGCCGCCGGTGGTCAGGATGACCTGCACGGCCGGGTCCGCGATCCACTCGCTGACCACGGCGCGCAACTGATAGATGTCATCGGGGACGATACGTTTTTCATGCAGGGTATGGCCGGCTGCCGTCAGGCTCTCGACCAGGGCGTCACCGGAGCGATCAGTGTCCTCGGTGCGCGTGTCGGAGACGGTCAATACCGCGATGGTGAGGCCGATCTGTTCGTCATTGCCGCTCATGATCAGTCCTTCTTGCCTTGTTGACGAGCCTCGAGCGCTGCGAGTTGCTCAGGGGTCGCCTTGGCCTGGTGATGTGTCTTCCACTCGGAATAGGGCATGCCGTAGACGTGCTCGCGCGCCGCGTCATAATCGAAGCTCACGCCGCGTTCCTCGCCGGCGGCCATCAGCCACTTGGACAGGCAGTTGCGGCAGAAGTCGGCGAGGATCATCAGATCGATGTTCTGGACATCCTTGTTGTCATCCAGGTGCTTGAGCAGACGGCGGAAAGCGGCCGCTTCCAGCTCGGTGCGGGTCTGCTCGTCCAGCTGGTTCAGGTCCTGGACGGTCTGGGGGGTCGGGTCGCTCATGGAAATCTCCTGAGAAGGCGCGGCATGGCGCAGGCCTTCATGGTAGAGGGGGCCTGGTGAGACCAGGCCAGATACCTGAAACTTTACGCAACTAATGCAGGGCTGTGAACCGGTGCGAGAGGCCGGGCGACGGGCAGGGAGAGGCGATATCAATGCAAAACGCCCGGCAGGCGAACCTGACCGGGCGAATCATCACTCATCCAGCGGATGTCTGGCCTCGGACTAATTCGGGCGTTGCTGACGCGCCAGGCTGTCGTCAGGTGCCGTGGCGGGGTCTGATGCCGGGTCCGCCGCCTCGGCCTGCTTGACCTCGTCATACCACAGATTGTGGTGTTGCTTGGCCCAGGTTTCATCGACGTAGCCGGTCTTCATGCCCTCGAAGGCACCTTCCGTGCCGGCGGTACCGATGTAGATGTGGCCGAAGGACACCGCGATCAGCATCAATGAGGCAACGCCGTGGAAGACATTGGCCCACTGCATGTTGTCACGGGTCTGACCGAATATCGGGAAGTCGAGCACCAGGCCGCTGGCAATCACCACCAGGCCGACCGTTGCCAGAATCCAGTACCAGGCCTTTTCCCCGCCATTGGCGAAGCCGGCATCCGGGTGCTTGCCCTTCATCATGCCGCCGCCCTGGCGGAACCATTCAAGGTCATGCTTCTTGGGTAGGTTGAGCTTCAGCCACTTGGCCAGCACCAGAATCAGCATGATCGAGAACAGCGGCCCTACATAGTTGTGGATCACCTTGGTCGCCATGATCATGTTGGCCCAGAACACATCCCCGAAGACATTGCGGAACACGAACTTGCCCCACAACAGATTGATGCCGGTGATGGCCAACGTGAGGAACAGTGTGGCCAGTGTCCAGTGCATGGCACGTTCCAGTGCCGTCCAGCGCAGCATCAACTTGCCTGAGCGGGGGTGGTCCAGATCGTTGCGCCCCACCAGCAGATAGAAGATCGCCAGCACGGCCAGCATACCGCCCAGAGCGATCAGGCCACCCGGTGAGATCCAGCGGTTGCGGATCTGGCGCCAGGTCTCGCCGCTCTGGTTGATCAGGCTGTAGTTGGAGTCATGGCGACTGTCGATGGAATTTTCCCCATCTTTCACCTGACGCCAGGTGTCGGCATTCACCGTACCGACCGCCTGACCGATCTCGCCGTCCGGATTCGCGGCCAGCGCCTGAGGGGCCAGCCAGAGGCTGGCCAGCATCAGACACAGGAACATGGCGACGACGGTCAACCGTGAAGCTGTGAAGTGCGCGCGCATGTCGCCTCCTTACCCCTTGCGGGCTGCGTCGTAGGCCAGGTGATCCGCCTGCTGAACGCTGCTGGTGGTCAGGTTGGCCGAGGTTTCCGGATGGCTGGCCTTGTCGACCGGCGACCAGGCGCCGTCTTCATGGCCACGATAGACCACGCGCTGACGGAAGATGTCGGAGACGGTCTCGGCGTCACCGGCCAGCAGGGCCTTGGTGGAGCACATCTCGGCACACAGCGGCAGCTTGCCTTCGCTGATGCGGTTGGCACCGTACTTTTCGAACTCTTCTTCCGGGCTCTCGGCCGGGCCGCCGGCACAGAAGGTGCACTTGTCCATCTTTCCGCGCTCGCCGAAGGCGCCTTGCTGCGGGAACTGTGGCGCGCCGAACGGGCAGGCATACAGGCAGTACCCGCAACCGATGCAGATATCCTTGTCGTGCAGGACGATGCCGTCATCGGTCTTGTAGAAGCAGTCGGTGGGGCAGACCGCCATGCAGGGCGCGTCGTCACAGTGCATGCAGGCCACCGAGATGGAGACTTCGCTCGGCTTGCCGTCATCCAGGGTCACGACACGGCGACGCTGAATGCCCCATTCCGTCTCGTTGGCGTTCTTGCAGGCCGTCACGCAGCCATTGCACTCGATGCAGCGCTCTGCATCACACAGGAATTTCATCTGGGCCATCTTGCTTCTCCTTCACGGCCCGTCGTCGAGTGGCTCAGACGACAGGCCGGATATTTCTGATCACCGACATATGATTGGCTCGATGATTCGGCGTTTACGCGATCGACAGTCAGGGTCGGGACGCGCTTCAGGCGAGGCTGACTCGGCACAGCGTGACCTTGGTTTCCTGCATCAGGGTCACGGGGTCATAGCCATAGGTAGTCGCGGTGTTGGCGGACTCACCCAGCACGTAGGGCACCGTGCCTTCCGGGTAGCGTGACTCCAGGGACTCGCCTTCGTAGTGGCCCCCGAAGTGGAAGGGCATGAAGACCACGTCCGGCCCGACTCGCTCGGTGACCAGCGCCTTGACCTTCACGCGGCCGCCTTCGGCACCCTCGACCCATACCATGTCGCCATCCTTGATGCCCTGGTCATTGGCCAGCGCCGGATTGATCTCGACGAACATCTCCTGCTGCAGCTCGGCCAGCCACGGGATGGAGCGTGTCTCTTCGCCACCCCCTTCGTATTCCACCAGGCGGCCCGAGGTCAGGGTGATCGGGTATTTGGCGCTGACGTCCTTCTCCTGAATGGAGGCGTAGAGCGTCGGCAAGCGATAGATGGACTCGGAATCCGGCCAGGTCGGATAGTCTTTCACCAGGTCACGGCGCGCGGTATACAGCGGCTCGCGGTGCTTGGGGATCGGGTCCGGGAAGGTCCACACCAGGGCACGTGCCTTGGCGTTGCCGTACGGCATGCAGCCATGCTTGATGCACACGCGCTGGATGCCACCGGAAAGATCGGTCTTCCAGTTCTTGCCTTCCGCCGCCTGCTTTTCCTCGGCCGTCAGGTCGTCCCACCAGCCCAGCTGCTTGAGCAGCTTGTCGGTGAACTCCGGATAGCCATCCTCGATCTCGGCGCCCTTTGACCAGGAGCCCTCGGCCAGGATATTGGTGCCGTTGTGTTCCACGCCGTAACGGGCGCGGAAGTTGCCACCGCCTTCGGCCACCGTCTTGGAGGTGTCATACAGGATGGGCGAGCCTGGATGGCCCATCTCCGGCGTCCCCCAGCACGGCCATGGCAGACCGTAGAAGTCGCCATTTGCGGGACCACCCCGTGCCTTGAGTGTCTCGAAGTCGAAGGTATGCCAGTTCTTCTGATGTGCCTTCAGGCGCTCGGGACTCTGGGCGGTATAGCCAACGGTCCACATCCCGGCATTGAATTCGCGGGTGATGTCCTCGACCACCGGCACGCTGCCCTCGACCTTGATGTTGCGGAACAGCTCGTCGGCAAAGCCCAGCTTGCGGGACAGCAGATACATGATCTCGTGATCCGGCTTGGAATCGAACATCGGTTCGATGACCTGATCACGCCACTGCAGGGAGCGACTGGAGTTGGTCACGCTGCCGGTGGTCTCGAACTGGGTCGCGGCCGGTAACAGGTAGACGCCATCGGTGCGGTCGTGCATGACGGCGGCGATGGTCGGGTAGGGGTCGACCACCACCATCATGTCCAGCTTGGCCATGGCCTTCTTCATCTCGGGTCCACGGGTCTGGGAGTTGACGGCATGCCCCCAGTAGAACATCGCCTTGAGCGCGGTGCGCTGGGAGATGCGATCCGGGTCCTCAAGCACGCCATCGACCCAGCGCGAGACGGTGATGCCGTTGGTGTGCATAGGCTTGCCGTCGTGGTATTCGGTCTGGTCGTAGCGGTTCTGGATCCAGTCGAAGTCGACGTTCCATACCTTGGCCCAATGCTTCCACGCCCCTTCGGAGAGGCCGTAGTAACCTGGCAGGGAGTGGGACATCAGGCCCAGATCCGTGGCGCCCTGAACGTTGTCGTGACCCCGGAAGATGTTGGCGCCGCCACCGGACTTGCCGATGTTGCCCAGTGCCAGCTCCAGAATGCAGTAGGCGCGGGTATTGTTGTTGCCGGTCGTGTGCTGCGTGCCACCCATGCACCACACGACACTTCCCGGACGGTTCTGGGACAGTCGACGTGCGACGTCGAGCATGTCGGCTTCACCGACACCGGTGATGCGCTCGACCACGTCCGGCGGGAAGTTGGCGACTTCCGCGCGCACCTCGTCCATGCCGTAGACGCGCTGCTGGATGTAGGCCTCATCTTCCCAGCCGTTCTCGAAGATGTGCCACAGCAGGCCCCAGATGTAGGCAACATCGGTGCCCGGACGCAGACGAACGTACTTGTTGGCTTTCGCTGCCGTGCGGGTGAAGCGCGGATCGACGACGATGATCTCGGCGTTGGAGCGCTCCTTGGCCAGCAGGATGTGTTGCATCGCCACCGGGTGGGCTTCGGAGGGGTTGGAGCCGATGAACAGGATCGAACGACAATTGTGCATGTCGTTGAACGAGTTGGTCATCGCGCCATAGCCCCAGGTGTTGGCGACGCCGGCGACGGTGGTGGAGTGGCAGATACGCGCCTGGTGATCGACATTGTTGGTGCCGAACAGCGCTGCGAACTTGCGCATCAGGTAGGCCTGTTCATTGCTGAACTTTGCCGAGCCGAGCCAGTAGATGCTGTCCGGGCCATGCTGCTCGGTCAGCTCCAGTACCTTGTTGCCGACTTCCTCGATGGCCTGCTCCCAGGACAGCTTCTTCCACTTGCCGCCTTCGAGCTTCATCGGATACTTCAGACGACGATCAGAGTGACCATGCTCACGCAGCGAGGCGCCCTTGGCACAATGCGCGCCGCGGTTGAAGGGGTGATCGAAGGCGGGTTCCTGCTTGGTCCAGACGCCTTCCTGGACTTCGGCATAGACGCCACAGCCCACGGAGCAGTGGGAACAGATCGTGCGCTTGGTCTCGACAGGTGCCTGTGAGACTTCCGTCTTGGCCTCGGCACGCTTCATCATCGGGGTGGCCATGAAGCTGGCCGCGGCAAGGCCGCCGGTTGCAACACCGCTGCGCTTCAGGAACTGGCGGCGGTTGATGCCGAGTCCCGTACTCTCCGTGCTGGAGGGGGTGGGGGTCAGTCGCATGACATCTTTCTCCTCATCACCCGATACACGACATGCACCGCTTGGGCGGGTCAGGTGGCCGTGTCGGGAGTGGCGGTTCTTCAGGTGGCTCTTCTGGCGTTCGCCAGCGAGCCCCTGTGCCGTCTTGTCGCTGTCAATGGCGGCTGGAGTGAACTCCACGCTGCCCTTTGTGTCTCTGATCGGTCACGCCGTCAGGCGAGTCTGTACTCTCCCGGAGGAACTGGCGGTGGCGGCGTTGCCACTGGCAGATTCCCCTATGGAGACGTAACCGACAGAAGGTCAATCTCGCAGAGTGGCGTAGAACGCCTTCACGTGATCCGTCTCGCGATAGTTGTCGGTCACTCTGTCTGCTGTCTTGCCGTCCTGTGGCGCGGCCTGATCCGGGATGACGGCCCCGGCCAGCGTTCCAGCGGCTGCCGCCCCGACGGTGCTGGCTCCCAGTACCCTCAGGAACTTGCGGCGGCCCTGACGAGCCAGTTCCTGGCCTTGCGTGTTGTCATCAGTCTTCATGCTGATCTCCTGTCTGACATGTCATGTTCAAGGCGAACGTCGCTGAATCCGTTGTCGCTTGAAGGGTGTCTCACGGTCTTGCTTCAGGTCTTGCATCAGGGTCTTGCATCAGCCCCAGCACTGGCCATGGCGTGTGCCGGGGCTGTGGGTGCTGTCCGGCTCGTGTCTGTCGGTCTCACGATTGGGGAAGTTGTATGCCTTGCCAGCCAGTGGTGTCTTGGCTTGCGACGTCCGCCAATGAGGCTGTCGGTTGGGGAGCCTCTCCGAGATTGCGTCGTTCGGCTGCCAGAAATGCCTGGCCAAGATAGCCAACCGCGGCATAGAAAGGACTCTTGCGGCGCGCAAGGTCGGCACAGCAACGCTCACCCCAGTTCGCCAGATGCTGACGGAAGAAGTTGACCTGTTCGCCGGGCAGCTCCTCGATCAGCATGGCCATGACCTCGCACAGAGCCCCCAGGTGGTCCTCCGGCTCGCGAACGTCGGCTTCGCGCTCGAAACCGAGGCGCTTGAGGTCATGGCGCAGTGCCACCAGCGGCATTTCCATCAATGAGCCGGTCAGGTACCAGCTGGCATACGGCACCACTTCGCCCTGCACGACCCCGACCAGAGCCTGGAAATACTCATCCTCCAGTCGTCGAGGGTCACTGACCCGCGCCGAGAGAGACAGCGAGGCCAGCGCCCTGGGCAGTTGCTGCTGATCCGCGCCGGGCATGGTGATGGCCTCAGGCTCCAGCGCCGCCAGGAAGTCGATAAGTGGCTGATCGGGCGCTGCCCGCAGCAGGCGAGCCAGCAGGCGGTAGAGATCGGCCCGCAGTGCCTGTTGCTCGGCACTGTGGCTGATCAGCGATCCATCATCAGGTGTCATATCAGTGTCATCACTTGAAGGCATGGACTCAGACCTTGAGTTGAGCATCGGGATTGCGGGCCATTTCGTGCCAGATATCCTTCACGCGGCAATCGCTGCACATCTTGAGGCGCAGCGCACCGTCACCCTGGAAATAGGCGTGGGAGGCCAGCTTGGTCTGCATCGCCGTGATGGTGGCGGTGGAGCCGAACGGGGTGCCGCAGCTGATGCAGGGGAACGGCGTGTCCTGCTTGAGCAGGCGCGGTTCACGGCGCACCTCTGGTTGTGCGGAAAAGCCCGGCGTCAGAGTGATGACGCTCTCGGGGCATGACTGCTCGCACAGGCCACATTGCACGCAATCTCCCTCGGTGAAGGACAGTGCCGGAGAGGTGCGGTTGGCGGACAGTGCGCTGGTCGGGCAGACCGCGACGCAGGCCTGACAAAGGGTGCAGCCGTCGCTTTCGACCTGAATCGCGCCGAAGGGCGCACCGGCAGGCACCTCGACGGCGGTCTGCGCCAGGTCAGCGGCGGCCAGCGTGGCCAGGTGATCCAGTACACGATTCAGGCGCTCACGCTTGCCGGGTCGGGCATCCGGTTGACCCAACAGCCAGTCACGCGCGATCGGCAGGCCCGGCTGGCCGTCTTCTTCGCGATCGGCACCGGGCGCCAGCGCGATGCAGAGCGGACTGACGAGCGTCATGGGCGAGGCCGGCACGGCGGACTCGGTGATCAGCACGAGACGGGGGGAGCCCTGGGTGTCCGTGGCCAGTTGCATGCTTTCCAGCAACGCATTGCACAGACGCTGTTCCTGCTCGAGTTGCTGGTGCTGACCGGCAGGCAGTGTCCGAGGCAGTTCGACGATGACCTGGGTGGCGCCCAGCGCCAGCGCGGCCAGCCACTCGTCGTGCCCGGTGGCGCTGATTTCATCCAGTGCAATGTCCAGGCAGCGTTCCTGATCCTCAGGTGCCAACGGCGAGTGGCGGTCACTGGCAGACTCGAGGCGGTAGCGCAGTATCGGCTGCGTGCCCCCTGCATCCTGATAGCGCTCAAGCAGACGCTGGATCTGTTCGAGACGCTGTTCGAGTGGCGGCTGGGTAAAGCTCAGCGCGCCGGTCGGGCAGGCACTCACGCAACTGGCGGCACCATGGCAGAGGTACGGGTCGATCTCGATATGCGCGTTGCGGCGTCCCGCCACGGAGAAGATGGCATCGGCGCTGCAGGAGGAAAGACAACGTGTACACCCGATGCTGCCCGCACTTGAATGGGCACAGATGTCGAGATTGACGTTGACGTAATTGGGCTTGTCGAAGCTGCCGACCAGACCGGCGAATTCTGTCGCCCAACGGGTCAGGTTCGTGATCTGATCGCCGCTCTCGACAAGGCTGGCGTCGCTTGCGAGACGATCCAGCTCGCCCAGCACCGTATCCTCTGCACGCAGATAGCCCGGCGGCGGAAGTTCCGCCTGATTGAGGGGCTGGTGACCCAGATCGGCGATCAGGTCGAAGGTCTCGACCTGTCGGGCACCTGTGGACAGCAGTGCGCGCGCCAGATTGACCCCGCCAGACAGCAGCGTGAAATGGCCAAGATGGCCGCTCAGCGAGAGCGCCTCGCGGGTGCTGGCATGGGAGGGCAGTGCTTCGCTCGTCGTGATATGCCGCTCGTCGAGGGATACCAGAGCGCTGTTGTCCTGCTCGCTGATCAGCAGAGACAGTGACAGGGAGTGAGTGGCGGGCAGTGTCAGCATCAGGCTGGACAGGGCACGCAGGCGCGCTTCGCTGCCGATCAGCAGTGTGCGGCCCTGGCTGCGATAGCGGATCGGGGCGCTGCCGGAATCACTGGCCAGCAGTGGCAGGCTGGAAGCGGGGGAGGCTCCGAGCACTGCCGCCAGGGCGCGTTGGCGTGCTTGCTGGTTGAGCGCGCGCTGGGCGTTCTCGAGACTTGAACTGAGCATCCTCATCCTTATTTCGGTCGTGGCGGCTCCGCCCCTGCGCGCCTGTCAGGTGGCGCGGTGGACGGTTCCTGATCGCCGCTGATTCTCGAGGCTCGCGCCCGGTCAGCGGTCGAAGGTCATTCAAGGAAGTGCATGGGCTTCCAGCGACGTCTTGCGCCTGATGTCATCCGGATGATCCGCACGGCGGCATCATTGCGACTGGCTTCAGCATAGTCAGGGACTGAAGGGCCAGCGATGAGCATCGGGCGTAGACGGTCAGGTATCGGGAGGCAGTGCCGTCCTCTTGCTAGACGATACCTGCCTCTGTTGAGCGGATTCTTGCAGGCAGTGCGCCTCTCGCATGGGAGTGGAAGTCATGTGAGAGGCAAGGGAATGACTCCGCATGCCGAATACGGAGCTCGCGCTGGGTCATAATGTCTCAGTGCCTGAGGGCAGGCGTGTCATTCTGGTGGTAGGGGCGATCTGTGGGTGGGCCCATGTCCGTCAGCCGTGACGTCATTGGTTTGGTCCCATGCGCCTTGCCGTGCATGCGTGTCATGCGCAAGGGCAGCATCAGTATCCCTGTGCTTGTCCTGCGCGTGCTCGCGATGGGTCTGTGGGCCGTGATCCGGTGATGTCTCATCCAGTGAGTCGAGACCTTGCTCATCCGTTGAGGGTGCAGCCTCCGGCGCCTCATCCTGCGGTTGATCTTCCGAGCCGTTGCTGGTGGCTACGCACTCAGCCTCGTCATCTTCCAGCTTCTCGAGTCCCTCTTCGACATCGCGGGTCCAGCGTCTCAGCGTCTCGGCCACACCTGCGGCGAGCGGACGCATCTGGGAGAAATCCTGATCGTAATCGTCCAGGCCATCGCGCAGGGAGTGCTCGCCTCCCATGAAGATGCGGCGCAGGGCGCGTTGTCGCAGCGCCGGGTCCACTCCTGCCTGCATGTAGGCACTGATATCCGCATCCGGCAGCAGGGTGTCGGGGTCTGGCAGCTCCACGACGGGTGGGGGCTCATCTGCCTCCTGTGCAAGGGCCTCGGCGTCGGTCGTCTCACTGCCGCCTTCAGCGGACGTTTCGCCATGCCGCTTGTTGTCATGCCGCTCACTTTGCAGAGCATGGCTTGGCTCGTCCGATGCCTCGCAGGCCCCTGTTTCCTTGGGTGCGGTCTCAGTGGGTGCGGTGTCATTGGCCGTGGAGGGCTGTGCGACCGTCGCCAGCCCAGCGGCGGCATCGGGAGAGTCCGTGGTCGTCCGTGAGGCTTCGGCGTGCTGCTTGCGGCGTGACCAGCGGGACAACAGGCCTTGCGAGGTATGGTCGCGGTCGTCGGAGTGACTCATGGCCCTTCCTTGTTGGCAGCATCGGCGTTCGGGCGCACGGTGTCGGTCTGACTGGCGCGCCCCGCCCCCTTGCGCTTCTTCTTCTTGCCTTCGTCGATGCGCTCACCATGTCGGGCGAGATAGCCCTCCAGCCAGACCATCAGGGCAGGAGGCATCGGGGTATCCAGTACCAGTTGGTCGCCATCCAGCCAATGCGAGGCCACTTCCTGGCAGGCGGTGACGACCCTTGGCTGCATGCCATCCGCTTCACGCTCTTCACACAAGACGAACAGGCGCGGCTGTTCGCAACGCAGGTTGTAACGATAGTCGGTGCGCTCGGTGAGATGCAGCTGCAGGGGCAGAGTGCGTTGAGGCTCCGGTTGCGCCGCTTGATCAGGCGTCCGGGGCGTGGTCTCGCCGTGATCCGCGGGCGCGATCCGGGAAATCACCCAGGTGTCGAGAGTGAAGCGGCCGAGAGTCTGCTGCGAGGGGGCCAGTGTCACGGTCAGCCAGCGAGTGTCGTCAGGTCGTGATGACTCGCGTGAGGCGTCGAGTGCCGTGTCCATCAACGGGTCGGGTGGCTGGGTCATGGCGTATCTCTTGAGGGCGTTCTGGAGGTTGTTCAGGGGGTGACCCGAGGCGAGGTCGGCGGCGTATCGGGTCCAAGGCGAGTCTGCATCAGCGTCGTGGCTCGTACGTTCACGAACATGCGACGCTCTACCGGTTTTAGCAAGAAGCGTGCCGCATGCGTCGAGAATTGCATGACGCGAGATCGCAATGGCTGCCGGATCAGGACAGCCTCTCGGCCTGACTGGTATTCTTTGAGCGCTGGGTGACGACGCATGCCGCAACCTGCATGGCAGGTTCGCCGTGTGGCGGCACCCTCCGGCATCAATTCGGCTCGAAGAGGGAGACCCCGACGCCATGAAAACCTCCATGCCTCCGGTCATCAGCAATGCTCGATTGCCCACCACGCTGGATATCGTCGTGATGGATGAGCGAGGCCAGCGCCAGACGCAGTCGATCGCTGCCGAGCGCGCGCTGACGATCTACCTCAACAAGCGTGAGATCGTCACTCTGATGACGCTGGGGGCCGAGCCTGAGGCGCTGGTCGCGGGCTATCTGCGCAATCAGGGCCTGTTGGGAGATATCGAAGACCTGGAGGCGCTGCAAGTGGACTGGGAGGTGGAAAGCGCCTCGGTGGTGACGCGCCATCTGCCGGAGGATATCGAGCAGCGACTGAGCAAACGTACCGTCACCACCGGCTGCGGCCAGGGAACCGTCTTTGGCAATCTGCTGGAGCGTCAGACGCTGGAGGCGCTTGATGATCGCCCCTTTCAGCAGAGTGTGCTGTATCAGCTGCTGGCATCTCTCGCGGCCCACAATGCCACCTACCGCAAGGCGGGGGCGGTACATGGCTGTGCGCTGTGTCGGGACGATGAGGTGCTGGCATTCATCGAGGATGTCGGTCGCCACAATGCCGTCGATACCCTGGCAGGCCTGAATTGGCTTTCACCTGTGCGCGAGGACGAGACGGATTACCGGGGTGCCAATATCTTCTATACCACGGGGCGTCTGACCTCGGAGATGGTGCTCAAGGTGGCGCAGGCGGGCATTTCGGTGCTGGTCTCACGCTCCGGGGTGACCCAGAAGGGCGTTGAGCTGGCCAGCCGCTTCGGGGTGCTGTTGATCGCACGTGCCAAGGGCAGCCACTTCCAGGTGGTGGACCCTGCCGGTCGAATGATACTGGACGCCATCCCTCCGCTGCGTGCCGGTGATCAACTTCGTGAAGCTGGCAAGTCTCGCCCGGGAGGCGAGCAATGAATCAGCCTGTTTGCGGGGATGCGACGATGCATGACAACCCCTTTCTGACGGTCCATGAGGTCGCACGACTGTTGCACCTCAATGAAAAGAAGATCTATCAGCTGGCCAGTGAGGGCACCATGCCGGCCACCAAGGTCACCGGCAAATGGCTTTTCCCGCGGCGCCTGGTCGAGCAATGGATTCTGGAGTCCAGCCATCATGGGGTGCTGGCGGATCGCTTGATGATCACCGGTAGCGATGACCCCTTGCTGGCAGCGCTGACGATGCGACTCAACCAGCAGCACGATGGCAGTGCCTTCTATGGCATGAGTGTCACCGGGACACGCCTGGGGCTGGATCTGTTGAGTCAGGGGCGAGCCGATGTCTGTGCCATCCACTGGGGGCGTGCCGAGGAAGCATCGCTTCGCCATCCGGCCTTGATCCGCGGGCACGATGGTTATCGTCAGTGGGTATTGGTCCGGCTGGCTCGGCGCACCCAGGGGCTGATCATTCGTCAGGAAGATCGCCACCTGCCGATCAATCCCGGCGGCCTGTTCGGGTCTCAACGGCGCTGGGTAGTGCGTCAGGAGGGGGCCGGTTCGCAGCGCTTCCTGCAGGAGTGGCTGTCCGGCCATCAGATGCGCCCGGAGCAGCTCAACACCCTCGCCATCGCCTACTCGGAGCGAGAGGTCGCATCACTCGTCGCGCGCGGGGAGGTGGATGTCGGGCCGGGGACGTTATCGGCCGCGAATGAATTCGGTCTCGGTTTCGTGCCGGTCTGTGAGGAGGCCTTTGATCTGGTCGTGCCACGCAACGTCTATTTCCGCGACCTCTTCCAGGGCCTGCTGGACTATCTGTCCACGCCCAATGGCATCCAGCTGGCACAGTCGTTGGGAGGGTATGACCTGCGTGAATGTGGTCAGCTCATCTGGCGAGGCGACGCCGCCCAACATGACTGAGTCAAGATCGCCCGCTAGCACCAGGCTAAACGGTGATGATGTGGGCGCTGCCTCTGCCTCGCCAGGCCATTGTTCTGGCGAGGTAAAGATCTTTCACGTCACATGCTCCTGGAGAACGGTTTAGCGTTGCGCCAGTGGGCGTATCATCAATCGGCGTCGTTGCGCGTGCAGACCGACAGCACTACGGCATCGTCTTCGCTGGTGGAAACCAGAGCATGGCCCATGTCGGAGTCGAAATAGATGCTGTCTCCATCCCCGAGAGGCAAGGGTTCATAGAACTCGGAATACAGCAGAATGCTGCCCTCCAGCACCATCAGGAATTCCTCGCCGTCGTGGCGCACCCAGTCGGGAAACTCCTCGAAGCTGCGAGCGCGCACCCGGGTCTTGAAGGGAATCATGCGCTTCTGAGCCAGCTGCCAGGAAAGCAGCTCATGTTCATAGGTCGGGGTCGGGTGGCTCTTGCCTTCACCGAGGCGTGTCAGATCACGTCGGCCCAGCGTGCCGCTCTGTCGCTTGGGAGGACTCAGCAGTTGAGGAAGGTCGATATTGAGACCATTGATCAACTTCTGGACGGCGGTGAAGGTGGGGGATATCTGTTCATTCTCGATCTTGGACAGCGTAGAGCGTGCAAGCCCGGTACGCTGGCTGACGTCCTCGAGGGTCCAATGATTGGCGAGACGGATCTGCTTGACCCTCTCTCCAAGCTTGAGGGGCTCAACGAAGGCCTTGCGGCCGGAAGCGATCCGGACCGCGGCATCCTTGTCAGTCGGTGTACTCATGGGAAGCTTCGCTGTGGTCGATGGCGGCGGGAGTTCACAAGTTTACTATTGGAAACTTTTTCGCCAGCTTATCACAGCAAGGAAATCACGGTGTAGCTGAGCAAGGCATCGACGATGCTCCTGGCGACAGGGGATGCGTCTCTTGAAGTCGCATGTCTGGTCACTCAGAACAGCGGATGATCACGCTCATCTGGCCTTGCATGAACTTTGGGTGACGCGTGCGCGGCTGGCGGCGAATGACGCAGGGATATCCCGTCCTCCATCGGCAGACCCGCCAGTGCCTTGACATGGGCCTCAGTGCTGCGTGCCAACGCTTCCAGGCAGTAGCCGCCTTCCAGTACCGAGACGACACGTCCCTGACAATGGCGCCTGGCCACGTCCATCGCCAGGCGCGTGATCCAGTAATAGTCGTCGTCCTCGAGACACAGTTCGGCCATCGGATCCTCACGATGCGCGTCGAAGCCTGCCGAGATCAGGATCAGCTCCGGCTTGAAATCATCAAGCTTCTTCAGCCATTGCGCTTCGATGGCATGGCGAAAGTCCAGCGAACCACAGCCTTCTGCCAGCGGGGTATTGTGAATGTGCTCCCAGCGGCTCTCGAGATAGCGCCAGGGGTACATGGCGTTCTGGAACGATGAGCAGACCAGCGTGTCGGGGTCATGCTTGAAGATATCTACCGTGCCGTTGCCCTGATGAACATCGAAATCGAGGATGGCGATGCGTCTGACACCGTACTGCTGGCGGGCATGCAGCGCGCCTACTGCCACGTTGTTGTAGAAGCAGAAGCCCATGGCATCCGCGCGTTCGGCATGATGGCCCGGTGGGCGCACGGCACAGAAGACGTTGTCTGCCTGATTGCGCATCACCTGGTCGACCCCACGCACGACGGCCCCTGCCGCGAGACGTGCCGCCACCAGGCTATCTGCACACATCACGGTGTCCTCGCTGAGCGCCAGCAGCTGACCTGCCTGGGGCGGGCACTTGTCGAGAGCCTGCAGGTGGCGCATCGGATGGACTCTTGCCAGCTGTTCCAGCGTGGCAGGGCGTGCATCGTATTGCTGGACATGCTGAATCACGCCGCTCAATGCCAGCTGACGCTGGATGGCCTGCAGGCGCAATGGGCTCTCGGGATGTGTTGGACCCATGAAATGGTTGCCACAGTCGCTATGAGAGATATAAGAGGTGATCATCGGCATGTGCCTGTTTGGCTGGGCGCTAGACTGAGGATAGTTCGAAACCTCACAGTAAGATTCACTGGTAGGCACGGATAGTGGCGGATGGTCTACCTTCTCCAGCACCTGCCGGCTGCTGTTCAGGCACTCACTTTCGCGGCATGCTGGTGGCATCGCGCATTGGATGCGCACCGGCTGACAGGACACCTCCATGGGGATGCGATTTCTGCGCAATTTCTTCGAGCCCACCAGTATCGCGGTGATCGGGGCCTCGGAAAAGACACACTCACTGGGCGGCCAGGTGCTGAGAAACCTGCTGGAAGGCGGGTTCAAGGGCACGCTTGTCGTGGTGAATCCCAAGGGCTATGACACGGTGCATGGAGTGCCCTGTGTGCGACGGATCAGTGAGCTGGACACGATGCCGGACCTCGCCATCCTGTGCTCGCCTGCCGAGACCTTGCCGCGCATCGTCGAGAAGCTGGGGCGTCGCGGCGTCAAGGCCGCGCTGTTGATCTCCGGAGGAGTGGCACCGTCGCCGGCAAGCTCCCTGGCCCGCGTGACGGAAAAAGGGCTCGGAATGCTTGCCCGGCGTGAGCCTGTGGCCCCCGACCACGCGCGACTGCGCATCCATTCGGATCAGGAGAGTCTCAACAGCCGTCTGCTCAAGGCGGCACGTGGCAGTGGAATACGTCTGCTGGGCCCGGAGTGCATGGGGGTCTGCGTGCCCAATCGGAATCTGAATGCCTCCTTCAGTGGTCAGCCTGTCGCCAAGGGCAAGGTCGCCTATCTGGGGCAGTCGGGGATGCTGGGCAATGCCATGATCGACTGGGCAGCGGGGCGCGGTATCGGCTTCTCCCATCTGGTGACGCTGGGAGACAGCGTCGACGTGATGCTGCCTGACCTGATTGATTACCTGAATCAATATGGGCATGCCCAGGCGCTCCTGCTGCATCTCGAGCGCATCCATGACTCGATGCACTTCATGACCGCACTGCGCGAGGCCTCTCGCAACCGACTGGTATTGGCGATCAAGAGCGGTCGCACGCCCGAGGCCGACCTGTTCGGGACTCATGTCACCCCCGGCATTCCCAATCGCGACCAGATCGTGGACGTCGCGCTGGCGCGTGCTGGGGTGGTACGCGTCAATGACAGCGAGGACATGTTCGATGCCCTCGAGACGCTCAATCGCATGAAACCGCTGCGGGGCGATCGGCTGGCGATCGTCTCCAATGGTCTCGGGCCGGCCCTGTTGGCGATCGACAAGCTGATGGCGGGAGGCGGCAAGCTTGCCGAGCTGAGCAAGGAGAGTCGGGATGCGCTGCTCAAGGATCAGCTGGATGTCAGCCTGCCCGGTCGCAATCCGGTGGATCTGGGGGGCAATGCCACGCCCGAAGACTTCGTTGCCGCAGTCAACATCGTGGCCAATGATCAGGGAGTCGATGCGGTGCTCGTCGTGCACGCCCCGACAAGACTTGCACCATCCAAGGACACGGCCGAGGCCCTGATCACGCATCGCAAGCAGTTCCGGCGCAATCTGCTGACCAGCTGGATGGGGCTCGAGCAGGCGCTGGCGGCACGTCATGCCTGCCACGCTGCGGGTATCCCGACCTATCTCTCACCCGAAAAGGGCGTCAAGGCCTTCCTGCAGATGGTGGATTACCAGCGGGTGCAGTCCCTGTTGCAGCAGACCCCGCCGAGCCTGTCCTTCACCACCAGCGCCGAGATTCGCGCCCGAGCACATGATCTGGTGCACAGCGCTCGGCGTGCCGGTCGTGAATGGCTGACCCATTCTGAAACGGCTCAGGTACTGGAGACCTATGGCATCGCGACAGCTGCCAGTCATTATGTGTCTGACGCCGCCGAAGCCGCGCAGGCCATTGCAGCTCTCAGGCAGGCGGCTGGCAAGGAAGACGCCGAGATGGCAGCGGGGCCCTTCGCCTTGCGGGTGGTCCACGAGCACAACAGCCAGCCCTTCCGTTATCGCCGCTTCCCGCAGCGTCTGTCTTCTGGCGTGGTCCAGGATCTCAATGGCCCGGAAGACATCGCCCTGGCCATGCGTCGCATCACCAGCAAGGTGAGCGAGCGTGATGACGAGCGGGGACGCAGCGGCAGCGAACGCACCCGCATCCATGAGTTCTGCCTGCAGCCGATGCGTCGCGGCAAGCATTCGCTGCAATTGAGTGCGGGCATCACGCGTGACGAGGAGTTCGGGCCGGTGGTGGTCTTCGGGCTGGGGGGCTACAAGGTCAACGTGCTGGTAGACCGCCAGGTTGCCTTGCCACCTCTCAACATGACGCTGGCACGCGAGCTCATCTCGCGCAGTCATGCCTCGCGCCTGATCGAGGAGCACTCGCCGGACCCCGAGCGGGATATCGCGCGCCTGTGTACCTTGTTGATCAAATTGTCGCAGTTGGCATCGGATTTGCCTGACATTCGGGGGCTGGAGATCAATCCGTTGCTGCTCAATCGTGATGAGGCCGTCGCGGTGGATTTCACGCTGGATCTGGGCAAGCCCGCGCGCTTCGCCATCATGCCGTACCCGGAAGAGCTGCGGGAGTGGGTGCGACTTGAGGATGGCACCGAGGTGGAAGTGCGGCCGATTCGTGCAGAGGATGCGCCATTGATCACCGCTTTCCATGCCAGATTGTCCGAGGAAAGCATTCGTTTCCGTTATTTCCATCACAAGGCTTCCCTGACGCAACGCGATCTGGCGCTGCTGGCCCAGATCAATTATGACCGCCAGATGGCATTCATCGCCGAGCGTGAAGTCAGTGAGCAGGAGGAGGGCGGCTCACGTCGTGAAATGCTGGGAGTGGTGCGGGTCTGGAATGACCCTGACAACATTCGCACGGAGTTCTCGGTGATCATTCGTGATGACCTGCAAGGTGAGGGGATCGGGCGACTGCTGATGGAAAAGATGCTGCGCTATTGCCGTTCGTTGGGCACTCTCGAGATGGTAGGCAAGATCATGATGGACAATCACCCGATGCGTGCACTGATGAAGCATCTGGGGTTCACCTGTCGTTACAACATGGAGGAACAGGTCATCGATGCGAGTATCCGACTCAATGAGCCCACCAGTGATTGGCAACGCCTGAGGCTTGAATCCAAGGCCTGATGCGCGCGTGTCGGGGCATGATCGGTGGTATGCCACCTTCGTCGTATAAAGCTGTGTTGTTGTTTGAGTGAATATCAATAACTCTGTATCATTATTTTAAATATAAGAATCCTTTATGGAAATTGGCGCAGGGAATGACGTGGCATTCTGCTCAGTATCAGGCAGTGTCATGACGGGTATCTCCCGCATGACGGCCTGATTGGCGCTATGCCACCCTCAGCGGCGCAACCTCGTGAAAGCGCGTTGCCTGCCGTGTGACTGATCAAGCCTGTTCACGCTTCCCTGTGCACTCACAACAGGAAAGCCAATGACTGACACTCGCGATGTGAAGATCCGGGTGCGCAACCTGAGCAAGGTGTTCGGTAACCAGCCTGACAAGGCGCTCACTCTGCGTGACCAGGGACTCAAACGTCCTGAAATTCTGGAAAAGACCGGCCAGACACTGGGCCTGTCCAATGTCGATTTCGATGTGATGGAAGGTGAGCTGCTGGTCATCATGGGGCTGTCCGGCTCCGGGAAGTCCACCTTGATCCGTTGTCTCAATCGTCTGATCGACCCGACAGAAGGCGAGATCCTGATCGACGGTCAGGACGTGGCCAAGCTGGATGAGAAATCGCTGCTGCGCTGTCGTCGCAAGCACTTCTCGATGGTCTTCCAGAACTTTGCGCTCTTCCCTCATCGTACGGTTCAACAGAATGCCGAGTACGGCCTTGAAGTGCGCGGCGAGGCGAAGGAAGTCTGTTTCCAGCGCGGGCGTGATGCACTCAAGCAGGTAGGACTGGACGGATGGGAGGATGCCTACCCCGATCAGCTCTCCGGCGGCATGCAGCAGCGTGTCGGGCTCGCACGTGCATTGGCCAATGATTCTACCGTCCTGCTGATGGATGAAGCCTTCTCGGCACTGGATCCGTTGATCCGCAAGGACATGCAGCAGGAGCTGCTGGCGCTGCAGCACAAGATGAAGAAGACCACCATCTTCATCACCCACGATCTGGATGAAGCCCTGTCCATCGGTGATCGCATCATCCTGCTCAAGGATG
Source organism: Cobetia sp. 10Alg 146 (assembly GCF_029846385.1). Lineage (NCBI taxonomy): Bacteria > Pseudomonadati > Pseudomonadota > Gammaproteobacteria > Oceanospirillales > Halomonadaceae > Cobetia > Cobetia sp. 10Alg 146. Next base: position 29,902 of record NZ_JARWKT010000001.1, read on the forward strand.
GTGAAATCGTCCAGATCGGCACTCCCGAGACCATTCTCACCGAGCCCGCTGACGATTATGTCGCGCGCTTCGTCGAAGGCGTGGACATGTCGCGGATTCTGACCGCCCAGTCCGCCATGACGGATGTCCGTGCCACCGCGCGAGACGATGATGGCCCCCGTACGGCATTGCGCAAGATGGGAGAAAACGGCTTGGACAGTCTCTTCGTGGTGCGCCGCGACCGTACCGTTCTGGGAATCGTGACGGCAGAAGATGCCGAGCGTGCCGTGCGTGAGAACCTCACGGATCTCTCCAGTCTGATCCACTCCGATTGCTGTCGGGTCTCGCCTGATGAGCCCTTGCACAACCTGTTCGCGATGTTTGCCGGCCATCACCACCCGCTGGCAGTCGTGGATGAGCAATCGCGCTTGATGGGAGTCGTGGTCAAGGGATCCGTACTGGCTGAGCTGGCCGAAGCAGGGGAGGCGCATGCATGAGTGAATCGACAGGTTTCACCATTCCGAAGATAGAGCTGGGTGACTGGATCGAGGCAGGGCTGGATTACCTGACCAACAATTATTCCAGCGTGACCCGCGCCATTTCCAAGTTCACCGAAACCGGCATCGGTGCGCTCAATGACGCCCTGATGTGGATGCCTCAGTGGGCCTTGATCGCAATGGTCGCGCTGTTGTGCTGGCGGCTGGCGGGAACTCGCCTGGCGATCGGTTCCATCCTGGGCCTCGGCCTCATCTGGAATCTGGATCTGTGGGATCCGATGATCGAATCGCTCACCCTGGTGGTCATCGCGACGCTGGTGGCCGTGGTCATCGCCATCCCCCTGGGCATTCTGGCGGCGCTGTCGGATCGCTTCTATCGGGTCATCATGCCGGTTCTGGATTTCATGCAGACGATGCCGGCCTTCGTCTATCTGATCCCGGCCATTCCCTTCTTCGGTATCGGGTCGGTCTCGGCGATCTTCGCTACGGTCATCTTCTCGATGCCGCCGGCGATCCGTTTCACTACCCTGGGGATTCGTCAGGTGCCCAAGGAGCTGATCGAGGCCGCAGATGCCTTCGGGTCCACCCGTCGCCAGAAGCTCTTCAAGCTGCAGCTGCCCCTGTCGCTGCCGACGGTGATGGCGGGCATCAACCAGACCATCATGCTGGCCCTGTCGATGGTCGTCATCGCGGCCATGATCGGCGCCGATGGTCTGGGCAACGAGGTCTGGAAGGCGATCCAGCGTCTGCGTCCCGGAGATGGGTTCGAAGCGGGTATCGCGGTGGTGATCCTGGCCATGCTGCTTGACCGCCTGACCCAGACCTTGAGCAAGGAAAAGAAGTCACGCTCCTGAGGTGACTCACCTCGACCCACAAGCCGGCACCGCCTGTCGTGCCGGCTTGTCCCATCTCTTCAGGGCGTTTCTTGCCCACATTTCTGCACCGCGACACATTCTCCTGTTCTTTACACGTTGCATGGGGATACGGCATTCGCGGCAGCCAGTCTTTCTGCTGGTCCTGTATTGATGAAAGGCTGACCTGATCGGCGATCAGGCAATTCTCGCCCTAAGAAATAAGTATATTCAAATAAAGGGGAAGTTGATGAATAAGCAAGGTACTTCACGTAGCCATCTGACCATCACCGCCAAGGCACTGTTGCTGGGGGCCGCCATGTCATCCTCGGTGGTCGGTGTCAGCGCGGCTCATGCGGCAGGTGACAAGGGAGATGTCACCCTGGCGTATGTCGAGTGGTCCTCCGAGGTCGCTTCCACCAATGTCGTGAAAGCGGTGCTGGAAGCCCAGGGCTACAACGTCGAGCTCAAGGCGCTGTCTGCCGCCGCGATGTTCCAGGCGGTCGCCTTTGGTGATGCTGATGGCATGGTCGGTGCGTGGCTCCCCACGACCCATGAAGACTACATGGCCAAGGTCGGGCCCAAGGTCGAGGACCTGGGGGTCAACCTCGAGGGCACCAAGCTTGGCCTGGTGGTCCCGGCGTACAGCAAGCTCGAGTCCATCGAGGATATCACCTCGCATGCCGACGAGATTGATGAGCGTATCGTCGGTATCGAGCCAGGCGCCGGCCTGACACGACTCACCGAGCAGGTGCTAGAGGATTACGATCTCGAGGATATCGACCTCACGACCGGTAGCGGTGCGACCATGACCGCAGCACTGAGCAATGCCATCAAGGGCGAGCGGGATATCGTGGTGACCGGCTGGACCCCCCATTGGATGTTCGCGCGCTGGGACCTCAAGTACCTGGAGGATCCGAAGGGTGTCTATGGCGGTGCCGAGGAGATCCATACCCTGGCACGCAAGGGGCTCAAGGAGGACATGCCGGAGGTCTACGCGATCCTGGACAACTTCGCCTGGACGCCGGCGGACATGGGCGAGGTGATGCTCAACAATCAGGAGGATGATGCAGACCCCTACGAGACGGCCAAGGCGTGGGTGGAAAGCCATCCGGATATCGTCAATGAGTGGCTGCCGGCAACGGCTCAGTAACCTTCATCGTGATGGCAGCGGTCTAGTCCACCCTCGGGCTGCCATCAATGTGAGTAAGACCACGACGAGACGCCCCCGCAGGCTTGCCTGCGGGGGCGTCTCGTCTATCAGGGTCGTCTATCTGTCTCACCATCCGTCTCACCATCCGTCTCGCCGATGCGGGACGTCAGCGACGCTCAAAAGGGGCAGGGGCTGCAGACTTCCATGCGCTCGCCGCTGACCGGGTGATCGAAGGCGATCATCTCGGCATGCAGCATCAGGCGCTCGGCCATGAAGAAGGCTTCATCACTGGCATACAGATCGCAGCCCAGGATGGGGTGGCCCAACTGCTGACTGTGGATGCGCAGCTGGTGGGTGCGCCCGGAGACGGGCGTGAATTCGACCCGGGTACGCCTGGGGGCCTCGAGCCGCTCAAGCACGCGATAGTCACTGATGGCGGTCTTGCCTGTCTCATGGCAGATCTTCTGCAACGGGAACTGATCCACGTCCTTGGCAATCGGCAGCGAGATCCGTCCACTGTCCTGCTCGACGTGTCCCAGCAGCATCGCGCGGTAGGACTTGTCGATGGTCCGGGCCTGGAACTGGCGCGTCAGGTTGCCGTTGGCCGGCTTGTTGAGCGCCACCAGCATGATGCCTGAGGTGCCGAGATCCAGACGGTGCAGCAGCTTGGCGGTCGGGTATTCCTTGACCAGCCGATGGTGCAGCGAGTCCAGATTGAGCGGATGCTTGCCGGACAGGCTCAGCAGACCACTGGGCTTGTGGATCAGCAGGATGTCCTCATCCGCGTAAAGCACCTTGTAGGTCTCATGACAGGGCGGAACGATGAACGGGTCGGCTTGTGGCTGCATGGGGTCTCACAGATGACGATGGGCGGTTCGACGGTGATGGTCGGCAAGGCGGGTGATGAGCTCGCCGTCACTCGTCAGGCAGCGGGGAGGCCAGCAGATCGATGTCTTCCCAGTGATACTCGTATTCCTCCTCCTCGGTGTCGTCGGGAGCTCGCCCGATGAACAGGCTGGCGGTGAAAGCCCGCACGAAGATCACCTCGCTGCCATCCAGTGCCGCAAGGCGCTCGCCTTTTCTGAGCTTCTTGATCTTGCGCTTGCGCGCCGCGACATCCTCACGCGCGGCGCGGGTCGCCTCTCGCCACTGGGCGGCAATCTCACCGGGGGCAGTGGACTGTGCCAGGAGTGCCGGCGGGCATTGCAGCGGAATATCTGGCGTGCCTTCATCCCGGATATGGTATTCCCAGCGGCTGGGGTCACCCTGTCGGGGAGCCTGCATCAGATGCTGGCGAATGAAGGTATGACCATGGGGATGCTCCAGCACGGTGTAGAGCACATTGCCGACCACGGCGTGATCCACCAGCGAGATGCCATGGTGATCGGAAGGTGTGTAGCTTGCCAGCAGGCGATCTACCAGCGTCTGACGAGCCACCTTGGGTGTTGCACTGTCGTCCCAGGCCATGTGGCCTCCCTTCCTGTAAACATGTGACGGTGTATGCAGGACATGAGCCGTGCAGCTGTCGACGACCTGAGCATGCCCTGCACCGAAAAGCCGGCCATTGTCTGTTCTGGCACGGCGCAGGGCAAGTCATGCTTAATCTCGCATGCCGCGTCGATGGGGCGCATCGCGGGTGCCGCATGGCTGGATGTGAGGGGCATGGCGCGAGGGGCATGGCGCGAGGGGCATGGTGCGAGGGGCTTGGCGTAAGGGGCATGCGTGTTTCGATCAGCACGCAGGCGCCTTCACGCAAAAGGCCCCGCCATGGCGGAGCCTTCGAGAGCGTGTGGCGATCAGGTGCCACTCACGGTGCGAGCATCACCTTGTGCCACTCATTGTCTTCGGTATCCAGACGCTGATAACGGACCCGGTCGTGCAGCCGTGATGGCTGGCCCTGCCAGAACTCGATCATCTCGGGCACCACGCGATAGCCACCCCAGTGCTCAGGTCGCGGGACATCACTGTCGGCATAGACCTTCTCGAAGCGGCCCTGTCTCTCGCTGAGCCAGTCGCGATCCGGAATCTCGACGCTCTGCTGCGAGACCCAGGCCCCCAGCTGGCTTTCCTTGGGACGGGAGGCGAAGTAGTGGTCCGAGGTGGCGTCTGAGACCTTCTCCACGCGACCCTCGATACGGACCTGGCGCTCCATGGCAGGCCACCAGAACGTCAGGGCCGCATGCGGCACATTGGCCAGTTCGCTGCCCTTGTGGCTCTGATAGTTGGTATAGAAGATGAACCCTTGTGCGTCGTATCCCTTGAGCAGCACGATGCGCGCGTGCGGCTTGCCCTGGCTGTCCACGGTGGACAACGTCATCACATTGGCATCGTTGTCATCGGCGGAGAGTGCGCTGGTCAGCCATTCCTGAAACTGCTCGAAGGGTTCGGCCGGGGTGTTGTCAAGATTCAGGCCATCACCGGAGTAGGTTCTGCGCACGTCAGCGATATCGCGATTCATGGTGGGCTCCCTTGATGAATTGCTCATGTAATGTAAGGACTGTGTACCGTCGAGCGCCAGATCGCAAGGGCCTCAGGCCTGTGCCATGGGGCCGAGCTGTACCCACGCCATGTAAAGACCGGTACCGACGGCGATGGAGAGCAGCGCATTGCGTCGCCAGAGGTGAAGGCCGGCCACGCAGGCGGCGGATATCAGCATGCCGGCACCTTCGGCCTGCATCAGCCAGTCGCGCCAGAGCTCGCTGCGAGCAAGCGTGGAGGGCAGATCACGGGGGGAGTCGCCGGGCAATGACATGGCAGACAGGGACACGATGATCAGCACGACCATCACGATGGCCGGCAGATAGCGACCCATGTGCAGGATCAAGGGATGTGCGGAATGGCGTGAGAGAAACAGGAAGGGGGTCACGCGTGTCGCGAAGGTCGCCAGCGCGGCCACGCCGATCAGCAGCAGTGCCTGGGTCGTTGTCATCGTGTCCGGCTCCCGTCGCTCAGAGAGCGCTGTTGATGGAGATAATGGCCGAGCAGAAGGACACTTGCCGCGGCGATGCTGCCGAGCAGCAGTTGGTCTTGGGGCAGCACCCATAGCCCCGCCAGGGTGATCACCAGGCCCAGCAGGAAGGGCCAGCGTTCCCGCAGTGCGTACCATTGCTCGATGCCGAGCACGACGAACAGGGCGGTGAGGGCAAATTCGATGCCGCTGCTGTCGAAGGTGAGCTGACCGGCCGCTAGTCCCAGTGCGGTCCCCAATACCCACCACAGCTGGTTGAGCGCCGTAATGCGCAGCATCAGACGCTGATCATTGCGCCTGGCGGCCTTGTCATCCCGCTCACCGCTGCGCGGCAGGCTGGATAGCAGCGAGTAGGTCTCGTCGGTGAGGCCGAAGATGAGATAGAGCTTGGCGATTCCGGCCTCGCGAAAACGTTCCAGCAATGACAGGCCATAGAACAGGTGGCGTGAGTTGAGCAGCAGGGTGGCGACGGCCACCTCCGTGACGCCCGCTCCAGCGCCCAGCAGAGCGACCGCCAGGAACTGCCCGGCACCCGCCAGGATGATCACCGACATCAAGAGTCCCAGCCAGGGGCTCAGGGGTAACTGGGTGAACAGCACCCCGAAGGCGGCTCCCAGCGGGATATAGCCGAACATCACCGGTAGCGTCTGACGCAGCGCCTCACGCCACGCCTGGCGAGCACTCAGCCAGGCGCTGGCCGTGGTGATCGACTCAGGTTCGGCCATCTTCAGGGAGGGCGCGCCGTCGTCGAGGGTGCGTGTCACGCCATCGGTGGTGGGGGTCGTAGGCATGAGGCGTACGGGGTTCCTGTCGGCTCAATGGGCATTGGCATCACGCGAGGCTGCGTGACGACCCGATCCCGAAGGGGTCAGACGCATCAGCATAGCGTGACGATGATGGTGTGGCGATGCGGCCAAGGTGGCACTCTGCAGTGCAATCCTCTGGATTCTAGCGCCAATTGCCCGGCAAGCCACCGTCGAGTGCTGATCTGTCATTGGATTCCTCCGCGAATCTTCAAGGGATAAGCGCCGAGGCCGAGGAGAAAGGGGGAGAGGAAAAAGAGAAGCGGAAAGAGACAGCGGAAAGAGATAGCGGCAGGGACAGAAATGAGGGAAGGGGCAGAAAATTCGAAAGAATCGCCGGTCGTGCAGACAAAGCGCCAGGCCTGATGACAGATAGCGCCCAGGGGGCGCTATCTGTCAGGTCCTTGGCGGCCGGCCTTTTGCCCCATGGGGGGGGCCGGCCCGCATCACGACTGAGGCTGACGCTTCAGATTGCGCGAGCGAAAGCGAGCATACGCCATGCTGGCGAGGAACAGGCCAAGTGCCGCCAGCGCCTCCAGTACGCCGATCACCCCATGGCCGGGTACGCTGGCCAGCATCACGCCCTGCATGAGATAGAGCAGGCTGACGAAGGCCAGCCAGACGTGGCCGCGGGCGCGACGAGTCAGCACGGCGGGCAGGAAAAGGGCAATGGGCAACAGGCGAATCAACAACGGCACCAGGCCGGTGTTGTCACTCTGGGCCATCAACTGGATGCCACCTACCAGCAGGATGATGGCCAGGGCCGCGAAGCTCACGATCACGCCGCGGCGGCTCTTGGCCTCGAGGGTGTCGAGGCCCTGTTCGCGTTCCATTCGTTCAAGCCAGGCGCGCATCTATCGGTTCTCCCTGAGGGGTTGCATGGCGAGGGCCAGGCGCGCAATGCGCTTGCCTTGCGCGACGGCCAGGCGTCGCTCATGGTCATTCACGTCATTGTCACCGCGCTTGCCGCTGACATGGGTGGTGCCATAGGGCGTACCGCCCTGGGTGGTTTCCAGCAATTCAGTGGCACTGTAGGGCACACCCGCATAGACCATGCCGTGGTGAAGAAGAGGCACCAGCATGGTCATCAAGGTGGTTTCCTGACCGCCATGCAGTGAGCTTGAGGCACTGAAGGCGGTGGCGGGCTTGTCGATCAGTGCCCCGTTCATCCACAGCTCGCTGGTGGAGTCGAGGAAGTACTTCAGCGGAGCGGCCATGTTGCCGAAACGGGTCGGGCTGCCAAGTGCCAGGCCTGCACACTGACGCAGGTCATCGAGGGTGGCATACATGGCACCGCTGTCGGGGATTTCCGGCGTGGTCTGCTCGCAGGTCGTCGAGACTTCGGGGACACGGCGCAGGCGGGCCTGGATTCCCGGAATGGACTCGATGCCAGCGACGATCTGCTCCGCCAGGGTCTGGGTCGCACCGTGACGCGAGTAATAAAGCACGAGCACATAGGGTGTCGTATCGGGGGACGTACTGGAATGGGTGTCAGCTGACATGGGCGTCCTCAGGTCACGAAGGGATCAGGCGTCGTCGAGCAGGGCGAGTACATCCTGCGGTGGTCTGCCGATGATGGCGCGCTTTCCATCATCGAGAATCGGGCGTTGCATCAACTTGGGCGTGGCAGCGATGGCGTCCAGACGTCGTGCATCATCGGGTTCCTCAAGGGCGAGCGCCTTCCAGTCACCCTCGTTCTCTCGCGTCAGGGCTTTCGCCCCGCCTTCGAGTCGAGCGGCCAGCGCACTCAGCTGCTCACGGCTCAACGGGGTGTCCAGGTAACGAATGGTCTCGAATTCGTCGCTTTTCAGGCGTGACTCCAGCAACGCGAGGGTTTCGCGTGACTTGGAGCAGCGCGGGTTGTGATAGAGTTTCAGCATTGGCATGACTGTCTCCGTTTCCGGACAGGCGGTAAGGCGAATGGACTGTGCCGTCAGTGATTCCTGACGGCAGCTTCACATCAGGGATGCATTGTAGAGGGGCGCATGAGAATGCCACAACTGCCACAACTAAAGCGGATGACGCCTGCCATCGGGGTCGTCCTCAAGCTGGTCTCACGTTTCAACTATCACGATGGCAAGAAGACTGCCTCCGCCTTGACCTATACCACCCTGTTCGCGGTGGTGCCTCTGATGACGGTGATCTATTCGATGTTCGCCGTCATCCCGAGCTTTGACGGTGTCGGGCAGCAACTGCAGACCACCGTCTTTGCCCAGTTCCTGCCCTCCACCGGCGAGACGGTGCTTGAGTACCTCAATGAGTTCTCGGGCCAGGCTCGCAATCTGACCTCCGTGGGCCTCATCTTTTTGTTCGTCACCTCGGTGTTGATGATGATCACCATCGAAGGGGCGTTCAATGCCATCTGGCAGGTACCGGAAGGGCGCAAGGGGCTGTCGAGCTTTCTGATGTACTGGGCGGTACTGACACTCGGGCCGCTGATGCTGGGGTCCGGTTTCCTGCTGTCTTCCTATCTGACTTCGCTGTCGTTCTTCGATTCAGCGGCCTCGATGCTGGGCGGTAAGGCGGTATTGCTGCGCCTGTTGCCACCATTGTTGAGCGCGGTGGCCTTCACCTTCATCTATGCCGCGGTACCCAATTGCAAGGTGCGCCTGCGGGATGCGGCCGTGGGAGCGGTGACGACAGCTCTGGCACTGGAACTGGCCAAGGCCGGGTTCTCGTTCTACGTCACGCAGTTCCCGTCCTATCAGGCCATCTATGGTGCCTTCGCGGCAGTGCCACTGTTCCTGCTGTGGGTCTTCCTGTCCTGGTGCATCGTGTTGCTGGGGGCGGAAGTGGCGGCCTGGATGGGGGAACGCTCCAACGCTGACTGGCACCGCTGGCCACCGTTCTGGCAGACCCTGGGGGCCGTCATGCTGCTCAAGGATGCGCATGAACGGGGCGAGCCGCTGTCGGATGACAGCCTGACCGAGGTGTTGGGCAGCCGCTATCGTCGTGTACTCAAGCCCTTGATTGAGGAGAACATCGCCAGCCAGACCCAGGATGGTCAGTGGGTGCTGGGACGTGATCTCAATCACTATACGCTCTGGGAGCTGGCGCGAGCGCTGCCCTGGGATCTGCCGGCAGGCGAGGCCGGCGAAGCGCCGCACCCTCGTCTGGAGCCGTTGCGAGAAGCGTTGGCTCAGGCGCGTCAGGCCGAGAAGGAACGCATGGACTGTGGGCTGGTGGAGGTTCTGCCCAGTGTCGGTGAGGTCGAATCTGGCTCTGCCCACACCGGCGCCCCCCTTCCGACGAATCCGTCATCCACCTCCTCCATGGCGACGTGAGTTGTTCCTGGGTGAATGCGAGATGACAGCAGGCCCTCGAGTGGGCAGAATGCGCACCTCACGACCTGCCTGAGGCTGGAGGATGCAAGCTGCCAGGCAATGCAAAAGGCCCGACTCCGGTACGGGCCTTTTCATGTTTCGTCGCTCAGGATTTGTTGCCGCGCGCATCGCCTGACGGCATGGACAACGGCTTGCATGACCGCCGTGGCGCAGCGGTAAAGATCCTGAGCTGGACCTTCTGCGTGCAGGTCGCGCAGGAACTGAAGAAGACTCGACAGTGTGGCGCATCATTTCCGGCGCGCCATTTCATGTATCAGGGAGACGTGCGCGTTTCCCGCTGGAGGTGACCCCCTGCCGATGAATAGCTCTGCTCCTGAGACGACCCCACTGGTCAAGTTGCGCTCCATCACCAAGACGTTTGGCGAGCGCAAGGTGCTCGACAGCCTGGATCTGGATTTGAAGGATGGTGAGTTCGTGACCCTGCTAGGCCCCTCAGGGTGTGGCAAGACGACCGTACTGCGCTTGATCGCAGGCTTCGAGGATCCTGATGCGGGTACCATCACGCTCGAGAACGCGGCATTGCAGCACACGCCTGCGCACCTGCGTCCGGTCAATACCGTCTTCCAGAGTTATGCGCTGTTTCCGCACATGAATCTTTACGACAACGTGGCCTTCGGGTTGCGCATGGAGAAGGTGCCCAAGGCCGAGATCCACGAGCGTGTGCGGGAAGCGCTGGAAATGGTGCAATTGGCGCATCTGTCCGACCGTCGTCCGGACCAGCTCTCCGGTGGCCAGCAGCAACGTGTCGCCATTGCCCGCGCCGTCATCAAGCGCCCGCGTGTCCTGCTGCTGGATGAGCCGCTCTCGGCATTGGACTACAAGCTGCGCAAGCAGATGCAGAATGAACTGAAGCGTCTTCAGCGCCGTCTGGGCATCACCTTCGTCTTCGTCACCCACGATCAGGAGGAAGCGCTCTCCATGTCCGATCGTGTGGTCGTGATGCGGGAAGGGGGGATCGAGCAGATCGGCACGCCGCGTGAAGTCTATGAGTCGCCGAGCACGCTGTTCGTGGCGCGCTTCGTCGGCGAGATCAATCAGCTGGCGGCACGCGTCGAGCGGCCTTCGACAACGCCGGGGCGCATCCACGTCGAGGTGCTGGGAAAGTCGCTGGAACTGAGCAGCCACGGCCGCGAATACCTGGGTGGCGAGGCGGTGCAGGTGCTGCTGCGCCCGGAGGACATGCGACTCAAGTCCGCCGAGGACAGCGAAGGCTTCGCGGCCCGTGTCATCGAGCGCAACTACAAGGGCATGACGCTGGATACGGTGCTGGAGCTCGACAGTGGCCAGCAGCTGCTGGCCAGCGAGTTCTTCGATGAGGATGATCCGGACTTCGATTATCGCCTCGGTGAGCGCGTCAAGGTCAGTTGGGTGCCGGACTGGGAAATCATCCTGCCGGATGATGCCCCCGTGGAGGCGGGGGCATGAGTGTGGTGCGCAATCCCTTCAAGACGGCCACGCTGACCATCATCTGGGGCTGGCTGATCGTGCTGGTACTGGCGCCCACCTTGCTGGTGGTACTGGTCAGCCTGATGCCCGAGGGCAGTGGGCAGCTACTGAGTGGCGACATCTCGCCTGCCACGCTCTGGCAGGGCTTGCTGACCAATTACGGCCAGATGATCAGTCCGGTCTATCTGGGAGTGTTTGGCCATTCGCTGTGGATCGGCCTGGTCACGACTCTTATCTGCCTGGTGCTCGGGTATCCGTTCGCCTGGATGATCTCGCGTGCCAGCCCCCGGATGCAGCCGCTGCTGCTGCTGCTGGTGATCATCCCGTTCTGGACCAACTCGCTGATTCGCATCTATGCCCTGCGCACGCTGATCGCGACTCGTGGGCTGCTCAATGATGTGCTGATGACTCTGGGGCTGATCGATACTCCCCTGCGGCTTCTGTATACCGAGGAGGCGGTGATCATCGGGCTGGTCTACATGCTGTTGCCCTTCATGATTCTTCCGCTTTACGCGGTGTTCGAGCAGCTCAGCCGTCCGACCCTGGAGGCGGCACGCGATCTCGGCGCCAATGGTCTGGCCACCTTCCGTCATGTGGTGTTGCCGCTGACCATGCCCGGCATCATCGCCGGCGTGCTGCTGGTGTTCCTGCCGGCGATGGGCATGTTCTATGTGTCGGATCTGCTGGGTGGCTCGCGTCATCCCTTGATCGGCAACATCATCAAGGGACAGTTCCTGGAAGCCAACAACTGGTCCTTCGGGGCGGCCATCAGCGTGATGCTGACACTGGTGATGGCCTTCCTGCTGCTTGCGTATTACCGCAGCGTCAAGCTCTTCAAGCGGGAGGTGACACTATGAGCTTGAGCCGCCCCCTGCGCGTGTTCAGTCGTTGCTACATGACGCTGATCTTCACGCTGCTGTATGTGCCGATCCTGGTGTTGATCGGGATTTCCTTCAATGATTCGCGCAATCCGTTCCTCTGGGGTGGCTTCAGTCTGCGCTGGTACGACAAGCTGCTGGGCAACGCCAATCTGATGGATGCTGCGCTCAATACCCTGTGGCTGGGCGTGACGGCGGCGACTCTCGCCACGCTGATCGGCACCCTGACCGCCACGGCGCTGTACCGTTATCGCTTCCGGGGAAAGCCGCTGCTCAACGGCATGCTGTTTACCGTGATGATGATGCCGGACATCGTGATGGCGATCGCGTTCCTGGCGCTGTTCATCGCCCTGGGCATCCAGCTGGGCTATCTCTCGTTGCTGGTCTCTCATGCCACCTTCTGTCTGCCCTTCGTGGTGATCACGGTGTATTCGCGCCTGTCGGGGATCAATCCGCAATTGCTGGAGGCCGCACGTGATCTGGGGGCCAGCGAAGCACGGGCCGTCTGGCATGTGCTGGTGCCAGCGTTGATGCCGGCGATAGCCTCGGGTTGGCTGCTCAGTTTTACCCTGTCATTGGACGATGTCGTGATCTCGACCTTCGTCACCGGTCCGACCTTTGAAGTACTGCCGCTGCGTATCTATTCCATGGTGCGCCTGGGGCTCAAGCCTGAAGTGAATGCACTGGCAACTCTGCTGCTTGGATTGTCACTCTGTCTGCTGGTGATTTCCCAGTGGTTGATCAAGGAGAAAAAATAACATGCAAGGTTCCCGTTTCCCGCTGCGCGCCGCTGGCCTGATGGCTGCCGTCAGCCTGGCATCCGTGGCGACATCCGCCCCCGTTCTGGCCGCGGATGACAGCGACAAGGTGCTCTACGTCTACAACTGGACGGAGTACATGCCCGATGAGGTCATCGAGCGCTTTGAAGAACAGACCGGTATCGATGTCATCTATTCCACCTTCGATTCCAACGAAGCGATGTACGCCAAGCTGAAGCTGCTGGACAGCGACAACAGCTACGATCTCGTCTTCCCGTCGACGTATTACATCGACAAGATGGCGCGCGAGAATCTGCTGCAGAAGCTGGATGTCAGCAAGCTCAGCCATTTCAAGGATCTCGATCCCAACCTGGTCGACCGCGACTTCGACAAGGGCAATCAATATAGCGTGCCTTACATGTGGGGCAGCGCCGGGATCGGTTACAACCCTGACTATGTCGAAGAGGGCGCGCTGACCAGCTGGAACGATCTGTGGGATGACAAGTATCGTGACAAGTTGCTGCTCTCCAATGACATGCGCGAGGTCTTCCATGTCGCGCTGGCAAGCCTGGGCTACAGCGGCAATACCACGGACCCGGACGAGATCAAGGCAGCCTACGAGAAGCTGACCGAGTTGATGCCCAATGTTCGCGCCTTCAACTCCGATGCGGCGCGTGTGCCGTTCATGCAGGGCGAGGTCGATGCCGGTCTGATCTGGAACGGTGAGGTCTACCAGGCCAATGAGGAAGGCGTACCGGTGAATTACGTCTATCCCGAGGAAGGCATCATTCTGTGGATGGACACCATGGCCATCCCGTCCAATGCGCGTCACGTCGATGCGGCCTATCAGTTCATCGATTATCTGATCAGCCCGCAAGTCAGCAAGGAGATCAGCGAATACGTGGGTTACACTACGCCGAGCCTTGCCGCCAAGGAGATGATGGACCCCGAGGTGCGTGACAACCCGGTGGTCTTCCCGACGCAGCAGGATCTCGCACGTGGCGAGTTCCAGACCGATGTCGGCGATGCGCTGTCGATCTATCAGAAGTACTGGGAACAGCTCAAGACGGGTCACTGATCCCGTCGTGACGCCAGACGTGTGGACGCACGAATTTGGCATGGACGCTTGAGCTTGGCTCACGCCCCGAGGCATTCTCTGTCTCGGGGCGTCGTCATTTGCGTCCTCTGCGCCCCGGGTGGCCAACCATCGCCCCGGGCGCTGGCAGGTCTTGATGACGACCTGCTCCCTGATTGCCACGTCCTGGTGAAGACTGGAGGGTGCCATGTCACGTTTTTCCCCTGCAATGATGTTGGCAGCGCATTCGCGCGAGATTACCCCTGATGAAGCGGATGCGCTGTTCAGTCGTGAGATGCAAGGTGTTGCTCCTCTGACGCGTGGCAAGGATCGCGCGGATGTGGCCACGGGGCCCAGGGCACCGAGCGAAGCACAGCTGGCCCGTCGGGAAGAGGCCCAGAAGGCGCTGGGCAATGAGCTGGATGGGTTGTCAGACAGTTACGTGGAGCATCTGTCGCCGCATGATCCGGTCGAGTATCGGCGTGATGGCATTCAGGTGGGCGTGCTGGACCGTCTGCGTCAGGGCGGCTACCCCCCTGAGGCACAGCTCAATCTGATGCGTCGGCCCTTGATCGAGTGTCGTCGAGAGGTCCATCGCTTCATTCAGGATGCCTGGGGCAGTGAATTGCGCTCGCTGCTGGTGATCCATGGCAAGGGGCGTGATGGTGAATCGCATGCTGCCTTGATTCGCTCCTACCTGGTGCATTGGCTGCAACAGATGCCGGAGGTGCAAGCCTGGAGCAGTGCTCCGCAGCGTCATGGTGGCCTGGGGGCAACGTTGGTGATGTTGCGCAAATCCCGTGCGGCGCGTGACAACAACCGCGAGCGCCACCAGAAGCGTCGCGGCTGATGCTTCGCTTCAAGGCTCACGACACAGAACTCACGTCACCAGGCCCTCAGGTCTTCCGCGAGCAGGCAGGCAAAGGCCCGCCACGATGAAGTGGCGGGCCTTTTCGCGTGCAGCCGGCTGACTCATTGCACGCTGTAGCCGCGTCCGCTGAAGCAGGCACTCAATGCGCGGCGATAGGTGTCGGCATTGCCGGCGGTCACCGGCGGGGCGGCGGAATTGGCATCCGCGCCACTTTCCTGATTGGCCCAGCGATGACACTCGTAGCGATCCCTGGCCTGCTGGTCCTGGCTCTGCCCCTTGGAGGGATAGGCGATGACATCCACCGCGGGGGCGGAGAGCGTCGCCGGAGCAGGGGCCTGGACCGGCAGGTACTGTTGCTGGCTGGCCTCCCAGAGGTAATAGGTGCCCGCCGCCAGGTAGTAGAGAGTGGCGCCAACCCAGATGCCGCGAGCGCCTGCCGGCAGTCCATGCCCGTGGCCGGGGCCTCCCGGGGCCCAGCGTACCAGCGGCCCAGGGCCACCATGCCCGATGAAGATATCCGGGCCATCCAGACGTGGGTGCCCCGGACCGGCCATTGCCGAAGCGGCCGGCAGGGCAGTCAACAGGGCAAGTGACAGCGCGAGGCCGCGCGTGGATCCTTTTCTGCTCATGCATTCAACTCCTCTGCATCAATCCGTCACGCCGATTATGCGCCTGCCGCGCTCGTTCAGTGTGCAAGCAACCCGCAAAGAAATGATATCTGATGATGTCGTGATACCCCGCAATGGCGTGTCCATGGCGTTGGGCGTGTTGCCATCAAGTGGTATTATCCGCGCCGCCATTGATGACGACTTTTCATTATGGATATGCGCGTTGAGGCAGCCAGGGGACATCAAGTGCCCACGCTGTCTCGCCAATACACCCACTAGGAAATGCCCATGCGTTCAACCCCTGCTGCGGGTGGCGGAGAGCCCGGCAAGGAGTCTCGTTCAGGCCTGTTTGCCAAGGTCAATCCGCCAGTCTTCTTCTGCGCCAACGCCATCATCCTGCTATTGGTGATCTTCACGGCAGTGTTCTCGGACACGGCCATGTCGGTATTTGACTCGGTCCAGCATTGGATCACCAATACCGTCAGCTGGTTCTATATCCTGTGTGTCGCGATCGTTCTCATTTCCGTGATCTATGTCGGTTTCTCGCGCCACGGCGAGATTCGTCTTGGTCCGGATCACTCGCTGCCGGACTACAGCAACGTCACCTGGTTCGCGATGTTGTTCTCGGCTGGCATGGGCATCGGACTGATGTTCTTCGGTGTCGCCGAACCGGTGATGCATTTCCTGAATCCGCCGACCGGAACCCCTGAAGAGGTGGAGACCGCGCGCGAAGCGATGAAGCTGACCTTCTTCCACTGGGGGCTTCACGCCTGGTCCATCTATGCCATCGTCGCGCTGATTCTGGCCTACTTCAGTTATCGCCATGAACTGCCGCTGACGTTGCGCAGCGCGCTGTATCCGCTGATTGGTGAGCGTATCCATGGGCCGATCGGCCATGCGGTGGACATCTTCGCCATCGTCGGCACCGTCTGCGGGGTTGCCACCACGCTGGGCTACGGCGTGGCACAGGTCAACGCCGGGCTCTCGCACCTGACCGGCATGCCCAACAATGACTGGACCCAGGTGGCGATCATCGTCGTGATCACCGGCCTTGCGACCATCTCGGTGGTGACCGGGCTCGACAAGGGCATCCGCATCCTGTCCGAGGTCAATCTCGGGCTTGCCGTCGTGCTGTTGCTGTTCGTGTTGCTGCTCGGGCCGACCGCCTTCCTGCTCAAGGCCTTCGTGCAGAATTCCGGTTTCTACATGGCCGATATCGTCGGCAAGACCTTCGAACTCTATGCCTATGAGCCCAACGACTGGATCGGTGGCTGGACGCTGCTGTACTGGGGTTGGTGGATGTCATGGTCTCCGTTCGTCGGCATGTTCATCGCGCGTGTCTCACGCGGTCGCACCATCCGGGAATTCGTGATCGGCGTGCTGTTCGTGCCGGCCGGCTTCACCCTGCTGTGGATGACCATCTTCGGCAACACGGCCATCTCGATGATCATGGAGCAGAACGTCACGGCGCTGGTCGATACCGTCAACGACAACTATTCGCTGGCCCTGTTCACCTTCCTCGAGCAGCTGCCGCTGGCGTCCATCACCTCGGTGATCGCGCTGGTGATGGTCATCGTGTTCTTCGTGACATCCGCGGATTCCGGCTCGATGGTGGTCGACATGCTGGCCTCCGGCGGTCGGGAAGATACCCCGACCTGGCAGCGTATCTACTGGGCCTTCGCGGTGGGCATTCTGGCGATCGTCCTGATGCTGGCCGGTGGGCTGGGCGCACTGCAGACGGCCACCATCGCCACTGCCTTGCCGTTCGGGATGATCCTGCTGGCGTCGATCTTCGGGCTGCTGCGCCAGCTCAATCTCGAGTCCGTCAAGCGGCGTTCACTGTCCGTCAACACGGCAGCGGCGACCCCGATGGGCGAGAAGGGCAACTGGCGCAAGCGTGCCCAGCACCTGATGAGCTTCCCGACGCGCGCCATGGTGCGGGGGTTCCTGCGCGGTACCGTCGCGCAGGGCATGCAGGAGCTGGCGGAAGAGCTGCGTGGTCAGGGGCTGGAGGTGGAAGTCACCATCAGTCGTGATCGCGTCTACTTCAATGCGCGCCATGGCGAGGAAGATGACTTCATCTACGGCGTGCGCATTCGCTCCCACCTGCGTCCGGATCTCAATCTGGATCAGGAAGACGAGGGCGATGAAGAGGATTACTGTCGTGCCGAGGTCTTCCTCAAGGAAGGCGGCCAGTCCTATGATCTGATGGGCTACAGCAAGGACCAGGTCATCAATGATCTGCTCGAACAGTACGAGCGTCATATGCACTACCTGCACCAGCTGCGCCTGACCCAGTCTGCCGGCTGACAGCGAGTCTCTGCGCGAGACCGTCAGACCCCAAGCCCCCGTGAGTTGACTCGCGGGGGCTTTTGTCTGTCTGGATGAGACGGACCGGATGAGCCGGACTGGATAGTGCATCTGTCGAGAGACGCCGTGACCTGAGGCCTCGCTTTCTCAGCTCAGGCATTAGCTCTGCTTATCCAGACGACGTCGAGATCTTATTTGTCTCGCGAGCGGGGGCCCTCTAGCATGGATTCTTCCCACAAAGTCGCATACCGGCGGGGGCCAGATGACATGCCGTGGTGGTGTCTCCTGCCAGGGTTCTCGCCCATGACTGACCGAAGGTGAACGCGATCTGCCCGCAATGTCGCCATGACGCCTGAGGTTCCCTGAGCCCCAGTATCCGCTGTCATGAACCACGATACCGGTGTCATGAAAAACGATAATAACAACCCGTCACGAGGTAGAAACATGCTGAAAGGAAAGGAACTGGATGCACTGATCGAGCAGCGAGGTGTCCTGAAGGGTCTCAACTCGACGCTCGGTATCACCGCGATCACCATGACCGTGTTCTTCATTCTCTATGCGATTCTGTTGGGCAAGACGGCCAGCGATCAGTTTCTGGGTATCAAGTCCTGGATAGAGAGCACCCTGGGCTGGTACTACGTGCTGGTCATGTTCTCGACCTTCGTGGTCTGTCTTTACGTGATGTGTTCGCGTGTCGGCAAGATCCGGCTGGGGCGTGACGATGAACGCCCGGAGTTCAGCAATTTTGCCTGGTTCTCGATGCTGTTCGGCTGCGGTACCGGCGCGGGCATGCTGTTCTTCTCGATGTCCGAGCCCATGATCCATTTCGCGAGTGACTGGAGCGGGGGCAATCCGTTTCTGAGTGCTGACATCAAGGCGGCCGTCGCCGTCTTCTTCGAGGCCAAGCAGGCAGCCTTGGCGAGTGGGCTCATGCCGGGGGACGAAGGCTTCCCGGTGCCTGACAGCCGCGTCGCGGAAGCGGCGGCCGGTGGCATCAAGCTCACCGTCTTCCACTGGGGTACGATCGCCTGGGCCATGTATGCCATCGTCGGACTGTCACTGGCCTATTTCGCCTTTCGCAAGGGCCTGCCGCTCTCGATGCGCTCGGCCCTCTATCCGCTGATCGGCAACCGTATCTACGGGCCCATCGGACATACCGTCGACATCCTGACCGTGTTCGGCACCATTTTCGGCATCGCCACCACGCTCGGCCTGGGCGTCGAGCAGATCGGCTCCGGCCTGATGTCACTGGGCCTCATCGAAGAGAAGTCGCGCATGGTGACCGTGGTCTCCATCCTGCTGATCAGCGCCATCGCCACTCTGTCAGCGACCAGCGGCGTGGCACGTGGCATCAAGCTGCTTTCCACCTTCAATACCTGGGTATGCCTCGGCATCCTTGCCTACTTCCTGCTGGTGAGCGATGCCAACTATCTAATCGCGAGCTCCATCACCGCGCTCGGGGATTACCTCACCGATGGCGTCTCGATGACACTGTGGACGGCACGCACGCCGGACGAGCGCATCTGGCAGGGCGGCTGGACCATCTTCTACTGGGGCTGGTGGATCGCCTGGGCCGGATTCGTCGGCATGTTCATTGCCCGCATCTCGCGCGGCCGAACTATCCGTGAATTCATTCTCGGGGTGATGGTGATCCCCTCCATCGTGGCGCTGGTCTGGTTTGGCGTCATCGGCTCGGCGGGCATCTATCAGTCCCTGTATGGGGCCGACATGGGCATCTATACGGCTGCGGTCACCAACTGGGACTACGCCGGAACCCTCTACCACTCGTTCGAGGTGCTCACACCCGGCATCGCCGCGACCGTAGCCAAGGTGGCGGCGCTGGTCGTGGTGATCATCTTCTTCGTCACGTCTGCGGATTCCGGCACCCTGGTGCTGGGACGCCTGTTGGCCTTCGGTCGTCGTCCTCCGGTTCAGCAACGCATCATCTGGGGCATGATGCTGGGCGCCGTGACCTTGATCCTGCTGTTGCTGGGGGGAGATCAAGCGCTCAAGTCCCTGCAGGCTGCCTCGATCGCCGGCGCCTTGCCGTTCACCTTCGTGTTGATCGCCATGATGATCGGGTTGTTGAAATCGCTGCGCGAGGACGGCGAATCGATGATCGAGAACGAAGAGCATATCCGCAAGATGATCGAGAACGAGGTCCGCGACCTCTCTTGAGTTGCCTGTTCCTGACGTGCGCGCCAGACGTATGCGCCTGACGTGTGCGTCCGGTGTGCAAGACATGAGGCCTCTGCCCCCTGGGCAGGGGCCTCGTTGTTTCTTGTGTTTAGGTGAGAAGGCGAGATCTCGCTCATCCATGCCAGCGATTTTCCGGCTTTTGGCCAGGGTTGTTTCCTCCCTGGGCTCAGGGCTGTTTCCCTGCTCCAGAGCTAGCCTGCGCATGTCACCAAGGTCGCAAGGCAATATCAAACGTACGTATGTTCCAATGCTGGCAGGTCCATCGATTCCGCCAACGGCGCGCAGCATGGGTTTGCGGCTATGCTGTCGAAAGTGAAGAGCCCACAGGCTGACATCCATCCGACGGAGCCCCAGCAGCGCCTCACCACGCAACTCACCAAGCAACTCACCACGATGTCTTACGACGTAGTCGCGCGACGACGTCTTACAACAACGTCTTACAACAACAAGGTAGCGGGGGCAGTGACGCCGAGCGCCCCACGTACTGTTCAAGGAGCAACGCCATGCATGATCCCCTAGCGGCTCGACCCAATGAGCCAGGCAAGTCCACTAACGACTCCACCAACGACGTGACTACAGAACCTTCCCACGTGGCAGATGCCTCGCCCGACGCTTCGAGAGCACAGCCAACGACAGACGACATGAGCGGCATGTCGTGCCTGCGCTCCTCGCGGGAAGTGGACTTCACCGGCCTTGATTCCCTGATGGACATGTTCGAGAACGCCTGTCGCACCCACGCCCAGCGGCCGGCCTTCACTTGCATGGACCGCACCATGAGCTTTGAAGAGCTTGAAACTTCCAGTCGCCAGCTGGCGGACTGGTTCCAGCACGAGACCGATCTCAAGCCGGGCGATCGGGTCGCCATCCAGTTGCCCAATACCTTGATGTTCCCGGTGGTGGCCTTCGCCGTCATTCGTGCGGGGCTGGTGCTGGTCAATACCAATCCGCTGTATACCGAGCGCGAGATGGAGCATCAGTTCAATGACTCCGGTGCACGGGCGCTGGTGGTGCTGGCCAACATGGCCGACAAGGTGGAGCGGGTACGCGAGCGTACCGGCCTTGAGTACGTGCTGGTCTGCGAACTGGGCGACATGCATCCACCGCTCAAGCGCCTGTTGATCAATGCCGTGGTCAAGCACGTCAAGAAGCTGGTGCCGAGTTATCGCTTGCCGGATGCCATCCCGCTGCGACAGGCCATCTCGCAGGGCAAGGCCGAGCGTTGGGAGCGGCCGACACTGGCACTCGATGATGTCGCCGTCCTGCAATACACCGGAGGCACCACAGGCGTCGCCAAGGGAGCGATGCTCACGCATCGCAACCTGCTGGCCAACATGCTGCAGGGCAAGATGGCGCTGACCCAGGGGCTCTCGGCCGGGAATGAGACGCTGGTGGTACCTCTGCCGCTCTATCACATCTATGCCTTCACCATTCATCTGGCCTGCATGCTCAGCGAGGGCAATCATTCACTGCTGATTCCCAATCCGCGGGACATTCCGGGCTTCGTGAAGACGCTGCAAAAGCATGACTTCACCATGTTCGTGGGGCTCAACACCTTGTTCGTGGCACTGTGCAACAACCCCGGCTTCCAGGCACTGGATTTCTCGAAGCTCAAGATCACCACCTCGGGAGGCGTGGCGCTGACGCGCAAGGCGGCAGAAGAGTGGAAGCGGGTCACCGGCAGTGATATCTCCGAGGGCTACGGCATGACCGAAACCTCGCCGATCGTGTCGTTCAATCCGTTGGACGCCATCCAGCTGGGCACCATCGGGTGTCCGATGCCCTCGACGGAGGTGCGTCTCTACGATGAAGAGGGCGAGCTTGTCGCGATGGGAGAGCCCGGTGAGCTGTGCGTGAAGGGGCCGCAGGTGATGAAGGGGTATTGGCAGCGTGAGCAGGCGACCAAGGATAGCTTCACTGCCGATGGCTTCCTGCGCACCGGTGACATCGCGGTCTTCCAGGACGATGGCTATATGCGCATCGTCGATCGCAAGAAGGACATGATCATCGTCTCCGGCTTCAACGTCTATCCCAACGAGGTCGAGGACGTGATCGTGCGACATCCGGATGTCCTGGAGGCCGCTGCGGTATCGGTTCTTGATGAACGTAGCGGGGAAGCCATCAAGCTGTATGTGGTACTCAAGGACGGTGCGGAGCTTGAGGCGGATGCGCTGAGAGAGTGGTCGCGCAAGGAGCTGGCCAGTTACAAGGTGCCACGCCATGTGGTGTTCATCGATGACCTGCCCAAGACCAATGTCGGCAAGGTGCTGAGGCGCGAGCTGCGCGATTCCCCGCCGGAGGCGACAGCCTGAAAGGAAATGGCGAGAGACTCCTGACGAAACAAGAAGCCCCGCTCGATGAGCGGGGCTTCTTCGTGTCAGCCACTGATCGTACGGCTGGGGTGTCTCATGAGTGGCATGTCCTATGTGACATGTCACCTGAGCCATTGGACGAAAGACGTCGCAAGCACTCCTGGTGGCGTCACTGCTTGTGCGGCGCGTTGTAGATCTCCAGATCCAGTTCCTTCTCGGACTTGCCGACGAGGGTGGTGACCATCAGGTCGCCCGCGACGTTGACGGTGGTGCGCGCCATGTCGAGGATGCGGTCGATGCCGGCGATCACGGCGATCGCTTCCAGCGGCAGACCCACCTGGCTGAGCACGATGGAGAGCATGATCAGCCCGGCACCGGGTACGCCCGCCGTGCCGATGGAGGCCAGGGTACCGGTCAGCACGATCATGCCGTAATCCATCACCGACAGCTCGATCCCGGTCATCTGCGCGATGAACAGCGCCACGACACCCTGATAGATGGCGGTACCGTCCATGTTGATGGTGGCGCCTACCGGCAGTACGAAGCCAGATACGCCTTCCGAGACGCCCAGATTCTTCTGGGCACAGCGAATCGAGATCGGCAGGGTGCCGGAGCTTGAGGCCGAGGAGAACGCCACGACCAGCGCATCGACGATGCCGCGCAGATAGCGCATCGGGTTCAGCTTGCCCAGTGTCGCCAACAGGCCGGAGTAGACCACCAGCACATGCACGATGCTCGCCAGATACGCCACGGCGATGACCTTGGCCAGCGGCAGCAGCACATCCATGCCGTAGTTGCCGGAGACATGTGCCATCAGGCCGAAGACCCCGAACGGGGCGAAGGCCATCACGAACTCGGTCAGCTTGTACATCACTTCCGCGAAGCTGTCGAAGACACGCACGACCGGTTCGCCCTTGTCGCCGATCATGATCAGCGAGACGCCGATCCCGATGGCGAAGACGATGATCTGCATGATGTTGCCATTGGCAAGCGCATCAATGGGGTTGCTGGGCACCAGATCCACCAGGATCTGCACCAGAGACGGTGCTTCCTTGGTTTCCATGGCCTTGTCGAAGCTGAATTCGAAACCGGCACCCGGCTGGAAGATGGCAGACGCCAGCATGCCGATGGCAATCGCGAAGGCCGTGGTCAGCAGGTAAAGCGCGATGGTCTTGCCACCGATGCGCCCCATCTTCTGAGGGTCACGCATCGAGGTGATACCGACGACGAGGGTGCTGAATACCAGAGGTACGATCAGCATCTTGATGGCATTGATGAAGATATCGCCCAGCGGCTTGAAGACACTGGCGTTCTCACCCATGAGGGCGCCGGCAAGGATACCCAGCGCCAGGCCACCGAGGATCTTCTGCCATAGCGGCAGGCGGCGCCAGAGATTGGGACGTGAAGTGTCACTCATGTGGTTGTCCTTATTCGAGGTCGCGATCTCGATCGCTCATTGCACACAGGAGAACCCGAGCGCTGCTTGATAGGGGGTGTCGCAAGTTGAGGCACCGTTTTAGTGCGGGAAGATTACCAGTCCACCTGAGTGGTCCCCTTGCATCTTTAGTCGTAATTTTGCGGCCCCATTGCAGGATTCTGCGTTTCCATACCAATCCTGCATAAGCTCATGCCGCGAATCGTTCCACCAAAGATGTAGCGCTCAGGCAGTACTATTCACTGCAATCACCTATCTTTTACGTTAACGTCAACTTTCTAGCGCTGGCTGGACAACCTCGACTACGCTGACAGCAACGAGGCATGACGGAAACCACGTCGCATCGGCGATTGCCGGAGAGCGTATTGCATCGCGAGTCCTCCTCGCAGCGCTTCTCTCTGCATTCCCGGGGTGGCTCAGCCAGACCATCTGCCTGCTCGCTCTCAAAAGGAGCGGGCGGGGGCCTCAGGCACCTGATCGGTAAAGAGGATGATGCGCATGTCCCATACAAGAACCACCGGCTCCTGCAAGGGCGATGGCTCCACCAGTGAGCCCGCCACTCGTGAAGAGGCCCCCGCGGCCGCCTCCACATCGTCTGCGAGTGCAGCCAGGGCCTCAGCCTCGGACGCAGTGAAGGCTGACACGATGGCGTCGGGCTCTGAACCGACCGCACATCCCGAGTTGACGTCACTTCCCACTTCCCGGCAGTTGGCGCCTGAAACCGCGAACGTCCTGCATCGCATCGCCTTCATGACCGGCGATGAGCTCTGCATTCCTCTCTTCCAGCGTCTGCGCCAGGATGGCTCGCTGCATGAGGGAGGCGAAGAGGTCAGTCTCACGCGCGAGAAAGCGCTCAGGATCTATCACACCATGCTGTTCATCCGGGTATTGGATGAGCGCATGCTGGCTGCCCAGCGTCAGGGGCGTCTGAGCTTCTATATGCAATGCACGGGTGAGGAAGCCACGGTGATCGGCAGTGCGGCCGCGCTGCAGGATGACGACATGATCATGGCCCAGTATCGCGAGCAGGGCGCATTGGCGTGGCGTGGGTTCAGCTGTGACGAATTCATGAACCAGATGTTCGGCAATGAACGCGACTACGGCAAGGGACGCCAGATGCCGATCCACTACGGCTCGCGTGATCTGAACTACATGACCATCTCATCACCGCTGGCGACCCAGATTCCCCAGGCGACCGGCTACGCCTATGGTCAGAAGCTGGCGGGCAAGGGGCAATGCACCATTACCATCTTCGGAGAGGGTGCCGCGTCGGAAGGGGATTTCCACGCGGCCCTCAACATGGCATCGGTACATCGTGTGCCGTGCATCTTCCTGTGCCGCAACAATGGCTACGCGATTTCCACACCGTCCTGCGAGCAATTCGCCGCAGATGGCATCGCGCCGCGCGCCTTCGGTTATCACATGCAGTGCATCCGCGTGGATGGCAACGATGTGATTGCCGTCTACGAAGCCACCCAGGCGGCGCGCAAGATCGCCGTTGAGACGAATCAGCCGGTATTGATCGAGGCGATGACCTATCGCCTGGCCGCGCATTCCTCCTCTGATGACCCCTCGGGCTATCGCAGCAAGAAGGAAGAGGCCATCTGGCGCGACAAGGACCCCATCCTGCGCATGCGACACTGGCTTGAGGCCCAGGGCTGGTGGAGCGAGGAGGAGGAGAAGGCTACCGGCGATCAACTGCGCCGAGAGGTGCTCGAGTCGATGAAGCGCGCCGAGAAACTGGCTCCGCCTCCGCTGGAGAGTCTGATCACTGATGTCTATGACACGCCGCCCCCCTTGCTGGAAGCGCAGATGGAAGACCTCAAGCAGCATATCCGCAAATACCCGCATGCCTATCCCAAGGGGGCCAGCAGCATGGGGTTCAGTGCCGATGAGATCGAGCAGAGCCGCAAGGCCCATCAGCAGCGTCAGCAGGGAGGCCAGCCGGCATGAGCGATTCGACTCCGACCACTGCCCGTCACGACGTCACTCCCGCATCGGGTGAGACAGCCGGCGCGAGCTCAGGCAAGAAGCAGATGAACATGCTGCAGGCCATCAACAACGCGCTGGACATCGCGATGGCGGCCAACCCTCAGGTGGTGCTGTTCGGCGAGGACGTCGGCGTATTCGGCGGTGTCTTCCGTGCCACCAGTCATCTGCAGGACAAGTACGGCCGTGAGCGTTGCTTCAATACGCCCTTGACGGAACAGGGGATCATCGGTTTCGCCAATGGTCTGGCGGCGCAGGGCTCGACCCCGGTCGCCGAGATCCAGTTCGCCGACTACATCTTCCCGGCGTTCGACCAGATCGTGAACGAGGCGGCCAAGTTCCGTTACCGCTCCGGGGATCTCTTCAATGTCGGCGGACTGACCATTCGAACTCCCTATGGCGGGGGCATTGCCGGCGGGCTCTACCACTCCCAGTCACCTGAAGCCTATTTTGCGCATACCCCCGGGCTCAAGATCGTGATCCCGCGCAACCCCCATCAGGCGAAAGGTCTGCTGCTGGCGGCGATCCGTGACCCCAATCCCGTGCTGTTCATGGAACCCAAGCGTCTCTATCGCGCTTCCGTGGGCGAGGTGCCGGAAGCGGATTATGAGCTGCCGCTGGGCGTCGCCGAGGTCATCCGTGAAGGCCGCGACATCACGCTTCTGGGCTGGGGAGCCCAGATGGAGGTCATCGAGAAGGCGGCCGCATTGGCCGAACAGGACGGTATCGACTGCGAGGTGATCGACCTGCGCAGCATTCTGCCCTGGGATTTCGAGACCGTATGTCAATCCGTGCTCAAGACGGGTCGCCTGGTGGTCAGTCATGAAGCACCGCTGACGGGAGGTTTCGCCAGCGAGATAGCGGCAACCGTGCAAGAGCGTTGCTTCCTGTATCTGGAAGCGCCCATACGTCGCGTCACCGGTCTGGACACACCGTTCCCGCTGGTGCTCGAGAAGGAGCACCTGCCGGACGAGCTCAAGATATACGAAGCCATCAAGCAGAGCCTGAATTACTGAGCCCGAATGATGGAGCTCGAATGACTGAGCCTGAATGACTGAGCCTGAATGACTGAGCCTGAATGACTGAGCACGGACCTGGAATTGCTGACGGAGGCTCGATGATGTCGAGACCGCTCATGTCCAGGTGACGGCTTGTGTTTACGTGATGAGTTGCAGGGAGTGACGTGTGCCATGAATGATTTCATCCTGCCCGATATCGGTGAAGGGATCGTCGAGTGCGAGCTGGTCAAGTGGTTGATCAAGGAAGGCGATGTGATCGAGGAAGATCAGGCGGTCGCCGAGGTAATGACGGACAAGGCATTGGTGGAAATTCCCGCGCCCCACGCAGGCACCGTGGTTCGTCTGTATTGTCGGGAGGGCGAGATTGCCCGGGTGCATGCACCGCTGTTTGCGGTGGATGAGGCGGGTGAGTCGGATGGGAAGGGTGGGGCAGGTGAAGCAGGTGGGGCAGATGGACAAGTAGCGCCGTCTGGCGATCACGCCCGGTCCGGAGCGAAGGCGCCGGGCGCCGACAGCGCGGATCAGGCCGCTGGAGAGGCTGTCAGTGAACGACGTTCGCGTGATTTCATCCTCCCGGACATCGGGGAAGGCATCGTCGAATGTGAGGTGGTCACCTGGCATGTGGCCGAGGGTGACAAGGTCGAGGAAGACCAGACGATCGTCGATGTGATGACAGACAAGGCGCTGGTCGAGATCACGGCCTCCGAGCCCGGGCGTATCGTGCGCTTCCATTACGCTCAGGGGGAGAACGCCCGTGTCCATACCCCCTTGTACGCTTATGTGCCTGACAGCGATGACACGGCCGACGAGGCATCTGGCGTGGCGCACGAGGCAGTCACGGAGGCAGGGATGGCGCCGGCTGCAGCACAGCACGCTTCGTCTGCCTGTGCCTCAGGCATGTCCCCGGCCCAGGCGCGCATTCCTGCCACGCCGGCGGTTCGTCGTCTGCTGCGCGAGCATGCGCTGGACATCAGCGCCATTGCGGGCTCTGGTCGCAACGGCAGGGTATTGAAAGAGGATGTGCTCGCCTATCTCGCGCGTGATTCCGCGACAGATCGCCCGACAGCACCTTCTGCAGATCAACTCCATCGGGACGTGGCCCCCGCGGCTGCGGTGTCCCCCGATGTGGCGGTGGCCGAGCCGGTGGCGTGCGAGTCGCACGAGCCACGTGCAGCGCGACTGGAAGCCAGGCAGGTCCCCCTCAAGGGCGTGGCGGCCGTCATGGCCCGACGCATGGTGCAATCCAGCACCCAGATCCCCCATTTCCATTACGGAGATGAGCTCGATGTGACGGAGCTGCTCGCGCTGCGCGCGCGTCTCAAGTCACGGGCCGACAAGGAGGGGACTCGCCTGACGCTGATGCCCTTCATCATGAAGGCGATGGCATTGGCGGTGCTCGAAGAGCCGATTCTCAATGCACGTCTCAGTGACGATGAAAGCCAGGTGCTCTATCACGCAAGCTGCAATATCGGCATGGCTGTCGATGGTGCCGCCGGCCTGATGGTGCCCAACGTCAAGGGCGTCGAACGCCTGAGCATCCTCGAGATCGCGCGTGAGGTGGCCAGACTGACCGAGGCGGCACGCAATGGTCGTGTCCCGCAGGCGGATCTCAAGGGTGGCACGCTGTCGATCTCCAACATCGGTGCTCTGGGCGGCACCTATGCGGCCCCGATCATCAATCAGCCCGAGGTCGCCATCGTGGCCCTCGGTCGTACCCAGCGGCTGCCGCGCTTCGATGTCGATGGCAATGTCTGCGCGCGCGACATCATGACGATCACCTGGGCCGGGGATCACCGCATCATCGATGGCGGTACCATCGCTCGCTTCAGCAATCTGTGGAAGCACTATCTGGAGCATCCGGATGAGATGCTGCTGTCGCTGGCATGACGGGGTTCGATGAGGGAGGCGCTTGTCCATGAGTGACACGCGCGCTCATGAGCGCCTGCAACAGTTCTATATCCCGGAAGAGCAGTCCATCTACCTGCTCTCGCATCATGATGCCAAGAAGCTCAAGGACTGGGTGGCGCTGTGCGTTGCCCAGCTCGAGGGGCTGGGCTATCGCGAAATCCATCTGGTGGGCAAGGGGGCTTATGGCTTCGTGTTTGCCGGGTGGCGCCCTGGTGAAGGCACGGCCATTCGAGAGGAGCACGTCTTCAAGTTCACGCGGGTCACCTTGCCTCAGGCGTTGCAGGACCGTCTGGAGGAAGAGGCCTTCATGCTCGACCAGGTCGCGCATCCGTTGATTCCGCGCCTGATCAGTTACCAGCGCGTTCGCCGCCAGTCGATACTGGTCATGGAGCGCGCGCCGGGCATCAATCTCGAGGAGTACTCGCTCAAGCATGGCCGCATGTCACCGCGCCTGGTGATCAGGGTCGCCAGTCAGCTTGCCGGGATTCTCAAGTCGCTGCGTGGGTCATCCGCAAGCCCCGACACGCCCGCGGTGGTGCACGGGGATATCAAACCGTCCAACCTGGTCTTCGATGCTGAGCGTGAGCAGGTGGCATTGATCGACTGGGGCAGTGCCGTCTTCGCGCAACTCGACGAGCACATGCAATACCTCACGACCAATGTGATGCAGCTGATGTCGGATGATCTGCAGCAGACCAACGCGCGACTGGGCGATGTCTACTTCATCGGCGAGGAACAGCTCAATGGCGCGCTGTCCTCGCCTCGCTTCGATGAGCAAGGCGTGGCCGCGACACTCTATGCACTGGCGTCAGGGCAGTCGTGTCGCTTCGGCGTGCGTGCCATCCCGGCAACCTCGCTGGGACTGCCACGGGAGTTCGCGCGCATGCTGGATGGCATGCTGGCGGAAGACCCGATGCTGCGCATGCAGGCGGGTGACTATTTCCTGCGCGAGATGCCAAGAATGGCTCGTCTGGTCATGCCGGAACTGCCGTCATCGCCGATACCCTCTCTGCTTCCCGTCTGGGTGAGGCCTGCCGCCCGCGACATCGACACCGTCGTCTATACCTCGCGCAAATCCTTTCTGCGGGAAGCCTTCGAGATCGATGGCATGGACAGTGCGCAGGCCAACCACGAAGACGGCGACCACGCCAATGCGCTGGATGCCGTCAACGACGTCCAGCTGGATCGCTATTACAAGAACTTCATGCAGGGCATGGGAGATACGGAGAAAGCCTTTCTGGCCGCCGTGAGCCGGCTGGGGAAGTATCCGATCGTCGGGGGACTGGCGATCCGCTGGGAGCCGCAGGGCATCTTCGTGGACACGGCGCTGCACCTGCATGACCCCTCGCTCAAGGCCGCCTTCGTGGTAGCGGTCAACAACATGGTGGCGCTGGCGCGTGCCATCTATCGACAGGGGGTGTTCAAGGCCTGTCTGTTCAATGCGCGTGATACCTTGCACCTGGAGCGCGACGACCCCGAGGACGCCTTCACGCTGCCGCAAGCCTCCCCTCGGCGTGAGGCACTCCGCTTTCCCTATGAAGTCAGCGCCGTTCCGGAGCTGGAGGATGAATCACGAGTGCACTCCTATTTCGAGGATGGCCCGGATCCCGAGGAGTTTCTGGCCCTGCCGGAACAGATCATGAACGCGCTGTCGGAACTCAATCAGATCCATCACACCGGAATGCTGATCTTCGAGGCATTGCCGCATCATCTCAAGATCCACAGTTATTACCGTCTGCTCGACCCTGGGCGTGAAGCCGATTTCGCGCATCTTCTGGATGTCATCCTGGCCGCCGTGCCACTGATTTCCGGACTGGGGGTGTCGGGCTTCATGAAGATGCCCTACAAGAACACCAAGCACTTTGACCATGTCGAAGCGCAGCCCGAACGCTTCTACCCGCGTGACCCTCGGGTCAACATGACGACTCGGCAGGATCCAGCAGGGCAGGCCAGATAGCAGCGTGACACTGGAGAGAAGCGAGAAGCGAGAAGCGAGGAAAGAGAAGCGAGGAAAGAGAAGCGACTTGTCTTGCCGCTATCCAGCAGACAAACGCCCCGCTCAGGTTTCAAGCCTGGACGGGGCGTTTGTCATTTCAGACTACGCGTCAGACCACGCCACGGTTTGGCGCAAGGATAACCCGTAATGAGTCATCGGAACGCTACTGCAGCTTCAATCCTTCATCTGGCGCGGCCGTGTCATCGCCTGAGGCGACAGCAGTGCTTCAAGGCGCGCCTCATCCAGCAGGCCTTCCTCGCGCACCAACTCCAATACGCTGCGACCGCTGACCAGGGCTTCCTTGGCGATGCGGGTCGCGTTGTCATAGCCGATGTAGGGGTTGAGGGCGGTGATCAGGCCGATGGAGTTGTTGACCAGCTCCGCACAGCGATCCCGATTGGCCGTGATGCCGATCACGCAGCGATTCTTGAGCATGGTCATGGCTCGGCTCAGCTGGCGGATGGAATCCAGCAGCTTGTAGGCGATCAGTGGCTCCATCACGTTGAGCTGCAACTGGCCGGCTTCCGCCGCCATGGTCAGCGCGGTGTCGTTGCCGATCACGTCAAAGGCGACCTGATTGACGGCTTCCGGAATCACCGGATTGACCTTGCCCGGCATGATCGAGCTGCCCGGCTGCTGAGGCGGCAGGTTGATCTCGTTGAAGCCGGTGCGCGGGCCGGAAGACAGCAGACGCAGGTCATTGCAGATCTTGGACAGCTTGACCGCAAGGCGCTTGAGCATGCCGTGGAACAGCACGAAGGCCCCCATGTCGCTGGTCGCTTCGACCAGGTCCGACGCCGGACGGAAGTCGATGCCGGAACGACGTGCCAATGCCTCGATGGCCAGGGCGCTGTAGCGCGGATCGGCATTGATGCCGGTGCCGATCGCCGTGCCCCCCAGATTGACTTCCTTGAGCAGCTCGTTGAGGTTGGCGATGCGCTCGACATCTTCGCGCAGGGTGTTGGCGAAGGCGCGGAATTCCTGGCCCAGCGTCATCGGCACCGCATCCTGAAGCTGGGTGCGCCCCATCTTGACGACATCATCGAATTCCAGTGCCTTGCTGGCAAAGGCATTGGCCAGTTCGCTCAGCGCATCCACCAGCATCGAGTGGCTGCGCAGCAGGCCGACGCGAATGGCCGTCGGATAGGCGTCATTCGTGGACTGCGCCATGTTGACGTGATTGTTGGGGTGCAGGTGCTGGTAATCCCCTTTCGGATAGCCAAGATATTCCAGCCCGAGGTTGGCGATCACCTCGTTGGCATTCATGTTGGTCGAGGTACCGGCACCCCCCTGGATCATGTCGACCACGAACTGATCGTGATGATCGCCATTCATCAAGCGTGCACAGGCATGCTGGATGGCATCGTGCTCACGTGTCTCGAGATAGCCCAGCGCGTGATTGGCTTCCGCGGCAGCGGCCTTGACCAATGCCAGGCCTTCCACCAGACGCGGGAAGTGGGACAGCGGCACGCCGGACAGATGGAAGTTGTTGAGTGCACGCTGGGTCTGGACACCGTAATAGGCCTCTGTCGGGACCGGCTCGCGCCCCAGTAGATC
Source organism: Cobetia sp. 10Alg 146 (assembly GCF_029846385.1). Taxonomy (NCBI): domain Bacteria; kingdom Pseudomonadati; phylum Pseudomonadota; class Gammaproteobacteria; order Oceanospirillales; family Halomonadaceae; genus Cobetia; species Cobetia sp. 10Alg 146. The sequence goes on from NZ_JARWKT010000001.1 coordinate 61,855, forward strand.
CTTCTCGAGGCGGAAACCGTTTGCCAATGCCTCCTGCTCTGCATGGCTGAGGTCGGGCTGTGAGGATGGCATGGCGTTCTGAGCGGTTTCCGAGGCACTGTTCACTTGGGCGGAACTCCTGGCTGAAGTACACTGTTGCGCTTGAAGCGCGGTGAGGTGGACAAGGGTAACCAGCAGGATGCCCCGACGACCAATGCCTATCGCCGCTGCCGTATACGTCAAATGCATACGACGAAGGTAGTGATTCTCCCCCGTGAAGCTCACTGCCAGAGACAAGGCGCTACATGACCGGTTTTCACGCATATTGCCGGCATGATCGATATCGATGGGAGTTCGGGTGAACCTGGAAACAAAATGGCTGGAAGATTTCGTCGCGTTGTCCAATACGCGCAGCTTCTCCACCTCGGCTCGCCTCAGACATGTGACCCAACCAGCCTTCAGCCGTCGAATTCGCGCGTTGGAGCAGGCCGTGGGCACCACGCTGGTGGATCGTTCGACCACGCCTGTCAGCCTGACGCCGGAAGGACAGTTGTTCCTGGTGACCGCGCGCAATTTGACCGAGCAGTTGTCCGAATGTCTGGCCCATCTACGCGGGCTTGGGATGGCCAACGAGACGCTGGACATCGCGGCGGCACACTCGCTGGCGCTGGCGTTCTTCCCCAAGTGGATCTCGCGCCTTCAGCAAGGGCTGGGGGAGTTGCCGACGCGGCTCTCCGCCATGAATGTCGGCGATGCCATCCATGCCCTGCGTGAGGGCAACTGCGATCTGATGCTGGCGTATTACGACCCTTACGCCAGCATGCAGCTGGATGCAGAGGCATTCCCCTCCTTCTCGGTGGCCAAGGTCAACATGCTGCCGGTCTGCGTGCCGCTGGAGAACGGCGAACCACGCTTCCCGCTGACCGGCCAGAGCGAAACCAGTCAGGACGCGATTCCCTTGCTCTCCTATACACAGGGAGCGTTCCTGGGGCGCAGCGTGAAGATGTTGCTCAAGAATGATCCATTGCGGCTTCGCTTGCGCACCGTCTATGAAATGGCGATGGCGGAGGGTCTCAAGGGCATGGCGTTGCAGGGAGTGGGCATGGCGTGGATTCCGGACTTCTGCATCCGGGATGAGCTGGAAAGTGGCAAGCTGGTGAGAGCCGGCAATGACGCCTGGGATATTCCGCTGGAGATTCGTCTCTATCGTTGCTCACTGGTTCACAAGCCGGGGATCGACAAGCTGTGGAAGCAGCTGATGAATCTGCCGCGAGATTTCCTTCAGGCCTGACAGGCCACACCCAGACACGACAACGGCAGGCCAATGGCCTGCCGTTGTCGTGTCTGGCAAAGCTGTCTCTATCGGCGAGTCAGAAACTGCTTTGCCCCGCATGCAAGCCCAGAAAGTTCTGGATGATGAAGAAGTGGTCTTCGAACAAGGTGTCAGGCTCCAGATCCGCAAGTGCCACCCAGCGAGCCTGCTCTTCGCTGTCCTTGCCACTGCTGCGCAGTTTCGGTAACTGCTGCTCCGGGCGCAGTGCGAAATAGAAGGCCTCTGCCAGCGTGCGACCGCGCCAGCTGCGGTGAGGCTCATCGAACAGACGCTGCCCACGCAGTGAGCCGCGCAGGACAGGTTCTGGCACCTTGAGCCGCACGCGTTCTCTCAATTCGCGCAGGCAGGCGTCCAGCAGGCGCTCCTGCGACTGGACGAAGCCCCCGGGCAAGGCGTAAAGCCCCTTGCCAGGCGCCGCGCGTCGGGTGGTCAGCAGGATATGCCCTGATTGCACGACGACCGCATTGACCGTGATGAACAGGGGAGGATAGGGCGCGTCACTCCATGCCGCGCGATACTGCTCGAGCAGTCGCCGCTCCTCGACCAGACCTTGCCATGCCGTTTCCTCCAGAAAGCCGCGCAGATGTTGCGCGACGCTGCCGGGCAGCAACTCCAGTCCCTCGTTGTCCAGCCAGTCCTCGACTCTGGCCCGCTCGCTGAAGATCACATCGCGGATATGACTCGCCACCATGCCCTCGTGGTAAGGCCCTGCCACGGATTCCCACTGCGGGAACAGACTCAGATAATAGCTGGAACGTGCATTGTCATTGCCATGCGTGGCCCCGATCAAGGCGATGCGGGGCATGCGATTGGCCTGCGGGCGTGCGATGTCACGCACCTTGCGCTGCACATCCCGCACCCAGACATCGTCGTTGTAGAGAGCATCCAGCAGCGGCACGATTTCCAGTCGGGCATTGGCATCCTCCCCGAAACAGCTGCGAATCATGCGGGTGCGTTCATCGAAGGTGAAAGGGTTGCGCAAGGAACGCGCCTGCCAGGCAGACCCCACCAGGACGATGACCTGGCGTGCACGACGCAGGGCCTCCTCCATGATCGCGACATGACCATGGTGAACGGGTTGGAAGCGGCCGATGAAGACGAGACAGTCATACTGACAGGCGTTGTCTGCCGAGCCCTCGGAGCAGAGCTGAGACGGTGCACGCATGGCGGGCATGAGAGACGATGAGGGCATGAAACGCTCCATGGAATTCTGAAGACTGCGTCTGGGTGGCAGGTCGTGCGTCCCCGATAGCCTATCAGATAACGCGCATACGTTGAGCATGGCCTGGCAGTGTGCGATCTGTCTGAGTCTGCAAGCATCTTTTATTATACCGTTACCTTGTATCTCCGCACAGATATCAATCCTACCCACAACACTGTCATCGGCGAGGTGGGAGAGGCGAAAGGCGAAAGACGAGAGAAACGAGAGAGGCAATAGAAAGCGGAGAGAAGGCGATGCATCACGCAGACTGGCTACCCCCCGCAAGGCATGCCTTGCGGGGGGGCCAGCCGGTATCGTCATGACCCGCGGTGCGTCACGAGATATCGGGAGTACAGGCTCAGGAAGCCTTGGCGGTCAGCACGTCGGTGATCCACTCGACGACCTGCTCACCGTTGGCATTGACGCAGACGTCGACCAGCGGCGTCTGGGACCATTGATTGCCGAGGAACTCGCGTCCTTGCGGCGCGAACAGGGTCTGGCCTTCCGCCAGCCCTTCGACTTCGACGCTCAGGTGGCCACGCTCGACGGTGAACATCTCCGGCTTCATCAGCCAGGCCAGGGCACAGCTGTCGTGCGGACAGCAGCCATCGATGCCACGAGCTTCCTGGTAGAAGGCCTTGTAGAACTGATAGCTGCCGGACAGCACCTCGCCCAGGGCACCTTGCGCGACACGGATGCGCTCGACATGTGCCGGGGACAGCACGCAGCGGTGAGTGGCATCCAGGCCGACCATGGTCAGCGGCCAGCCTGCCGTGAGCACCTTGGAGGCGGCATGCGGGTCGTTGAAGATATTGGCTTCCGCGACCGGAGAGACGTTGCCGCCTTCACGGATGGAGCCACCCATCACGACCACCTGCTTGACCTTGGTGATGATGCTCGGGTCCAGTTGCAGGGCGGTTGCCAGGTTGCCCAGCGGGCCTACCGCGACGAGGGTGATCTCGCCCGGACGCGCATTGACCTGCTCGACGATGAACTGCGGTGCACTGATGGGCAACGCCTTGCCCTTGGGCTCCGGGATATCCATGTTGCCAAGGCCGTTGGCACCGTGGATGTGCGCCGGTGCGGGGAACTTGTCCTTGACCAGCGGTTGGGCAGCACCCTGTGCGACCGGGATATTCTGGCCCGCCAGCTCCCCCAGCAACAACGCATTGGACGTGGCGGTCTCGATGGTGACGTTGCCGAAGGTGGTCGTCATGCCGAGGAATTCGATGTCCGGATGTGCCAGGCAGATGGCGATGGCCTGGGCGTCATCAACGCCCGGGTCGGTATCAAAGATGATGGGAGTCTTCATGATGTCCTCTTGCCGATAAAGCCATGAACCGGTGCCATCGGCACCTCAATCAGCGTGCCGTGGTCTGAGCCTCACCCTCAGGAAAGGCTCAGACCTGTCCGGTTCAAGGGGGTGATCGTTCAGTTGCTCAATGCGTCCAGGGGGGGCCACTCCGCCAGGGCGTCAGCGACATCGCTGCTGCCCGGAATGCTGGGAGCGGCGCCTTCACGACTGACACAGAGTGCGGAGGCCGTGCTGGCGCGACGCAGACTGTCTTCGATGTTCATGCCATCGATCTGGCTGGCCAGGTAATAGCCGATGAAGGTATCGCCGGCAGCGGTGGTATCCACCGCCTTCACGCGATGGGCAGGCAGCTGGATGCGCTGCTCGCCCAGCTGATAGCAGACGCCTTCGCTGCCCAGAGTCAGCACCACCTCGGTGGCGGGCAGGCGCTCATGCAGGGCATTGAGCAGCGTGTCGACCGGTGCGCTTTCTTCCAGCTCGACCAGTTGCGCCGCTTCGCCACGGTTCAAGAACAGCACCTGGCAATGCTCCAGCGGGAGATCCAGCACTTCAGCACCCATCGGCGCCGGGTTGAAGGCGATCTTCATGCCCTTGGCATGCGCCATCTCGATGACCTTGCCAAGCGCATTGCACTCGTTCTGAAGCAGCAGCCAATCGCCCTGGGTGACTCCGGAGAACAGCTCGGAGAGGTGTTCGTCGGTGAAGCCATGATTGGCACCAGGGTAAAGGATGATGCTGTTCTCGGCGTGATCATCCACCTGAATGATGGCGTGACCGCTGGCGCTGGCGCTCAGTTCGACCTGAGACGTGATGACACCGGCGCTCTCCAATGGCTCAAGTGCCCAGCGGTCGGCATTGCCGAGACGTCCCCAGTGGGTGACATCTCCGCCTGCGCGTGCCAGAGCGAGGGACTGGTTGGCCCCCTTGCCGCCCAATACCTGACGGAAGGAGTGACTCGCCAGAGTTTCACCGGGGCGAACCAGATGAGGGACCCGGTAGACGTGATCGATATTGATGGAACCGTAGTTGTAAAGCATGCAGCCTCCTTGGGGGCGAGCATCCTAGCAAAGCCTTGGCCGCCTGTCCGCAGTCCTGACACCAAGGTCTGACCTTTTGGACATGTTTGAGCGTTGAAGCGCGAAGTCCACCTATAGGCAAGAGAAGGCGCATACTCGATTCACTTATGGAGGAATCAGGAAATCCGCCAATGCCGGGAATTCAACGTACCCCCATCACCATCAAGAAATGGGTCTGGCGCGCGCTGTTTACCAGTACCATGATCCCGTTGCTGCTGGTAGAGACGGCGCTGGTAGCGGTGTACTTCCTGTCCAACGACGAGATACGTGATGCCAACCTGAATTACCTTCAGGCGCAGTCGAGCAGTGAGTTGAATCTGGCCATGCTGCGCGAGGCCAAGAGCCTCAATCGTCAGCTGGAACATATACAGGATCTCTCCACCGGCATGGCGGCACAGGCCCGCATGATTCGACTCGACAGTGCTTCTCCCGTCAGGGCGGAGCAAGCGGCTCGGCATGGATTCGAGCGCAGTGGCGCCTGGGCCAGCCAGAGGGATGAAGGGGATCAGGCCAGTGGCTTCCATGCCGTGCTGCCTGATATCGAGATCGATGTGCCACTGGCATTGCGAATGACGGCCGTGGACCCCCTGATGCGCAATATCGTCTCGACCCATCCCGCGGTCATCCAGACCTTCGTGACGCTGGCGAACTGCTATGTGCGAATCTATCCCTATGTGGATCTCGTTGAGTTGTTGCCCCCCGATCACGATTGCCGAGACTTCTCCTTCTTCTACCTGGCCGCACCGGCCATGAATCCCGAGCGCCACACCGTCTGGACGGATCTCTATCAGGACCCCGCCGCCAATGGCTGGATGACGTCTGCCGTCACGCCTTTTTACGACGGTGACGAATTTCTCGGTGTGGTAGGCATCGACATGACCCTGGATGTCATCGTCAACCAGATTCTGGCCATGGAACTGCCCTGGAGCGGCTTCGCGATGCTCTACGATGCCAAGGGGCGCTCACTGGCGGTGCCGTCGCGGGGCGAATCTTTGCTCTCTCTGGCACCGGTCGAGCAGCCGGACGTCAGCATTATCCAGGAGGAGGACGTGCTGCGGCCGGCGCAGATGGAGCTGTCCAGGCATCCCGTCTTCGCCACCCTGTCCGAGCAGATCCTCGGGCAGCGTCGTGGCTCTGCAAGCGTCTTGGTGAATGGTGAGCCCTTCAAGGTGGCCTGGGAGCGTCTGAGCAGCAATGACTGGATCATGTTGAGCATGGTGGAGGAGTCGGCCGTCTTCTCGCGTACCGCCGAGATCGGGCGCAATTTTCAACTGGTCGGCATGGCGCTGGTGGGCGGCCTGATTCTCTTCTATCTGAGCTTCTTCCTGCTGATGAGCTGGCGCACCCACCACATCAGTCGCCATCTGTCCGTGCCGCTGGCAGAGCTCAGGGATCGCCTGCATCGTATCGGCATGGGGGCGGAGATCGAGTCTCCTGGGCAATGCGGTATCGTCGAGCTGGATGATGCCCATAATACGGCGGAAGAGATGTACCGACGTCTGCGCCAGACCCAGCAGGAACTCCAGGCCAGTGAGCGGCGCTTGCTCGACTCCCTGGAAGCCAGTGGCGACAGTCTGTGGGAGATGGATATTCCCGGGCGCATCATCCACATTCACCCCAATCTGTGGCGGATGCTGGGAGCGACAGGGCGTGAGCCGCTGGTGATGCGCGAGCTGGACTTTGATCGGCTGATCCATCCTGATGACCTGGAAGCCGTGCATGTCCTGCGTCACCGCGTGTTCACCACCTTCGGCGATACCTTCGAATGTCAGTACCGCATGCGCGCCCCGGGAGAGGAGGATCTGCGGCACATCGAAAGCATGGGCTGCAATGCGCATTCTGATCTGACGGTTGATCCGGGCATCGAGCCGCAAGGCGGCGAGGGCCATGCGGCATCGTCGGCGAGTCGGCATGACGAGGATCAGGCGGCGGATGCCATTGATTGGGTATTGCTCATCTCGCGCGGGCGGGTAGTGACGTGGGATGCCGAAGGCCACCCCGTCAAGGCCGCTGGCATGCATATCCGTATCGACAGATCTTCATTTGCCAGTCACCTGCGCTGAGCGAACTCAAGAGTGATCTCAGGCTAGTTGCCATCGATGTCGCGTCATTCCTCTTGAATGACGCGGCAATTCCGACACAAGAAGGGGCCAGATGCCTTGCGCATCTGGCCCCTTCTTGTGTCTATCCATGCCTCTGTCAGCGGGCGGGCATCGCCATGTAGCCCCCTCGTCCATGTCTCAGACGTTTTCGCCGAGATAGGCCTCGATATTGGCAAGACTCAGATCCAGTATGTTCTGACGCGCTTCACGACTGATCCAGGCATTGTGGGGCGTGACGATGAGGTTCCATCCGGCCTCAGACGCCGTGCGGCCGTCAGCCAGCGTTGTGAGCAGGGCATGGCCTTCTCGGGGCGGTTCCTCCGGCAGGCTGTCGACGGCCAGTCCACCGAGGTGCCCACGCTTCAAGGCGGCAAGTGCAGCCTCTTCATCGATGATGCCACCGCGTGCACAGTTGATGAGCAGGGCACCGGGCTTCAGCAACGCCAGGGCCTGCTCGTCGATCAGATGGTGTGTCTCAGGCGTCAGTGGGCAGTGCAGGCTGATGACGTCCGCTTCAGGCAGGAGGTGTTTCAGGCTCGGTCGTTGAGACGTCGACTCACTGCCCGGGCGCGCGGCGAAGGTGACGCGCATGTCGAACGCCTCTGCCAACCTGCCCACGGCAGTCCCCAGCTCTCCCTTGCCGACGATCACCAGATGCTTGCCGGCCAGTTGCAGGGTGGGGCGGCCCATCAGGCAGAAGGTATTGCTGCGCTGCCATTCACCGCTCGCGACATCTCCCTGGTAGCCAGGCAGTTGTCCGGCCAGTGCCAGCATCAACATCCAGGTGTGCTGTGCGACAGAGGCGGTGCCATAGGCCGCGACGTTCATGACGCGTATGCCTTGCGCCCTTGCCGCTTCCATGTCGATGTTGTTGGTGCCGGTGGCCATGACGGCGATCAGCTTCAATGTCGGCAGGGCCTCCAGATGCTGCGCCTCCAGGCGTACCTTGTTGACCAGCACGATCTCGGCACCCTCCAGACGCTCCACGACCTGCTCGGGCAACGTGGCATCATGGCAGACAAGCCCATTGACCCGGTCCTTCAGGCGGCTGAAGTCAAGGCCGTCGCCAAGTGATGCCATGTCGAGCATCACGGCCTGCGGGCCAGCACCAGCGGCAGCAGTAGGGGGAGTTGCAGATGCGAGTTGGGGATCAGACATCGGTGTCCTCATGACGTGAGACGGCCGGGCGGCAGTGAATGAGGCCTGACCCTGGCCGGGCATGACGGCGCATTGCCGGGAATCTATCGAGGTGTTGCCCCGCAAGGGGCCGAGCACGCTATAATGTGGCCCTTTCGCTTTGACTTGAAAGACGTTCAACTGGCCTTATTGTACGCGTTCCGAAGCTGTGCTTGAGATGTCACTCATATTGATGTCTCCGGCACGTCTGATGCAAGGGCGCCGCAAGGCATAACATTGTCATGGTCCGCGACTCGCATTCATGCGCTCGGGACCAGTATCGTCAGGAAAAAACCATGCCGATCTATGAATACCACTGCAAGGCCTGTGGCCATCGGATGGACAAGTTGCAGAAGATCAGCGCCGCGCCGCTGACGGAATGTCCGGAATGCAAGACGGACCAGCTGGAAAAGCTGGTATCCGCCGCCGGTTTCCGTCTGGCGGGCAGTGGCTGGTACGAAACGGATTTCAAGTCCGGCAGCAAGAAGAATCTGGCCGGAGGTGGCGATAGCTCGTCCTGATGTCTCCCGTCATCAGGCCAGCTGTCATGCCTGCCATCCATGTGCAAGGTCATGCATGAGTGGCAGGCATCTCCAGCGTCAGGCCCTCTGAGACAGACGCGCACCAGTGCGTCGATCACGAATTTGAGCAACAAGGAATCAACATGCGCAGCCACTATTGCGGCAAACTGAACGAGACCCTGATCGATCAGGATGTCACTCTGTGCGGGTGGGTGCACCGCCGTCGCGACCACGGTGGCGTCATCTTCCTCGACATGCGCGACCGTGACGGTATCGCCCAGATCGTCGTCGATCCGGACACCGTCGATGCCTTCGCCACTGCCGACAAGGCGCGCAGCGAGTACGTCCTGCGCATCAAGGGCCGTATTCGCATGCGCCCGGAAGGCACCCAGAACCCGAACATGCCGACAGGCATGATCGAAGTGCTGGCCAAGGATGTCGAAGTGCTCAACACCGCACAGACGCCGCCGTTCCAGCTGGACGACCACAACAAGGTCGGTGAGGAAGTTCGCCTCAAGTATCGTTATGTCGACCTGCGTCGTCCGGACATGATCGACAAGCTGCGCCTGCGTTCACGCATCACCCACAGCGTGCGTGCCCAGCTGGAAGCCCTGGGCTTCCTCGACATCGAAACCCCGATTCTCACGCGTGCCACGCCGGAAGGGGCACGTGACTATCTGGTGCCGAGCCGCACCTATGCCGGCAGCTTCTTCGCGCTGCCGCAGTCTCCGCAGCTGTTCAAGCAGCTGTTGATGGTCGCCGGTGTCGATCGTTACTACCAGATCGCCAAGTGCTTCCGTGACGAGGATCTGCGCGCCGATCGTCAGCCGGAATTCACCCAGATCGACCTCGAGGCCAGCTTCGTCGACGAGAAGGACATCATGGGCATGACCGAGACCATGATCCGTGGTCTCTACAAGGAAGTGCTGGATGTCGAGCTGGGCGACTTCCCGACCATGCCGTATTCCGAAGCCATGCAGCGCTTCGGTTCCGACAAGCCGGACCTGCGCATCCCGCTGGAGCTGGTCGATGTCGATGACCTGATGAGCGGTGTGGACTTCAAGGTCTTCTCCGGCCCGGCCAAGGATGACAAGGGCCGTGTCGCCGCGCTGCGTGTGCCGGGCGGTGCCAGCCTGTCACGCAAGGAAATCGACGCCTACACCAAGTTCGTCGGCATCTACGGTGCCAAGGGCCTGGCGTGGATCAAGGTCAACGAGCGTGCCAAGGGCATCGAGGGTCTGCAGTCGCCGATCGTCAAGTTCATGGAAGACGTCGTGGATGACGTGCTGGACCGCTGTGGCGCCGTCGATGGCGACATCGTGTTCTTCGGCGCCGACAAGGCCAACATCGTGGCCGAGGCCATCGGCGCGCTGCGCGTCAAGCTGGGCGAAGACCTCAACCTCTACACCCGCGAATGGGCACCGCTGTGGGTCGTCGACTTCCCGATGTTCGAAGCCGATGCCAACGGCCGCCTGAGCGCGCTGCACCACCCGTTCACCGCGCCGTCCTGCACCCCGGAAGAACTCAAGGCCGATCCGGAAGCGGCACTGTCTCGCGCCTATGACATGGTCATCAACGGCACTGAGCTGGGTGGCGGTTCCATCCGTATCCACGACCAGGCCATGCAGCGTACCGTGTTCGAAGTGCTGGGCATCGGCGAGGAGGAAGCGGAAGAGAAGTTCGGCTTCCTGCTCGACGCGCTCAAGTTCGGCGCGCCGCCCCATGGTGGTTTGGCCTTCGGTCTCGATCGTCTGGTCATGCTGATGACCGGCGCCAAGACCATTCGTGAAGTCATCGCCTTCCCGAAGACCCAGAGCGCTGGCTGCATGATGACCGACGCCCCGGGGGAAGTCAGCGGTGAGCAGCTCAAGGAGCTGAACATCCGTCTGCGTCAGAAGGTCAAGGTTGAAGAGGAAGGCGGTCAGGCCTGATCCAGGCGAATGACCCCGGGGTGATCAACCTCTCCTGACAGGCGCCATCAGCGCCCGGGAGAGGGGGAGTCCCGCGCAAGCGGGCAAGTGACCCCCGGCAAGGCGGTGTGAGACTGTTACCTGCAGATGATGCAGGCAATGACAGTGTCGCACCGCCTTTTTTGTGGCATTGTGGCTGGTTATATACACAGTAAGCACGAAAGACGACAGGGGTGGAGAGGCAATGAGTGTGAGACGTGAGGCGGTGGCATGATCATTCTTGGCATTGATCCGGGGTCACGCCTGACCGGTTACGGCGTACTGGACGTCTCGGCGGCTCAGCCCCGCTATGTGGACAGTGGTTGCATCCGCATGTCCCAGGTCAGCCTCGACCAGCGGTTGGCGCAGATCTACGCCGGTATCAGTGAAGTGATTGCCATGCATTGCCCGGCGGAGTTCGCCATCGAGCAGGTCTTCATGTCCAAGAATGCCGACTCCGCGCTCAAGCTCGGTCAGGCACGTGGGGCAGCCATCGTGTGTGCGGCGAACCACGGCCTGCCGGTATCAGAGTATGGGCCGCGACAGATCAAGCAGGCTGTCACGGGATCGGGTGCAGCAGACAAGGCGCAGGTCCAGCATATGGTGACCCATACGCTCAAGCTCTCTGCAACGCCTCAGGCGGATGCCGCGGATGCTCTGGCCATCGCGCTGACACATTGCTTTGCACGCATGCGACTGACCCCGAGCAGCGCGCAGCTGGAGGCGTTGGGCCTGGGGGCGGGTGCAGGGCGCAAGAGTACCCGCGCACGACGCAGCAGTAGCTGGCGTGACTTTGAGCCGGGCAAATGAGGTGTCTGCTGGTCACGTAGGGTCTGAAGAGTGTCTGGTCAGGGGCTGAAGAGAGTGGGGAGCAGACTCCGGCGTGTGCCGAAGACGGCCTCTACAGGCGAGAAGTGACAAGCCCGCTTGCGCCAGATACGCTATCGTTATCAATAAATTCCAATTTTTCAGTCACTTGTAGGCTTGTTTTCACGATGTCAGGCAGCATCTTGCGTTCTGCTGGCATCCGCATGCTGCCTGCATCTGGCCTCATGGCAACAAGTGACTGTCAGATTCATGCGACAAAATCGTCGTGACACTCGGACATGCCGCCTGCACGTTATCTTTGGTAGGCTTGCCCGCATCGCAACAACCCGTGCCGCCTGACACCTGATGTGATGAGCAGGCGGCACTGAAGACTCAAGGACAGCCCGAAACATGATTGGACGTCTGACCGGGCGTTTGCTCGAAAAGCAGCCGCCTCATCTGGTACTCGATGTACAGGGTGTGGGCTATGAACTTGAAGCCTCCATGAATACCTTGCTGGGTTTGCCGGCTGTCGGGGAGGACTGTCAGCTGTTCACCCATCTGGTCGTGCGTGAAGACGCCCAGTTGCTCTATGGCTTCGGCAAGGAGCCGGAGCGTCGTCTGTTCCGGGAATTGATCAAGATTTCCGGGGTCGGGCCGCGCCTGGCGCTGGCGATTCTCTCGGGAATGGAGCAGGCCGATTTCATTCGCTGCGTGCACGACGAAGACAGTCGGGCACTGACTCGCTTGCCCGGCGTCGGCAAGAAGACGGCGGACCGCCTGATCATCGAGATGCGCGACCGGCTCAAGCATTGGACGATTCCGCAGGACGATGGTCTGTCGGAAATGGCGCGCGCTTCGCAGCCACAGCCGCCGGTTACCCATCCCCTGGCCGACGCCGAAGCCGCTCTGGTCGCGCTGGGCTACAAGCCGGTCGAGGCGGCCAAGATGCTCTCGGGACTCGAGACAGGTGCCTCCACGGAAGCCCTCATCAAGGCGGCGTTGGCCCGCAAGATGGCCAGCTAGCGCACGTGTCTCGTGCCTGATAGCGTGAATGACAGAATAGGCACGATCTGATTGGATTTATTGACTAGGGAATGGCCGGCGACTGGGGTAGAAAGTGCGCGCTTGATTGCATTGGCGCAAGATCATTTCACTGCCTCGGTCAGACCACCTCTCGCCACATGATTCATGTCTGCAGCATGAGTCATCAGGAGTTGAGCAAGCATCATGATGGAGTCGGATCGACTGATCTCCGCGGCCACGCATGATCCGGAAGAACGGATCGATCGCGCCAATCGGCCGCGAACGCTGAATGAGTATATCGGTCAGCCGATCGTGCGCGAGCAGATGGAAATCTTCATCAGTGCCGCTCGCGGTCGTGGCGATAGCCTGGATCACACCCTGGTATTCGGGCCCCCGGGACTTGGCAAGACCACTCTGGCACACATCATTGCCAGTGAGATGAGCGTGGACATCAAGTCGACGTCCGGACCGGTTCTGGAGCGGGCAGGTGACCTGGCCGCCATGCTGACGAATCTCCAGGAAGGCGATGTACTGTTCATCGATGAGATCCATCGGCTGTCACCGGCGGTCGAGGAAGTGCTGTATCCCGCGATGGAGGACTATCAGCTGGATATCATGATCGGTGAGGGCCCGGCTGCCCGCTCGATCAAGCTGGAATTGCCACGATTCACTCTGGTGGGGGCGACGACCCGGGCTGGGCTGTTGACCGCGCCCCTGCGAGATCGCTTCGGCATCGTTCAGCGCCTCGAGTTCTACGATATCGAGTCGCTGACCGGTATCGTCTCGCGCAGCGCGAAGCTGTCAGGCATGGAAGTGGAGATGGATGGCGCACGCGAGATCGCACGACGCTCGCGAGGGACGCCGCGTATCGCCAATCGGCTCTTGCGGCGGGTGCGTGACTTTACCGAGGTGCGCGGCGATGGCCGTCTGACGCTGGATGTCGCGGACAAGGCGCTCAACATGCTCAATGTGGATAGCCACGGGCTGGATCATATGGATCGCCGGTTGCTGCTGTCGATGATCGAGAAGTTCGATGGCGGGCCCGTCGGAGTGGATTCGCTGGCGGCCGCCATCGGCGAGGAGCGCGATACCATCGAGGATGTGCTGGAGCCCTATCTGATTCAGCAGGGGTTCATGATGCGAACGGCGCGTGGGCGCGTGGTGACCAGTTCCGCCTATCAGCATTTCGGCATCACACCGCGTGAGACCCAGGCGCGTCTGACGCCGGGTGGGCAGGAAGACGCATGATGTCGTCTCTGCAGACATCCAGACCCGGCGAGGAAACGTTGACTGAGCAGACGAGCGATTTTCATCATGCGGTGCGGGTCTATATCGAGGATACCGATGCGGGTGGCATCGTCTATTACGTCAATTACCTGCGCTTCATGGAGCGTGCACGCAGTGAATGGCTGCGCGCACGTGGCTATTCCCAGCAGACACTTCTGGAGCGCGGTATCCAGCTTGTCGTGCACAGTGTGGCCAGTCGCTATCATCGTCCTGCGAGACTGGATGATCTGCTTCAGGTCACGGCAACGGCAGGTGAATTGCGTGGCGCGCGCCTTGTCTTTCATCAACAGGTGATGAAGGACGGGGTGATGTTGAGTGATGCCGAGGTGGTGATTGCCTGTGTCGATGCCAGCACATTGCGTCCGCGTCGATGGCCCGTGGAATTGCTGAGCGCTCTTGAGGTCTGAGTCACCGATACCAGATTGACCGAGAGTCGCCGTGGTCAAGGCGTGAACGAGTGAGACGCTGTTGCAGCCATCCTTCTGGTCGGATGTCAGGCGACGGAGTCGGACGAATGTTAAGGGTGTCGCCTCACCGGCGGCACTGACTGAACCAAGTAAAAGAGGGATTTCCGTGGAAGATTCGATGTCGATCATTTCGCTGTTCGCGAATGCCAGCCTGGTGGTGCAATCCGTCATGTTGCTGCTGTTGGCGGCTTCCATCGCCTCCTGGGTAGTGATCTTCCAGCGGGGGATGGCATTGTCACGAGCGAAACAGGCGTATACCGCCTTTGAAAAGCGTTTCTGGTCCGGAGTGGATCTCAATCACCTCTACCGTGAATTGCCCAGTGAAGAAGAGGCGACGCCGGGTGCTGCAGGCGTCTTCCGTGCAGGCTTTCGTGAGTACAGTCGTCTCAAGCCCAAGTCCAGCAATGCCGATGCGGTGATGGACGGCGTTCAGCGCAGCATGCGTGTCACGCTGTCACGCGAGGAAGAACGTCTCAATATCCATCTTCCGTTCCTTGCCACCGTCAGCTCCGTAAGCCCCTATGTGGGTCTGTTCGGGACGGTGTGGGGCATCATGGGCTCTTTCCAGGCACTGGGGACTGCACAGCAGGCCACTCTGACCACTGTCGCTCCCTGGATTGCAGAAGCGCTGGTCGCCACCGCCATGGGGCTTTTTGCCGCGATTCCGGCAGTCATCTTCTATAACCGTCTGGCCAGCCGTGCCGATCAGCTGCTGGGCCGTTATGAAGACTTCGCCGAAGAGCTTCACTCGATTCTGCATCGCAATCTGCACGGCCGTGGCAGCAACGACGCCTGAAAGGAGAGTCGAGCATGAAAGGACCTTACAGCCGGGGGCACAAGCGCAAGCTGTCCTCTGAAATCAATGTGGTGCCCTTCATCGATGTCATGCTGGTGCTGCTGGTCATCTTCATGATCACCGCGCCGATGATGACCCAGGGGGTACAGGTCGAACTGCCCAAGGTCACCTCCAAGCCCATCGACAATCCTGATGACGTGACACCGCTGATCGTCTCGCTGGATGACAGCGGCAACTACTACATCGATCTGGGCTCTGATCAGGACAAGCGGACTCCCGTCGCCCTGGATGACCTGGGCAGCAAGGTGGCCGCCATCGTGTCGGAAAAGCCCAAGACACCCGTGCTGGTCAAAGGCGCCAAGACAGCGCCATATGGTGATGTGATGGGGCTGATGAGCACTCTTCAGGGGGCGGGCGTTCCCAATGTCGGGCTGATTTCAGAACCGCCGAACGAGGGCTGATTGATGAGTCAGCCGGAAATCGAAAAGCGGGCAGGCTATGGATTACCCGTCGTGCTGGCCGTGGGTCTGCATGTGGTCATCCTGGTACTGACCTTGGTGAGCTGGCCTGAGTCCGAGCCGGATCAGAGCAGCACGACCATCGTCAACGCGACGCTGGTCAGCACCGAAACGACGACCAATCAGCCCCAGCAGGCCAAGGCCAGCAAGGCGCGGGATGCCGCCGAAGAGGCCGATGAGCGTCAGAGCGCCAAGGAGGAGGCCTCCCGGGAAGCGGAGCGCGCTGCAGAACAGCAGAAGAGTGCTGCGCGCGAGAAAGCCGCGCAGCTCAAGGCAGAGCAGGCCAAGGCTGCCGAGCAGGAGAAGGCGGCACAGGCCAAGGCGGCTGAGCAGTTGAAGGCGGAACAGAAAGCGGCTGCCGAGGCGGCAGACAAGGCCAAGGCAGATGCAGCGCGTCGGGCGGAAGAAGCCAAGGCGATTGCGCTTGAGCGCAAGAAGGCTGAAGCTGAAAAACAGGCC
The DNA here is from genome assembly GCF_029846385.1 of Cobetia sp. 10Alg 146. NCBI lineage: Bacteria > Pseudomonadati > Pseudomonadota > Gammaproteobacteria > Oceanospirillales > Halomonadaceae > Cobetia > Cobetia sp. 10Alg 146. The sequence continues at coordinate 77,867 of NZ_JARWKT010000001.1, forward strand.
AAGGCAGACGCCTTGAAGAAGGCGGAAGCCGAAAAGGCGGCCAAGGCCAAGGCGGAAGCGGAGAAGGCTGCCAAGGAAAAGGCAGCCGAGGAAGCGCGCAAGAAAGCCGAGGCGGAAAAAGCCGCGAAGGCCAAGGCAGAGGCTGAAAAGGCGGCCAAGGCCAAGGCGCAGGCTGAAAAGGAAAAGGCAGCCAAGGCAGCCGCCGAGAAAGCGGCGAAGGAAAAGGCGGCCAAGGAAAAGGCAGCGGAAGAGGCTCGCAAGAAGGCAGCCGCGGAGGCCGCGCGCCAGAAAGCGCTTGCCGAGAAGGCAGCACAGGCATCAGCCGGGTCACTGGATAGTCTGATCGACAGCGAAAGTGACGCCATCAGTGGCGCCAAGCAGGCCGCACAGGCGGCCAATGGCTTTGAGAGTCTGCTCAAGAAGTATGTCGGGCAGAACTGGAACCGGCCCTCGGGTGCGACTTCCGGTATGGTCGTGATCCTGCGCGTCTCATTGCTTCCGACGGGTGAGCTGGTATCGGCGGCAGTGAGCAAGAGCAGTGGCAATGCCGCTTTCGATCGCTCGGCGATCCAGGCGCTTCAGAAGGCGGCACCGTTTACCGAGATGCAGGACTTGCCGGCTTCAGCCAAGAGCCAGTTCCGTAACTTCAATCTTAAGTTCAATCCAGAGGACCTGGGCCGATGAGACGATTGACTACATGGATGGTGGCAGCCGCCATGCTGGTCGTGACCAGCATGGCGCGAGCGGACCTGACCATCGAGATCACCAAGGGCAATGACAGCGCGACGCCGATCGCCGTGGTGCCGTTCGAGAACCTGACGGGGGGAAGTCTCCCTCAGGATCTGGCCCGTATCATCTCGGATGATCTGGCGCGCAGCGGCCAATTCGAGCCGATCAAGCGTGACAACCTGATCGCGCTGCCGGGGACTACCCAGGATGTCTTCGTCAATGACTGGAAGCGTCTCGGCGCCAGCTATCTGGTGGTCGGGCAGGTCAAGAATGCGAGCAGCGGTGGCTACAGCATTCAATACGAGCTGATGGATGTGCTCGGGAACAAGCGCATGCTGGGAGAAGTCATCACGGGCAGTGATGGCCAGTTGCGTTCGCGCGCCCATTACATGAGTGATGAAATATTTGAGGAAATCACTGGAATTCGCGGTGCTTTCTCGACAAAAATCGCCTACATTACCGCCAATGGCGTGGGTGACAACATTCGTTTCGCACTGTATGTTGCCGACTCGGATGGCCATGGTAGTCAGGAGATTCTTGCATCCGATGAACCGATCATGTCTCCTGCATGGTCGCCGGATGGAAAGAAACTGGCGTACGTGAGTTTCGAATCAGAACGGCCTGCGATTTATGTTCAGGAGCTGGGAAGTGGTCGTCGTGCCAAACTGACCGGTTTCCGTGGCATCAATGGTGCTCCGGCCTGGTCTCCGGATGGCCGCAAGTTGGCGATGGCATTGTCAAAGGATGGTCAGCCCGAGATTTATGTGATGGATATCGCGTCACGCAAATTCCAACGTCTGACCAACAATCCTGCGATCGATACCGAGCCGGACTGGCTGCCGGATGGCAGTGGCATGGTCTTCACGTCTGATCGTGCCGGCTCGCCGCAGATCTATCGTCTTGATCTTTCCGGTGGTACTGAACGCGTGACGTTTACCGGAAACTACAATTCCCGTGGGCGTGTGTCGCCCGATGGGGAAACCCTGTTCATGATCAATCGCTCGGGCAATGGTTATCAGGTTGCCAAGCAGGATCTGAAGAGTGGTCGAGTGACATCCCTCACGGATACTCAGTGGGATGAATCTCCAAGTGTTGCACCGAATGGCACTATGGTGATATATGCCACTCAGCAAGGAACCCGTGGGGTCCTGGGCGAGGTCTCGGCAGACGGAAGAGCACAATTTTCCCTGCCGTCACCACAAGGCGAAGTGCGTGAACCTGCGTGGTCGCCGTTCCTGAACTAAACCACTAGAATGCATCCGAGTCACAAAGAAAGGCTTGGCATTCGTTTTCATTAGAGCAAGGAGTTTTACAATGCAGTTCACCCCGTATGCAAAAGGTCTGTTGGTTGCCCTGTCCCTGAGCGTCATGGCCGGTTGTTCCAGCAGCGGTGGCGCCCAGGACGGCGACATGGATTCAGCCAACAGCGGTGCCAACACTGCCGGCATGAACTCTGGTGCCAACACCAACGGCAACCAGATGAGCAACGCTTCCATGCCTGACGTGCGTACCATCTACTTCGCATTCGACAAGGACACCATCCGTCCTGAATTCGAAAGCGTCCTGATGGGCCACGCCCAGTACCTGAAGGCCAACACCAGCGCCAACGTCGTTCTGGAAGGCCACGCTGATGAGCGCGGTACTCGTGAATACAACCTGGGTCTGGGCGAGCGTCGTGCCAAGTCTGTCGCACGCTTCCTGACTGTTCAGGGTGTGTCTCCGTCCCAGATCGAGATCGTCTCCTACGGTGAAGAGCGTCCGGCCGTTCAAGGTCACGGCGAATCTTCCTATGCCAAGAACCGTCGTGTGGTCTTCGACTACTGAGTTCGGCAATCTCTCTGAGGTCCCTGCGGGATAACAGAGACGCTTGAAACTTGTGTTGAGCAGGCCTGAGTCCCAAGGGCAACCTTGAGGCTCGGGCCTTCTCGCACGGCAACATGATGATTCGGCGGAGCCGACAGCATGAAAGACAGCCTGAAATGGTTGTGCGGTGTGGGAGCCCTGGCGCTTCCGTTGTCAGTTGCAGCCGCACCCGCAGTGGAAGACCTTACCGTACAGTCCAACTCGCTTTATCAGCAGGCCAACACTCGCTTGAGTGGTGGCGGCACCCTGACCCTTCTCAACCAGCTTGATGAGCAGGCCCAGGAAATTGCGCGGCTGCGCGGGCGTGTCGATGAACTGGAATATCAGTTCAAGCGACTCACCGAGATGTCGCAGCAACGGTACCTGGACCTGGAGCAACGTGTTTCGGGAACAAGTCCAGCCGGTGAGAACGGTCAGGAGGTCGATGCGCAGACCGCAGCCGCGGTCAGTGGTGGTGCGGGCAGCAATGCCAGCAGCGCCAATGCCTCCAGTGGAGGAGATGCCCAGAAGGATTACGAGAACGCCTTTGCCAAGGTGCAGTCGCGTGATTTCGACGGAGCGATCGATGCCTTTGAATCCTTCGTGGTGGATCACGGGGATTCCAATCTCGCGGCCAATGCCCATTATTGGTTGGGGGAATTGTATTCCGCGAAGAATCAACTGGATGCTTCTGCCCAGGCCTTTGATACTGTCATCAGTGAGTTCTCGCAATCCAGCAAGGTGCCGGATGCGATGTACAAGCTGGGACTGGTCAAGGCGCGGCAGGGCAAGGCGCAGGAAAGTCGCAAGTTGCTCGAGGAACTGGTTCGCCAGTACCCCGACAGCAAGGCCGGCGGAATGGCCAAGGATTTCCTCGCCTCTGGCGCATGACGCCAGATGATGATGACAAAGCCCGCACTTGTTGACTGACAAGGCGGGCTTTGTGCGTTCTGACATGCGCCCGCATGTCATCGATACACCTCAGGCCTTGCCCTTCGGGTCAGCCTCTCGGCAAGGCCAGCGTTCAGGACGGGATATCCTCATGGCGGAATGCAAGATCGATTATCAGGCACCAGCGGATCTGCTGAAAGGGCGAATCATTCTCGTGACTGGTGCAGGCTCGGGCATCGGTCGTGAAGCAGCCATTGACTATGCCAGGCATGGCGCGACCGTCATCTTGCTGGGGCGCACCATTGCCAAGCTCGAGGAAGTCTATGACGAGATCGAAGCATTGGGGGCTCCTCAGCCAGCGATCTACCCGCTGAACTTCGAAGGGGCCACGCTCAAGGATTACCAGCAGATGGCGGAAACGCTCGACAAGGAATTCGGGCGACTCGATGGGGTGCTGCACAATGCCAGTCTGCTGGGCAAGATCACCCCGTTCGAGCAGTATGATCCGGCGTTGTGGGAGCAGGTCATGCAGGTCAACATCAATGGGCCTATCTGGATGTTGCAGGCGCTGCTGCCACTGCTGAAAGCGTCTCGGGATGCGTCCGTGGTGCTGACGAGTTCCAGCGTCGGCCGCAAGGGGCGTGCTTTCTGGGGGGCCTACAGTGTCTCGAAGTTCGCCACCGAAGGCTTTTCACAGCTCTTGGCACAGGAACTCGAGAATACCAGTCAGGTCCGCGTGAATACCCTCAATCCCGGTGGGACTCGAACGTCGATGCGCAAGTCGGCCTTCCCGGCGGAAGACCCGGATACCCTGCGTACGCCAGCCGACATCATGCCAAGCTACCTGTGGCTGATCGGCCCGGAGAGTCGTGGCCGCACCGGCGAGATGTTCGATGCCCAGCCGCCCAAGACGTGAGATGTCCGAGCGGGTAACAGCGACGAGCGCTTGATGGTGAGAAGTTGTCACTGACAGGATTGCCTGCAATGAAAACGCCGACGGCCATGGCCTTCGGCGTTTTCATTGGCAGGGCGTCAGGGTGTCGCGCGCCGCGTCAGCGCAGTTCCGCTGCGCGCAGAGCGGCATTGATGACTTCTTCCGAGGTGTCGAACCACACATCGGCAGGCCAGGCGTCCACATCATCCCCGTCGCGGACGTAGCCATAGCGCACGGCGACCGCCAGCATGCCCGCCGCGCGCGCCGCCTGCATGTCGCGATCATGATCCCCGAGATACCAGCATCGTGACGGTTCGACGCCGAGGAGGCGCGCCGCCTCCCACAATGGCTCAGGATGGGGCTTCTTGACGGGCAGGTCATCGGCGCACAGCAGACAGCCCGGAGTGAGCGCCAGGGACTCGATCAGCGGCTCGGCGAACTGACGCGGCTTGTTGGTCACGATCCCCCAGGGCAGGCCGTTGCGCTGACAGATCTCGATCAAGGCGTCATAGCCCGGGAACAGCTCGCTGTGGGCCGCGACATCACGGGCATAGAAGTCCAGCAGGCGTGTACGCTCCTCGGCATGCGAGGGATGATCGATGTCGTGACCCAGCGCCAGCCTCACCAGGGCGCTTCCGCCATGCGAGACCTCGGCGCGAATCACCTCATAGCTCAATTCGGGCAAGGCATGATGGCTACGCAGCTCGTTGGTCGCACGCGCCAGGTCCGGCGCAGTGTCCACCAGGGTGCCATCGAGATCGAAGATCAGCGCAGCGGGACGGGGCAGTGCGGCCGGCAGACTCATGCGAGTTCGTCTTCCGTCGGGCGGCGCGTATGCATCAGATAGTTGACGCTGAGGTCGGCGGTGTTGAGGCGATATTTCCGGGTCAGCGGGTTGTAGGTCATGCCGGTGGAACCCTCCATCTTGAGGCCCGCTTCACGCGTCCAGCGGCCAAGCTCAGCCGGGCGGATGAACTTGCGGTACTCATGCGTGCCGCGTGGCAGCATCTGCAGCAGGTATTCGGCACCGATGATCGCGAAGGCGTACGCCTTGGGATTGCGGTTGATGGTCGAGAAGAACACCTTGCCTCCCGGCTTGACCAGTCGCGCGCAGGCGTTGATCACCGAGGAAGGGTCAGGAACATGCTCGAGCATCTCGAGACAGGTCACGACATCGAATTGTCCCGCCATTTCCTCGGCGGCAGCTTCCGCGGTGGTCTGGCGATAATCGACTTCCACGCCGGATTCCAGCTGATGCAGGCGTGCCACTGACAGCGGGGCTTCACCCATGTCGATCCCGGTCACGGTGGCGCCACGGTGAGCCATGGCCTCGGACAGGATGCCGCCGCCACAGCCGACATCAATGACTCGCTTGCCCGCGAGTCCGGCATGGGTGTCGATGTAATCGACGCGCAGCGGGTTGATGTCGTGGAGTGGCTTGAACTCGCTGTCGCGGTCCCACCAGCGGCTGGCGAGCGCGGAGAATTTGGCGATTTCGCTGGCATCGACGTTGCCCAGATGATCCGGGGCAGTGGAATCTTGCTTGGCGTCGCTATGGCTCATGATCGGATCCTTACCGTTACGGAAGTGCATCGCAAGCATGCACGCCCCTGTACAGACGCGTCACCCTCGGGCACGATTCCTCCATTCTAATCCGCCTGTCGTCGCGGGTCAGCGGTAACTGCAAAAAACTCGTCATGACGGGAACTTGCAGATGGCCTCAGCCATTATCGCGCCGCGGTGTACTCCAGTGCGTACCCCTTTGTCCGTGAGCCTACAGGGAAGTGTCATGAGCCTGATTCCAATTCGCTGGCTGACCCAGTCAGACAATGCCACCGGTAGCGACGAAGATGCCTTGCCGCGACTGGCACTGCTGGATCAACGTCTGCTGCCGGGCGAGACCCGAGAGATCGAACTGCGGGATGCAGACGGCGTGGCTCGCGCCATTGCCGACATGGTAGTGCGTGGTGCACCGGCCATCGGCATCGCGGCCGCCTATGGTGTGGCACTGGAGGCGGTTCGCGCCGCACATGAGGGCGGTGCCTGGGGGGCGCGTCTGGAAGCGGCCTGCGAGGTTCTGGCGGCTTCTCGGCCGACGGCGGTCAATCTGTTCTGGGCGCTGGATCGCATGCGTACGGCGATCGCTGCGCACGCCACGCGTGAGCTTGCTCCCCACGAGGCACTGTTGCGGGAAGCCGTGCGCATTCATGAGCAGGATCTCGAGGACAATCTGCGCATGGCGGAATTCGGTGCGCAGGTGATTGCCGCGTCCCTGCCGGCCGACACCCCCCACTGTGAGGTGATGACGCACTGCAATACCGGTGCGCTGGCGACTGGGGGGCACGGTACCGCCCTGGGCGTGATTCGCACGGCGTACGCTCAGGGGCTGATCAGCCGCGTCCATGTCAATGAGACGCGCCCCTGGTGGCAGGGGGCTCGACTGACCGCCTGGGAACTGGTGCAGGAAAAGATTCCCGCCCGACTGGCCGTGGAGGGGGCCGCCTCGCTGATCATGCAATCCAGGGACGGCGATGACGATGTGCGCTGGTTGATCGTCGGTGCGGACCGCATCGCGGCCAATGGCGACACGGCCAACAAGATCGGCACCTTCTCCCTGGCGGTCCAGGCGCGTGCCCATGGCGTCAAGGTGATGGTGGTGGCGCCCCTTGCCACCTTCGATGCCAGTCTGGACAGTGGGGCCGCCATCCCCATCGAGACTCGCGATGCCGATGAACTGCGTCAGGCAGGAAATCGCAGGATCGCTCCCGATGAGATCGAGGTCTTCAATCCGGTCTTCGATGTCACACCGCATGAGTATATTGATGCCATCGTCACCGAGCATGGTGTGGTAGAGTCGCCCGATAGCGACAGTGTGGGCGCCCTGTTGGGGCGCGCCCAGCGTCGCTGAGAAGGCACCCTGTCCGCGGAGCGAAGGCTTCGCGTGGACTGGCCCGTCATGGACGTCTCAGACAGCCGATCTGATGGGCCAGTGTGGAAAATCTGCGGTCAATTCGCACTTTTTTGCCAAACTGGCATAATCCCTGCCTAGATTTCAGGACGGTCGCCATCTCGTCCGGGCGGCAGTAACTCGGTAGAGTCGTCACGATCTGCCACGACATAGACACAAGGAAGACGCTTCATGATACGCAAGGCTGTATTGCCTGTTGCAGGTCTCGGAACTCGTTGCCTGCCGGCCTCCAAGGCCATCCCCAAGGAAATGATCACCATCGTCGACAAGCCGGTGATCCAGTATGTGGTGGAAGAAGCGGTTGCGGCGGGTATCAAGGAAATCGTCCTGGTCACCCATTCCAGCAAGAATGCCATCGAGAACCACTTCGACAAGCACTTCGAGCTCGAGACGACTCTGGAAGCCAAGGGCAAGTTCGAGCTGCTCGAGGAACTTCGTCACATCATTCCGGATGACGTCAAGATCATCAGCGTGCGTCAGCCGGAACCGCTGGGGCTGGGCCATGCGGTGCTGTGTGCCAAGCCCATCGTCGGAGACGAGCCTTTCCTGGTGATGTTGCCGGACGTGCTGGTCGACGGCGAAGGTCTCGAGAAGAATGACCTGGCGCGGATGATGGAGGCCTATGAAGCCACCAATGCCGCCCAGATCATGGTCGAGAACGTGCCCCAGGAGATGGCCTACAAGTACGGTATCGTCGCCATCGATGGCGAGACGCCGGAAGCAGGCAAGTCCGCGATGATCAGCGGGATGGTCGAGAAGCCGGCACCGGGCACCGAACCCTCCACTCTGGCGGTGATCGGCCGTTACCTGCTGCCGGGTCGCATCTTCGAGTTGCTCGAGAATACCCCGCCGGGTGCCGGTGGCGAGATCCAGCTGACCGATGCCATCGATACCCTGCGCGATGACAAGGCGGTCGCCGCCTATCGCATGGCCGGTGATACCTATGACTGCGGCCATCAGCTGGGCTATCTGGAAGCCACCATTTCCTTCGCCAAGCGTCACCCGAAATTCGGGGAAGGCTTCCGCGAGCTGATGACCCGCTATCAGGAGAAATGAGCCATGCAGGTGCTGGTGCACGGAAGCGAACTGGCGGCTGCCACGGCCAGTGCCGCCTTGGCGAGTGTCGGCCACAATGTCTGGTGGTGGCCGCATGAAGACATGGACTGGGAGTCACTGGACCGGGTCGACTGGCTGAACAGTGAGCCGGGCCTGCGAGAGCGGCTGGACCGCCACGTCGAACGTGGCGATCTGACGCTGGTGAAGGGGCTTGGTTCACTGCGTCGCATCGATGTGCACTGGGTGGCCGTCTCGCCGGATCAACGTGAGGGTGCTCTGGCGCGTATCGAGCAGGTCGTCGCGACACTCGCGGAGCCGACGGTGCTGGTCAACAATTCGACCTTCCCTGTCGGGACCACCGAGCGTTTCGAGGCGCTGCTGTCGCGGGATGATCAATATGCGGTGGCCTTGCCGGACATGCTGGAAGAGGGGCGCTCACTGGCGACCTTCGAGCGCCCCGCGCGCTGGTTGCTGGGCAGCGAGTCCGAGGTAGCGACACGTCGCGTCCAGGAGCTTCTGCGCGCCTTCAATCGTCGGGAAGATGTCTTCCAGATCATGCCGCGCCGCGCCGCCGAGCTGACCAAGCTGGCCATCAATGGCATGTTGGCGACCCGGATCAGTTACATGAACGAAGTCGCCGGGCTTGCGGATTCCCTCGAGGTGGACGTCGAGTACGTGCGCCAGGGCATGGGCGCCGACCCGCGCATCGGCTTCGGCTATCTGTATCCGGGCTGTGGCTTCGGTGGTCCCAACTTCTCGCGCGACCTGATGCGTCTGGCCGATGTCCAGCATGAGACCGGACGTGAATCGCTGCTGCTCGAGCATGTTCTCGACATCAACGAGGCCAAGAAGGAGACGCTGTTCCGCAAGCTGTGGCAGCACTTCGATGGCGAGCTGCGCGGTCGCACCATCGCCATCTGGGGGGCGGCGTTCAAACCGGGCACGGCGCGTATCGACCATGCGCCGGTGTTGACGCTGCTAGAGGCGTTGTGGGCTCAGGGCGTGCGCGTTCGTGTGCATGATCCGGCGGCGCTGTCCGCGTTGGGCGAGGCCTGTGGCGCACACCCCTTGCTGGAGCTGGTCGATGGCAACATGTACGACGCCCTCGAAGGGGCGGACGCCCTGATGCTGGTCACCGAATGGAAGTGCTACTGGAATCCGGACTGGCAGCGTCTCAAGCGTGAGCTGGGCGCGAAGCTGGTGCTGGACGGTCGCAATATCTATGACCCCAGCTACGTGGCCAGCCAGGGGCTGACCTACCGAGGCATCGGGCGTCGCGCGACGCCGTGACACCGTCTCGGCACCTGACGAATGTGCATGACATTCGCCTGGCATGAAAAAGGCCCCATCCGGCAACGGATGGGGCCTTTTCCTTGGTCACTCCTGTGGCTCATCAGGCCCAGGGCTCAAGCACGAACTTGCCGACATGGGTCTTCTCGAGGAAGGCCTTCTGGGCCTTGGCGATATCCTTCAGCGGGAAGCTCGCCGCGATCAAGGGGCGAATCTCCCCGCGCTCCACGTAGCGCACGAGATTGGGGAAGGTCGCCTTGCACCAGGCGGTGGTGCCCAGCAGGCGGAGATTCTTGAGGTACAGATCACGCAGGTCCAGGGTGACCATGGGCCCGGCGATGGCGCCGGTGGTCACCAGCCGGCCTCCACGTGACAACAGCTTGAGCATCACCGGGAAGGCATCGCCGGCGACATTGTCGACCACCAGATCGACGGATTCCTGCCCGAGTTCGGCGACCAGGTCCGCATGGCGATCAAACAGTCTGTCGACCCCCAGCGTGCGCAGGGCCTCATGCTTGGAAGCGCCTGCCACTGCATAGACGATGGCGCCACGTCGCTTGGCCAGTTGCAGGGTGGCGGAGCCGACGCCGCCTGACGCGCCGGTGACCAGTACACGTTCGCCGGACGTGAGCTCGGCCTGTTCTAGCATGTTCTCCGCTGTGCCATAGGCGCAGGGCAGTGAGCCCAGTTCCACGTCGCTCCAGTCACATTCGACCGGGAAGACGTCACTGGCCCGGATACTGACGAATTGCGCGAAGGCGCCATCGAAGTCAGAGCCCATCCATTCGTTTTCCAATGACTCCCAGCCTGCACTGCGCATGCAGGCCCGCACCAGTACGCGCTTGCCGAGCAGCGCTGTGTCGGCACCTTCGCCGAGCGCGACCACTTCACCACAGCAGTCGGTTCCCTGGATCAGGGGGAAGGGCGTCTCGCCTTTCCAGCCATCTTCAGGCGGGACCGGCTTGTCGATTGTCGTCTCGCCAGGCGAGGTGTCGTGCTGGCTGCTGGCCTGGTTCGTGGCCGTGGTGATGCTGGAGGAATACCAGCCAAGGCGCGTATTGATCTCGGTATTGTTCATGCCAGCCGCCAGTACCTTGATCAGCACTTCCCCCTTGTCTGGCACAGGGACAGGCCGTTCTTGCGCCTCGAGGCGTTCATAGCCGCCGTGGCCGGTGGTCACGATGGCGAGCATGGTGTCGGGTAACGAGGAGGTGGTATCGGATGGCATGACGTTCTCTCTGGGGATGACGGAAGAGTAGAGTGAATGTTCTACCTTGCAGGCTAGCAAATGGCGAGGCGGCATGTCATCTGCAAGCGCGCTTCGTAAAGGATCATCAGGCGATAGGGGAGCCAGAAACCAAAAGACCCCGCCGATTGGCGGGGTCTTTCCTTGCACCATCCTCTCACTCGAACGTCACTGTCAGGTCATATCATCCATGACGTCTGATGTGAGAGTGAAGTGAAGGTGCCATCACTCATGCCGGGTGTCTCAGGCTGCGAAGTTCTGTGCAGCGAAGTCCCAGTTGATGATGTTCCAGATGCTTTCCAGATACTTCGGACGCGCGTTGCGGTAGTCGACGTAGTAGGCGTGTTCCCAGACGTCGACGGTCAGCAGCGGGGTCTGGCCTGCCTTGGCGATCGGGGTGTCTGCGTCGTCAGTGTTGACGATTTCCAGCTCGCCCTGAGCGTTCTTGACCAGCCAGGTCCAACCGGAACCGAAGTTGCCGGCAGCGGAAGTGTTGAAGGCTTCCTTGAAGTCAGCGACGGAGCCCCACTTGGCCACGATGGCATCTGCCAGCGGGCCTGTCGGCTCGCCACCACCGTTCGGAGACAGGCAGTGCCAGTAGAAGGTGTGGTTCCACACCTGAGCTGCCTGGTTGAACAGGCCGCCCTGAGCGCTCTGGATGATGTCTTCCAGAGACTTCTCTGCGTCCGCAGTGCCTTCGACCATGCTGTTGAGCTTGGTGACGTAGGCCTGGTGATGCTTGCCGTAATGGTACTCAAGGGTCTCGGCGGAGATGGTCGGCTCGAGTGCGTTCTTTTCGTACGGCAGTGCCGGGAGTTCAAATGCCATGGGGGATAAGCTCCTTTTCCTCACCAATAGAATCTTGCTCTGACTTCGTTGGGGCAGGCATGAAGGCTTTCAAGCCTCCTTCAGTGTTCTCTTCGACGTCAGGCGACGAGGAGACAATCGCCAGGGATCCATTCAGCCAGCACATGATGGAAAATGTGCAATTAGCGTGAAAAACCTTGTGAATCCAGATAGCTACGAAGCCAGAGGCTGCGAGAGTCGCAGTGCTTTGCACTATAGCACTCGTGTTCCTGCAGGCCAACGCCGCCGGGACCTGCTGGCGGGAAAGCACCGAAGGATGTCGGTGAGCGATGTCAGGCATCCCGGGCGACGTCGCCGTCTGGCGGTAAGGTACAGTGCGGTTACATGAGAGGGACCGCGGGCCGTGCTGCCGGGGAACCTGATGAGATGGCCGGGGTCTGCTGTTAGACTCGGCAGAGCCGGCAACCGAAAACCGGCCAGTCAATCAGCGGGATACGGGCGTTTTCCCTCCAGGTGTCGCATGAGGCTCGGGCCTTGCCGCGGATGATGCCGACGCCTGTCGCTGGAACCTTGAGTCGATGTGCCAGTCATGGAGCCAGTATGCGGCAGGACACTACGGGACCTTCGATGGACAATTCCCGGAAGGAATCACTGATAGCACGGCGTGATGAAGCGCTGGCCCGTCATCCTGATGCAGCCCCGCCCCCGCGTCGTTGGCCGCTGTGGGTGTGCGTGCTGGCACTGGGAGGGGTGGTCGCCTGGCAGCAATGGCAATTGCAGCAGCTTCAGGACATGCGAGGCCAGCAGAGTGATCAGCTGAGTCGTCAGGTCTCGGGACTCAAGGGCGATGTCGAGAACGACGCCCGGCTGCTGGGGGATGTGGATGAGCGGCTTGCCCAGCTCACCACGCGGGTGGACGAGTCGCTGAGTGCGCGCATCGACGGCCTCTCGCAGACCGATGAATCCCTTGCCGACAGCCTCGCTGAACAGCAGGCCGCCTGGCAGGAGCGTCTTGCCGCGCTCTCGGACACGCTGACGGCATCGCAGGACGCGCAGGCGAGTCGTCTCGCAGCGCTTGCCGAGTCCACCGAGGCCCAGCTCGAGGGACTACGCCAGGCGGGTGACAACCGCACCACCTTGCTGAGTGCCTTGCAGGGATCCGTCAGTGCCCTTGAGTCCTTGAGCCGGGATGGGCGTGCGACGCTCAAGGCACGCCTAGATGCACAGGCTGACACCCTGGCCCATCTCGAGACCGAGCTCAAGGCAGTCGAGCAAGCGCAGCAGCAGTCGCTGCCCCGACTCGAGCAACGCCTGAGCGATCAGTCCAGCCGCTTGGATCAGCAGGCCGTGCAGCTTGAGCGTCTCGCCTCGCAGTGGGACGCCCTCAGGCAAGCGCAGGATGAGCCGACGACAGAGGATCGCCAGGCAAGCTCGCAGGCGCTGACGGCCTTCAAGCAGTCCCAGCAGGAGGCGTTGGACGCGTTGCGTCGCAAGCTCGAGCAGCAGCAGGCGTCCCTGACGGGGCTGGTGGACGCCCGGCTTGCGCCGTTGAGCAAGACCCAGACGTCGCTGTCTTCCCAGCTGGGGGAGCTGCGACGCCAGCAGACGGCGCTCAGCGCCGGGCTGGAAGCCCTGGGTGAGGCATCCCCGCAGGACGAGCAGCTGCGCTCCCTGGATGCCAGCCGTCGGCAGTTGAGTGGCCGCGTGGCGTCCATGTTGAGTCAGCTGTCCCGGTTGGAGCAGCGAGTCGCGCGCCTGGAGCGCTGAGCAGTGATGGAATCCTGGAGGGTCACGTACCCGTGAAGGACACGAACCTCCCCGAACCGGCCTGCGGCAGATGACATATGGTCAGTAACAGTGATGGACAGTACTCGCATGAGTACCTAACAAGGGACGTGCAATGAGTGGCGACAAGAATGGGAGAGCGGGTTCGCTCGAGCCTCGAGGCAAGGTGTTGAGCAACGACGCTGCACGCCGCTATCTGCGCTGGAGCAAGCCGCTGGTCCTGTGCACCGGCCTGCTGCTGGCACCACAGGCATTGGCGCTGGATGCCGCGGTGAAAGGGCTGAAAGGCGCCGCTGCCACCAACGTGGTCAATTATCTGGCGGGGCTGACGTTGGAGGAGGATGTCCCGGCCGAGCGCTACGAGGACGAGATCATCCGGCGCATCCAGGAAGCGCTACAGGCCTTCGGTTACTACGATGCCCAGATCACTCTCCGCTATCCCGAGAAGGGGTTGCTGGGGGGCGATGATGTGGTGGTGACGGTGGATGCCGGTGAGCCGGTCACCATCGAGACACTGGAGCTGCGACTCGAGGGCGACGCCGCGCGCGACAAGGTCATGAAGAAGGCGCTGGCCGATGCCAACCTCGAGGAAGGCGATGTGCTGCGTCACTCTCGCTACGACAGCCTCAAGTCGACTCTGGCGTCGCTCAGTCTCGAGCGCGGCTATTTCGATACCTCCTTCTCCCAGCAGCGCATCGAGGTGCGCCCCTGGTTGCACTCGGCACGCATCTATCTGGTCATGCAGAGCGGTCAGCGTTACCGCTTCGGCGATATCACCTATCTCAACAGCCAGATAGAGCTGGATCGCGTCAAGGCCATGCAGCCGTTCCAGACGGGGGATTATTACGAAGCCGGCAAGCTGACCCAGTTCAACCAGCGGCTGAGTGAGGCAGGCTGGTTCCGCTCGGCCGCCATCAAGCCACAGCTCAATCCGGGCGCCGAACTCAAGACCACCAGTCCTGACAGCAAGATCAAGACGCGCAACGTCAAGACAGCCTATGCCGAGGCACAGGGGTATGAGGGGTCATGGCTTGCCGATGTCGAGCGGACTGACGTCGAGCAAGACAGTCAAAAAGGCAGTGAGAAAGACCGTGACACAGAGACGAATCGTCGTGCTGGAGCGTCCTCACGATCAGCCTCGTCGGTGCCTCCCGGGCAGGCGACCTTGGCCGCCGGCGGTGCTGCGAGTGAAGCGGGTACTGATCAAGCCTCTGGCAGCGACACGCCGGTACTGACTGGCGATGCGCTGGAGGCGGCGGTCAAGACGGCCAACGGTCCCATCATTCCCGTGGATATCAGCCTGATTCCCGCCGACCGCCACAAGTTCGAGACGGGCATCGGTTACGCCACGGATGTCGGGCCACGCCTGCAGTTCAGCTGGGAGATGCCGTGGGTCAATCGCTATGGCCATAGCATGACCAACAGCCTGTTCCTCTCCTCACCGGAGCAGACCTTCGAGGGTGAATACCGCATGCCATTGGCTGACCCGCTCAAGGACAGCTATGTGCTGGAGTACGGGGTGGCCATCGTCGACGACGATGATGAGACCAGCAATGAAACGACAGTGCGTTTCGGGCGTGAGTGGAAATTCGACAATGGCTGGCAGCAGAAGATTTACCTGGGCGCGAGCTATGACGACTTCACCATCGCCTCAGATACTGGTCAGGTGTTTCTGCTGTATCCGGGGGTCAGCTGGACGCGGACACGAACTCGTCCCAAGGCCTTCCCCATGTGGGGGGATCGTCAGAAGCTGACGGTAGAGTACGGCAATCAGATTTGGGGATCTGATGAAAACTTCGTGTGGACCCAGTTCGATACCAACTGGATCCGCTCCATCGGCAACAATCACCGTTTCGTGGCGCGTGCCGGTATCGGTAACCTCGACACCGATAACTTCCACGGCATGCCCAACTCCAAGCGCTTCTATGCTGGCGGCGACAGCAGTGTTCGCGGTTACTCCTACGAGAGCCTCTCGCCGGAAGATGATGACGGGGATGATGAAGGCGGGAGTTCCCTGCTGACCAGCAGTCTGGAATATGACTACCGCCTGACCGGTGACTGGTGGGGCGCGGCCTTCTATGACGCTGGTAACGCCTTCGATGGCTGGGATGCCCTGGAGCTCAAGACGGCGGCGGGCATGGGGATTCGCTGGATCTCCCCGGTGGGCCCGATTCGCCTCGATATCGCCCATCCCTTCGATGACGATGACAACGATTATCGCATTCACTTCTCGATCGGGCCCGAGTTCTGATCAGCAGGCCTGATCCGCAGGTCAGTTTCGCAGGCCTGATCAGGGGGCGAGACGGAGTGCCTCCTGAAGCCGGGAAGTGTGATCGCTGTATGGACGCGTGATCGGCTCTCAAGCGCAGCAAGCGCCTGCTCAGCTCAATCAGCTGGGTGGGTGAGCTGATAAAAGATATGGAGATGTTGGAATTGTCTAATCCCTATGTACGTCGGGGCGGCCTGGTCATCCGGTTGCTGATATGGCTGCTCGTGTTCCTGATCGGGCTGACGATGCTGCTGGTCGGGGGCGTGTTGTCTCCGTGGGGCACAGGCCTCGTGCTCGATCAGGCACGCTCACGTGGCTTCATCGATTATTCGCAGGCCTCAGGTTCACCGCTGGAAGCGCTGTCGCTCAAGGACGTCTCGCTGGACCTGCCGGGACTGGCCGTCAATGCCGATTCCCTGTCGCTGGCCTGGGGCGAGGACTGTCTGCTCCAGGGCAAGCTGTGTCTCGAGTCGCTTGAGTCCAGCGGGCTCGCCATCACCCTGAGTGATAGCGGTGCCAGCGAGGAGCCTGAGCTAGAGAGCGGTGAGAGTCTCAACGTGCCCATCGTGGTGCCGATTCCCATCGAGGTGCGCAAGGTCGCCATTGATGACTTCGCCCTGGCGCTGGCGGATGGCAGTCGCGTCACCTTCGATCACTTCCATACCTCGGCCGCGCTATCGGTGAGTACGCTGACGCTGGGCGAGACACGCCTGATCACCAGTCGTTTCATTCCGGCTGATGCCATCGCGGCTCAAGCGACGTCTGACACTGTGAGTCTCGAGGGGGTGAGCCTCACGCCTGAGGCGCAGCAAGCGGCGAGCGCAGTGGTCAACGCTCAGAGGGGGGCGCCACAAGCCGAGAGCGCCGCCAGGGCCATCTCGAACAAGGCCATCACGGATGAGGCCGCAGAAGTGTCTGGCAAGACTGCAGACAAGACCTCAGATGAGACAGCGCAGGCCGGGCGCATCGCCTTGCCGGAGGTCTATATTCCGCTGACCATCGAGGTCCCTGATCTGGCCATTGAAGACTTTGCGCTCAAAGGGCCGAGCCCGTATGAGGTCAGCCGTCTGTCGCTGGCGCTCAAGGCGGAAGGGCATGACATCACGCTCTCGCGTCTCGAGGTCGACTCGCGTGACGTGAATGCCGATCTCGTGGCGCAGGTCACGCTCAAGGACGAGTATCCCCTGAGCGCCACGCTCAATGCCGAGACCCTGATCGACCCCGTGCGTCATGAAAGGCTGCGCCTGTCGCTTGAGGGCTCACTGGCGGATCTTGAGGCCTCTCTCAAGGCCGACGGACCACTGGCCGCCGAGCTTGTGGCCAGCGCGGATGTGCTGGACAGTGATTTGCCCTTCGAGGCGCGTCTGAGCGCCAAACGGATCACCTGGCCCCTTGCCGCCGCCAATGACGCAGCGGGTGATACTGCTCTTGCGCCTCAGAAAGAGGCCCAGACTGCGGATCAGTACAACGCAGCCAAGCACATCGCCAAGAGCCAGTCTGCCTCCTTCACGCCTGACTATATTGTCGAGAATCTGGCACTGGTCGCCAAGGGCTCACTGTCAGGCTATACGACCACGCTGGATGCCATCATCGAGGGCCGTGACATTCCGCGTGCCACCGTGTCATTGGCAGGCGACGGCGATCTCGAGCATTACCGTTGGCAGCCGCTCAAGATCGCGCTCAAGCGTGGCTCCGCGACGACCCGCGGCGAGATCCAGTGGAAGGAAGGACTCCGGGTCGTGGCCCAGCTGGCGCTCGACAAGCTGCATCCCGAGGATCTGCTGCCGGCCCCGACCGGTGGAGGGCAGAAAGCCGTGCGCGGTGAGCTGAGCGGCAATCTCGCGGCCAGCTTCCATCAGCCACTGCAAGGCCCGTGGGCCGTCGATGTCAGCAAGCTGGATATCCATGGCACCTTGCTCGAGCGGCCGCTCACGCTGACCGGCAAGCTTTCAGGCAATGCCGACATGCAGTGGAACGTCGACGCGCTGGAGCTGCGCCAGGGGCAGAACCGCCTGAGCGCCAACGGCAAGATTGCCAAGACCATCACGCTTGCCGCCAATATCGATTTCCCGGCGCTCTCGACCCTGATGCCAGATGTCGCGGGTGAGCTCAAGGGCAAGATCGATGCCACGGGCACCCTCGACAAGCCGCGACTGGCGAGCAACTTCACGGGACGACGCCTGCAGATCGGGGAGAATCGTATCTCCGACATGGCGCTGTCCGCCGGGGTCGATGCCCGCAAGCGTGGTGTGGATGACCCGGCACTGGATATCGCCCTCAACGCCGACGGCGTTCGGGCTGGCGGACAGCAGATCGCGACGGTCGCGCTGACGCTGGGGGGCTTCCTGAGCGACCACACCTTGCAGTTCGATACCGAGATGGCCGGCGAGATGCCATTGTCACGTCTGGGATTGACCCTCAAGGGCGGGCTCGACAAGGCGCGTGAGCATTATCGCGGTGCGCTGTCTCCGCTGACGGCGAATACCGACTTCGGTGACTTCAACTTCGATACGCCGGCACGCTTCGATGCCAATCTCGCCAAGGGCAGCGTGCTGGTGCAGCCATTCTGTCTGAGCCGCGAACAGGGGGGGCAGATCTGTGTCGCCGAGCCCTTGAGTGCGGGCAATGACGGCCAGGCCGTGGTGACGCTCGAGGGGATTCCCCTGGACATGGCCCAGAGCGCCATGCCGGAGAGCTGGACCATCGGCGGTGCCACGGGTGGCAAGATCACGGCAAGCTGGAAGCAGGGTGGCCAACGCTGGAATGCGGACGCGGAGCTGGCAGGCAAGTTGACACTGGCCGGGGAAGACGCTGATGGCAATGCCTGGTCGCTGCCGGAAACCACCTTGCAACTGGCGTTGGAGGCCACGCCCGAGAAGGCTGATCTCGATACCCAGATTCGCCTCGACAGTGCAGGCGGCATCGGGCTTACCGTGTCGGTCCTCGACCCGGCGGGCGCAGGTCAGCTGGATGGCTCGCTGGCCATTCGCGACATCGATCTCTCACCGTATCGTCCGCTGGTGGCGGGCATGACTCAGCTGGAGGGCAAGCTGGCGGGTGACGTCAAGGTCGGCGGCAATCTGAGCCTGCCGTCGTTGACCGGCCCGATCGCGCTGACCGGCGTCAAGGTACAGGGTGAGGGGCTGCCGGTGTCGCTGTCGGATGCCCAGTTCACCGTCGACTTCGATGGCAACAGTGCCGATATCGATGGGTATCTGGTGGGCAATGATGCGCGCTGGGGTATCGATGGCGAGGCGGCCTGGCCGACCCTGGATGACTGGACGGCGGCAGTGAATCTCGACGGTGCGAAGAATCCGCTCGAGCTCAATATCGCCGGGATCGGGCGCATGCGCGTCGCACCGGATCTCGAGATCAATGCCAGCCCTACGCTGCTCGAACTGCGAGGTGACGTCAATGTGCCCTGGACACGCATCGAAGTGGACCAGGTGCCGCCGTCTGCCGTGTCACCCTCCAGTGACACCATCATCATCGAGCGTCCCAGTGATGAGGACACCTCCAACCCGGCTGAGCTGGCGGATGGCAGCGATACCGCCAAGGCGCTCAATGAGGCCGGCATGGCGCTGGATGTGAGGATCGGCATCCATATCGGGCCAGATGCTCGCCTGGAGGCGATGGGGCTCAAGACCAGGCTCAGAGGCGATCTCGATGTGCGCCAGTCCAAGGGCGGCGTGCAGGTCTTCGGTGAGGTCAATCTCGTCGACGGGACCTACAAGAGCTTCGGGCAGGACCTGCAGATCAGCAAGGGGCAGGTATTGCTGGCCGGTCCGCCCTCGAGTCCGCGACTGAATATCGAAGCGATCCGTGATCCTGACAACACCGAGGACGACGTGACCGCAGGGGTGCGTGTGACGGGGCTTGCCTCCTCACCCAGCATCGAGATCTTCTCGGACCCCTCGATGGATGAGTCGTCGGCACTGAGCTATCTGCTGCGCGGCGAAGGCCTGGACAGTGATACCAGCAGTGACAGTGCGGTCACGTCCGCCTTGATCGGCATGTCGCTGGCGCAAAGTGGCCAGGTGGTCGGACAGATCGGCGAAACCTTCGGCGTGAGGGATCTGAGTCTGGACAGTTCCGGCAGCGGGGATGACAGCCAGGTGGTGGTCAGCGGCTATATCGCCCCGGATCTGAAGCTCAGTTACGGCGTCGGGCTGTTCTCGCCGATCGCGGAGCTTACGCTGCGCTACAAGCTGTTCCGCAATCTGTATGCCGAAGCGGTGTCCGGTACGGCGCAGGCCGTGGATCTGCTCTACAGCTTCTCATTGGGTCGCAGTGAGCTGGCGCCCAGAGTCGGCAAGGACAGATGACACGCCAGGCCAATTGATTGCCACAGATTCAGCCCCCATCGATAGCGTCGGTGGGGGCTGTTTCGTTTTGCAGGGCGTTTTCCTGGGCGTTTCGCAGGGCGCGTCTTGCAGGGCTTGCAGGGCTTGCAGGGCTTATGCCAGAGATCGTGCTCGTGCGCGTCAGCACCAGGCGCTGATGGTCAGCGTCATGCAGTGCAGCAACGCTTGATCTTCTTGCCGCTGCCACAGGGGCACAGGTTGTTGCGCCCTGGCGTCAATGTCTGCCACTCGGCATCACCGTCGACATAACGCCAGTGATGACCATCATGATGAAATCGGCTAAGTTCCTGCAATCGTTGGAACTTTCCCTGCTCGAAGAAGGTGGCGTGAAAGCGTACCATGCCGGTATCGGCATCTTGTCCGCTGTCCAGAATCTCCAACGCCAGCCATTGCGGGCCAGCACCTTCCAGGTCGGCGCGTGCTGGGCAATGTGCCGCGTCCCAGCTGTCGATGAGGAAGTCGCTCAGCGAGAGGCAGAAGGCACTGTAGCGGGCGCGCATCAATTGCTCAGGGCGTTCGGCGAGGGTGATGTCCGCATGAATCGGCTGACAGCAATCGACGTAACGTCGTGCCTCAGCGGTGTTGGGCTGGCAGGGGCAGATCTTGGGGGGCAGAGATGACATCATTGAACCTATACACGATTGCACGACGCGACACAGGAGAGAGTCCGCCATGTGGAAGACGCAAGACAAGCAGGCCATTCCCTCGGCAGAAGATGCCTTGCCGGGGCGCGAGCAGCCTCTGCAGATAACGGGTACCCATCACGTCAATGGGCGCTCGATTGTACCTCCCTATCCCCAGGGATGTGAGGAGATCGTGCTGGGACTGGGATGTTTCTGGGGCGCGGAGCGTCTGTTCTGGCAGCTGCCGGGCGTCGTGGTGACGGCCGTCGGGTATGCTGGCGGCCATACGCCGAACCCGACCTACGAGGAGACCTGTACCGGCAAGACCGGACACACCGAAGTGGTACGTGTGGTGTTCGATCCGACGGTCATCGGTCTGCCGGAAATCCTGCGTGCCAGCTTCGAAGCGCACGATCCGACGCAAGGCATGCGTCAGGGCAATGACATCGGCAGCCAGTATCGCAGTGCGATCTACTACGTCGATGACGCGCAGCGTGAGATCGTCGAGAAGAGCCTGGCGGATTATCAGCAGGCGCTCAATCAGTCCGGTCTGGGACGGATCACCACCGAGGTCGCTCCGCTCGAGACATTCTATTACGCGGAAGATTTCCATCAGCAGTATCTTGCCAAGAATCCGGGCGGCTATTGTGGCCTGAAGGGCACGGGGATCAGCTGCCCGATCGGCTAGCTGGCGGGCGGCGAGCGCATGAACGGTCTGCCCTGATTGCGCTGCCCTGAAGAAACGCGAAAGCCTCATGGTGACCGTCAGCACGACGCCTGCCATGAGGCTTTCTGGTTGCTGGGCCCGCCTGCTGGTTGACGGCCGATCGCCCGGTCTCAGTCCGTCGTGGGGGAGGCCTCATCCTGGCTGCGTGAGCGACTCACCAGCAGCCATGCCAGTGCCACGAGCGGCAAGGCGCCACCGATCGCCATGATGCCATTCCAGCCGAGATGGGCGTAGATCAGACTGGTCAGCGCCGAGCCGATCGCACCGCCGACGAAGATGCTGGTCATGTAGATGGCATTCAGGCGGCCACGGCTCTCGGGGTCGAGGGAATAGATGGCGCGCTGGCCGAGGACCATGTTGGTCTGTACCGCGAAATCGAGCAGCAATCCCGTCACGGCCAGTGCAACGACCTGTAGAGTCATCGGCATCAGCCCCGTCGCGAAGCTGGCACTGGCGAGTACCAGGGCGCCTACGGTGGCAATCGAGGTGTGGCCTGCATCTGCCAGGCGTCCGCTGATCGGGGCGGCGACAGCTCCCAACACCCCCACCAGGGCGAACAGCGCTACCTGCGTCTGCGAAAAGCCGTGTTCGTTGACCAGCTCGAGCGGTACGGCACTCCAGTAGAGACTGAATGCCGCGAACATCAGCCCCTGGTAGAGGGAGCGACGACGCAGTACCGGTTCATCACGCATCAACTTGCCGAGGGTCTTGAGCAGCGCGGGATAGCTTGAGGTATGGCGTGGCTGGCGGCTGGGGACCACCCGCCATACCACGCCCCCGACCAGCAGCATCAAGGCGGCACCGACGAAGAAGATGCAGCGCCAGCCGAAGTGATCCGCCAGCAGGCTGGAGGCGGGCCGTGCCAGCAGGATGCCCAGCAGCAATCCGCTCATGATGTTGCCGACCACGCGGCCACGGCTGTGTTCCGCAGACAGGTGAGCCGCCAGCGGGATCAGGATCTGCACCGAGACCGAGCTGACACCGATCAGCAATGACCAGAGCAGAAACGAGGAGGGAGCATCCGCCAGCCCCGCCAGTACCAGACTCGCCGCCGAGATCAGGATCGTGGTGATCAACAGCCGGCGGTTTTCCAGCAGATCGCCCAGCGGTACCAGAAACAGCAGGCCAAGCGCATATCCTCCCTGGGTCAGCGCCACGATGAGACTGGCGCTGCTTTCTGACAGTCCGATGTCGCCCGCGATCATGTTGATGATCGGCTGCGAGTAATAGACATTGGCGACGATCGCGCCACAGCAGAAGGCAAACAGCATCACCAGGGCGCTGCTGATGCCGTCGCTGGGGGTCGAGGAAGAGGTGTCGGAGGGAGTCATGCGTGATTGCCCCGTGTCATGAATGAAATCCATCATCGTCACGGGGAAGGTGAATCCCCATGGCCGCGTCAAAGAACAGCTCTGACATGCGGTCAAGGGGACGCGACCATAAGGGCTGGATGGCGCAACTCTGGATTCCAGTCGGTAATGCGTCAGTCAGCACCGATGTCACCGGGCAGGCGGCCTGACCTTCTGCTTGAGGCGATGCCGCCTGTCGTCTCGGCTTCAGCGATACCGCTGGCGATCCTGTTCAGCTTCGGCGAAGCGGTCGATCCACTGTACCAGCGCACCGTCACCCGCTACATTGCAGGCCGTGCCGAAGCTGTCCTGCGCCAGATAGAGCGCCATCATCAGGCCGACGGCGGCAGCATCGAACCCCAGCAGACTCTGGAGCACTCCGACCGATGTCATCGCGGCGCCGCCAGGCGAGCCCGGCGCGGCGATGATGGTAACCCCGAGTGCGGCAATGAACGGCAACAACGACATCAGGTCGGGCTGCGGCAATGCCGGTGTCACCAGGATGACACCGATGGCGCAGATGGTCAGCGTGATGGCGCTGCCACACATGTGGATCGTGGCAAGCAGCGGAATGGCAAAGCTCGAGACCGAGGGCGAGATGTGATTCAGGCGCGTCTGGCGCACGGTCACGGGGATCGTCGCGGCGGATGACATGGTGCCGGCGGCAGTGAAGTAGGCCGGCAACATGTTACGTAGCGCCACCAGCGGTGCACGGCCGGTACTCATGCCACTGGCGAGGTAGAGAAGACTCAGCCACAGCCAGTGCAGGGTCAGCGCGAGAATCAGGATCATGCCGAAGCTTTTCAGCGTGTTGGCCACCGTGCCGGCGATGGTCATCTCGCAGAAGAGTCCGGCGATATAGAAGGGCAATGCCGGTATCAGTGCCTTGGCGATGAAGCGCTCGACGATGTCACGACCACCGTCGGCAAGATTGCGTAGGCCATCATGGCCGGTGGCGGAGATACCGATCCCGAACAGGAAAGCCGTGACCAGGGCGGTGCTGATATCGGTCAAGGGGGGGATGTCCAGCGCGAAATAAGGTTGGAGCACCATCGGGTGACTGGCGGGCATCTGGGTGTGGCTCACGATATGTGGCACCAGTTCGAGACCCACCACCGCCGACATCAATCCGGCCAGCGTGGTAGAGGCATATGCCAGCACCATGGTCAGTGCCAGCAGCCGCCCGGAGGAGCGCTCGAGACGTGCGATGCCGCTCATGATGAAGAACAGGATGATCAACGGGATGGCATACTCCAGCAGCTCGCCGAACAGCACCTTGAAGGTGAGCAGGCTTCGCACGAGGATGTCCGGGGCCCATTGACCCAGCAGTACACCGGCGACGATGCCGAGTACCAGACGAAAAATGAGGTTCATTATCAGACCAATAGCCTAGGTATCAGGCGCGCAGTCTACCATCCTCGTGGCATCGCGACAGTGCAATCCTCCTTCTCTCTATATACCGTTATCTTGTCATTGTTTCCTTTTGAAGTAATGACGGCGTCTTCGGGCAGGAAGACGTCTGTCAATCTGACCCGCGAAGGTCTCCGTGTGCTCGTCCCACGATACAGGACGTCAGTCACGCGGCAGGTGCTCGAACGAGGCGGCAGGCAATGTCAGTTACAGCGTTTCCTGCTGAACACTGTGACGCTGACGGGAGTGTGACAATGCTGACCAATCCGTGAGCTGGCGCGTGATTCTGCGTGCCAGCCAGGACGACAGACGACCGCGCCGCCACTCGATGAAGCCCACATGCCCGCCGCGTTCGCTCAACTCGATCCGCACCGCTTCAGAGGGCTGCGGAAAGCGCGAGAACAGGTCACGAGGCATGAAGGGATCGTCCAGCGACTGCAATATCAGGGTCGGTAGCTCGATGTCTCGCAACAGCCGGCCGGCCGAGGCACGGGAGTAGTAGTCACTGGCCGAGGAAAACCCATGCAAGGGCGCCGTGACTTCGTTGTCATAGGCCCAGAAGCTGTTCAACTGCGTCAGCTGGTGTGCACCGATGGAAATGGGCAGCGGCCCGTTGGCCAGCTTGGCGGCCACCTTGGCCTTCATGCTCTTGAGCAGATGTCGCTGATAGAGTCGCGAGCTGCCCTGATTCAGCACGTCGGAGCTTGCCGCGAGATCCAGTGGTGCGCTGATCGCGATCGCCCCGGCGAGGTCCAGCCCATCTCCGCCTTGTTCCGCCACCAGCTTGAGCAGCATGTTGGCCCCGAGAGATACGCCACAGGCCACCTTGAGGGCATGGGGGTAACGTTTGCCCATCTCCCCCAGAACCCAGTAGGCATCCGCCGTGTCACCACTGTGGTAGGCCCGCGGCAGTCGGTTGGGCGATTGCCCGCATCCCCGGAAATGCATCAGCACGGGCCGCCACCCCAGACGCGCTGCCGCATTGAGCAGATCCCGAGCGTAGGGTGACTCCAGATTGCCTTCCAGGCCATGGAACAGCACGAACAGCGGGGCGTCATCGGACAGTTCAACTTCCCGTTCGCGACGGCTGTTGCCATCACTGGTCACCCAGGAGAGTTCGACGAAATCACCGTCCGGCAGGTTGAGTATCTCGGTGCGGCAAGACAGCGGGGCGCGGGGCAGCAGGCGGGGCAGCAAGGTCTGGACATGGCGATTGCGCAACCCCAGAGCGGGCCGGAACTCGGAGGTGAAGATCGAATGAGGCATGACGCTGACTCCAGAGACAGGAAATCCCGAGCAGGGGCATCGCGCGCCACATGCCAGGATTTCCTGACTTCCATTCAGTGATTCTTTACGTCTGATACCAGGGCTGGCTGCATCATTTCATTATCCATCGGTCACTGCTAGTTGCACTGCAGCATGATGCGCCGTCGTCGGTCAGGTCACTGCGCTGCTCACAATCCGGTGTCGGGGCTGCGCGTCAGGTTCTCGGCGCCATCGGCGGTGATGACCAGATTGTCCTCGATTCTGACACCGCCATGAGGCGCCAGGGCGTCTACCAGTGACCAGTTGATCGCCTCGCCCCGTGCATCGTTGCGCAGTGGCTCGAGAAGCATGGGGATGATGTAGCACCCCGGCTCGATGGTGATGGCCATGCCGGTCTCGAGTACGCGGGTCAGGCGCAGCATCGGGTGACCTTCCGGAGGGTGACGCACCTCACCGCTGGTGTGATCCGGAATTCGACCCGCGACATCATGCACCTGAAGTCCCAGCAGGTGCCCGAGACCATGCGGACAGAAGGCGGCGGTGATGCCTTGTGCGACCTGCTCCTCGGCAGGCAGGGAAACCACGCCCAGTTCACGCAGCAGCTCCCCCAGCTCACGATGCATTTCCAGGTGAAGCTCGACGTAATCGACCCCGGGCGCCAGTCTGGCGATCAGGCGCTTCTGGAGCGCTTCCACGCCCACTATCAGTGAGCGGTAAAGGGGCAGCGCGTCATCACCCGCCCAGCTGCGGGTGATATCGGAGGCATAGCCGTGCACGCTGGCACCGGCATCCACCAGCAGGCTGCGGCGGGAATCAGGCGTCTGCAGGCCATAGTGCTGGTAATGCAGTACCGCGGCATGTTCGTTGAGGCCGACGATATTGCCGTAGGGCACATCGGATTCGCGTTGGCGGGACGCGCCGAGATATGCCAGCTGGATATCGAGTTCCGCACCGCCTTCCATGAAGGTCCGCCGGGCAGCCAGGTGGCCACGGGCAGCGCGCAGGCTGGCCTCTCTCAGACAGGCGATCTCGAATTCGCTCTTGCAGACGCGCCCCTCGTCCAGCTGACGGACAAGCCCGAGCGGATTGGGCAGCGCCCCAAGCTCGCTGACCACCTCCGGCTGAAGCTCGGCGATCTCACCCACCAGCGCCACGCGGCCCTCGGGACGCTTCGGCAGTGTCGGCTTGCGTAGATGCACGATCTCGAAGCACGCAGCCCAGGGGGCGATGTCAGGCGTCGGCAACGTGGGCGACAGGTGCCAGAAATCATCGGGGGCATACAGATAGAGCGTCGGACGCTCACCCGGTCGAACCAGCAGCCAGCTATCGCTCAGGCCTGCCATCGGCACCCAGTGAAGGAAGTGAGCATGGGACTTGAAGCTGGCATCCTGGTCATCGGCGAAATGCCGTTTCGGCTTGCCGCTATGCAGCACGATGGCGTCCAGATCATGCTGTTGCATGGCAAGCTCATAGCGCGCCTGCAGCGCCGCCAGATGCGCGCGATGTGCCTCGGCATGGGTCAGTGCGGGGTCATTCAGGCGAGGTTCGAACATCTGTCTTCCTTATGTCAATGTGGTTCAGAGCTGCGCTGTCGCCGGCGAGTCCTTCAGGTCAGTCCGCCGGACTCCGGTGGCTTGCCAAGCCGCGACCATAGCTCACTGACGCTGGCGTGACGTGGCTCTCGCGGGCGATAGAGTCGAATATGCAGTGGCAGATCCCAGCGTTCATCTCCGGCGCGCACCAGCTGCCCGCTGGCCATCTCCGCGGCCGCCAGACGCTGTGGCAACCAGCCGATGCCGTAGCCCTGCAGCACCAGTGCCTTGATGTTGGCTGCCTGGATGTTCTCGTTCATGGTCACCAGGTGTGCCTGGACGGGCACCTGAGCCAGGTGAGCCGTCAACGAGGTCGCGATGACGGCGCGGGGGTGAGGGCTGATGAACGGCAAGGGATTGCGACGCGTGCCCGGCAGGGGGTGAAGCGGGCTGCCATCCGCCTGGGGCGCACATAGCGGGATGAAGCACTCCTCACCGACCACCAGGTATTGATAACTGTCCAGTTCAAAGCCGAGGTCCACACGTGCCTGAGGCCAGTAACACATGGCCAGATCACACTCGCCGCGATCCAGACCATGAAAGTAATCCGCCGCCAGCCAGCCCGTCGCACGCAGATAGGGAAACACCTGCTCACGCAGCTGGTGCTGATCCAGCCATTCGGGCAGGAAATGTGATACCAGCGATTGCGGCGCACCGAGCGAGATCTTGCTGGCCTGCTGCTGGGCCATGTCCTGCAGACGTTCACGCGTAATGCGTACCCGCTCGGTAATCTGCTCGCACAGCTGGAGAAACTCATCCCCGGCAGGGGTGAGTGACAGTGGCAAGGTCTGACGATTGATCAATGTGGTGCCCATCTCCTCTTCCAGCAGTTTGATACGGCGAGAAAAGGTGGGCTGAGAGACATTCTGTGCATCGGCTGCCCGTGAAAAGTGACGGGTCTGAGCCAGAACGATGAAGTCTTCGAGCCAGCGTATTTCCATGGATTCGGTGTGCCTCGTCGGCCTGTCAACAGGCCATGTCAGGAGGTCGGGCGCACATCTCTGCGGACGTGTCACACCAGGGTATCTTGCGGGGAGGTCAATGGCGCCATGCCCGGCAGCGTTCATCGTGACGATTCGCTACTGGGCGGATTGACCCCTTGGTCAATATCGGATCTGCGAGATGTTGCCCTAGACCGAGAGTGGGATGCAATCGTCGATCCGTCGATGCCGACCCGAAAGTCCATGCCAGGCATGTCATCAGACGGCAAGGCAGTCGGCTTGCGCCGGCTGCCTTGGACATCGCCATCCGTGCCCCGAGGGCCGGGCCCTGAGGCACGGGGCGACTCACCACGGAGTGGCATCTGGGCAGGTGTCCTGCTCAGTCGATTCTGCCTTCCTCGACGGCATGGCAGGCCACCTGACCACCCTCGATGGCGATCAAGCGCGGGATCTCCCGACGGCAGCGTTCATTGGCATGCGGGCAGCGGCCATGGAAGACGCAGCCCGATGGCAGATTTACCGGGGTCGTCACCTCACCCTCCAGGCGGATGTGATTGGGCTTGTCATCATGTAGGCGCGGTATCGCCGACATCAGTGCCTGGGTGTAGGGATGTCTGGGACGAGCGAACAGCGAACGAGTGTCCGCCAGCTCACACAGGGTCCCCAGATACATCACGGCGACACGTGTCCCGAAGTGCTCTACCACGGCAAGATCATGGGTGATGAACAGGTAGGTCAGATCCCGCTGTTCCTGCGCATCCATCATCAGATTGAGCACCTGAGCCTGAATCGAGACATCCAGTGCCGAGATCGGCTCATCGGCGACGATGAACTCGGGGTCCACCGCCAGTGCGCGGGCAATCGAGATGCGCTGGCGCTGGCCACCGGAGAACTCGTGGGCATAGCGCTTGCCCCAATCCGGGTCGATCCCCACCGAGCGCATCACCTCCTCGATCTTGTCGCGGATCTCACCATCCTTCAGTGTCGGCTGGTGGAAGCGCAGCGGTTCCTCCAGCGTCTGCTGGATGGTCATGCGGGGATTGAGCGACGCATAGGGGTTCTGGAAGATCATCTGCATGCGTCGGCGATAGGGCAGCAGGTCCCTGGGCGCCATGTCATCGATACGTGTCCCGTCGAACCGTATCTCCCCGCCACTGGGCTTGAGCAGCCCCATCACGGTACGTGCGACCGTCGACTTGCCACAGCCGGACTCGCCGACGACACACAACGCCTCGCCACGCTTGACGTCGAGAGTGACGCCATTGATGGCATGCACGTACTCCTGCTTGCGCCGCAGGCGTCCCTTCTCGAAGGTCAGCTGTTCGAGGAAGTCACCGGACAGCGAGAAGCGTTTCTCGAGATCGCGGATCTCGACCAGGGTGTCGCCGAGCGCGGCACTTGTCCCGCTGGCGAGACGCTCCTCTGGTGTGAGAATGGCCTGACTCATGCGTTCACCTCCGTTCGGGGAGCCTGGGAGGCATCGGTGACGATCGGGGTCCACGACTCTCCTTTCACCATCGCCTGCACCATGTGACAGGCCACCTTGCAATTGCCGGAAGCCACGAAGGCGGGCACCTGCTCATGACAGACATCCGCCGCGAAATCACAGCGCGGATTGAAGGCGCAGCCAGCCGGAATCTTGGTCAGCGTGGGCATCGAGCCGCGAATCTGATTCAGGCGACTACCGGGCGTGGCCATCTGGGGCAGGGCGTTGATCAGCCCCTGGGTATAGGGGTGCTGAGCATCATTGATGATCTCGCGGGTCGGGCCCTGCTCGATCACACGGCCGGCATACATCACCAGGGTGCGCTGGGTCACCTGGCTGACGACACCCAGGTCGTGGGTGATCAGGATCAGCCCGACATTGTGCTTCTCGCACAGCAGCAGCAGCAGCTCCATGATCTCGGCCTGGATGGTCACATCCAGTGCGGTGGTCGGCTCATCGGCGACGATGATGTCCGGGTCCAGCAGCAACGCGATGGCGATGATGATGCGCTGACGCATGCCACCGGACAGCTCGTGCGGGTACTGATCAAGACGCTTTTCCGGTGAGGGAATGAAGACCTGATTGAGCTTGTGCAGGGCGATGGCGCGCGCATCCTTGCTGGAGATGCGACGGTGCGCCTTCAAGCACTCGATCATCTGCTCGCCGATGGTCAGCACCGGATTCAGCGTCATCATCGGGTCCTGGAAGATCATCGAGATGCGATTGCCGCGAATCGATTGCATCGCCTTGGGCTTCATGGTGTTGAGCACTTCGCCATCGAATTTGATCTCGCCGCCGGCAATGTAGCCGGGCTTGGCGATCAGATTCAGGATGGTGAAGGCGGCGACCGACTTGCCGGCCCCCGACTCGCCCACGATGCCCAGGCGTTCGCCGCGTTCCAGCGTGAAACTGACGTCGCGCAGGGCGCGGACCTCGCCGCCTCGCATGGCGAAGCGGACATCGAGGTGGTTGACTTCAAGTAATGCCATTGTCTTGATTCCTCGCGGCTTCAGCCCTTGTAGAGGCGGGGGTTCATCACGTCACGCAGCCAGTCGCCCAGCAGATTGATCACCAGTACCAGCAGAATCAGCACGCCACCGGGAATCAGCGTGATCCACCAGCTGCCTGACTGCAGATAGTCGAAGCCCGATTTGATCAATGAGCCCAGTGACGGCTGGGTTTCCGGCATGCCGAGGCCGAGGAAGGACAGCGCCGCCTCCGAGATGATCGCGTTGGCGATCTGCACGGTGGAGATGACGAAGATCGGCGACAGGGTATTGGGAAGAATGTGGCGGAACATGATGCGGCGGGAGCGGAAGCCCATCACCCGTGCGGCATCGACATATTCCTTGCTCTTCTCCGCCAGCACGGACGCCCTGACGGTGCGCGCATACTGGGGCCATTCCGCCAGCCCGATGATCAGGATCAGCAGGATCAGCGCATAGTCCGAGAAGGCGGCGCCACCGAAGGTCGCCTTGATGATGGCACCCACCACGATGGCCACCATCAGGGTCGAGAACGACAGCTGGATATCCGCCATGCGCATCAGGAAGGCATCGACACGTCCCCCCAGATAGCCCGCCAGCAGCCCGAAGGTCACGCCGAGCAGCGCCTGCAGAATCACGGCACCGAAGCCGATCAGCAGCGACACGCGGGTGCCGTACAGAATGGTGGAGAGCAGATCCCGCCCCTGGGCATCGGTGCCCAGCAGGAAGGCCGGATCACCACCCGCCATCCACGCCGGCGGAAGCTCCGAGTTCATGATGTCGATGGTGGCCAGGTCATAGGGGTCCGCCGGGGCGATCCACGGGGCGAGAAAGGCCCCGAGCACCATGGCGATGAAGACCAGCAGGCAGGCCTGGGCCATCCAGTCACGCTTGAAGCTGTAGACCAGATAGGACTCACGGAAGCGCTGCCAGCGTCCGGGCACCGCGATGGAGCTGGTCTTCGGAGTGACGGGCGTATGGGTCTCGGAAGTGGAATGGCTCATGCCGATTTCCCCGCAAGCTTGACGGTGGGGTTGACCAGACCGTAGATCAGGTCGACGAGCGTATTGGTGATCACGAAGATCACGCCGACCATCATCAGGTAGGCCACGATCAGCGGAATGTCGGAGCGGGTGATGGCCTCGAGGAACATCAGGCCCATGCCCGGCCACTGGAAGACGGTCTCGGTCAGGATGGTGTAGGCCACCATGGTGCCGATCTGCACGCCGCCGACGGTGATCACCGGCAGCATGGTGTTCTTCAGTGCGTGCAGGAAGTAGATGCGCTTGAGGCCGATCCCCTTGGCACGTGCGAACTTGATGTAGTCCGACTGCAGGACCTCCATCATCTCGGCGCGAATCAGGCGGATGAACAGCGGCAGCATGATCGAGGCCAGCGAGATGGCCGGCAGTACCAGATGCCAGAGGCCATCGGCGGTGAAGAAGCCGCTGGACCAGGGGCCTGCCACATGGACCAGCTCACCCCGCCCGTAGGAAGGCATGCCGCCATCGGTGGAGAGCATGCCGTTCAGCACACTGCCCCAGGTGGTATCACCGGGGAACCAGTCCACCGTGACGCCGATCGCGAACAGCTGGATCAACACGATGGCCGTCAGGAACACCGGCACCGAGATTCCGATGATCGAGGTGCCCATGAACAGGCGTGACAGCCAGTTGCGTGGGCGGATCGCCGCGAACACGCCGATGGGGGCAGAGAGCAGGATGATGATCAGGCTCGAGGCCATCACCAGTTCCAGCGTGGCGGGCAGGTGCTTGAGTATCACCTCGGTCGCTGGCTGCTTGTAGAAATACGAGGTGCCGAGATCCCCTTGCAGGGCATTGCCGGCAAAACGCAGATATTGGGTGATGAATGGGTCGTTGAGCCCCATTTCATCGCGCATGACTTCACGCTGGGCTTCTGACACGGCCTGGCCGGTCATCTCGCGCAGCGGGTCGCCCAGGTTGTCCTGAATGGCGAAGCTGATGATGCTGATCACGAACATGACCAGTACGGCGTGCATCAGGCGTTTGATCAGAAAGGCAATCATGGATCGCCACCTTCCTCGTGAACATCACGGTCTCGCGCGCGGCGGCCTGGTCTGGCTGGCCAATCGCGCTGGGTGTCAGGAGTCCCGCCTGTCGCTGGCCTGTCATCGGGCACAGGCTCCCCAACCCATCACCGAGAGGCGATGACCAAGGGGAAGGAACAAGCGGGGGTAAGTCGTCGCCTTCAGCCAAGCAGGGCAACCAGAGAGCTCACGTTGCCTGTCTCCGGTTGCCTGACTTGCCTGTCGCGAGGGGTGCGTGGCCAGGAACATGGCACTGGACGATGCAAGACGGTCCAGTACCTGTCGCTCACTCACGGCGTGGGATCAGTCCTGGTCGATGACCAGATCACCCAGGTACGGGAAGTTCATCACGTTGAGGACCGGCTCGATGTTGACGCCATCACGCGCGCCCCAGGCAAGGTTCTGCCAGTGCAGCGGCACGAAGCCGGCATCGTCGTAGACGGCTTTCTCGGCAGCCTGCAACATCTTGGCGCGCTTCTCGGTGTCGGTCTCCAGGTTGGCCTCGGTGACCATCTTGTCGACGTCCGGGTTGCAGTAGTTGCCGGAGTTGTACTGACCGACACCGCTGTCGGCATCCGGGCAGAAGGTCAGGAATTCGAAGAAGTTGGCGCTGTCTTCGGTATCCGAGTGCCAGCCGATCATCATCATGTCGGCCGCACGTGCATCATATTCCGGCCAGTATTGGGCCTTGGGCAGGGTCTTGAGATCTACCGTGATGTTGATCTTGGCCAGCATCGAGGCGACGGCCTGAGCGATCTTGGCGTCGTTCACATAGCGGTTGTTGGGCGCCATCATGCTGATCTCGAAGCCATCCTCGTAACCGGCTTCCTTCATCAGCTCCTTGGCCTTGGCCACGTCATAGCGCGGTGTCAGCTCAGGATTGTGGCCCTGATAACCATCCGGCGACATCTGGGCAGCGGGGGTCGCGAAGCCCTTCATCAGCTTCTGGGCGATACCTTCCTGATTGATGGCGTAGTTGACCGCCTGGCGGACACGCTTGTCCTTGAAGGCTTCGACACGTTCCTGGTTCATCTGGAAGGTGATGATGCGGGTGCCGCCCATCTCGACCAGGTGCACGCCATCCTGCTTGCGGATGCGTTCCAGGTCGGTCGGCGGTACCGGCGCGATGAAGTCCATGTCGCCGGAAAGCAGCGCCGCGACACGGGTGGCGTTTTCCTTGATCGGCGTCAGCACGATGTCGTCGACATTGCCCGGGGATTCGGTATCCCAGTAATCCTCGAAGCGCTCGAAGCTGATCTTCACGCCCTGCTGACGGTCAGTGACCTTGTAGGGGCCGGTACCGGACTCGTTGCGTGAGGCGAAGGTGTTGGCGGCCTTGGCGATCTCATCCTTGGCCTTGCCGTCTTCGGTCTCGCCGGAATAGAACTTGCTGTCCATCGGGAAGATGTAGGTCGCGGCATTCAGCACCAGCGGGAAGGGCTTGTCGGTCACCAGATCCACGGTGTAGTCATCCACTGCCTTGACGTCAGTGAACGGTGCGAAGATGGCCTTGAAGTCAGCACTCTTCTTGAGGCGCTCGATGGTCCAGACCACATCCTTGGCGGAGAAGTCATTGCCGGAATGGAACTTGACGCCTTCGCGCAGATGGAAACGCATGGTGTTGTCATCGACACGCTCCCAGCTCTTGGCCAGACGGCCATCGAAGCCCAGATCCTTGTTCCAGCGAATCAGCGGGTCATAGACCATGTGCGACAGCTGCAGAGTGCCGCCGGAGAGTTGCTCGTGGATATCGAGCGTGACCGGGTCTGCGTCGTAGGCCATGCGCAAGGTGACATCTTCGGCCAGGGCTGGTGTCGCCATGGCCAATGTCGCGCTGCCGATCAGCGCGCACAGGGTCTTCTTTTGGAAGAGGGACTGGAAGGCATTCTGACGGGTCATGAGCTTCCCTTTGCTTGTGATGTTTGGTTGTTCTTGTGGCTCTCTTCGCATTGTCTCCCTCAGGGCGACACGCAAGGATGCGCTTTCACAGTAGTGAGACACGCCGCACAGAGACAATCGAAATGTTGACTAGCCAGATTCAGGCCGTGAATAGCGGTGTCGACAAAAGCGCAACACACACGTTGCTGGTGCATCACGAGGCAAGGGCGTCTTGCATGGCGTTCGTTGGACGATGGCAAGTGTCGTTCAGGACGGTTGGTTAAGTCTCTTGCCTGTGTCACGTGGGGAAAGCGTGACTGGTGATAGCATTCCGACAAAGGCGGTTGAAGGGATATTCTTATTCAATTCAATGGCTTGATGGCGATATGCATCCTTGCTCATCGAAAGGTGGCAAGAGAGCCACGCCATCGTGTCCTCTCGCGAGTCGGGCAGACGACGGAGCCTGTCTTGCGGAGATGACGGCGGGGAAATTCTTGACGAGGCGGTGTTCCCGGACGAGGAATCCGAGATTGCCTGGAAGGAAACGATGAGGTGCACCGTTCTGGTGCGAGGCTTGATTCGCGACTAAGGTCTAGTCGTTGTGCGCAGTCTCGCGGGCGTCATACACCCGAAATCAACGCTGCAACGTGACACGCCTCCCGAAAGGAAGGCGTGTGGTGGCGTACCGCTGGCGAGCCGAGAAGCCTCAGGCGTGGAGGCAGAGCAGGGTGCGCCTGCTCACTTACTCATTTCACTTACTCATTGCTGCCGGCGACAGGCGTCAGGCGGTCAACCCGATAGAGGTTCGGCACCTGGGAGAGACCGCTGATGGTGCACTCCAGGTTGTTGACGCGACCATCCGAGAGGCCATAGACCCAACCATGAATCTGCAGATTCTGACCGCGCTCCCAGGCACGCTGGAGGATCTTGGTACGCGCCAGGTTCTGTACCTGAGAACGCGCATTCAGCTCACACATGCGGTCGACCTGTTCGTCCAGCGGCAAGTCCTTGAGCTCGGCGTGATGCAGGTTGTAGAGCTCGCGCAGACTGTGCAGCCAGTAGTCCACCATGCCGTTGTCCCCGCCGGTGATGGCAGCGCGTACACCACCACAACCGTAATGGCCGACGATCATGATGTGCTCGACCTTGAGGACATCCACGGCGTACTGGATCACTGACAACGCATTCATGTCGTTGTAGTGAATCAGGTTGGCGACGTTGCGGTGAACGAAGACTTCACCCGGCGGGAGATCGATGATCTGGTTGGCGGGGACGCGTGAGTCGGAACAGCCGATCCACAGATAGTCCGGATTCTGCTGGTCGGAGAGTCGCTTGAAGAAGTCAGGATCACGCTCGGTCATGGACTCGGCCCAGACCTTGTTCTGCTCCAACAGCTTTTCAATATTGCTCATGGCGAGGGGACCACTTATCAGGATGACGGGGCAGGGGAAGATGTTGTACAGACATGCTTGCCGCCGCCAGGCCCTCTGCAATGCAATACGTCAACATCGCAGGCCATCGTGAGCGGCGCATGTTGTAACTTTTGTCTAACATCATTGGTATTTTTACCGCGCGATGACCTGCAGGGTCAACCAGCAGTCATGATGGCGGATGACCGCGGCCCACGTCATGGGGCTGCCGAGGGGCATGACTCCTGATACCATGTGGCCAATTTACCAAGGAGATTCCCGTGTCCGATCAGACCCAACAGCCTGTGACAGGCCAGTTTGACTTCGACCTGTTCGTCATTGGCGCCGGTTCCGGCGGTGTGCGTGCAGCGCGTACTGCCGCAGCCACCGGTGCACGCGTTGCCGTCGCGGAAGATCGCTATCTCGGCGGCACCTGCGTCAACGTGGGTTGCGTGCCGAAGAAGCTCTACTCCTATGCGGCTCACTACCATGATTCCTTCAAGGACAGCGCAGGTTTCGGTTGGAACATCGGCGAGGCTCCCCGGTTTGACTGGGCCACTCTGCGAGATCGCAAGACCGCCGAGATCACGCGCCTGAACGGCATCTACCGCAACATGCTCAACAACTCCGGCACCACGCTGATCGACGGCCGTGCCACGATCGCCGATGCCAACACCGTCGAAGTCAACGGCAAGCGCTATACCGCCGCGAAGATTCTGGTGGCCACCGGTGGCTGGCCTTTCCTGCCGGACTTCCCGGGCCGTGAGCATGCGCTGGATTCCAACCGCATCTTCGATCTCGAGCAGTTCCCCAAGCGCTTCTTCGTCATTGGCGGCGGCTACATCGCCGTCGAGTTCGCCAGCATCTTCAATGGCCTGGGGGCCGAGGCGCATCTGAGCTATCGCGGCGAGCTGTTCCTGCGGGGCTTTGACGATGAAGTGCGCGCCTTCACGCGCGACGAGATGGCCAAGAAGGGCGTCAACCTGCACTTCAACACCACCGTGCAGTCCATCGACAAGCAGGGCGATGTCTATCAGGTCAGCCTCAGCGATGGCCAGGTGCTGGAAGTCGACTGCATTCTCGCCGCGACCGGTCGCAAGCCGAACATCGATGGTCTCGGGCTCGAGAATGTCGATGTCGAGCTGAATGCCGACGGTACCGTGCGCGTCAATGAGCGCTTCGAGACCACCACCCCCTCCATCTTGGCACTCGGTGACATCACCGGCGGGCCGGAGCTCACGCCGGTCGCGCTGGAAGAGGCCATGCATCTGGTTCGCGCACACTTCGGTGATGGCGTGGTCGGTGGCCTGGATTACGACACCATCGCGACGGCCGTGTTCTGTCACCCCAACATCGGCACCGTCGGCCTCAGCGAGGAAGCGGCGCGCGAGAAGTTCGACAGCATCCGTGTCTACACCGCCGATTTCCGCCCGATGAAGCACACGCTGTCCGGCAGTGACGAGCGCAGTCTGATGAAGCTGATCGTCGATGATGCAACCGACAAGGTCGTCGGCGTCCACATGGTGGGGGATGAGGCAGGCGAGATCATGCAGGGCATCGGCATTGCCGTACGTGCTGGCTTGACCAAGACCGACTTCGACCTGACGGTCGGTATCCACCCGACCGCTGCCGAAGAATTCGTGACCATGCGCAGCGTGACCCGCACTTGACGCCCCATGCAGGCGACGGTGAGGAAGCTCTGGGCTATTCCATGGGCAGCGTTACCATTCGTTGACACTCGTCAGCGATCGCCAGCTTGAAAAAACGCCTCGCGGCATCACCGCGGGGCGTTTTTTTATGCGCGAAGGGCGCTTGACCAGTGAATTTCTTGTCTGCCAGTTCAGGTCACCACATGATCTTGCCAGCGCATACACCTTTCGTAGCATAAAGCTTTTCCGTTACGTACCAGAGACATCAGCTATGCTAATCTCATCTCAGCGTCGAGCATCCACAAGTTGCTGAAATATCAACCTTGTCATGCAATGCGGTGATCAGGTTGTCTCCTTCGCAGTGTTCAGCCGGGATGCAAGACGGCAACACCAATAACAAGCCAGCAAAGGGAGTTTCAAGATGACCATGATCAAGAAGTCGTTGACAGCGGCGGTCGCGACCGCAGGTCTTGGCCTGATGGGGATCTCCGGTGGCGCCAGCGCCGCGGAGCAGACCTTCGTGACCATCGGCACCGGCGGTGTCACCGGCGTCTACTATCCGGCCGGTGGTGCCATCTGCCGCCTCGTGAATCGTGGCAAGGCGGAACACGGCATTCGTTGCAGCGTCGAGTCCACGGGTGGTTCAGGCTACAACCTGAACAGCATTCGTACCGGTGAGCTGGACATGGGCGTCGCTCAGTCAGATGCCCACTACAACGCCTATGAAGGCGAGGGTGACTTCGCGGACTTCGGCCCCAACAAGGAACTGCGCTCCCTGTTCTCCCTGCACCCGGAACCGTTCACCGTCGTTGCCCGCAAGGACAGTGGCGTGACCGAGTTCGATCAGCTGGAAGGCAAGCGCATGAACATCGGCAACCCGGGTTCCGGTCAGCGCTCCACCATCGACACCCTGCTGTCTTCCCAGGATAAGGACACCAGCGTCTACTCGGTGGCATCCGAGCTCAAGGCTTCTGAGATGTCCTCCGCGCTGTGCGACAACAAGATCGACGGCTACGTCTATGTCGTGGGTCACCCGTCCGGTTCCATCAAGGAAGCCACCACCACCTGTGACGCGACTCTGGTCAACGTCACCGGCGACGCGGTCACCAAGCTGGTCGACGAGAAGCCGTACTTCTCGGTCGCCACCATCCCGGGCGGCATGTATCGCGGCAACGATGACGACGTCACCACCTTCGGGGTGCGCGCCACCATCGTGTCCAGCACCGAAGTGGAAGATCGTGTCGCCTATGAGGTGGTCAAGGCCGTGTTCGACAACTTCGATCAGTTCCAGCGTCTGCACCCGGCCTTCCAGGTGCTGAACAAGGAAGAGATGGTCAGTGCATCGCTGACAGCTCCGCTGCACGATGGCGCCAAGCAGTACTACAAGGAAGCGGGCCTGCTGAGCGAGTGATGCGGTTGACTCGCTTGCCTGTCGCAGGCTGACCAGGCTTCACCACGGAGACCGCACATGTTGCGGTCTCCGTGCTTGTGCAGGAACGTTGTAAAGACCTCACCTTCGTGACTCGTCGTCCTCATGAGTCGCAGCTCCTGCATGGCCAATGGATGGCTGCCGCCGGCGGGTCTGGTGATGCAGCAAGGCGCATGATCCATCCCTGTCGGTCTGAGCGGTGAGCAGATGGGAAAGGTGGTACCCCGAGCGTCGCTCGGCGCTGAGTCAGGAAATATCGTCCTGATTCAGCCAATTAATGGAAACATCCGTCAGGCCGGACATACTGAAGATGTAACCTGCTTGATAAGCATGTGGCTGTGCAGCGTCATCCTGGGTCGGGAACATGGCGGGTAGACGTAGATGCCGTTTCCTGATGATGCCTGCCAGTCATCGCCTGACTCGCGTTGATCGGATCATAAAAAATGACCAAAACTCAATCTTCACCGCCGTCCTCTGCGCCTGGCGCCGAGACGGATCATGATGCAGAAGTGCAGAAGATGCTCGAATCGGAGGTCGGCGGGCGTCATCCGGAAGGCTTCGTGGGGCGCCATTTCATGTGGTTGATCCCGCTTGCCTGGTCTCTTTTCCAGCTCTATCACGCCTCGCCCTTGTCGCTGCTGAACTCCGACACCGCGCGAGCCGTCCATCTCTGCTTCGCCATCTCGCTGGCGTTCGTGGCCTATCCCGCTTACAAGGGCGCGCCCGCCAATCGTATTCCTCTGTATGACTGGGCGTTGGCGATATTCGCCGTGGCAGGCGTGGCCTACGTGCTCATCTTCAGTGACGAACTGGCGCGACGAGCGGGTGCCTATACCACGACGGACCTCGTGTTCTCGGGCATCGGCCTCCTGTTGCTGCTGGAAGCGACCCGTCGCGCGCTCGGGCCGCCGCTTGCGGTCGTCGCCACCGTCTTCCTGCTCTACAGTCTGTTTGGCGCCTACATGCCCGATGTCATCGCGCATGCCGGGGCCAGTCTCAACAAGCTTCTGGGGCATCAGTGGCTGACCACGGAAGGGGTCTTCGGTGTCGCGCTGGGTGTCTCCACCGACTTCGTCTTCCTGTTCGTGCTGTTCGGCGCCTTGCTTGAACGCGCCGGTGCCGGCAACTACTTCATCCGCATGGCCTTCTCGATGCTCGGTCACATGCGCGGCGGACCGGCCAAGGCTGCCGTTGTGGCGTCTGGCCTGTCGGGGATCATTTCCGGCTCTTCCATCGCCAACGTCGTGACCACCGGGACCTTCACCATCCCGTTGATGAAGAAGGTCGGCTTCCCTGGCACCAAGGCAGGCGCCGTCGAGGTGGCAGCCTCCACCAACGGCCAGCTGACACCTCCGATCATGGGCGCTGCTGCCTTCCTGATGGTGGAATATGTCGGCATTCCCTATCTGGATGTCATCAAGCATGCCTTGTTGCCTGCACTGATCTCCTATATCGCGCTGATCTACATCGTGCACCTGGAAGCGTGCAAGGCCGGCATGGAAGGCCTCAAGCGGACGCACAAGACCAGCCTGATGGCTTCG
Source organism: Cobetia sp. 10Alg 146 (assembly GCF_029846385.1). Classification (NCBI taxonomy): domain Bacteria; kingdom Pseudomonadati; phylum Pseudomonadota; class Gammaproteobacteria; order Oceanospirillales; family Halomonadaceae; genus Cobetia; species Cobetia sp. 10Alg 146. The sequence continues at coordinate 118,402 of NZ_JARWKT010000001.1, forward strand.
ATGCTGACCTTCCTGACCGTCTTCATCGGCATGGGCGTGCTCACGCTGGTGGTCTATTACGGTATCGGCTGGATCAAGGGTCTGGCGGGTGATGGTGCGATCTATATCGTGCTGCCGCTGCTGCTGGCGTCCTATGTCGGCCTGATCGCCTATTCCGCCTGCTTCCCTCCGCTGGAGGAAGGGGACATCGATGAATTGCCGCCGGTGGGTCCGACGGTCAAGGTCGGTCTCTATTTCCTGCTGCCGGTCGTGGTGCTGGTGTGGTGTCTGACCGTCGAGCGCATGTCGCCGGGGCTTTCCGCCTTCTGGGCGGTGCTGTTCATGATCTTCATCACCGTGACCCAACGCCCATTGGTCGCGATCTTCCGCAAGGAAGGCAATCTGGGGGGGGCAACCCAGCGTGGCGGTGAGGACCTGTTCCATGGTCTGGTCATCGGTGCCAAGAACATGATCGGGATCGGTGTCGCCACGGCGGCGGCCGGTATCGTGGTCGGTACCGTGACCCTGACCGGGCTCGGGCTCAAGATGACGGCATTCGTCGAGTTCATCTCGGCAGGCAACCTGATGCTGATCCTGATCTTCACTGCCGTGATCAGTCTGATTCTGGGCATGGGGCTTCCCACCACGGCCAACTACATCGTGGTCTCCACGCTGATGGCGCCGGTCATCGTCAATCTGGGCGCCGAGAACGGCCTGATCGTGCCGCTGATCGCCGTGCACCTGTTCGTGTTCTACTTCGGGATACTGGCAGATGACACGCCACCGGTGGGTCTGGCCGCCTTCGCGGCGGCGGCCATCGCCAAGTCAGACCCGATCAAGACCGGTATCCAGGGCTTCACCTATGACATCCGCACCGCGATCCTGCCCTTCATGTTCATCTTCAACACCAACCTGTTGCTGATGAACATCGATAGCTACTGGCATCTGGCGATCACCATCGCCTCGGCGGTCGCGGCCATGCTGGTCTTCGCGGCGGCCACGCAAGGTTATTGGCTGACGCGTACCCGCTGGTACGAGACCATCGGTCTTCTGCTGATCACCTTCACGTTGTTTCGTCCGGGCTATTGGTGGGACATGGTCTATCCGCCAGTCATCATGGCGGCTCCGCAGCAGATCGAGACCCTGATGGAGGAGGCACCGGTCGACAGCAAGCTGCCGATTCATGTGTCAGGCATCAATCTGGATGGCGATGAGGTCTCCAAGACCGTGCTGCTGCCGGTGTCGGATGCCGACAGTGGCGAAGCGCGCCTGAGCGATGTCGGTCTGACGCTGGATATCAGCGACAAGCAGGTGCTGGTCAGCATGGTGGAATACGGTAGCGTGGCACAGCAGGCCGGTATCGATTTCGATTTCACCATCGATGGCATCCAGCAGACCGCTGAACGTCCACCGAAGGAAATCGCGATGCTGCCAGCCATCGTGCTGTTGTGGTTGATCGGCTGGTTGCAGGTGCGCCGTCGCCGTCGCGAAAGTGTCACTGCCTGATGTTTCGGGGTCTGAACGATCGAGACCCGTGACATTGTGCACCCGCCAATGAAAAACCGCCCCTGACATCGTCAGGGGCGGTTTTTTTCATCTGTCCTTCCGCAGCGCTCCTGGCGACGCGGTTGTCTGACGATCTGCGGCATGGGATGTCTGGCAAATGAAATCTGGCAAATGAAATCTGGCAAATGAAAAGTGCAGAGAGTCCAGTGGCTGCGTGCTCATGGCTGCACGAGATGCTCGGCAGGAAGGCCGGCAACATGGCCGTGACGAACAGCAGATGAGAGTGCGGCCAGCAGAGCCGGGGACAGATTATGCGCCTGCGTTGCGTGACCTGTCAGCACCCTGTGCGTGAAATCGAGCGCCAAATTGAAACATCCTCGACATATTCAGCGTGATAGCTTCAAAGGGCACACCCCAACGGAAGGCATGTCGCCAATGGTAAGAGTCGAGAAGCAGTCCCGTCGTCTGTACGTCCTCGATACCAACGTGCTGATACACGACCCCTCCGCCATCTTCCAGTTTGACGAGCACGATGTCGTCATTCCGATGACGGTGCTGGAGGAGCTGGACAAGCACAAGAATGGCCACAAGGAAATTGCCCACACTGCTCGCCAGATCAGTCGCACTCTGTCTGATCTCACCGCCGACATCACACCACAGGAGATTCTGCGCGGTATTCCACTGCCGGGCTCGTTGAATGGCGCCGGCAATCTTCATTTTCTCTCCGGTAGCATCGATCAGAGCGAGGCAAGCGCCGACAACCGCATTCTTGCCGAGACACGCAGTCTCGCGGCGCGCAGTCAGGATGCATCCGTCATCCTGGTGACCAAGGACATCAATCTGCGCATCAAGGCAGCGGCACTGGGCATGGCTGTCGAGGACTATCTGACGGATCGCGCCTTCAGTGACAGCGATGCCATGATCGAGGGCGTGAAGCTCTATCACGAGGCTGGGCCTGACGGTCAGGGCGTGTGGGATGACCTGCAGGTGGATGTCACCGTCAGTCGCGAGAATCATCGCACCTTCTACACCCTTGCCGGCCAAATGCCCAAGGACTGGTATCCGGGAATGTTGATCGCGGATTGTGATCGTGGTGCCAGCTTCGAGGCCATCGTGCGCGAGCTGGACAATGATCACGCCTGCCTTGAGGTATTGCAGGATTTCCGCAACGAGCGTAGCGCCTGGGGCGTCAATGCCCATGACAGTCGCCAGAATTTCGCGCTCAATCTGTTGATGGATGAGAGCGTCGACATGGTCTCGATTGCCGGGAGTGCCGGGACAGGCAAGACTTACATGACCCTGGCGGCGGCATTTGAGCAGACTCTGGAGAAGAAACGCTTCGAACGTATCATCTTCACGCGCGCACCGATCGCCATGGGGGAAGAGATCGGCTTTCTCCCCGGGACCGAGGAAGAGAAGATGTCGCCGTGGATGGGCGCCTTCCACGACAATATGGACAATCTGCTGCGCAAGGAAGGCGAGGGCACCAGCGCGTGGAACGAGGAGGCCACCCGTGCCTGGATTGGCAACCGTGTCCAGATTCGCTCGCCGTCCTTCATGCGGGGGCGAACCCTCAGCGACACCTTCCTGATCATCGATGAGGCCCAGAACCTGACACCGAAACAATTGAAAGGGCTGTTGACCCGGGCTGGTGCCAACACCAAGGTCGTGCTGCTGGGCAATGTCGGGCAGATCGATACGCCCTATCTGACGGCCAATACCTGTGGTCTCGCGGTGGCAGTGCAACGCTTCGCCAATTGGCCGCATGCCGGTCACGTCACGCTCAAGTGTGTCGAGCGTTCGCGTCTGGCACTGGTGGCGGAAGAACTGCTGTAGATTTCTCGACAGCGGTGAGCATGGTGTGACGAGAGTCATGAGGTGCGGGAACGCGCCATCCTCAAAACGAAACGCCACCCCTGAGGGTGGCGTCTTTCATTGGTGTGAGTGTACCTGCAACCTCAGCAGACGTTGCAGGAACATCAACACACAAAGGGAGGAAGCGGCGCGAAGGCCAGGCGCTCCTTGAGCAACTTGTTTTCATGCGTGATCTGGCTCAGCTGTGCCTCCAGACGGGATTGTTCCGCCATGGACTGCTCCAGCTGAGAGCGCAGATCCTTGAGCTCCACATCGCGCTGCTGTCGTAGCGTGGTTTCCTCGAAGCGACGACGTTCCTCTTCCTGAAGCAACTTCCGCTGCTCCGCCGTCTGGGCATCCAGACGTTCCACGCGCTTCTCGAGCTGCTCGTGGCGGCGGCGATGCTGCTTGTCCAGCTCCTGCTTCTCCAGGCGCGCATCATCGAGCAGCTTCATCAGACGCGTCTCACTGGCCTCGTGACGAGACTCTTCCTGCGCCAGGCGCTCCTTGAATTCGCTTTCCTGTTGCTGCACCAGCTGCTGATGGCGCTCATGGTCATGCTCGCGTGTCCGCTCGAGTGCGGTGACATCTTCCTGGGCAAGCGTCAGGCGCTTCTCGAGCTTCTCCTGCCATTGCTGCCATTGTTCGCGCTCACTGGTCAAGGTCGCCAGTGTCTGCACGCGCTCCTCGAGACGCGCCTGTACTCCCGCCAGTTGCTCCGTGAGTGCACTGAGCCGCTGCTCCGCATCCTCTGCGCGCCGCTGTGACTGTGCCTCGGCCTCACGGGCTGCCTCGGCCTGGCGGTCAGCTTCCTGCCGATAGTGCGCCAGGCTCTCGTTGGCCAGAGACTGGGCTTCACTCCATACCGTGGCCAGTGTCTCCGTCAGACTATCCGGCATCGCCTGGGTCAGAGGCTCATCACGTTTCTCGGCGCGACGTTGGCGCCATTCGCGCAGATGATCGCTGATGGTGGTGAAGCTGCCGGTCCCCAGCACTTCCCGAATCTTCTGCACGCTGGGCGCTTCACCACGTGCCATCAAGGATTCTATCGCTCGTTGTACATCCTCGTACTGGACGCCAATGCGCGCCATGGGAATCTCCGTCCGTATTCTGAAGTTGATGCTCAGCGGCCATTACGCCACGAAGTGACGTTCACTACCACTCCATTGGTCAGGATTCTGCGTGATATGCACAAGAAATCTTCCCTGTGCTCTCGCGGGCTCCCCTTTAGGCAGACTTCTGGCCGCTTAGCGTCATTGTAGCGACTCGTCTGCTTGGAATAAAGATAATTACATATTACGTAATACGTAATTTACGTTACCCTTGGTGGTCATAATTCATGATTACGCGCCTTATCTTGAATTATCATGGCCGTAACGTCACAATCAGCCCCCAGGCAACGCGACAGGAGTCGAGACAGTGGAGAAGGGCGCACACGGTGGCATGGCCGCGTTGATCGGCCGCCTTGAGGGCGAGCTGGCCAATACCGCCAGCACTGCAGCCGTCACGCAGAGTGGCAATGCTGCACTCATCAAGGCGCAGACGGACATTGAGGCCGTGGCGGCGTGGCTCAATGAATATCGCCACAGCCCGCAGACCCTGCGCGCCTATCGCAAGGAAGCAGAGCGTCTGCTTCTGTGGCTAAGGGCGGAAGGTGAGCAGGGCAGAGACGCCGCCCTGGCAAGTCTGGATCGTGAGCGGCTCGAGCACTTCGAGGCCTTTCTGGCCAATCCTCAGCCAGCGGAGGTCTGGGTTGGCAGTGTGCGTGCCCGCAGGCACCCCGAGTGGCGGCCCTTTCGCGGGCCGCTGGCTCCGGCCAGCCGCCGCCAGAGTCTGGTGATCCTGCAGGGGCTTTATGCCTGGTTGATCGAGGCCGGCTATCTGGCGCGCAATCCTTTCCGGCTGATGCGCGACAAGCGGCGCATGGACAATCGCACGCTGCGCATCGAGCGCTATCTGGAGCGTCCGCTATGGGATTGGTTGTGGGGGCGTATCGAGGCGCGCTGTGATGAGGTGCGTTGTCACGTACCGACAGCCGGCAGTGCCTCCCTCGAGCACGAGGTGTCGCGGGAGCGATTCATCGCGGAGCGCCAGCGGTTTCTGTTCGCGTTTGCCTACCTGATGGCGCCGCGTATCGCCGAGATGGCCGCCGCGAGAATGGGGGATATCATCAAGCGGGAAGGCCAGTGGTGGTGGCGAGTGATAGGCAAGGGCGCCAAGCTGGCCGAGATCCCGCTGCCGCCCCCGATGCTCGAGGCCCTGGTGCGCTGGCGACGCCTGCGTGGACTGAGTGACTTGCCGCAGGCACTGCCCGCTGATGAGTCACTGCCCCTGCTCGCGCGGTTGGATGGCACGACCCCTCTGGGCGACAATCAGCTCTACCGGTTGATTAAGCAGACGTTTACCCAGGCCGCCCACGACATGCGCCAGCGAACGGAGCGCCCCGGCGACGCCAGCGAGCTGATGGCACGCACGCTCGACCAGGCAAGCCCGCACTGGCTGCGTCACACCGCCATTACCCATCAGGCGCAAGCCGGGGTAGAGCTGCGTTTCCTGTCTCGCTCCGCCAGACACTCACGGCTGGATACCACCTCTCGCTACCTGCATGCCGAAGACGGCGAGTGGCAGCAGCAGATGGCAAGGCACTCGCTGGCGACGACGACGGCTACCCCTGAGGAGGAGGCGTGACTGCTGGCATGGCGCCAGGCTTCACGCCTCCCGTGCGTCCGTCGGAGTCAGGCGTTATCATGGCCGACAGCATATTTTCAGACACTCTTCAGTGACATCATCGGGAGTCAGCATGAGCGACGCGCAACAAGCGCAGGCGGAACTGGTCGAGGAATTCAGCTTCTTCGACAATTGGATGGACCGCTATCAGTACATCATCGACATGGGCAAGGCGCTACCGGAGTACCCGGAAGAGTTGAAGGGGCCTGAGACCAAGATCGACGGCTGCCAGTCCAATGTCTGGATTCATCCTGACGTACGTGGTGAAGGCAGCGAGCAGCGTCTGCACTTCCAGGCCACCTCGGATGCGGCCATCGTGGCAGGCCTGATCGCCGTGGTGCTGCGCATCTACAACGACCGGACGCCGCAGGAAATCGTCGCCACTCAGCCGACCTTCCTCGCTGAGCTCGGCCTCGACAAGCACCTTTCGCCGACACGCTCCAATGGCCTGCATGCAATGCTCAAGCGCATCTACGGTGTTGCCGAGCTGCACGCCAACGCCTGACGCCTGGCGAGAAAAGAGGCCTGACGATAACCAAGACGCCCGCCATGCCGATCGAGATGTCTCGAGAGGCCTGGCGGGCGTCTTTGTCATTGCGATGACGCGCTGACTGGACCCAGCGGGAGGTTCGCAGTGTCGTCACAGGCTCAGCGGTGCTCCTTGACCTCCAGCACATGCGTCATGGCCTGTTGCTGACCATCCCAGACGTAGCGCAGGTGGGGGCCCTGAATGGGGATGCTGACCGCCGGTGGACGCAGGATGGCCGCGCATTCGGCATCGGGCTCAACCTTGGCATGGCGGACGCTGGGGTAGAGCAGACCATGGCTGCCGGTATCTCTCATCTTCGCCGCGAAAGCCTGGCCGGCCGGGTAGCTGGCCGTGTCCGGCTGGCATAGCTCGGCGTATCCTTGGCGAATGTCGTGCAAGGGTTGCGTCACGCGATTGACGTAACTGCGCATCGTCATTTCCTGGCTGGGTTGCGCGGTATCGGCCAGAAAGCGTGCCATATGAAAGCGGGTTTCGCTGATGGCGGTGTCCAGGCTACTGGCGCAGTAGTAGACGCCGAAGCTGCCATCGGTGAAACGTGATGCGCGCCCGATGTGAGTGAAGGCCGCCATCACCGGTGTGGAGCCCGGCCCGCTGATGCGATCCTCGGGTGCGACACGGTTCAGATCGCCGGCCTCCTCGCGCAGACGATCATTGGTCAGCGCCTCGATGGCGAAGGCCATCTCCAGCTCATCAGGCTCGAGAATATCCTCGAACACCGAGATGGGCGGGAAGGCGCTGGAGATGACGCGCCAGGCGTTCTGCCAGTCAGGCAGTGTCAGGGCAGGTTGGGGCAGGGCGCTCATGCTCATCCACGCACTCCGTCGAGATAACGACGGGTGTCGGCCAGTGATACCACCTGCCCGGCCAGCATGTAGTCGAGCGCGCTCTGCCCATTGAAGGGAGCGGCGCGATTGGGGCGGCGCACCCATTCATGGGCCATTTCAGGCGTGTTGCTGAACAGGATGCGCAACGCCTTGTGAATCCCCATCACGTAGGAGATACGCTCCAGGGTGTCATTGGGCAGGCGGACTTCCGGCAGCTTGCGGTACTTGTGATAGGTGGTGGTGCCGATGCCGCCGAGCAGCACGCGTTGATCGGCAGCGCTGCATTGCCATTTCTCCATGATGTTGAAGAAGGACTTGAGGGCAACGCGCCCCGCGCTGGGGCTGGTCGGGGACACACGATCGATGGCGGTTGCGGTGGACATGGCGCTCTCCTGCTGACTGACGATGGCATCGCACATGACGCCTTTCACATGTGAAGTATATCACGACTTCACTTCACATGCGTAAATCAGCTCGCAGGAGCGTGCGACACCATCAGGGCGTGGGGCCTGAGTCGCGGTCATTGCCCGCGCAGCAGTCTGACGATGACTCCTTGCGTGGTGGCACGGGGTCCACTCCTCCGGGGCCACCGAGGGGATGACAGCGTGACAGGCGTCTGGCTGTCAGCCAGCACCCCTTGAGCGGCCCATGCACCTTGATGGCCTCGAGGCCATAACTGGAGCAGCTGGGAAAGAAGCGACAACGCGGCCCCAGCAGCGGGCTGAGCACCAGCTGATAGCCGCGCAGCAGGCCGGTGAGCAGGCGCGTCATGCCAGCCGTCATAGCGCGCGACAGCGAGCCGCGAGCAGGGCGGGGATCGGGGTCACGTTGACCTGACTCAGGCGTTGCCATACAGCGTGTCGGGATCAATGATCGGTGCATCGGTGATCTCTGCGCCTTCGGCGTCAAGGCGCCAGTAGAAGCAGCTCTTGCGTCCGGTATGGCAGGCAGGGCCGGTCTGATCGACCTTGACCAGCAGGGTGTCACCGTCGCAGTCAAGGTGGGTGCTGACCAGATGCTGCTGCTGACCGGAGCTTTCGCCCTTGCGCCACAGCTTGCTGCGCGAGCGTGAGAAGTAGCACACGCGTCCCGTGGTCAGCGTCTCGCGCAACGCCTCAGCATTCATCCACGCCATCATCAGTATCTCGCCGCTGTCATGCTGCTGGGCGATGGCAGGAATCAACCCGTCGCCATTCCACGGCAGGGCAGCCATCAGGGTGTCCAGCGCGACCTTTTCGCCGACCTGTGCATTTTCCAGCGACTTGAGCAGTCCATCCTGTGCCATTGAATCCATATCCTTGCAGAAGCTGTATCGAAGACTGGTCCCGTCGCGACGTTCACTGCGCAGGTTGCAGCGTTTCGGTTCGGAGGCCAGATCTCAAGAAGTCTCAGTGTAACAAGCCGCGACTCAGCGGCGCAGACCGCCACGGGCGCTACGCCAGATCAGCGAGACCAGATAGGCGATCCCCGCCACCAGTACGATGGTGGCACCGGCAGGCAGATCGAACTGCCAGGAAAGCGCCAGACCACCGGTGGTGAAGGCCATGGCCGCCAGACTCGCGATCACGATCATCATGCCCAGTGAGCGCGCATGATGGCCGGCCAGCGCGGCTGGCAGTGACAGCAATGCCAGCACCATGATCAGCCCGACGGCCTGCAGCAACAGCACCACGGTAATGGCGACCAGCACCAGCAACAGCAGATAGAGCGTCTTGACCGGCACTCCTCGCAGGCGAGCGAACTCTTCATCGAAGATCACGGCCGTCAGTGGACGGTGTACGACCAGCAGCACCAGTGCCAGCCCGCCCACCATCCAGGCCAGGGTGCCGATGGCGTCTGCGGGCACCAGCAGCAGATTGCCGAACAGATAGCTCATCAGATCGACCTTGTAGCCCGGGGTCTGACTGATGAAGAGGATGCCGGTGGCCATGCCGATGGCCCACAGCGCACCGATGACGGTGTCTTCCTGATCAAACCCCTTGAGGCTGATATAGCCGATCAGCAATGCCGCGAGGATGGCACTGATGAACGCACCGACGAGCGGGCTGGCCCCCATGAAGTAGGCGATCCCCATGCCGGCAAGCACCGTGTGGGCGATGCCGCCTGCCAGATAGCCGATGCGGCGTACCACGACATAGGGGCCGACCAGGCCCGCCGCGAGGCTTGCCAACAGGCCGGCGAAGAGGGCGTTCTGAAGAAAGTCCTGGCTGCCCAGGGCGGTGATGAAATTCATGTGTTGTAAGCCTAGAGCGCGGGGCAGGCGCCGTGAAAGAAATGAAACCCGCCAGGCAGCCTGTCACGGGCCACCGTATCAATGATGGTGATGAATCATCTGGACGTGTTCACCGTAGAGCCGCTCGATCGATTCGGCGGTCAGCGTCTCGGTGTCATGGACGATCATCTTGCGGTTGAGGCAGGCCACCCGATCGACATAATCACTGATGAAGCCGAGATCATGACTGATCACCACGACGCTCATGCGATTGGCCAGCCGATTGAACAGCTCGAACAATGAACGCTCACCATCGCTGTCGACGCTCGCGGTGGGCTCATCCAGCAACAGCAATTGCGGCTCGGCCGCCAGTGCCCGGGCTATCAGGACACGCTGCAGCTGACCGCCGGAGAGGGCATCGATATGCCGACGGCGCAGATGACCGATACCGACTTCCTCCAGCACCGCACCGATCGCCTCACGATCCGCGCGTGGCCAGGGGCCCCATTGACGCTTGCGTCCCTGGCGTCCCATCAGCACGACGTCTTCCACGCGGATCGGAAAGCGCTTCACGAAATTGGCGAACTGTGGCACATAGCCGATATGGCGTGCGGCAGATTGGGGAGTGCGCCCCAGCACGCGGACACACCCAGCTGCCGGCTTGTGAAGGCCAAGCACCAGCTTGAGCAAGGTGCTCTTGCCGCCTCCATTGGGGCCGATCAGCCCCACGATCTCGCGGGCGCCGACCTGGAAATCGACATCGTCGAGAATGACCTGCTCACCATAGCGAAAGGTCACGCCGCGAATATCGATGGCATCCGGTGCATCCGCCGGGACCGGGCGAAATACCGGACCGACACTGCGCCCGGTGGCTGGTGCATCCGGATGGCTGTCCGGGCGCCGGCGCGCGACGGAGATGGGGCTGGCCATGACGAGAGGTACCTCTTTGCAACGCAGACGGGCGCGTGAGCGCCCGTCTGACTTTTTTATGGGGCAGAGCATTGTGCAAGATCATGCCGCATGCGCAATGCCTGGCCAGAAATTACTGACTGTCGGTCCGCTCGAAGCCTGCTTTCAGCGCTTCGGTGGCACGCTTGAGATTCTCGAGATAGTCCTCGGCCAACGGGTCCAGCACGGCGACTTCGGCATCCAGCGAGCTGGCGATGCGCTTGGCGGCCGTCTGGGAGAATTGTCCCGAGACGAAGATGGTGCCGATGTTCTCATCCTTGGCACGTGTGACCAGAGTGGCCATCTCGCGTGGTGTAGGCTCACGACCACTGACTTCAATGGCATGCTGCGCGAGTGAGTAGCGATCCGCGAAGTAGCCGAAGCTGGGGTGGAAGATCAGGAAGTTGCGACCCTTGTAAGGTGCCAGCGCCTGCGCGATCTGCGTGTCCAGCGCATTCAGGGTCTTGAGCAGCCGCTGCTCATTGGCATCGATTTCACCGGCATGTTCAGGCAGCTGGGCTTCCAATACCTTGGCAGTGCGCTCGACGACGGTCTGCATCCGCTGCGGATCCAGCCAGAGATGAGGGTCGGCTTCGCCGAGGTCTTCATGCTCATCATGGCCCGCGTGCTCGTCATGATCCGCGTGGTCTTCATGGCCATGCTCGTCATGATCTGCGTGGCCTTCATGGCCGTGCTCGTCATGCTCTGCGTGGTCTTCATGCTCATCATGGCCCGCGTGCTCGTCATGGTCGGAGCCGTGATCATGATGATGAGCGTCTTCACTGCCGAAATGGCGCGTGTTGAGACCCTCTTCCAGATGCACGACCTGCATCTCGGCATTGTTCTTCTCGAGACGCGGCAACCAGACCTGCTCGAAGGGTACGCCGATGGCGAGATAGAGGGGAACCGTCGACAACTCGGCCACCTGGCGAGGGGTCGGATCATAGGTGTGCGGGCTGTTGCCCGGTTTGACCAGCGTCGTGATCTCGACATGATCCCCGGCCAGCTGATCGACCATCCACTCGATAGGCGGCACGCTGACGGCGACATGCAGTGGCGCACTGTCTTCGGCTTGCGCGTTGGGGGCCGCCAGAACGGCAAGCGCACCCAGCACGCTCAACGGCAGGCTACGCGCAGCCCGCGAACCCAGCGTGCGCTGGATCCGGGACAGCAGCTTTTCGCAGAACACTTGGCGAGAGGCCAGGGGAGAGCCCGCATGCATACTCATGACACCACTTCCTTCTGATAGTGATCACGGCATGATGCGGGCAAGGCGCGCCGAAGATCGACACGCCAGGACCGCCATCAGCCGCGGTTGAACGAGAGACGCTGGCCGTTGGCCACCGGGTTGACGGTCTTGCCGTCATAGGCTTTCACGCCATTGACGAAGGTCGCATCGATGCGTGCCTTGAAGGTCACGCCATCGAAGGGGCTCCAGCCACACTTGTAGAGCACGTTGTCACGGGTGACGCTGGTCTCGCCATTCAGGTCGACCAGCACGAGATCCGCGAACGCCCCTTCACGGATATAGCCGCGATCGACGATGGAGAAGCGATCCGCGACGTTGTGGCTGGTCTTCTGCACCAGGGTTTCCAGGTCATAGATGCCGTCCTGAACCTGATCCAGCAGTGACAGCAGGGCATGCTGCACCAGCGGCAGACCGGAAGGCGCCTTGAAGTAGGGGTTCTGCTTCTCTTCCCAGGTATGCGGCGCGTGGTCAGTGGCAATGATGTCGATGCGACCATCCATCACGGCGGCACGCAGGGCGGCACGGTCTTCGGCGGTCTTCACGGCCGGGTTGCACTTGATCAGGCTGCCACGCGTGTCGTAATCGGCATCGCTGAACCACAGGTGATGCGCGCAGACCTCTGCGGTGATCTGCTTGCCAGCCATCGGGCCCGGCTTGAACAGCGCCATCTCTTCAGCGGTGGTCAGGTGCAGGACATGCAGCTGGGTGCCGTTGCGAGTGGCCAGGTCGATCGCCAGGCGTGAGCTCTTGATGCAGGCCTCGCGAGAACGGATCAGACCGTGCTCGGAGAAGGGCACGTCTTCCCCGAAACGCTCACGCCAGCGCGCCTCGTTCTCCAGAATCATCGGAGTGTCTTCGCAATGCGTGACGATGGGCGTCGGAGCATGCTTGAAGATACCTTCGAGAATCTCCGGATCATCGACCAGCATGTTGCCGGTCGAGGCACCCATGAAGATCTTGATGCCGCAGGTCTGATTCGGATCCAGCGTCTTGATCGCTTCCAGGTTGTCGTTGCTGGCACCCAGATAAAAGGCGTGGTTGGCATGCGCACGGCCGGCCGCCACGGCAAACTTGGCCTCCAGCGCATCGCTGTCCAGGGTTGCCGGCTTGACGTTGGGCATGTCGAAGAAGGTCGTGATGCCCCCGGCGACGGCGGCGGCCGACTCGGTGGCGATATTGCCCTTGGCGGTCAGGCCGGGCTCACGGAAATGCACCTGATCATCAATCATGCCCGGCAGCAGATGGCGGCCGGCAGCATCGATCACTTCACGCGCGTCCAGATGTGAGAGATCACTGCCGATGGCATGGATACGCCCGTCCTTGATGCCCACATCCAGAGTGGAAATGGTGCCTTCATTGACGACCTGTGCCTGCGAAATGCGGATGTCCAGCATGTGACGTCCTCCGTGGGAAGCAAATGTTATATCGTATCAAAAGCGCTCGCAAGCGCCATTCACTGAGCGGTTTCTACCATGTCAGCGACCTGAGAGGCGCATTTCTGGCAACGCCCCTCAAGTTCGACAGTCTGGCGTTCGATCGAGAAACCATGGCGATCTGCACTGGCGAGAAGGCGAGTGCCAAGATCATCGTCGTGCATCTCCTCGACTCTCCCGCAACCACGGCAGATCAGCAGCTGGAAACCGTGCTGATGCTCGGGACAGTGGCAGGCAAGGAAGGCATTGAGCGATTCGATGCGGTGGACGAGGCCTTGTTCGATCAGGAAATCCAGCGCGCGATAGATCGTGGGCGGGCGGGCGGCACCGTGTTCCTTGGCAAGCTGATCCAAGAGGTCGTATGCCTTGAGTGCGCCATGACTGTTGGCGATCAATTCCAGCACACGTCGCCGGATCGGGGTGAAACGCACGCCACGCTTCAGGCATTGGCGTTCAGCCTGGTCGATCAGCGAAAGTTGCTCGGGCATGAAGAATCCTGGGTGTCGGGAATTCTGAGGATCGAGAATCCGGGATGACGAGAGGCCAGTGACACGTTGAGAGTGAATCAGATCAGCGTGTTACCTCAATGAACAGACTCTTATTCTAGGGCATTTGGGCGGTCTCGGGCCATATGCAGACTCAGGCTTGTCAGATAGCGGCAAGGTAGAGTGTTGTCACTGCACAGTAAAGGCATGTTATAACATAACAATAGCGAGCGTGATTTCCCTCTTGCCTACCCACCGAGGCGCTTACCATGCACTCGATCACTCCGATCACTCCGATCACTCCGATCACTCCGATCACTTCTCATGACACACCATCGGCTTCCCGGCCTGCGAAGGGCGGCAGGCTGGCCCAGTCAGCTGTCACGGCGAACGGTTCGAAAGATTCGGCAACACCACACTGGCACATCGGAGAGCAGGCGCTGGATCTCGGGGAGATCTTTCGCCCGGAGGTGACGCTGGCCGTGATGCAGCGCCGCATCGATGCGGCATTGAAAATGGCGGTCAAGGCTCAGTCCTCGGGTGCCTACCCGCTGCGCATGCGCTGGCGCGGGCCTATCAATGACCTGCGTGAGGCGCTGGAGCGCTACCTACCCGCACCGGATGCCGGGGCTGCGCTGATAGAGGATATCTATGTGCTAGGAGAGGCCATCGGCGAGCTGTTCGACGTGCAGGATATCGGCATGCGGCTGGAAATGACCCAGAGCGCCATGTGCCCACGCTTTCATGTGGATCGCATTCCGGTCCGGTTGGTGACGACCTATGAGGGCCCCGGAACGCAATGGTTGCCGGAGCAGGCCGCCGATCGCCTGGCTCTGGGGCATGGCGTTGTCGGACACCGGGACATCTGTCGGGACCCGGAACAGATCCGGGAGCTGCGCCCGGGAAGCCTGGCCTTGCTCAAGGGAGAATGCTGGCCCGGCAATGAGGGGCATGGCCTGATCCATCGCTCGCCAGTCGTGCCGACCGGTAGCCGCCTGATGCTGAGCATGGACCCCGGTTGAGGGTCTCGTCCCGCGAACGCAAACGCCCCGTGACACTCGCGTGTCACGGGGCGTTGTTCTCTGCGGTCACGCCATCATTCAGGAATGGGGGCCATTCCGACGTTGGCCACGTCTTCCTTGCTGCGCGCGAAGTGCTTGCGGGCGAAGGCTACCCGTTCCGCGACAGGCACGCCATCAGGTTGTCGTTCGATCAGCTCGAGACGCTTGCGCAGTCCTTCGCCATTGGCCATCTGGATGGCGAGGCCCGGTCGGGCATTGAGCTCGAGCAGCATCGGGCCATGACGCCGGTCAAGCACCATGTCCGTGCCCAGATAGCCCAGTCCCGTCATCTCGTAACACCCCGAGGCCAGTTCGAGCAGGGTGTCCCACTGGGGAACCTTGAGCGAGAAGATGTCATGCCCCGTATCGGGGTGGGCGAACTGCGGGCGATCATACTGCACGCCGCGCACGGCCCAGCCTGACCCGATATCCAGCCCGACACCGACCGCCCCCTGGTGGAGGTTGGCCTTGCCATCCGAGGCCGCCGTCGACAGGCGCATCATCGCCATCACGGGATAGCCCTTGAAGACGATGACCCGAATGTCGGGAACGCCTTCATAGGTGAACTCGGCGAAGGCCTGATCGAAGGAAATCAAGCCTTCGACCAGCGCCACATCCGGTGAGCCGCCCAGCGAATAAAGTCCTGACAGGATGTTGGAGACGTGGCGCTCCATGTCGGCACGCGTGATGCGCGCGCCGCTGGGCTTCACATACTCTTCGCCATCATGGTGCTCGATGACGAGGATCCCCTTGCCGCCAGAGCCCTTGGCCGGCTTGATCACGAAACCTGCGTGATCGCGCACCATGTCGACGACCCGCTCGACCTCGAACTGGCTGGCGACCTTGCCGATCATCTCCGGCGAGGCCAGACCGTACTTCTGACACAGCAGCTTGGTCTGCAGCTTGTCATCCACCAGCGGGTAGAGGCGGCGGTCGTTGTACTTCGAGATATAGCCGATGTTGCGGCGATTCATGCCGACAACCCCCCGGGCACGCAGGGCGCCCGGTGTGGTCCAGTTGCGCGACCAGCGATTCATCCATGACGCGAGCATCTCAATCCTCCGTCAGCGGCTTGAAGCGACGCAATTCCAGCAGACGATAGCCGGTGTAATTGCCCAGCAGCAGGATGAAGGCCATCAGCACCAGCTGCAGACCCAGGAAGTTGAAGGTCAGGTGGCGCACCCACGGATTGTTCATCGCCAGATAGGCCAGCACGGCGGTCAGAAGGCTACCGCCACCTTGCTTGAGGACTTCCTTGGGGCCTTCCTCTTCCCAGAGGATCGACATGCGCTCGACGGTCCAGGACAGGATGATCATCGGGAAGAAGGTGATGGTCAGGCCGGCATTGAGGCCGAAGCGATAGGCGAGTACCGAGAAGATCGAGATGATCGCGATCACCGTGATGATCACCACCGAGACCCTGGCGACAAGCAACAGGTTGAGCCGCGAAAGGTAGCTGCGGATCACGAGCCCGGTGGCGACGATGAGCAGGAAACCGATCAAGCCGGTGATCAGGCTGGTCTGGATGAAGGCGAGGGCGATCAATACCGGCATGAAGGTACCGGAAGTCTTCAGGCCCACGAGCACTCGCAGCAGCACGACGACCAGTGCGCCGATCGGGATCAGCAGAATGGTCTTGAACAGGGCCTGCTCTTCCAGCGGCAGCGAGTGGATCGAGAAGTTGAGCAGCTCGTCATTGGCCAGCTTGTTGCGAACCGCGACGGCGGCCGGTTCGTTGTGGCGAATCATCGAGAAGCTGACACGGGAATTGACGCCACCTTCCACTTCCAGCATCGGGGCACCGCGGCCTTCCCACAGCAGCAGGTTGTCAGGCTCACCTTGCTTGCCGGTCTCGGGGTTGATCAGCACCCAGTCAGTGTTGAGATTCTCACCCTCAGGGGAGTCGATCTCGACAGCCTGATTGCTGTCAGGTGTCTCGGCGAAGACCTGCAGCCAGGAGCTCACGTTCTGGCGACGGCGTCCGTCTTCCAGGCTCAAGCCACTGACCAGGCGTGCGCTCACGCCCGCTTCATTGAGCAGACGCAGCATCAGCACCGGACGCTGGAACTGGGTCAGCAGCAGACGCGCGTTCTCACCCTGACGCTGATTGTCGAACTGCTTGATCAGTTCACGGGCGAAGGTGAAGGAGTCGGCGCTGCGAGTGCGCGCCTGCTCGATCACCTGAGCGGCAGCCGTATCATAGGGACGTTCCCAGGACACTTCCTGAGGCGCTGGCAGGCGCTTGATGGCAGCAGGCGTCGCGTTGTCGGACTCCAGCATGGTCACGGTGTAATACAGCAGCTGGGAGCCAGCGGCCTCACGGATCGACCATTCAGCACGACGGCCCGGCAGATCATCCAGATACGACAACCCGAAGCCGGAGGAGGCCGTGTTTTCGGTCAGGACGCTATAGCCTTTCTGATTTTCCGGAAGCGCCAGCGACGCCTTGACCGGACCGCCCGTTGCCGTGAAGGCGACCTGGGCCTCGATATCCCAGACTTTCTGTTGTGCACCCGGCACCCAGGGCACATCGAAGGAAATATGGCGGTAGGCGGTCAGGCCCACGCCAATCAGCATCAGCAGGCCGACCAGCAGGTAAAAGGAGAAACGCGACATGGGAGTCCTTGAGTATTATGCAGTCACAAGGTCTGGCACCCGGCCAGACCCTGTCAGTGGAGATGTTCGAGATCCGTGAACGTCAGGTGAGGGCGAGGGTCAGTCGCGATTTCCTTCATTCGGGTCCTGATCCTTGGCAGCGGCGGTGCTGGGAGCGCTGCCCGGGAATTCCGGACGCGGATTGATGAAGGTGCGGCTGACATCGACGGCTGCGATATCCATCATGAAACGACGGCCCAACAGCACCGGGTACGTCAGATCACGACGGTCATTCAGGGTGAATTCGACACGCTGCTTGATGTCGCCAAGCGTCATCAACATGCTGACCACAGGACGGTCTTCCCGCCCTGACGCCTGCACGATGGTCACGGTACGGCTGACCTTGGCTTCTACCCACTTGTCGCGCACCTCGGGGACGAAGTATTTGGCATCCTCACGAAGCGCCAGCTTGAACTTGACCCACTTGTCGCCATCACGTTCGAACTCGGTGATGTCACGCGCCGACAGTGAGGACGTGTTCGCGCCGGTATCGATGCGCGCCTTGAAATAGCTGCCGATGTCCGGAAAGCCGACCCACTCGACACGTCCGAGCAGCGTCTTGTCCATGATCGGGTTTTCAGAGGCGGTCTTGCAGGCCTGAACCACCTGCGGAGCTGCCGGCTGTTCCATTTCGGCATGCATGCGGCGCAGTTGGCTGCCGACTTCCCGCATGTCGCGGCGCAATGAGCGGTTCAGTTCGCGCTGCTCGACAAGCTGTTGTTGCTGGACGTCGCATTGCCCGGCGATCTGGCTCTCCAGGGCATCGATGCGTTGCGAGAAGGCCTCCGGGGTCAAGACCGGCTTGGGGGGCTGAGGTTGCGCCGGAACACAACCTGCCATGACGATGACGCTGGACAATGACACGGGCAGCAGCAGCTTGCGGATCAGCATGATAAAGAGGGTTCCTGTTCAGCCTTGCTGACGATCTCGTCTTCACGAGTTCGCCTTGCATGATTCTTGTTCATCCATCTCGCACCGTACTTGCACGAGTGGATGATGGGAGGGAGCCCGGCCACCTTCAGTCGTCGTCTTCGCAGCGATCGCTGAAGGTGTGGCAAAGGGCGATGATACTTAGGCCGGATAGTCGCTGTCCATGATTCGCCACCCACGGCTGGTGCGCCCGGGAACGGCTTACGTCAATGCGTTGCCATTCACGGACAATCATTCAATCCAGCGTGATGCGAAGCGCTCATGACGCCTCTTGCCGTCGATTTCATCGCTCGACAGGCAAGAATGTCGCTCGTTGGGGACGTGCCTGTCCCAGCCGAGTTGACGTCTCCGGCTACCATACTTTGGCACTTATTTCATGGACTTGCACATTTCTCGCATCGTGAGTGCACCTTGTGGTGGGTGTCACAAGTCATCGAATGATCGGCGGGAGCACTGGAGACCTCAGTGGCGAAGTCTGTTCTCAACGGGCTGGTCGTGACACAAGGGCAGAAGAAGACCAATCACTGACGTCAGCTGACGACAGGCAGACATGCTGCTGAACATTTCAGGACATCAGACACTCGAGTTGTGGTTCAGCATGGCGGGTATCGGTCATGCACAGCGAGCACATGACAGGCAGCATGATCGTCAGGGCAGGTCCTGTGAGACGTGAGTCTGGGCTTCTCGAATACTCGATTTAACATAATATATATTATACGAACCTATAGGATGTCGACATCACGCCTGCGTTGACGATCCACTGCAAGCGTCGAGACACATCAAAATTGCTATTTGTAGAATCACTGCATAGTATCAGTACAAGTTTCCTTGTCGAGAATGTCGATGATTCGCTCCCGCTTGCGCCCCCTCGGTCTGATCACCCTGCTGGCCTCCTCGGCAAGTCTGTTGATGGCTTGCAGCAGCCCCTCAATCGATACCTATGCCGGTTCCGGTCCCGAGTTCAGAATCGACGAGTACTTCCTCGGGCACACACGAGGCTGGGGAATGGTTCAGGATCGTTCCGGTGAAGTGACTCGACGCTTCGTTGTGGACCTACAGGGCACCAGGCAGGATGGACGATTGACCCTCGACGAGAACTTTCGCTACAGCGATGGCGAGACGCAGCATCGACAATGGACCTTCATCCCGACGGGTGAACGTCAGTGGCGCGGCACGGCAGCTGACGTGACCGGAGAAGCCACGGCAGCCAGCAATGGCCATGCCTTTCGCATGCAATATGTCCTGCAGGTTCCCATCGATGGCAGTGTCTGGGAGTTCAACATGGATGACTGGATGTATCTGCAACCAGACGGACGCGTATTGAATCGCACCTCGATGCGCAAACTGGGCATCGAGCTTGCCACCATCACCCTCGCCTTTCAGCGCTGCCCCTGTGAGAGCGACCGCTAGAGGCGCTTGTTCAAGGGCAAATGTGTCTCGGCAAGCCACTGCGCATAGCTATCTTCCGGGAGCGCAGGTTGCCCGAAGGCATCGCTCTGAACCTGATCGAACCCGAGAGACTCAAGCTCCGATAGCTGCTGAACTCGCTTGCTACCTACCGCGATGGGCACCAGTCCCAGCGTTTTCATCGCACAGGTCCATGCCTTGATCAAACGTGTCTGATCCGGCTCATGCTGCTGAGGTGCCATGAAGCGTGGGTGCAGCTTGACGGCTACCGCCGGCATCCGGCTCAACAGACGCAGGTTGGCATTTTCCCGGCCAAACCGATCAATGCAGAAGGTTACTCCGTCACGGGTCAACGAGGTCATTGCCGCAATCAGTGCTTCTGGTGTCTCCGCGAAGCGTTCGCAGCCCGTGAGATCCAGGCGCAGATGCTCCCCCTTGAGGCGGTAAAGTCGCAGGATGCGTCTCAATGTCTCGGCGTATTCACTGTCAATCAGGCGCTTCGCCGAGAGATTCAGTGATACCGGCACTCCGAGAGACTCCGTGGAGCGCTGCGACTGCCAACGACTGATCATGGCGCACGTCTGGCGCAACACCCAGGTATCCAGTTCTTCGCCAAGGCCTGCGCGCTCAGCCATGCGCAACATCTGGTTCGCGGTGACCCAGCGCCCTTGAACCTGCCAACGCAGCAGCATCTCCATGCCGCACACCTTTCTCGTCCGGACATCCAGGATCGGCTGCGCATGCAGGCTGAGCTCATTGTCTCGCAAGGCCCGGGCGAAGCGATCACCCAATGCGATGGCAAGGGTGACATTGCTGCTGAGATCGGCGACCTGAAGATTCTGCTGACACGGTGCCCAATGCGCCGCACTGGCGAGTTCCTCCTCGAGAAGTTCGACAAGCTCATGGGCCGTGGCCCCCTCGGGCGTGAAGGTGGCCGTTGCGACCAGGAGTTTGGGCCTCAGAGCACTGGAAAGATGCATCAGCCAGGGCTGAGTGATGAAACGCTGCCAACGCATGCCGCTGACAGACTGCCGCTGAGGCAGCAGGATGATCAAGGTATCGCTGCACAGACGACCCTTGATGACGTCTTCATCATCGAAGCTTTCATTGATCTGGCTGGACAGTGACTGCATCACCTCCTGGAGGAAGACCTCGCCCTGATGGTGACGCCAGTGTTCTGCCTCCGATACCTTGAGCATGATGGCCTGGTAGCTTTCACTCCCTCGGTTTTCCATCCAATGGGCAAATGTCTGAAGATAACGTCGTCGTGTGCTGTAGCCGGTAATGGGGTCAATGCTGGCCTGAAGCGTGGCACGCGTTCGTTCCGTCAGGAGGCTGTCGCGCTGGATCAGCTCGTTTTCGACCAGCATGGCACAGCGTCCCAGCCTTTCGAGTTGAGGCGCACTCAGCTCACGTGGTGTGTGATCGATGAGGCACAAGGTGCCCAATGGCAATCCTGAACTGTCTCGCAGCAAGGCGCCGGCATAGAATCGGAGATATGGCGGGCCGGTGACCAGGGGATTGTCATGAAAGCGTTCATCCTTGCTCGCGTCGTTGACGACGAGGTAGCGCTCTTCATGGAGAGCGTGGGCGCAGAAGGCCAGGTCACGCCCCGTTTCACGTGCATCGATACCGCAGTGGGCCTTGAACCATTGGCGATTCTCGTCCACCAGTGACACGAGACAGATGGGGACATCGAAGATATCCGCGACCAGGCGCGTCAGGTCGTCATAACGCTTTTCATGCTCACTATCCAGTACGTGAAGCGCGTGCAGGCTATCGATTCGCTCCTGTTCGCGAGGATGAGGGGCTGCTGGCATGAACCCGGGACGCCCACCTGCCGCAATGGCGGGTGGGCTGACAGACGCGTTGTGTGGGGGGATGGCCATTGGCGAGGATCTCATCTGAGTGACACGGACACCATTCAGCTTATCGTTGCCTGCATCGCGAAGGGAGACTTAGCGCCTCTGGTCAATTAAACGGTAAACTTTCGAATATTCGTGATGCAATATGGAGCCGCGCGCCCTGCTGCCCTGCTCCCACATACCACGAAGCCCCCGCAGCTTGGCTGCGGGGGCTTCGTGTGGTCAGGCCATGGATCTCGCGGTTCGTGACGCGGATTCAGGCTTCGGCAGGTGCGTAGGAGCCATCTTCACGGTGGACTTCCTTGCCGGTCAGACCCGGCGTGAAGACACATGCCAGATGCATGGTCTTGGTAGCACGCAGCAGGTGGTCGTCATGTTCATTGAGGATATAGACGTCACCCGGCTTGATCGGCCAGACCTTGCCATCCGCCAGTGTCTCCACCTCGCCCTCACCTTCCATGCAATACACGACTTCATAGTGGTGCTTGTAGTGGATATGGGTCTCGGTACCTTCGAAGATACGGGT
The DNA here is from genome assembly GCF_029846385.1 of Cobetia sp. 10Alg 146. Classification (NCBI taxonomy): domain Bacteria; kingdom Pseudomonadati; phylum Pseudomonadota; class Gammaproteobacteria; order Oceanospirillales; family Halomonadaceae; genus Cobetia; species Cobetia sp. 10Alg 146. The sequence goes on from NZ_JARWKT010000001.1 coordinate 140,613, forward strand.
GATATGGAAGGAGCACTTGCCACCATCTTCGTCGAGCAGCAGACGAGTGCTGTCCCAGTTGCCGTTCTCGGCCTTGACCAGACGATCCGTCTTGCGGGCTTCCTCGAGATTGCGAACGATCATCAACTTCTCCTCATTTGGGCGCTGTCATGACTCGACAGCTGACAGATGGCGATTCCCGCAGTGACATGAAGGCAATAGCGCTTGAACACGAAACAGCCACGACGCAGAACGATGAGCGCCTTCTTCGGTGACAGGTGACAAGGGCCAGGAATCGCATGAGATGACCCGCGCCATGGCGGGCCAGGTAAGAACGGGCGCCGATCACGTGACCGGCGCCCGATACCGCAGAGACTCAGCGCAGGACGGCTGCCGCATTTTCCTCGATGATGTCGAGGGCTTCCAGCAGATCTTCATCACGGATGGTCAGCGGACACAGGCATTTGACGACCTGCCCGGAGTGACCGCTGGTCTCGATGATCAGGCCCTGCTCGAAACAACGTGAGGTGATGGCATCTGCCAGTTCACCTGACGCCACATCGATACCGCGCATCAAGCCACGACCTTTCTCGTGTGCCGCGAAGCCGTTTTCACGCGCCTTGGCGGCAATCTTCTGGAAGCGCTCCTCGACGATACGGCCCTTGCGCTGGATGTCGCGCTCGAACTTGTTGTCGCTCCAGAAGTGACGCAGTGCAGCGGCGCCAGTCACGAAGGCCAGTGCATGGCCACGGAAGGTGCCGTTGTACTGACTCGGCTTCCACTCATCCAGCTCCGGACGCATCATCACCATCGCGAACGGCACGCCAGAGGCCGACAGTGACTTGGAGTTGCAGACGATGTCCGGAACGATGTCGGCATGCTCGAAACTGAAGAACTTGCCGGTACGACCACAACCCGCCTGGATATCGTCGATGATCAGCAGGATCTTGTGCTCCTTGCACAGGGCATCCAGACGCTGCAGCCATTCGATGGAGGCCGGGTTGATGCCACCCTCGCCTTGTACGGTCTCGACCAGTACGGCTGCCGGGCGGTCAAGACCACTGGAGGAGTCCTTCAGCAGCTTGTCGAGATACGCGACAGTGTCGACACCCTCGCCCATGTAACCATCATAGGGCACGAACTGTGCGCCCTGGGCTGGCAGACCCGCTGCATCACGGAACTTGGCGTTGCCTGTCGTGGCCAGGGCGCCCATGGTCACACCATGGAAACCATTGGTGAACGACACGATGTTGTGACGGCCCGAGACCTTGCGCGCCAGACGGATGGCGGCTTCGACGGCATTGGTACCGGTCGGCCCCGGGAAGTGGACCTTGTAGTCCAGACCACGCGGCTTGAGGATCACTTCTTCCAGTGCTTCCAGGAAGTCGCGCTTGGCGGAAGTCCACATGTCGAGACCGTGGATGATGCCATCGCTGCTGATGTAATCGATCAATGCCTTCTTGAGCACCGGGTGGTTGTGCCCGTAGTTGAGCACGCCCGCGCCGGCCAGGAAATCGATGTAGCGCTTGCCATCCTCGGTGAACAGGTGGGCATTCTGCGCCTTGGTGAAGACGGTCGGGAAAGAACGAGAATAAGTGCGTACCTCGGATTCCATCTGTTCGAGTATCTGCGTATTCATGCTGTCACCTCCCTGGTGATGGATGGCCATGCTCGGCGCGATGAAAGCGCTGGCGGCCATACCAGAATGTAAAGACGATTCAACGAATGACACTGACCCGCTTGCACATGATGACTTGGGGGTCGACAAGTGATGTCACGACTTTCCTGTCATGAACATCCAGCGGGTGAGACGTGATTCTCCTCGAGGTCCGACACGAGAATCGTGACGCCGCCTCACCCGAGACTTCTCCATGGCGTCTTGAGGCACCATGGCTGGCTCAGATATCGCTCGGCAGGAACGGACCGATACGTACCAGGTTCTCCGCGAGGTGCACGCCGCCCAACTGATCCGAGGAGAAATACTCACGCGAATGCAGGGGGACCTGCCAGCGCTCGGACAGACGCGTGAAGAGTGCCCAGGACGCTTCGTTGTCAGGTGTGATGGTGGTTTCGAGGTGGCGCACATGGGCCATCTCCGGGCGCTTCATCACGGCTTCGATCAGACGACGTGCCAGGCCAGTCCCGCGGGCTTTCTCACCGACGGCGATCTGCCACAGGAAGAAGGTCTGCGGGGCATCATTGCGGGTATAGCCCGAGACGAAGCCGACCACCTCACCCTCTTCATCCGTCGCCACGGCGCAGCTGTCACGGAACTGGGTTGCCAGCAGAACGTACGAATACCCTGAATTGAGGTCCAGCGGCGGGCATGCCTTGACCAGCTCATAGATGCCCCAGCCGTCATCAGTGGTCGGCTGACGGATGAACAGCGGCGTCGTGGCGCGGTTGATCACGGCATCATGGGTGTGGTGGGCAAGGCCCTGAATCGTGGAAGTCATTGTCATGGTTTTCATAGATTATTTCGCAGTTGGCGAATTCGCTATAAACCATAACAAACCGTTATGAGTCTTGCAAACCATAGTTTATTTGCGAAGCGCTCATGCATAACGGGAAATTATCGTTTATCACCCCATCGCATGAGCCGCTCCACGGGGCAATCGCCACGCCTCCGCCCACCGCGCAGACGCCAGTCATGCCATGCCCCTATCCTCCATCCCCTATCGCCAGCCGCTCCTGAGTGCAGTAAGCGTCACTGACAGTAGAACGACATATGGCGCCCGCAGGCGCCATATGGAGAAGAAAGGGTATGAAGAGATGCCGTCGCGGCAGGCATCGTGAAGACGTCACATGCGGTCTCTGACGATGTCAGCAGATCCCCTTCGCACGTGTGCCCGAGCGGCAGGTCAGCGTTTCACGGCCGTCGAGGAAGCGGCTCGCCTGGAGGAGGACGCCACGATCTGCCCGAGTTCATCGTGGCGACTGAACTGGATGGCGCAGTTGCGGCCTTCATTCTTGGCAGCATATAGCGCCATATCGGCATTGTGAGTCAGCGCTTCACGTTGATTGCCGTGTTGCGGCGCGATCGCGATACCGATGCTGCACCCCACTTCCAGCTTGTGGTCTTCATAGAGGAAAGGCTTGCCCAATGAATCGATGATGCGCTGTGCCAGCTGGGCAAGTTCACCATGGCGCCCCAGATTTGCCTGGATGTCGGCATTGTGGACCAGTACCACGAATTCATCGCCGCCCAGACGTGCGACGAAGTCGTCCTTGCGCACCACCTGGTTGAGCCTCTCCGCGATCACCTTGAGGGCGACGTCACCAGCCGCGTGACCATAGGTGTCATTGATGGGCTTGAACTTGTCGATGTCCAGCATCAGACAGGCCATCTGACCGCCCTCTTCATTGACATCAGCCAGCCACTGCTCGCTTCTCTCATAGAAATGCTGACGATTGGGCAGGCCTGTCAGGGAATCATGCATTGCCAGCTGAGTGATGCGTTTCTTGTAGTTGTTGCTCTCGATGATGTTGTACTTGAACTTCTGCAACGCACGCGCCATCTGGCCGACTTCATTGGTGTGCTGAGTACTGTCGATCACTACGCTGACATCATCATTGGCCAGAGTGTTCATCGTCTGCGTGAGGCGGCGAATCGGCTTGAGCACATAGCGAGCGAACAGCCACATGGAAAGCCCGATCAGCACGGCGATCATGATCAGCGCCAGGCCATTGACGATAGGGGCCAGCGTCGCCAGCAGCTTGAGCGTCTTGCCGACCGCCGCCGAAGTGGCGGCGACGCGTTGATCGCTTTGATGATCCAGGACCGCAAGGCCCTCGATCGCTGGGGCGTCGTCGACCTTGACGCGAGCGTCAAGCTCACTGGCTGACATGCCGGGCTGCTCATCATGTAGATGACTGATCGTCAGCAGGCGCTCGCTGTAGGCCTGGATGACACTGGCGATATCGCGGATCGCACGCTGCTCTGCCACGTTCATGCCCATCTCGCGGTAGGCCGCAAGCGTCTCACGCAGCGACTGGATGTCCTGGGCGGCTTGCTGTCCATAGATGGCGTCCCCGCGCAGAACATAGTTCTTGAAGTGGTGGATCATCTCGCCGTACCCCATGTCCCGACGCAGGTTGGCGACCAGGCGCGCCTTGCCCATGCCATCTTCCAACGGATTGGCATTGTCACGGGATTCTCGTATGGCGACGCTGCGCAGGGTGTCCAGCCCGGACACGGCCAGATAGTCATCCACGACGACCTGTCGGTCGATCTCGCGAACCGACTCATCAGTGGCCATCAGCTGACGAACCTTCAGTACCATGGCGTCGTAACGGTCCAGCGTCTCGTTCAGCCCATGGAGGGCCACTTCTTCCTGTTGACTGATCCCCAGACTCTGGTAGCGGAACAAGGCGCTGCGGGCTGCGCCGATTTCATTCTGGATCTCGGGAATCAACGCCTCATCATGTCGCAACACCAGGTTCTTGAAGTCATGGATCATCCCGCCGAAGCCCATCGACTTGGTAAGCTGGCTCTCCAGGCGTGGCTTGTCGGAACGTGCCTGCTGATATTCGTGCCAGTCCGTTTCCAGTTCTGACACGTTGCGGGTGATGAAAGCCAACACGACCAGCAACACCAGCCCTGCCAGTGCGGAGAGTCCGCAGATGATGATGTTGATGGTACGAAAGCGCATGTTGGCCAGGGTCATGTATGGCGGTCTCTTCACTGGTGGATACGGTCATCGGGCAAGCCGTCATGAGGCGTCAGCGTAGGCGCCATCTGCAGCATTCATCTTCACAATACCAGAAATCCTAATACTCGGATGTATTACGCGGGGTTGCTCCCGGTACCAGCTTCCCAATGAAAAGATCCCCCACCGCAACGCGATGGAGGATCTTCATCTTATCAAGCTGGACGGGACGTCGCAGGCGCACGCTATCGACAGGCGCCTTGAGGCATCACGTCAATGAATCAGTTGTAATAGGCATTGGTCGTATCGGTGTGATCGGTCACGTCACGAATGCCGGCGAGCTCGGGGATGCGCTCCAGAAGCGTCTTCTCCACGCCATCCTTGAGCGTCAGGTCAACGGCCGAGCACCCTTGGCACCCGCCGCCGAACTGCAGCACGGCAACCTGGTCGTCGGTCAGCTGCATCAGCTTGATCTCACCACCGTGTGCCGCCAGGCCCGGATTGATCTCGCTGTAGAGGATGTAATTGATGCGATCTTCCAGCGGGCTGTCCGCATTGACCTTGGGCATCTTGGCATTCGGTGCCTTGATGGTGAGCTGGCCGCCCATGCGATCCGCATTGAAGTCGACCGTCGCCTCTTCCAGGAACGGAACGCTGTGGGTGTCGAGATAGACCTTCAGCTTCGGAAGATCCAGAATCTCGTCGGTCGGCTCTTCTTCTCCCGGGCGGCAGTAGGCAAGACACGTCTCGGCATACGGAGTGCCCGGCTGGGTGATGAAGATGCGCACGCCGATGCCTTCCACGTTCTGCTTCTCGAGCAGCTCGGCAAGATACTCCTGGGCGCTATCGGTAATCTGGATGCTCTCACTCATGGCGCAGAGACTCTCTTGATGTCAGGTGACTAATGGCTCCATGTTAAGGAAATCCTGCTGCACTCGCAATCCTGAGCAAATCACTCGGGTTTGGCGCCATGGGCGCGGCCATTCCCGGGTGGGCTTTCCTAAAGCACTCATGTTGCGCATGAATCATGCTCATCGTGACGATTCTGAGGTCTGATAGGATAGCCACATCTGGCAAGGCGAGGATGCCGCGAGCGGATCCTTCACCAGAGCTTCCCAATAGCAATGAGTTCGCGCCTGTGGCGTGTGGCTTGCCTGGCAAAGTCCTTGCTTGGCAAACAGAGTCACACGTCCGGGAAACAACGCGACAAGTCACGTACGCTGGAGTCCGTCATGGCGCAAGCCCACCCCCCTGTTCCCTATTCCCTGCCCCTGTCTGACGCGCTGAGACAGGCGCTGCAGGAGCGTATCCTGATCCTCGATGGTGGCATGGGCACCATGCTGCAGAACTATGGGCTGGAAGAGGAAGACTTCCGTGGTGAACGCTTCGCCGACTGGCCCAGTGACATCAAGGGCAACAACGACCTGCTGGCCCTGACACGCCCGGATATCGTCGAAGCGATCCACCGCGCCTATTTCGAGGCCGGCGCCGATATCGTCGAGACCAACACCTTCAATGCGACCCAGTTGTCGCAGTCCGATTACGGCATGCAGGCGTTGGTGTACGAGATCAATCTCGAATCGGCGCGACTGGCGCGCAAGGCAGCCGATGACGTGGCCGCCGAGACCGGCATCCCGCGCTTCGTCGCCGGGGTGCTCGGCCCGACCAGCCGCACCTGCTCCATCTCCCCCGACGTGAATGACCCCGCCAAGCGCAACGTCACCTTCGATATCCTGCGCGACAATTATCGCGAAGCTGCGCTGGCGCTCTTCGAGGGCGGCGCGGACCTGATCCTGATCGAGACCATCTTCGACACGCTCAATGCCAAGGCGGCGATCTACGCCCTAGAGGAGCTGTTCGACGAGGGTCACCCGCGCCTGCCGGTGATGATCTCCGGCACCATCACCGATGCCTCGGGACGCACGCTGTCCGGCCAGACCACCGCAGCCTTCTGGAACTCGGTACGCCACGCTCGCCCGCTGAGCATCGGCCTAAACTGTGCTCTCGGCGCCGAAGAACTGCGCCCCTATCTGCGTGAGCTGTCCGAGAAGGCCGATACCTTCGTGTCTGCACATCCCAACGCGGGCCTGCCCAATGAATTCGGCGAGTACGACCAGACCCCGGACGAGATGGCCGAGATCATCCGGACCTTCGCCGCGGAGGGTCTGCTCAACATCATCGGTGGCTGCTGTGGTTCCACGCCGGAACATATCCGCGCGATCAAGGGTGTGGTGGATCAATGCGCGCCCCGCAAGGTGCCCGAGATCGCCAGAGCTTGCCGCCTGTCGGGGCTTGAGCCCTTCAACATCCAGCCGGACTCGTTGTTCGTCAATGTCGGTGAGCGTACCAACGTCACCGGCTCCGCGCGCTTCCGTCGCCTGATCAAGGAAGAGGATTACACCACCGCGTTGGAAGTCGCTCTCGAGCAGGTCGAGAACGGCGCGCAGGTCATCGACGTCAACATGGATGAAGGCATGCTGGAGTCACAGGAGGCCATGGTGCGCTTCCTGAATCTGATCGCCTCGGAGCCGGATATCTCGCGGGTGCCGATCATGGTCGACTCCTCCAAGTGGGACATCATCGAGGCGGGGCTCAAGTGCATCCAGGGCAAGGCGGTGGTCAATTCCATCTCGCTCAAGGAAGGCGAGGAAAGCTTCCGTCACCAGGCGCAGATCTGTCGACGCCATGGCGCGGCCGTGGTGGTCATGGCATTCGATGATGTCGGACAGGCCGACACCTATGAGCGCAAGATCGAGATCTGCGAGCGCGCCTATCGATTGCTGGTCGAAGATATCGGCTTCCCGGCCGAGGACATCATCTTTGACCCCAACATCTTTGCCGTAGCCACCGGCATCGAGGAGCACAACAACTACGGTGTCGATTTCATCGAGGCCACGCGCTGGATCCATGCCAACCTGCCGCATGCGATGATCTCCGGTGGTGTCTCCAACGTGTCCTTCTCGTTTCGCGGCAACAACCCGGTGCGTGAAGCGATCCACTCGGTATTCCTCTATCACGCCATCCAGGCGGGTTTGAGCATGGGCATCGTCAACGCCGGCCAGTTGGCGCTCTACGATGATCTACCCGATGAGTTGCGTGAGGCCGTCGAGGATGTGGTGCTCAATCGTCGTGATGACAGTACCGAGCGTCTGCTCGACATTGCCGACAAGTACAAGGGTGATGGCAGTACTGGCGAGAAGAAGGAAGATCTCGAGTGGCGCAGCTGGCCAATCAACAAGCGTATCGAGCACGCGCTGGTCAAGGGCATCACCACGCATATCGAGGAAGATACCGAAGAGGCGCGGGTCCAGGCGGCGCGCCCCATCGAGGTCATTGAAGGCCCCTTGATGGATGGCATGAATGTCGTCGGTGACCTGTTCGGTGCGGGCAAGATGTTCCTGCCCCAGGTGGTGAAGTCGGCGCGCGTCATGAAGCAGGCGGTCGCCCACCTGATCCCCTTCATCGAGGCCGAGAAGAGCGGCGAGACCCAGGCCAAGGGCAAGATCGTCATGGCCACCGTCAAGGGCGATGTCCACGACATCGGGAAGAACATCGTCGGCGTGGTGCTTCAGTGCAACAACTATGAGGTGATCGATCTGGGCGTGATGGTACCCGCCGAAAAGATCCTGCAGACCGCCATCGACGAGAAGGCCGATATCATCGGGCTTTCGGGCCTGATCACGCCATCACTGGACGAGATGGTCAGCGTCGCCAGGGAAATGCAGCGTCGGGGCATGCAGTTGCCGTTGCTGATCGGGGGCGCCACCACCTCCAAGGCGCACACAGCGGTCAAGATCGAGCCACAGTACGAGCATCCGGTCATCTATGTCACCGATGCGTCGCGCGCCGTGGGCGTGGCGTCTCGTCTGCTGTCACCCGAGCTCAAGCCCGACTTCGTCGATCAGGTGCGCAGCGAGTATGCCGTGGTGCGTGAGCGCAATGCCAAACGACGCCCGAAGGCTGCGGACCTTGACTATGCCCAGGCGCGCAAGCGCCGCTTCCAGCCTGACTGGGAGAATTACACGCCGCCGGCGCCAAGTTTCACGGGCCTCAAGGTCTTCGATGGGTATGATCTCAACGAACTGGTCGAGCGTATCGACTGGACGCCCTTCTTCATGAGCTGGCAGCTGTCAGGCAAGTATCCGAAGATCCTGCAGGATGAGGTGGTCGGAGACGCCGCGCGTGCCCTGTTCGCCGATGCCAGAGAAATGCTGCGCAAGTTGATCGATGAGAAGGTGCTGACCGCACGTGGGGTCATCGGTTTCTGGCCAGCCAACTGTGTCGACGACGATACCCTGGAGGTCTATGCCGATGAGTCGCGTACTCACGTCATCGAGCACCTCCACCACATCCGTCAGCAGATGACCAAGAACCGCGACGGCGTCTGTCACAGCCTCGCCGATTTCATCGCTCCCCGAGACAGTGGCAAGCCGGACTGGATCGGTGGCTTCGCCGTCACCACCGGGCATGGGGCGGATGAATTGGCCAGACAGTACGAGGAGGCTGGCGATGACTACAACGCCATCATGGTCAAGGCGTTGGCGGATCGTCTCGCCGAAGCCTTTGCCGAGCGCCTGCACGAACGTGTCCGCAAGGAGTTCTGGGGATATGACGCCGAAGAAGTGCTGGACAACGAGGCACTGATCGCCGAGCGGTATCGGGGCATACGTCCGGCGCCCGGCTACCCGGCCTGTCCGGACCACACCGAGAAGGCCACGCTGTTCCGCATGCTCGAACCGGAGACGCATGCCGGCATGGTGCTGACCGAGAGCTTCGCCATGTGGCCTGCCGCCGCCGTTTCCGGCTGGTACTTCGCCCATCCTGAGTCGAAGTACTTCTCCACCGGCAAGATCACCCGGGACCAGGTGCTGTCATTGGCGGAGCGCAAGCGCATGCCACTCGCCGAAATGGAGCGCTGGTTGTCACCGGTACTGAGCTACGATCCGGACAACGCCAGCTAGATCAGGTCGTACGAAGACTTGCCAAGCCGCCAAGCGTATCTCGCACAATCATGCAAAGGGCACCTGCCAGCGCAGGTGCCCTTTTGCGTGGGGCTGGTTGACTCAGCAGAGTCTCGGTCAGCGTCATGCACCGGATGCTGCCTGTGACACCTCACGCTATAATGGCTTCCTTTGTCCTTCCCTGCCCTCTGACCTGCGAGCCGTCTGTGTCCCTGTTCTGCGCATCCATCCCGTCTGTCCTGCCCTGCGCGGCGGCATCGTCTGAAGGTGACCCTGGAGATTGCCGGCGGCGGTATTCACCGGCGATGGGGCGTGCGTGATGTTGCCTGAACGCCAACGCAGCCTGAGAATTCTGAAGCTGGCACTGCCCATCATCGGTGGCATGCTGTCGCAGAGCCTTCTCAATCTGATCGATGCCGCCCTGGTAGGACAGCTTGGTGAGACGGCGCTGGCGGGAGTCGGGGTCGGGGGCTATGCCATGTTCATGGTCACGGCCTTGATCTTCGGGCTGTCATCCGCCGTGCAGGCCCAGACCTCTCGACGGCTGGGAGAATCTGCCCCCGAACGTTGCGGCGAAGGGCTGAATGCCGGACTGATATTGGCATTGTCGGTGGGCATTCCCGTGATGTTGGCCTGCCATCACTGGGCAGACACCTTGCTTCGTCTGATCAATGATCAGCCTGAGGTCCACGCAACGGCCACCTCCTACTTCCAATGGCGCGTCGCCGGCATCGTGCCTGTCGCCATGGCATTCTGCTTCCGCGGATTCTGGAATGGACTTCAGCGCACCGGTATCTATCTGCGCATCATGTTGATCACCCAGCTGATCAATGTGGTGTTGAGCATCATCTTGATCCATGGACTCTATGGCGCCCCCAGAATGGGTGCCGATGGTGCAGGTGCCGGTACGACACTGTCCCTCTTCGTGGCATTGGGCCTGTGGGTGCAGGCGACCCTGGGAGAGCGCAGACAACATGGCGTACTGCATGCCTGGCCGCCACTGAGACACTACCTGACGCTGCTCAAGCTAGCGGTGCCCCATTCCTTCCAACAGCTGTGGTTTGCGGCGGGCTATGCCGTGTTGTTCTGGATTCTGGGCAGGATCGACGCGGCCAGCGTGGCGGTGGGTCATGTGCTGGTCAATCTCTCCCTGCTGCTCATTCTGCCAGGAGTCGGTCTGGGGCTGGCGGCCATGAGTCTGGTGGGTCAGGCGTTGGGGCGCGATCACCATGAAGATGCCCATCGTTGGGGATGGGATACGGTGCGCATCGCCCTGCCTTGCCTCATGCTGCTGGGATTGCCGCTCTGGGCGGCACCGGAAAGCGTGCTGGGCCTCTTCCTGCATCGCCCGGAGTTGATCGCGCTGGGCAAGCTCCCGTTACAGCTGACCGCCGTGATGATCATCATGGACTGCGCGGCCATCGTGCTGGCTCAGGCGTTGCTCGGGGCTGGTGCCAATCGCACGGTCATGACCGCCACCCTGGCCATCCAATGGCTGCTCTTCCTCCCGCTCGCCTGGTGGTTCGGGGTGCATCTGGAGGGTGGATTGCTGGCCATCTGGTGCACTCAGCTCGGGTATCGAATCTTCAACTCTCTTGTCTTCAGTGCCATCTGGCAACGCAGAGAGTGGCAGTTGCTGCGGCTCTGAGTCTCGCCCTCTTCCTTCATCAAAGGGCCGTGGTGGCCTTGTCCTGTCGACCTCGAGATCGCCACGGGGGCATCACCGCCACGTGGATTCCCTTTCATCTGGCATTGCCTCTGAATCGGTCTGGAGGACCGAAGCGTTGAAATCGGGTGATAGCACACGGTTGTTGAGGCGTATGACATGCTGTGGTCTGGAGTATGTTGGTCATACTGTAAATCCTTGTCATCGGGTGCCGACATGTCGATCACGGCTACATCAGGAGGTTGGATCAAGAGTGCGCGGCGATGGATTCCCGTCGCTTGCGTCATGGCATTCAGCCCCCCGATTGCCGCTGCCTCAGCCCCCCTCCCACCAGTCCTTGATGTTGCCTCGGCCAGCAGTCACTCGAGAATGACCAGGGTGGCCGACGAGATGCCCCCCACGGCGGCGTCCCTTGCGCCCGGGCGAAATCTGACCGCCGTCTTCGTCAATCCGGGGCTGCCTGGGGAGCGATTCTGGAACATGGTCACGGCGACGATGCAGGCAGCAGCTCGAGACCTGAATGTCTCGCTGGAAGTCGTATATGCCGAGCGAAATCCCATCCTCATGAAACGATTGGCAAGTGCGGCCCTGGCGCGTGCAACACCCCCGGACTATCTCGTGCTGGTCAATGAGGAGCAGGCCGCTTCCGACCTCCTGCCTCTGGCAGATGGCGGCTCATCACATGTCGTGATGCTGTTGAACGGCTTGACCCCGGAGGAGCAGACAACTCACGGCGTCCCGGGCAGTGTCCACCCCTCCTGGATCGCCAGCGTCATTCCCGACAACCATGGTGCCGGGAGAAGGATGGCCAGCGAATTGATTGACGCGGCGCGTATCTATCCGCCCGGTGAAACGCGCCACGGGCTCGCCTTGATCGGCGATACCAGAACGCCAGCCTCCATCGCTCGCAATGCCGGGATGCTGAATGGCTTTGCTGAGCATGATGCCGTCAAGATGACGCGCATTCTCGAGGCACGCTGGAACCTTCCGGATGCTGAGCGGCTCACGCATCACTATCTCCAATGGGCCGAACGCTCGGGATTGCACAATACCCTCATCTGGGCGGCAAACGACGCCATGGCGGAAGGTGCCGTCCGAGCGGTTGAAGCCAGTGGCATGCAGCCGGGCAAGGATGTGCTGATCGCGGGTCTCAACTGGTCGCCCGAGGGCATCGCCATGGTGATGGACAAGCGCATGGTGATGTCAGATGGCGGGCATTTCATGGCGGGAGCCTGGGCGATGGTGATGTTGAGAGACCACGCTGATGACACCCACTGGGCCCCCAGAACCGTGCACTTCCCGATGAGCCCCATCCATCAGGGAAATGTCGATATCTACGGCCCGTTGCTGATCCAGCCGGACTGGGAAACGGTGGACTTCACGCGCTTCAGATTGCAGACAATGGAAGACGACTACGCGTTTGATCCGATGGCAGTGTTGGAGCAGATGAAAGACTCGCCTGCGCCACTCGAACGACAGGACTGATCGAGCAGATCATGGTGCGGCCCCGGGAGAGGAACACGTCAGATCACCCGTCGCCAGGCAGCCCTCTCCCCTTCAGCTCGCCAGCCGCGGGGATCGACTTGCTTCCTGACAGCCTGTCACACGCGATAATGGAGTCATCATGAGATTGACGCGACCTTCACTGGCTTCACGATGTTCGAGGATGTGCCGTGCCCTTGCCCTGTTGGCATTGATGTCCATCTCAACGATGACTCAGGCCGAGAGCTTGCGTCCCATCAAGCAGGTCGTGTTTCTGAACCCCGGATATTCCACGGAAACGTTCTGGGCCCAGGCGATCATCGCTGCCTCGACGACCGCTGAATCCCTGGGGATGCATCTGGAAGTCTTCAGTGCCAGACGCAACACCGACGAATTCATTCGACTGGGAAAGCAGGTATTGAACCGAGAGAGCCCTCCGGATCTATTGATCACCACCAACAACCATGGACTGGCGGTTCCATTGATCGAGATCAGCCATGCCGTGCGCGTGCCCATGATCATCATCGTCAATAGCCTGACCCCCCGCCAGGCCAGAGCGTTGGGCAAGCCACTTGGCCGATATCCCTACTGGCTGGGCAGCGTTTCGCCTGATCATCAGCAAGGGGGGCACGACAGCATGGTGGCGCTCATCAATCGCCATGACGTCTTGCATGGCAAGTCGGATGGTCGAGGCATCGCTCTTGTCGGAGGGCTGCATGATGAGGCGACACGACTCCGGGTGCGCGGTGTACAGGACGCGCTTCTCAGAGCCCCCCCATCTGTCCCTGGATCGGATATTTCAGGCCAACTGGAGTTATGAGGATGCCTACCGAAAGGTCGAAAGCTACTTGAGACATCAAACAGACGCCCGCCCCCTTCGCATGATATGGGCGGCCAATGACCTGATGGGCATCGCGGCCATTGATGCCCTCAAGCACAATGGGCTTCGCTCGGGCAAGGATGTCGTCGTGGCTGGCATGGGATGGACCCGTGCCGGAATCGATCACCTGCGCTCAGGAGAGATGGAGGTCAGTGCTGGCGGGGGCGCCCTGGCGACCGCCTGGTCACTGGTCCTGCTCGCCGCGGTACAACAAGGAAGCCTCCAGGCACGTGATATCGGCACTCGCTATTACACCATGGGGATCGCGCTGGCTGGGGACCCGGAGGCCTTTCTGGACAGGATTCCTCTGGAAGTCCTTGCCCTGCAACCGATGGATCATCTGATCAATGAGGTCGCGACACTTCCCCCTAATGCCTCTCCCTTCCTTCCGATGCCCGCTCATGCCACTTCATCGTCCAGCGTTGCAGCACCGAATGCACTGACGGCCGCCCATCAGGGAGCACGCCGCCATGCGCAATGACGAGACACAGGACAGGCCTCACGACACGACAGAGGCGTATGAGGGTCATGAGGGCCACGATGCCTCGCCCCTGCGCTGGCGGATATTGCGCGTGCTGGCGCCGCTCATCCTGTTGATCTGTGCAGTCAGCGGCGTCGTGGGTTATTCACTGTATTCAAGTGAAACCATCGAGCACATGCACGAAGATCATCAAGAGATGATGAACATCACGGTTCTGTCCCTGCCAAGTGCGATCTGGAACTTCGATGACGATGTCATTCACGCCTATCTGGAAACGCTGAGCAGTCACCCCAGCGTGCATGCAGTGCGCTACTACAACCATGAGGGCACTCTCGTCGAGGAGATCACCAAGGCGGGCGACGCCCTGGACCCGATGATACATTCCCAGGAGCTGGTCTATCGCAATTCTCTCGTGACGCAGGTCGTGGGGCGACTGGAGATGGAAAGCACCAATGCTCCCTTGCTTGCCAAGCAATACCAGGGAGGAGCGCTGCTGTTCGTCATCGCACTCTCGATCATCATCTGCGTTCTGCTGATCGTTTCCTGGCAATTGAAACGCTACGTGATGGTCCCTCTCAACCGGGCGATCGCCAGCATGCGTCAGCTGGAGAATCCGCAGACGGCATTTCGCAGGATTCCGCTCACGCGCTCAAGAGAGATCAACAAGGTCATTGCACAGCTGAATAGCCTGGGCGAGCGCATCTTCATCATGATGGAGGCGCTGCGTGACAACGAAGAGCGCTATCAGCATTTCTATCGCGACACCCCTGCACTGCTCCTGGTGATTGATGCTCACGGTACAGTGCTGGATGTCAGCCAGAGGATGCTCGAGGTAACGGGGTGGAAGCGAGAGCAACTGGTGGGATCGCCCTTCGATACCTTGATCATCGGCCAGAATGCTCATTGTATCGATCGCATCAGCTCGGCGCTTCGCAAGGGGGACGCGTGCGAGAACCAGGTGATGACCCTCAAATGCCTCTACGAAGAGGACCGGCAGGTACAGGTGGTCATCCCGTCGGCTACCAATGACAGCGAACGCGGCACCATGATGCTGTTGTCGGACGTTACCGAATTGAAGCGGACCCAGAAGCGATTGCTGGAGCATGAGCTGATCGACCCGCTGACACAGCTGCCGAATCGTCTGGCCCTGAACTCACACCTTCAGACACTTATCAATGGCGGGGCTCCCTTCGGACTGCTGCTGGTCAACATCGATCGTTTTCACAGCATCAATCACCACCTCGGCCCTGTCGACGGCGACATCCTGCTCAAGGAAGCAGGAGAACGTCTGAAGAGTTGCACTCCAGCCTGGATGGGTCGCTCCGGCGGAGATGAATTCGTCATGACCTGTGACACAAGCGAATTGCGCGCCCTGGCGCGTCGGATTGAACTGGCCTTCTCGACGCCGCTTCTCAAGGCGGGGGAGCCCATCAATCTCAGCCTGAGCAAGGCAGGGCTTGAAGTTCGCCAGGATGATGAGACACCCAGTCGTCTGATGCGCCTGCTCGAGCGCACTGTCATGGATATCAAGCACAAGGGAGGCAACCAGTACCGACTCTGTGTACGCGACAGCGCTCTGGAGGACGGTGAGCCACTGTTTCTCAAGGAGCGTCTGATTCGCGAGGCCCTGACCAGAGGTTGGCTCTGCCTTTACCTGCAGCCCATCTTCCAGGCGCAAAGTCCTGATCTCGATGCTCCAACATTGCTGGGGGCGGAGGCACTGGTGCGTATCCATCACCCAGACCTTGGCTTGATTGCGCCCGATGAATTCATTGCGGCAGCGGAGAAGACGGGGCAGATCATCGATATCGGAAACTGGGTACTGGAAGAAGCGGCCGTCATCTTGAGTGAATGGCAAAAGCAAGGTATCGAGACTCGTTACCTGTCCGTCAATGCCTCTGTCATGCAGTTCAGGGATCAGGGCCTGCTGCACAAGCTCGAATCATTGATCGAACGCCATCCGATACGTCCTCGACAGCTGATCATCGAAGTGACCGAAAATCTGATGCTCGACAATGAGGACAGCCTGCGCTTTCAGCTGGAGGCGATTCGCAAGCTGGGCGTGAATCTGTCATTGGATGACTTCGGTACTGGCTTTTCATGCCTTTCCTATCTTCACAACCTGCCCTTCGGCACCTTGAAGATCGACCGCTCGTTCGTGATGAACGTACAGACAAGCCGACGAGACAGGGAGCTTGCACGCATCATCGTCGACATGGGGCATTCGCTTGGCATGCAGGTCGTCGTGGAGGGAATCGAGGCACGGGGTCAGGCAGAGATCTTCAGGGCCATGGGAGTGCGCGCCTTCCAGGGGTATCACTTCGCGCGTCCGATGCCCCTGCAGGCCTTCAATGCCCGGTATTCTTCGTCAAGTGAAACCCGCATGTGTCTTCTTCGGGCGGCGACACCCGACGATCAGAACCGCGACCGCCAGATAGGCACGGGCCGTGACGAGGATTGACGGCAGCAACATGATGTCATCCAGGGCCAGACGCGCATATTGCAGCCTCTGGCCTTTTCTTTCGTTCTTGCCGTAGGCACACTCATGGCATCTTCTTCATAACCCTATCATCGAAAAGTATGATTATTTATTCTTTTAAAGAATAAAAGATAGGGAGTAAGGTGACCGCAGCATCAACAAGACTCGCATCAGTGGTCGCCCACCTGATGCCCGACCGCAGGACACCCCTGACATGTATCGGTATGACACTTACGACCAGACCCTGGTCGACGAGCGGGTAGCTCAGTTCAAGGACCAGATGGACCGCTATCTGGCCGGCCGCCTGGGTGAGGAAGAATTTCGTCCCCTGCGCCTGCAGAACGGTCTCTACATTCAGCGTCACGCACCGATGCTGCGTATCGCCATTCCCTACGGCATGCTGAGCGCTGCACAGCTGCGCTCACTGGCTGCCATCAGCCGTCGCTATGACCGTGCCTATGGTCACTTCACCACGCGTCAGAATCTTCAGCTCAACTGGCCGAAGCTTGAAGATGTCCCGGCGATCCTCGCCGAGCTGGCCCAGGTCGAGATGCATGCGATCCAGACCAGCGGCAACTGCATCCGCAATACCACCACGGATCAGTTCGCCGGTATCGCGCAAGACGAGACGGTGGATCCGCGTCCCTGGTGTGAGCTGATTCGTCAGTGGTCCACCCTGCACCCGGAGTTCGCCTATCTGCCGCGCAAGTTCAAGATTGCCGTCACCGGCGCCAGCGCGGACCGTGCCGCGATCCAGGTCCACGATATCGGCCTGCGCCTGACACGTGGCGAGGATGGTCGCGTCAAGGCGACCGTGCTGGCAGGTGGCGGCCTCGGTCGTACCCCGATGGTCGGAGATGTCGTGCGGGAAGATCTCGATTGGCAGCACCTGCTGACCTATCTTGACGCCATCGTCCGCGTCTACAACCAGTGGGGCCGTCGTGACAACAAGTACAAGGCGCGCATCAAGATCCTGGTCAAGGCATTGGGCATCGAGGAGTTCCGCCGCCGTGTCGAGGAAGAATGGGCACACCTGAAGGATGGCCCCGAGACACTGACAGACTCGGCGGTTGCCAAGGCGACCGAGTACTTCCCGGAACCGGCGCGTCGTGCCGTCGGCGAGGACGCGATTGCGGCCTACGAGACACTGCGCAGCGAGAACCGGGCCTTTGCCCGTTTCGTGACCAACAATGTCGTCGGCCACAAGGTCCCGGGTTACAAGGCCGTGACCTTGTCACTAAAGCGCCGTGAACTCGCGCCGGGCGATGTCACCGCTGATCAGATGGACGCCGTGGCCGACCTCGCGGAAGAGTACGGTTTCGGTGAACTGCGTGTGACGCACGAGCAGAACCTGGTGCTGTCAGATGTGCCGGTCGATCAGCTCGAGAATCTCTGGAAGGCGCTGGACGCGCTGGGCATGGCCAATCCGACCGTTGGCACCCTGGCCGACATGATCTGCTGCCCTGGCGGTGACTTCTGCTCACTGGCCAATGCCAAGTCGATCCCGATCGCCCAGGCACTGCAGGATCGCTTTGAAGACCTCGATTTCCTGTATGACCTCGGCCCGCTGGATCTGAACATCTCCGGTTGCATGAACGCCTGCGGCCACCACCACGTCGGCAACATCGGCATTCTCGGTGTCGACAAGAAAGGCCAGGAGTTCTATCAAGTCTCGCTTGGCGGCCGCAGTGATGACAATGCGACCATCGGCAAGATTCTCGGCCCGTCATTCAATGCCGAGGACATGCCGAACGTCATCGACAAGGTGTTGCAGGTATATGTCGAGCAGCGACTGGAAGATGAGGTCTTCGTCGATACTTACCACCGCATCGGCATGAAGCCGTTCAAGGAGCGGGTCTATGCCTGAGGTGACAGCGGAAATGACGTCAGCACGTGAATTGACTGATCAGCGTCAAGGCGGAGTCATCCGTCAGAACCAGCTGGTCCCCGAGGACGCTTGGCAGGTCGTGCGCCTTGATGAAGACGGTAACCTGCCCAGCTACCAGCAACCTGCCCTGCTGCCTCTGGCACACTGGCAGGCGCTGGTGGACGCAGGTGAAGGGTCTGACCAGCTTGGCCCCTGGCTTGCCAGCGATACCGAGCTGACACCGGAGCTGGGAGAAGCACTTGCCACTGCACCGCTGCTGGCAGTCGATTTCCCCAACTTCAATGATGGGCGTGGCTATACCCTCGCCCGCCTGATGCGAGAGCGGTATGGCTTCCAGGGCGAAATTCGTGCCATTGGCGATGTGCTGGTCGATCAGCTGCATTATATGAGCCGCTGTGGCATCGACGCCTTCCAGCTGCGCTCGGACCAGTATGTGGAAGATGCCTTGTACGCGCTGTCCATCTTCAGCGTGAGTTACCAGACAGGTATCGATCAGACGAGTCCGCTGTTCTCTCGTCGCTGGTAACCCTGACGGCTAGCCAATGAAAGGCCCCGTGAGCTGGATGACACCAGTTCACGGGGCCTTTTCGTTTCAGGTCACCTCTTTCGTTGCAGACCTTGTCGTGGTATCGGTCTCTATCATGGTATCGATGCCTATCGACAGGTCACGCCGCCATCACCGTGGCCAGCAACGCCATGCCCCCTACCAACAGGGCAGCCATCACCAGTCCTACCACCAGAAAGTCCAGCGCATGACCATGCTCGAAGTCACGTTTGCGGTTGGCTTCCTTCTGAACGCCGATGAATGCAGCAAGCACGGATTTGACTTCGTTGATCATGAGCACCTCCCAGAATGACGCATATCAATATGGTGGTGGAACAACGCTGCAAGGCGTGGCGGCAACCCCTGCGGAGAACTACGATGAGGTGATGCTGCCTTTCGCGTCACATGCGGACCTGAATTCACTATTGGCCAGAATCTGCTCGAATACCAGTGAATCATGACACGGACGGGACACAAGACAGCAGCTTCCAGTGCATTATCCAGCCGCTGAAGGAGCTATCCTCATGGAACTTTCCGTCGTGCCATCTCTGCCTTTCAAACCCTTGACGGCCCATCCGCTGTCCTGGATGAACCGTCCTGATGATCTCGTGCACCCTCTCGCCCCCTGGATGCGATGCCAGCAGGTCTTCTGGTCGCTGGGGTTGCAGGCCTATCAGCAGGAACTGGCCTTCATTCAGCTCTGTCAACTTAAGGGGCTTGAGATGACTCAGGCGCTATTGGCAGGTGACTGGCAGGAGGCTCGGACCTCGCCTGAATTGCTTGGCAAACTCGCCGGGGATGTCACCGAGCATGCGCTGACTCGCATGAAGCGACTACAGACATTGAATGAAGAATTGCAGGATGCCATCTGGGAAGAGATCTGACTCGCATGACAGGAGCCTCCCCCAGTCTCCACGCAATGTGCCGGGGGAGAGATCACGCCAGAAATGCACAGCGAAAGGGTGCCTCTGGCGATGGCAAGGAGACTGGCGCCGTGAGGATGGAATGTGACGATTCAGGCAAGGACCATGGTTGACATCAATCCGTCCGTGTCTGGAACTCACTGAGATCGCACAGCCAGGCATGTGCCGTTTCACGATCCAGCCCGAATTCCGCGATCAGGCTCTCCAGACGCGCATTGAATTCAGCCTCACGCGCTTCAGCCGGGTCCGTTGCCTGGGGGCTGCTTTCTGACGTGGCGGGGGGAGTCGAGGGACGATCCAGCGCATTCAACTCTTCAGCCAATGCCTTTTCAAGTTCATCAAACAAGGCACGCTGCTTGCGGGCGCTTGCGATGACCTTTTCATCATGTCGGTTCATGCATGGTTTCCACTATTGATCTTGTCGACAACAAGAAGAGAGGCTGAAACATTCAAGACAGCAAAATATCACACTATGCCCAAGGCTTCTGCAATGTCATATCGGCAACATGGGGGAGTAACGGAACCAGGAGGCAACCCCTTGGGAAAAAAGCCGCCAGGGAAGTGATATCTTCTTGAAAGCCATGAAGAAAGCGCCTGTCATCATGCCCATTTCCCACCATGCTAGCAAGCACGCAAGGGACGCAGACCCGCCACCTTGAGACGGCAATTCCCAGGCAATCTCCCCATGTTGGGCATGGCGTTGACCAGACGCTCGGTGCGTGATCGACAAGCAACGAACGCTTTGTCGTTGTGGTGTATCCTCAGTGTACGAAAAATACACGGATGATGTATCTGATGATCAAGGATAATGATCTTTCCTCAGACAACACACCACCAGGGCGGTCTTTCCTTGACGCCACGCGAGAATTCGCCGGTCTTTCGATTCGGCACTGGTTGGGGCTGGTAGCGCTCTCAGGCGTGGTGCTAGGTTTGGTGTTGATCATTCTCGAAAGAGACAGTCGCGAGATGGAAGCGCTGCATGCGGCCTCCACGCGTGACCTCATCACGAGCGAGAGGCGTCTGCAGGCAAGCCTGCTGGTCGAGCAGACGCTCGGCGTGATTGCCTCACGGCATCGAGATTACGAACATCGTCTGCAGCGACTGATGATGACGACGATGCGGGCCCCCTTCCTGGGAATCACCCACCTTACCGGTCGAGATCGGTCCTATATCAGTACCGAGCTCCTGCGTCAGTTCCCTGATCTTCGCATCAACCCGGATTGGATCGATATCGTTCAATTGCCGAGCAATCTCTATCCGGATTGGTGGTCCACCGAACTCAATCTGCGCCTGCACACGAGCAATGACATTCCTCACTTCCTGCGTGGTACGGACGCAGGCCTGATCTTCGCCATCCCGAGCCAGCAGGGCCTGGGCAAGGATGGTGAGGTTCGACGCCCTCGCAACACCGCCTCGACCATCTGGACCCTGATTCATATCGACCCGCAGATGGTGGCATTCCTGGTCGCCAACGAACTTCGTCAATCCCTGCATGCCAGCCTGGACAAGGGAGAGAGTCGCTATGTCTGGATCAATGAAATTCTGGATCCGACGGGCGGCCCCGGCTACGCCCGTCGCCTGATTCACCCGCTCTTGCCCGGCACCGAAGGCACGCTGCTCTCCACCGAGCATCGGGACAGCAGTGGACGCCAGCCTTACAAGACCGAACTCGAGGGTGTCCTGCAGGGAAGTGGCATCTTCTTCGATTACCGCTTCCCCCGCTCCCGTGGGGGGCCTGAAGAAGACAAGACGACCTATGCCGCGCTGTATCCGCCCTTCCAATGGATCGTGGCCAGTGGGGTCTACATGGGCGACATCAACAATGCGGCCCTGACAGCCCACGCGGACATCATGCAGGAGAAAAGCCGTCTGGAGCGCTGGCATCTCCTGCTGACCCTCGGTGCCTGCCTGCTGCTGTTCCTGGCCATCGGTCATGCCCTCTTCCGGCAATCCCGCACCCGTCAGCGTCAGATGCGCCAACGCATGGGGCGTCTGGAAAACGAGCTTGAGCAGCGCGGTGAGGACAGGCTGATCAATACCCTGCAGATGATTCGCAATGAACGCTGCCCCCAGCGTGAAGGCAATGACCTCATCGTCGCCGAATACGTGACGGCCATCGCCAGAGAGCTGGGGCTTGAAGAGGCGCAGATCAGCGCACTGGAGCGCACGGCCATGCTCCATGACATGGGCCGACTGACACTTCCCGACACGCTGCTCAAGCCGATGGCGCAGCTTCAGTTCGATCAACAACAGTTGTTGCGTCAACAGGCGGATATCGGCAGCCGAGTGTTGAGAGAAGCGCTCAATGCGCCTCTGGAGGCCAGCCTGCTGAGTGAAAGCCAGCACTACATGCCTTACCGCCAGACGGACTCGGAGGCGGCCTTGCTTTCGCGGTCTGCCAGTCCCGCGATCCTGGCGCTGGTCGTCCAGGTCCTGGAGCTGGTGAGATACTCGGGCCTGACTCAGGCGGAGGCCATCAGTGAAATCGAGCATTGCGCCTACCAACCCTTTGCGCCGGACATCCTTCAGGCGGCACGCAGGGTGTTGACCCGCAAGCCGCTCCCCAGGGCCGAGCCACGCAGCGCGATTCCCGGCCCGCGTCAGATCGAGCGCCATGCGGATCAGTGGCGTGACCAGACGACCGGTTGCTTCAACCGTGCCTTGCTGGAGATCTTGCTGGCAGGCTTGCTGCATGAAGGGCATGTCACTGTGCAGGGGATAACGCTTCACCATCTCCAGCTCGTCGGGACGCAGTCCCCTCTCACTACGGACCGGCAATTCGGTCCCCATCTGAATGCCTGTTTGTACCCGCTCAAGGTGTTCCATCTGGCCCCTGGCCACTTCGTGGTCCTGGAAGACGAGACCGAGGAAGCCTCGAACGTTCCCGTGCTGACTCCAGCCACTCAGCAGCAATTGAGGAATGTACTCAGGACCTTCGAGACAGACGCGGAACTCGTCACCCGACAGAGACTTCTGTCCGGTGATGAGTCACTCAAGGACTGGCGACATCACATCGATCAGCTGATCGCTGATGACTGATGATTGATGGCAAGGTCTGAGGGGAGTCGACCGATCCCAGCGGCCTGCCCGAAGTCTCGCCATACCCTCTCCCCACCTCTCAAGGCGACCTGGCCTGCCGGCAACGACCAAAGTTGCATTCGTTGAGGCTTGTTCAAATGTCTGACATTTATTAAGGTTCATTCAGACATTTACCGTAGCTTGCCCTGCGCACTACGTCAGCCACGAGGCCTCGCGTGACCATCTCTCGCCCAGACCCACTCTCTGAGACTTCCAGCGATACAGCGCCGGATCAGGATTCCTCTCGCCAGAAAGATTCACTGTCGCCGGCCATGACGGGCTCCAGACAGCCCGTAGCCAGCATGGAAGCCATCGCTGCCTGCCTGGCGCGTGAAATTCTGGCCGGCAAGTTCGAGCCAGACGACAACTTCCCGCGTGAAATGGACCTCTGCAAGCGCTTCGATGCCAGCCGTAACCGGCTGCGCAATGCACTGGCCCAGCTGGTGGGGGCCGGGTTGCTGGAGCGCACTGCCGGCCGTGGCACCCTGGTGCGGCCGATGAGCGAATGGCAACTGCTGGATCCACTGATGAGCGACTGGATCAGCGGACTGGAAGGCATCAACCCTGCCCTGATGCGTGAGATCTACGCCTTCCGGCTGTCCGTCGAGCCCTATGTCAGCGCCCTGGCGGCGACCAAGGCCAACGCCCAGGACCTCGCAAGGCTGGAGCGCGCCTTCGAGGGAATGGTCGCGACCGCCAATGACGAGCAGCAGGCAGCTCACAGCGAATTTGACGTGGCGTTCCACGAGGCCATCTACCGCGCCACCCACAACCTGGTGTGGGCCCAGCTGGGTAGCTTGCTGCGCTCTTCCATCAGCCAGTTGATCGAGTCCTCCCAGCAGGCGGCTCAACAGCACGACCAGGCCCATCACCGTGCCAGTCTCGAGCGACATCGCGCCGTGATGGAAGCCATCCGCCTGCGTCAACCGGACATGGCGCGTACCTGTGCCGAGCGCGTGCTGGAAACGGCTGCGCGCGATCTCGGATTCGGCCTTGATCACCCGCGCCTCGAGACGCCGCGCTTCTGACCCACGACTTTTCCTTCTTCAATGCTTTCCAAGCTCGACACGAGCGTCATCCCAAGGAATCTCGACATGAAAATCACTCGACTCAAGACCTGGCAAGTTCCGCCACGCTGGTTGTTCCTCAAGATCGAGACCGATGAGGGCTGCTATGGCTGGGGGGAACCGGTCATCGAAGGGCGTGCCGCCACGGTGGAAGCCGCGGTCCACGAGCTGTCGGATTATCTGGTCGGCCAGGACCCACGCAACATCGAGCACCTGTGGAACGTCATGTACCGCGCAGGGTTCTATCGCGGCGGCCCTATCCTGATGTCCGCGATCGCCGGCATCGACCAGGCCCTGTGGGACCTGAAGGGCCGTGATCTGGGAGTGCCCGTGCATCAGCTGCTCGGCGGCCCGGTGCGCGACAAGATGCGGATGTACGCCTGGACGGGCGGCGATCGCCCATCAGATGTCGGCGCAGGTGCCAAAGCGCTGGTCGACCAGGGCTTCACGGCCTTCAAGATGAACGGCACGCCGGAGATGCAGATCGTCGATTCCCACAAGAAGATCGATGACGCCGTGGCGCGTGTCGCCGAAGCGCGTGATGCGGTCGGCCCGGACGTGGGGATCGGCATCGACTTCCATGGCCGCGTGCACCGCCCGATGGCCAAGGCGCTGCTGCGGGAACTGGAGCAGTTCCACCCGATGTTCATCGAGGAGCCGGTGGCACCTGAGCACCTGCCCGCGCTCAAGCATATCGCCGAGGGCATCGCGACGCCCATCGCCACCGGCGAGCGCCTGCACACCCGCTTCCAGTTCCGTGACCTGCTGGCGGATGGCATGGTCGACATCATCCAGCCGGATCTCTCCCACTGCGGCGGCATCAGTGAAGGCTTCAAGATCGCGACGCTGGCCTCGGCCTATGACGTGGCCCTGGCACCGCACTGCCCGCTGGGCCCGCTGACGCTGGCGGCTTCCCTACAGCTGGATGCGGTGTGTCACAACGCCTTCATCCAGGAACAGAGCATGGGCATCCACTACAACAAGGACAACGACGTCCTGGATTACCTGGTCGACAAGGACGCGCTGGCGATCAAGGACGGATTCTGCGCCATTCCCCAGGGCCCGGGGCTCGGGGTCGAGATCGACGAAGCCTTCGTCGAGGAACGTGCCAAGGTCGGGCATCGCTGGCGCAATCCGGTCTGGACCCACGAAGACGGCTCCGTCGCTGAGTGGTAATGCCGAGCAAGCCGCAACGTACACACTGACAACACAGACGCCATGCCAGGACAGGCTCTCAGCCGAGAGTCTGTCACGCTGCAGAAGGGACTCATCATGACCCGTACCGCATCACCCCATACTGAACTCCCCGCCTTCGCGGACTTTCGCTACCCGGACCTCGCGGGTGCCAGTGTCTTCATCACCGGCGGAGGCTCGGGTATCGGTGCCGCATTGACCGAAGGCTTCCTGGCGCAGGGTGCCAAGGTCGCCTTCGTCGGGTTGTCCGATGCCAGCGAGTTCTGTGACGCCATGGAGGCCCGATACGCCAATCGCCCCCTGTTCATCCGCTGCGACATCCAGGAGATCGAGGCATTGCAGGCGGCTGTTGCACAGGCGCGCGAGGCCCATGGCCCGATAGGCGTTCTGGTCAACAATGCGGCCCGCGACACTCGCCATACGCTGGAGGAATGGACGGTGGAGCAGTGGGATGAATCCATCGCCACCAACCTGCGTCCCCAGTTCTTCACCGCTCAGGCAGTCGCGGCTGACATGCGGGCACTGGGAGGCGGCGCCATCATCAACCTGTCTTCCAACAGCTACATGCTGGGGCTGGGGGGCTATCCCACCTACGTCACCGCCAAGGCCGGCATCATGGGGCTTACCAAGGCCTTGGCGCGTGAACTGGGGCCAGATGCCATTCGCGTCAACTGTCTGATTCCGGGCTGGGTAATGACGGAGCGTCAGCGCGAGCTGTGGGTCAATGACAAGGACTTGAACGAGTGCATCGACCAGCAGTGCCTCAAGGAAGCGATTCCGGTCGAGGACATGATCAATCCTTGTCTGTTCCTGGCCTCCACCGCCTCACGCATGATGACCGGCCAACCGATGGTCGTGGATGGAGGTCGAGTGTGAGCGCCGTCCATGCCCTCCCCGCCTGGATCGCCGTGGATTGGGGCTCCAGCAATCTGCGTGCCTGGGCGCTGGATGATCAGGACCGGATCATCGCCCAGGCACGCAGTGCCCGCGGCATGCTGGGTCTGGCGAGCGATGAATTCGAGGATGTCCTGCGGGTGGTGATCAATGACTGGCTGCCCGAGGACTCCACCTCAAGCATGCCGGTGTTGATCTGCGGCATGGCGGGCGCACGCCAGGGCTGGGTGGAAGCGGCCTACCTGCCGGTCCCGGGTGAGCAAGCCCCTGCCATCGATGTCCTGTCTGGCCTGGCAGAGCAGCTGACCCATGTGGCAACGCGCGACAGACGCATCGCCGTCACCATCGTGCCGGGGCTATGTCAGCACCAGCCGGCCTTTGATGTCATGCGCGGTGAGGAGACACAGCTGGCGGGTCTGGTCGCCACTCAGCCGGGCTATAGCGGGGCCGTCTGCCTGCCCGGCACCCACGCGAAGTGGGCACAGCTCGAGAACGGTTCGATCACGGGCTTCACCACCTTCATGAGCGGTGAACTCTACAAGCTGCTCAGTCAGGATTCGGTCCTCAAGCACTCCGTGGCGGGAGGGGATCTTGCCGATGAGCCACAGCGTCAGGCATTTCTGGCAGGCATCGATGCGGCCATGGCGGAACCGGCGCGCATGACGGCGGCGCTGTTCGGCATCCGTGCGCGGGATTTGCTCGATGAATGCCTCGATGATGAGGCCTCGCGCGCAGCCTTGCTGGGTGCGCGGCTTTCCGGTCTGGTGCTGGGCCTTGAGCTGGCCGGTGCCACATGCCTGCAGCCGCAAGGGTCGCTGATCACCTTGATCGGTGATGACATCTTATGCCAGCGCTATCGGATCGCACTCGAGCATCTGGACTATCGCGTCAGCCTGGCCGCCAATGCCGACATGATTCTGGCCGGGCTCGGGCGCATTCATCACGCCTGTCAGGCACGCCTCGTCACTGACTGACACCCCCATCTTCCCCTGGAGACTTCCATGAGCCTTCCCCTGGTTGCCATTCTGCGCGGCGTCACGCCGCAGGAAATCATCGCGATTGCCGACGAGATCATCGCGGCGGGCATCACCCGCATCGAGGTCCCGCTCAATTCGCCCCAGCCGCTGGTCAGCATCGCGGCACTGGTCAAGCACTGTGCGACGGCCCATGACGGCCAGATCCTCATCGGTGCCGGCACCGTCCTGACGCCGGAGCAGGTGCGGGACGTGCACGGCGTCGGTGGTCGGCTGATCGTGTCGCCCAATGCCGATGTCGAGGTCATTCGCGAGAGCCGCCGACTCGAGATGGTGTCCATGCCAGGCATCGTCACGCCGACGGAGGCCTTCGCGGCCCTCGCCGCCGGCGCCTCAGGCCTCAAGCTCTTCCCGGCGACCCAGGTCGGTATCGTCAACATGAAAGCGATGCTGGCCGTGCTGCCCACAGGCACCGAGCTGTATGCCGTCGGGGGCATCGGCAGTGACAACTTCGCGCAATGGCGTGCGGCGGGTGTCCATGGTGCAGGTCTGGGAACGGCCATCTACACGCCGGGTCTGACGGCTTTTGACGTCGGTGAACGAGCACGCAAGCTGGTCTCCGCCTGGACGGCCGCCGACTGAGCCCCGTCGGCTCTCCCACAGGATTCACGAGGAGTAACGGATGACACGATCGACCTGCCTGGGCACGGCTGAGCGCCTCGTGGCCAGCCACTGCGAGCTGGGAGAAGGCCCCGGCTGGACACCCGCCACAACCACCCTGCCTGCGCGGGTGCGCTGGCTGAACATCCTCGCCGGCGAGCTGCATCACGCGGCCGCGGATGGCAGTGATCACGTCATCACTCAGCTTGCGCGCCGCACCTCCTATGCGGCGCTCACCCTTGAAGGCGACTACCTGCTGGTCGGTGAAGGCATGCTGTCACGCTGGAACCCCGAGACAGGCGCCGTGGAGGATGTCATGTCCTTCGAGGCGGACGCCATGCCCGCGACACGCAGCAATGATGCTCGAGTGGATACCCACGGCAGTCTGTGGCTCTCGAGCATGGGCTGCAACGCCGAAACCGGGGCTGGCAGTCTCTACCGCCTGCACCGCGGCAAGCTTTGCAAGCTCATGGATGGGCTGACCATTCCCAATGCGCTGTGCTTCTCGCCGGATGGCTGCTTCGCCTATTTCACCGACACCGTTACCGGTCAGGTGATGCGCTGGCCACTGGACGCCGATGGCTGGCCACTCAAATCAGCAGGTGAAGGGTCAGCAAGTGAAGGGGCGGCAGGTGAATACAACGCTCCTGAGGTCTGGGCCGATCTGCAAGATTGTGGCGGTGGCCCGGATGGCGCCGTGATCGACGCCGATGGCCATATGTGGATTGCGCTCTGGGGGGCCGGCCGCGTGGCAAGGCTGGATCATGACGGCAAGGAAATCGCTCATGTGGCCCTGCCGGTCAGCCAGCCCTCGTGCCCGCTGTTCGGTGGTGAGGGGCTGAGCACGCTGTATATCACCACGGCGCACGAAGGCATGGCCACGCCGGATCATGCGGCGGGTGATGGTGATCTCTTCGCGCTGGACCTGTCAGCACACGGCTTCAAGGGACTGGCAGAACCGCCGCTGGTGCTGGGCTGACACTGCCATTCCGTCTCTGATTCTTCTTTATTTCTGGACCTCTCATGATGACCACAGACGCCCCATCCACCCGACCTTCGGCAACGCCCGACGCGACATGGTCCCCCCAACAGCAATGGCTGAGCCTGAGCGCCGACGGCATCCAGCTGCAGCTGGATCTCGCCGATGGCCTGCTCAAGCTGGCCCACCTGGGGCGCATCGCCCCGGTCACGCCAGCCCAGCACCGCCTGATGAGCGCTGCTGCCACGCCCCAGGCAAGCCTCGATCAGCTCCCGCCCAATACCTTGTTCAATGATGCCGGGCTTGGTTTTGCGGGCTATCCGGCCTTGATCGGTGACCGTGATGGGCGTGACTGGCTCACCGACATGCGACTGAGTGAGGTGGCGTGCTCGACCGATTCACTGGGCGCGCATGCCCAGCTGACACTGGCGGATGCCACGAGCGAGCTGGAAGTTCTGCTGTCACTCACGCTCACCAACGAGGGGGTGCTGCGTCAGTCCACCACCCTGCGCAATCCTGGTACGGCAGACTATCGTCTCGAGTGGCTGGCGGCCTGCTGCCTGCCACTGCCGAACCGATTCGAACAGTGCCTGAGCTTCGGTGGCCGTTGGGTCCAGGAGTTCACCGAGACACGCCACGCCCTGAGTGAAGGCACCTTCACGCTCGAGAATCGGCGCGGGCGCAGCTCTCACCAGCGTGTGCCCTCCCTCATCGTGGGTACCGAGGGCTTCAGTGAGCAGTCCGGGGAGGTCATCAGCGCGCACCTGGCCTGGAGCGGCAACCATCGACTGCTGGTGGAGCGCCAGTTCGATGGCAGCACGCAACTGCAGCTGGGCGCACTGCTGTTGCCCGGTGAGCAGGTACTGGCCGCCGGGGACAGCGTCACCACGCCGGAAGTCGTCATGGCGTGGTCTGACACGGGCATCAATGGCGCCAGTCAGCGCATGCATCGTACCTTGCGTGCACGGCTTGACTGGCCGACGCCGAACAAGCCTCGCCCGGTCCACGTCAACACCTGGGAGGCCCTCTATTTCGATCACGACGCCGAGCGGCTGGAGGAGCTGGTCACCGCTGCCGGCGACGTCGGCGCGGAACGCTTCGTGCTCGACGATGGCTGGTTCGTGGGCCGCGATGGTGAGCGAGCAGCGCTGGGCGATTGGTACCTGGATCAGGGCAAATACCCCGAGGGGCTGGGGCCCTTGATCGCGTCCGTCCATGCCCAGGGCATGGAATTCGGTCTGTGGGTGGAACCCGAGATGGTCAATCCTGACAGCGCGCTCTTTCGCACGCATCCCGACTGGATACTGGCGCTGGAAGGCCGTGAGCAGCCGCTGGGGCGGTATCAATGCGTGCTGGATCTCACACGCCCTGACGTCACTGACTATCTGTTTGCGCGACTGGATGCCCTGCTCAGCGACTACCCGATCCGCTATCTCAAGTGGGACATGAATCGCGACCTCACCCACGCCGCGACCCAGTCCGGCGAGCGTCGCGGCATGCCTGCAGCGCATGCTCAGGTACAAGCGCTCTATGCGCTGCTCGCACGTCTGCGCCAGGCGCACCCTGAGGTGGAAATCGAGAGCTGCGCCTCGGGGGGCGCCCGCACCGACCACGGCATTCTGCGCCACACCCATCGCGTCTGGACCTCGGACTGCAACGACCCGCATGAGCGAACGCACATCCAGCGCGGTGCCAGTCGCTTCCTGCCACCGGAGCTGCTCGGGGCTCATATCGGGCCTGAGCATGCACATACCACGTCGCGGCGTACTTCCCTTGCCTTCCGTACCTCCACGGCCCTGTTCGGTCACCTGGGCCTTGAACTGGACGTCAGCCAGCTCGCGCCACGCGAGCGTGGGGAGCTGCGCGTCTGGATCGAGCGCTACAAGGCATTGCGCGGGCTGTTGCATGGCGGCGTGAGCTGGCGTCTGGACTGCCTGGATGACGGCCAGCATGCACATGGCGTGGTCAGCCAGGACGGTGAAGAGGCGCTTTACTGCATCAGCCAGCTGGCCATGCCACGCCACGCCGTACCTGCGCCACAGCCGCTGGCAGGGCTCATCGCCGAGCAGCATTATCGACTCGAGCTGCTGGAACTGCCGGAACATCCCGAACGCCGCATGAAGCAGCTGCCGGCCTGGGTGCAGGCCCAGCTCTCGGGGGAGCCCGTCGTCGCCAGTGGCGAGATGCTGATGCGTGCCGGGCTTGCCCTGCCGGTGCTTGACCCGGAACAGGCGATCCTGATCCACCTGACGGCGGCACATGACGTTGACTGAGCCTGTGCTCCGGCTATCACTTCCCCGATTCAAGGATGACCTGTATGCAACTCGGCGTCTGTTATTACCCGGAACACTGGCCGCGTGAGCGCTGGGCACAGGATGCCCGTGACATGTTCGATGCCGGCATTCGCGTGGTGCGCATAGGCGAGTTCGCCTGGAGTCGGCTGGAGCCGCGCTCTGGAGAGCTGCGTTTCGAGTGGCTCGATGAGGCCATTGAGATGCTTGCCCGCGCCGGTCTCAAGATCGTGATGGGAACCCCGACGGCCACGCCCCCGAAATGGCTGGTGGATGCCCATCCCGAGATACTGGCCGTCGATGAGCATGGCCAGGTGCGGGGATATGGCTCACGTCGTCATTACTGCTTCTCCTCGCCCGTCTATCGCACGCAGAGCGAGCGTATCGTGCGTCTGATGGCGGAGCGCTACGCCACTCATCCGGCGATCATGGCGTGGCAGACTGACAACGAATACGGCTGCCACGACACCATCCTCAGCTACTCCCGGGCGGCGCGCGCAGGCTTCCCTGAGTGGCTGGAACAACGCTACGGCAGTGTCGAAGCGCTCAATGAGGCATGGGGCGCGGTGTTCTGGAGCCTGGAAGTGACCGCCTTCTCGCAGGTCGAGGCGCCGGTCGGCACCGTCACCGAGCCACATCCGGCGATCGTGCTGGATTATCGTCGCTTCTGCTCCGACATGGTGGTCGAGTACAACCGGCTTCAGGTCCAGACGCTGCGAGACCGCGGCGTGAACGTCGATATCGTGCACAACTTCATGGGCCTGTTCACGGAGTTTGACCACTTTGACGTCGCCCAAGACCTGGACATCGCCAGCTGGGATAGCTACCCGTTGGGCTTTCTGGAGCGTGGTGCCCATCCCGAAGCCACCAAGGCGTTCTATCGCCAACAGGGCCACCCTGATTTCGCCGGTTTCCACCACGACCTCTATCGCGCCATGTGCAAGGGGCGCTGGTGGGTCATGGAACAACAGCCGGGGCCGGTCAACTGGGCCATCAGCAATGCCGCCCCACTGCCCGGCATGGTTCGCCTCTGGAGCCATGAGGCCTTTGCCCACGGTGCGGAAGTCGTTTCCTATTTCCGGTGGCGTCAGGCCCCCTTCGCGCAGGAACAGATGCATGCGGGTCTGTTGCGTCCGGATGGTTCACCGGCCTCGGCCTGGCCGGAGCTGTTGCAGGTCCGCGATGAACTGGCTCGCTTGAGCGCAGAAGGCCTCAGTGGGCGCGAGATCGAGACCGAACAGGCCCCCGTGGCCTTGATGTTCGACTATGCCTCGATCTGGGCCTGCCAGATTCAACCGCATGCCGAGGACTTCGATGCGCTGGAACTGCATCTGAGCTGGTACAGCGCCCTTCGCAGGCTGGGTCTGGACATCGACATCGTCTCCCCTCGTGATGATGTCAGTGGCTATCCTCTCGTCGTGCTGCCCTGTCAGGTGATTGCCGACGATGCGCTTGCGGCACGCCTGAGCGCTGCACGTGACAGCGGCAGCCGTATCGTGATCGGCGCACGCTCCGGCTCACGCACGCCAGACTTCCAGATACCCGATCAACTGGCACCGGGCGCCCTCGGCGAGCTGGCCGGCGTCACGGTCGATCGGGTCGATGGTCTGCGCCCCGGTGCCTGCCCAGGCGTCACCACGGCCAATGGTCATCATGGCCAAGCGTTGCGCTGGCGAGACCTGCTCGACAGCACGCGAACCACGGCAAGGGTCGTGACCCGTTTCGATGATGGAGAAGCGGCTCTCACGGAGCGCGCAGGGGTCAGCTATCTGACCGCCTGGCTTGAAGAAGACACCCTCATGGCCGTGCTGGTCGAGGAATGTCGCAAGGCAGCCATTCTTACCACCGCCCTGCCGGAGGGTGTGCGCCTGCGCTGCAGAGGCAATCTGGTGTTTGCCTTCAATTATGCGCCTGAACCACGCTGGCTACCCGAAGGCCTGGTGCCGGAAGATGGCTGGATCTGCGGAGGCCAACAGCTCGCTCCCGCTGGCGTCAGTATCTGGCGCATGGCATGACGAGATGTCCAAGGCGATGACGGCAACGGAGCGCTTCAGTGGCTTTGCCATCATCCAGACAAGCGTCACGTGCGTATGACTCCATGACTCCTGTCGGCCTCGCGACCGGCGGATGGTTCGATCGTTTCTGGCGGTGCCTACGGGTACCGCCTTTTTCTTAATGCGACAGTTGCCAACAAGAGTTTTCGTCAAGAGCTTGCCGCTGGCGGTGTTGAGAACACAGCCCCTTCCCGTGGCAGGTCTTCTGCTGACACGACGGTCCCTTCAGTCCTGGAAACTTGCAGGATTGACAGGATTACTCATTCAAACAAAAGATAACGGTATAAATTCTATCTGTCGTGCCACACCCCTTGCCAACCCCCGTCCCACGCTGCCACTTAAGCCGCATTGTCCTCTTGTCAGACAAACTCTACCGTGAGCCAGATGTCACTGTAGAACAGTCCATATAAAGAAATAATTACAGGAAACGCACCTGTTCACAGGACATACGTCGTCATTGGCAGACGGCACACCATGACTACAACGCCAACCACGAGATGTCCCCTTCATGAGCATTCTTGCCATTCTGATATCGCTGGGACTGTTGATGTTCCTGGCCTACCGCGGTATCACCGTTCTGTTGCTGGCACCTGTGATGGCGGCTCTTGCCGTCGTGCTTTCAGGTGATGCAGGCGCCCTGCTGCCCAGCTATACCGTCACCTTCATGAGCCAGCTGGGCGGCTACCTGGCCAAGTTCTTCCCGCTGTTCATTCTCGGTGCCCTGTTTGGCCAGTTGATGGCGGATTCCGGGGCTGCCCACGCGATTTCCGAGGGACTGGTAAGGCGCCTCGGAACCCGCCATGTGATCCTCACCGTCGTGCTGGCCTGCGCCCTGCTGACCTACGGTGGCGTCTCGCTGTTCGTGGTGGCTTTCGCCGTCTATCCCATCGGGGCCCAGCTCTTCCGGCGTACCTCGACACCCAAGCGACTGCTGCCCGCGGCACTGGCGCTGGGCTCCTTCACCTTCACGATGACCGCCCTGCCCGGTACCCCGGCGATCCAGAACGCGATTCCGATTCCCTACTTCCAGACCAACAGCTTCGCGGCTCCCGGACTTGGCATCATCGCCGGTCTGATCATGCTGGGGCTGGGCACCTGGTGGCTGAAGGGCAGAGCCACGAAAGCTCAGGCGCAGGGCGAAGGCTACGGCAAGCATGACAATGAGGCATTGAATGACGATACACCGGTGGCACGCATGAGCATGCTGTCAGCCGTGATCCCGCTGATACTGGTGATCGGACTCAATGCCCTGCTCACCTACCTGGTCTTCCCGCGCATCGACTTCTCCTATCTCAATGATGCCTTCCCGGAGCTGGACCCGGCCGGCGCCACCGGCATGTGGTCGATATTGATCGCGCTGAGCTGTGCGTCACTCTGGCTGGTGGTGACTCGCTGGAAGCAGTGGGCTGACTTGAAGACGACGGTCAACAATGGCTGTTTCGGTGCCATGCTGCCCGTCTTCAACACCGCCTCGGAGGTCGGTTATGGCGCCGTGATCGCAAGCCTGGCCGGCTTTGCACTGGTCAAGGAGGCAGTACTGGGGCTCTACCCCGGCAATCCGCTGATCTCCGAGGCCGTGGCGGTCAACGTGCTGGCAGGGATTACCGGCTCCTCCTCGGGCGGCATGAGCATCGCGCTCTCGACACTGGGCTCGACCTACATGGAGATGGCCGTCAATGCCGGGATAGACCCTGAATTGATGCACCGTGTGGCGGCACTGGCGGCTGGCAGCATGGATACGCTACCGCACTCAGGTGCAGTCATCACGCTGCTGGCCATCTGCAAGCTGACTCACCGCCAGTCCTACGGACAGATGTTCATGATGACCGTGGCGTTCCCGATGCTGGCTCTGATCAGTGTCGTGACGCTGGGCAGCCTGTTCGGCAGCTTCTGACCACGACATGCCTCTGAAAGCCAAGGGCGACAGAAACGACACAGGCCACCTCAAGGGGTGGCCTGTGTCGTTTCGATACCTGAGACAGCTGTCTCAGGGCGCCTTGATGGCACGGACAGTCTCAATAGACGTGATGCTGTTGGATCATGGGGACTTCGGCGCGGGCACGCGTCTTGATCCAGAGCGTCAGATCTTCCTTGTCGGCCCGGGGATTCTCCGCCACCCAGTCGACGATACGCGAGGCAATGAACTCGGCGTAGAAGTCATCATCGAACTGCAACAGCATCAGGTCCTCACCGGCCTGGCTCACTCGCAGCAGCACTTCACTGCCGGGCAGCACATACAGGCTCAATTCGTGCAGGTATTGCGTCGTGAAGGTGACGCGCTTGAAGCGATCAGGGGCATCACGACCACTGTTGCTGATGTCATTCATGAAAGCCATGATGCTCCCCCGTAGTAGACATCTCATGCATTTCGCTCAGATATGAGCAGATATCTACAATGATAGACCAGATGCTCTTGCCACGGTTGCTTTTATTAGCGTTTTTTAACGGACCACCCGACGCCTGAGCGCGGAACATTGATCAGGCGTCAGATTCACGCGTTCTGACGCAACGCATCACTCTCGAGGGTGAGTTGCACCCGCTCCAGCCAGCCCGCCAGCAAGGCTTGCTTGTGGCGACTCATGGCGTCCTGTTCGGCGATGGTCTGCGAGAATCGGCGCCCGGCCTTCTCAAGCCGCCTGGGTCGCTTGCCCTGACTGCATCGCTCGAAATCCTCCGCCAGCGCCAGAATCAAGCTCTGCAAGGCACGCTGCACGGGCCTGGACATGTTCTCGCCAAGCTCCCGTCGCACGAAGCCTATTCCGCGCCCGATATCCATGCCTGTCAGGCCCAGAGACATCAGAGGCATTCCCTGCGGCTCGTCCGCGATCGCAGGTGAATCGGCCCCGCCCTGACGTGACTGCTGTTCCTGTTGACGGCTTTGCTCATGGCGGGCAAGACGCAGCAGGCGATCCCCCATACGTCCCCCGAACCAGCTGTCCACCTGCTGAGCGGGGCGTTCGGCCAGCTCTCGGATATCACTCGCCGTTGTCTGGATCAGCTGGCGCTTGTCCCAGCCGGCCCCGGGTACCGGGATCAGGCGAAACCCGAGAATGGTCACGATCAGGCCGATCCCGGCCGCCAGACTCCGGTTGAGGGTATAGGCCACATCGAAGGTCATGCCGTTGTCGGGCATCACCAGCAGGATATTGAACACCACGAACGGCAGACAGATCCCCGCCAGCACCGGTACCACGGACCCCATCAGGCCGATGAACAACGGAACACTGAAGATCAGAATGAACGGCACGAAATGCTGGGCCTGACTCAACAGGACATTGCCGAACAACAGCACACTGGGCACGGCGAACAGCAGGCCTTTGAGCACCATGGGGATGATGGGGGCGGGGTCATCGCGACTGGCGAAGATACCGGAGAACAACGTGCCCAGCAGCATGGCCACCGCCCCATTGTCCCAGGCCGTCGCCAGCCAGAAGATGGAGGTAGTCCCGAAGATCAGCATGGCACGCAGCGCATTGGTCGCCGCTCGTCCGTGATCGCGATGCCAGCTCAGACTGGGCTGGCGCAATTGATGGCGACCGGGATGATTGATGACCTCACGTGCCTGAAGCATCACCAGCGCATGGCCCAGCACTTCCCGCAGACTATAGAGCAGCCGTGCCTCGAGGGCAGACAGATTGCGCTGACCGCGCGAGATTCTCAGGCATTCTCCGCGCAGCTCCTTCAAGGTGGCGCGTGCCTGCCCGATCCCCTGGTTGTCGGCCATGCTCTGAAAGGCGCTGCCAAGTCGCTGCATCAGGTCCTGTGTCGGTTGACTGAAGCGCTCCGGTTGCTGAACGGCCGGACGCGCGAGCTGATCGTCTTGCCCGTCGTCGTCGATGGGGTTGTGGTGCACGGACTCACCGTCAACGCCAGTGGCGTGATGGCGCAGGAAGAATTCCGGGTGACGCAGCTGATGCAGTGCCTTGAGGGTGGCATAGAGGCGCATGCTCCGCCGAGTCAGCAGATGGACACCGCGGATACGCCCCTTGCCCTGAGGCCCCTCATACCGCGCGGAGTGGGCATCGATCTCGAGATTGTTGAGCGCCCCAAGGCCGGTCATCATCTGTTCGAGCATCGCCTGACGTTCGCGATTCTCCTCGGCATGCCGTTGCTCGGCGCTCAGGTCATCCTGGGAGGGGTCCGAGAAGGCCAGCGCCATATAACGGAAGGTGGCGTTGACGGCGGTATCCGCCAGCTGCCCCAGATGGTCCCGCACACGTATCGGCCAGACCAGCGCACTGACCAGCACGGCGCACAGTGCACCGAGACTCAACTCACTGAGGCGAGCCAGCGCCACCGAGAAGAAGTTGCCGGGCGCCGAGGACGTCAGCACCACGATGATCATGCAGGCCACCGCCCCCATCACGCAGCCATAGGAGAGGTTGTTGTGGGTGAGCGAAGCCCCGTAGATACACAGGCCGATCCACAGGGTGACACTGCCCAGTGCCAATTCCGGCGCCTGGGCAAACAGCCCCATGATCACGACGGCGACACCGACACCCGCCACGGTGCCGGCGATCTGGCAGATGCCCTTCTCGACCACCATCCCCGACATCGGGCGTATCTGCAGAAAGGCCGCCGAGATCAGCGCCCAGTACGGGCGATCCAGATCAAAATAGAAGGCCGCGTAGAGTGCCAGTGACATGGCAAGGACACCCTTGAAGGCGAACTTCAGGGCAAAGGAAGAGGGTCTGAGAAACGCCGCGAGTGCCGGAGACATCGATCAAGGTGCTCCGTGGCCGCTGTCCTCGGCATCGGTGATGTCACTGAGCAGCCGGACACTCGCCGTCATGCCTGCCGCCAGATTGACCCCGGACGCCCGTACCGCCTCGATATCATCGAACTCCACTCTCACCGGGATGCGCTGTGCCAGGCGTACCCAGCTGAAGGTCGCACTCACCTGCGGCAGCTGCTGGGCATTGGTCGCGGTATTGTCATCGGCGATCCCCTCACCGATTCCCACGACACGGCCCTTGAAGTCCTTGTTGCCGCTCATCAGCGTGATCTGGACCGGATCTCCCTTGCGCACATGCTGCAGCTTGGTTTCCTGGAAATAGGCGCTGAGATAGAAGGAGTCATCCTTGATCAATGCCATGACCGAAGTACCCGCCGTCACATAGTTGCCCTGTGTCAGGTGCATGTTGAGGATGCTGCCATCCGCCGGGGCGGTCAGCTGGGTACGGTCAAGATCCAGTTGCGTGGATTGAAGCGCCGCCTCGGCCTGCTGCACATCGGCGCGAGCCACCTCGGCCTCGAGGCGAGCACTGTCACGCTCCTCTTCACTGATCGCCCGGTTGGTCAGGCGACTGCGTCGATTGGCTTCATGCTCCTTGAGCCGCAAGGTGGCCTTGGCACTGGCCAGACTCGCCTTGGCCTGAGCCAGCGCCGCCGCATAGCGGGCCTGGTCGATCTGCAGAATCACGTCGCCCTGCTTGACGCGAGTGGTGTCCGCCACGTTGAGCTCACTCACCCAGCCGGACACGTCAGGGCTCAGCGTGATCACCTCGGCACGCACGCGAGCATCCCGCGTCCAGGGACTGTACATGTAGGTCTTCCACAGCCAGATGGCACACCAGACCGCCACGGCCACCAGACACAGGGTAATGACCCATTTCACGACTTTCTGTCGAGACTTGCTCATGCAGTTTCCTTGAAGAGTTGATCCTGACGGGAGCCTCGGCTCACACGAGATTGCGCAGAGTGATGCTTGCCAGTGACGCCTGAGCTCGACCGCCTTCGAAGATGGGGTGACGTTGCGACAGTGACGCGACAGGTGAATGACGAGGGACATCTGACGCTTGCGACGCGAGCGCTGTCGCGATGACGATGAGTGACGGACCAGACGCGATTCGGTGAAGGCGTCAGGTCACCAGTGCGACGATTCCCGTCAGACAGATGATGAAGAGCGAGATGTCGAACCAGGCCTCGAACCATAGCTCATGATTGGCAAGCACCCGGTGCAGCAACGAGCGAATCAACCCGGCGATCACCAGCGCCGCCAGCGCATAGACCAGCATGGGGCTGATCAGGAATTCTCCCACCACCATCTCGTGCAGTGCATTGAAACCTGCCAATGGCATGTCAGGGGGTGTTTCGTTCATCGACACATGTCCTTTGGAGATCCTCTGGAGGTGAGATCACGCATACGGGGGCGATAGGCGAGATTGGTCGCCAGCATTGACGCTCAGTCAACGTCAACCAATGGAGGCAGGTCCGCCTGCATTCAAGGTCTCAAGCGCCGCCACCCCACAAGAATATATGCAGGCTAACATTTATCAGGCGAGTTGCCACGTGCCCGTGATGAGACGCGACAGTGCGCAAGTGCTTCCCCCTGCTGGGTTTTCCAGTAGGGGGAGCGAGTGAAGACAGCGTCCGGGCAGAACATCTGGTGGGTGTGGCAGTCATGACAAGCGGCTTGCCTCTCGACAAGCCGCTTTTGAAGGCTCCGCTCCGCTTTCGCACTCAACAACGCGCTCACTCGGTTGCGTTACACGGCATAACCGAGGATGCGCGGCAGCCATAGCGCCAGTTCCGGGAACAGCATCACCACTGCCAGGGCCGCTAGCATCGCCACGACAAAGACCATCGCCCATACGACGGTCTTCTCGAGTCGAACACCGGCCACGCTGCTGGTCACCATCAAATTGACGGCCACCGGCGGCGTGAACTGGCCGATCGCGATGTTCATCGCCAGCAGGATACCGAACCATACCGGATGCCACCCGAAGTGCTGCATCACCGGAATCAGCACCGGCATCAGGATCAGGTAGATGGAGACCGCATCCAGCAGCATCCCGGCGATCAGTACCGCCACCATCACCAGAATCAGCAGCGTCGTGCCGCTATCGGACAGCGTGATCAACCACTCGGCGAGATGGCGGAAGGTACCCAGCATGGTGCCGGCCCAGGCGAATATGCCCG
Source organism: Cobetia sp. 10Alg 146 (assembly GCF_029846385.1). Classification (NCBI taxonomy): domain Bacteria; kingdom Pseudomonadati; phylum Pseudomonadota; class Gammaproteobacteria; order Oceanospirillales; family Halomonadaceae; genus Cobetia; species Cobetia sp. 10Alg 146. The sequence continues at coordinate 180,657 of NZ_JARWKT010000001.1, forward strand.
CCAGCGCGATGATCAGCATCACCACCCCCGAGATTACCGCTGCTTCCCTGAGCAATTCCCACACCTGGGAGAGCTTGAGCTCACGGGTGATGAAGAGCCCGACACACAGCCCGTAGGCGGCCGCCACCACCGCCGCTTCCGTGGGCGTGAAGAGGCCTGAGCGCAGCCCGCCGAGGATGATCACCGGTGCCAGCAGCGCCGGAATCGCTGAGCGGAACGCCGGACCCAGCGCGATACGTTCCACCTGAGTCGGATCTTCCCAACGATAGCGCCGCGACAGCACCCAGGCCGGTACCAGCAGTGCCGCACCGACCAGCAAGCCCGGAATCAGCCCTGCGGCAAACAGCGCGCGCAGATCCACCCCCGGCACCACGATGGAATAGAGGATCAACGCGATGGAGGGCGGGATCAGGATCGCCGTGGAGGCCGAGGCCGCAATCAGCGTCGCCGAGAACGCCTTGGGATAGCCCGCCCGTGTCATGCTGGGAATCATCACCATCGCCACCGCGGCGGCATCCGCCGGGCCGGAACCACTCATGCCGCCCATGATCAGACACACCAGCACCGCCACCAGCGCGAGACCGCCGTGACGTGGCCCGATCAACGCCTGGGCGAAGCGCACCAGCCGCGCCGCCACTCCGGCACGCTCGAACACCAGCCCCGTCAGGATGAACAATGGAATGGCGATCAGCGGATACTTGGCAATGCTGTTGTAGGTATTGGTCCCCAAGGTGGCCAGCATGCTGACCGGCAGACCCGCGACGATACCCACCGCCCCCGACAGCCCCAGCGCGAAGGCGACTGGCACGCCGAGTATCAACAGCGCGGCGAAGCTTGCGAGCAACCAGAGATCAGGACTCATGATCTGACTCCTTGTGCTCCGGCGACGCATCCTGACCGGGTCCATGACCAGGCCCTTGCACAAGACGCTCGACACACTGCTGCAGCTGGCGCCAGGCCATCGCCAGCGCCAATATCGGCAGCCAGATCACATACCACCAGTTGGGCAGGCCCAGTCCCGGTGACAGCGACTCCCACTGATACTCCTCCAGCGCGAAGGTGCCGCCAAACCAGACGACCAATCCGAGCACGACCAGCACCGCCAGGGTCTGCAACACCACCACCAGTCGCCACAGCGGCAACGGCAGCACGTCTTCCAGCAGCGCGATACGAATATGTGCCTGACGGCGAATCGCCACCGAGGCGCCCGCCAGCGTCAGCAACACCAGCAGGAAGACCGAGAATTCCTCGGTGAAGGCAAAGGAGGCATCGGTGGCGTAACGCACCACCACGTTGGCCAGACTGATGATGCCGATCAGGCCCAGCGCCAGCGCCGCCAGCCAGGATTCCGGCCGCACGCGTGGCGGTGGCCTGTCCACGGGGGCAGGCGCTCCGTTGGCGGCGTCTTGCAAGGTTTGCGGTGATGCTTGTTGAGAGGTTTGTTGCGACTTTTGCGACATGACACGCGATCCACACGAACGCCGAGGCTGTCAGGCCCCGGCGTGGTTCTTCACTCAATAACGCGCACAGACCGCATTATTCCCGATGTCATCTGCTCAGTGAGCAGCGGCGATGATGGCCCTGGCCGACTCAGCGCGAGGCCTCGACCTCGGCACGTGCCGTCTCGACCAGCGCCTCACCGATCTTCGGTGTCCAGCTTTCGTAGACCGACTGGGTGGCATCACGGAAGGCCTGCATCGCATCATCATCGAGCTTGACGACATTCACGCCGCGCGCCTCGATATCCGCCAGCCGCTGGGCATTGCCTTCACGACTCATGGCGATCTCCCAGGCACCCGCTTCCCTGGCGGTCTCGGTCAGCAGAGTGCGCTCCTCCTCACTGAGCGACTTCCAGACACGCTGGTTGGCGGCGAAGATCAACGGGTCCGCCATGTAGTGCCAGAGGGTCAGATGGGTCTGGCCGACCTGATCGATCCGCGCCACATCAAACACCGACAGCGGGTTCTCCTGACCATCCACCGCACCGGTGGTCAGCGCCGGCTTGGCATCCGCCCAGCTCATCTGGGTCGGGTTGGCGCCCAGCGCCGTGAAGGTGTCCTGGAACAGCGGCGACCCCACCACACGAATCTTCAGGCCTTTCAAGTCGTCCGGCGTGGTGATTGATTTCGAGGAATTGGACACCTCACGGAAGCCATTCTCGCCCCACGCCAGCGGCATGATGCCCTTGGACTCGATGGCGGCGAAGACCTGCTTGCCCGACTCACCCTGAGTCAGCGCATCGATGGCGGCGTGGTCCGGCATCAGGAACGGCAGCGAGAACAGGTTGAGCTCCGGCACCTGGGGCGACCAGTTGATGGTCGAGCCCACCGCGAGATCGATCAGCCCCTGACGCATGGCCGAGAATTCCTTGGTCTGGTCTCCCGCCACCAGCTGGGCATTGGGATAGACACGCAGGGTGAGATCGCCACCGGAGCGCTCCTCTACCAGTTCCGCCCACTTCTCGGCCGCCTGCCCCCACGGGAAGGCATCCGACAGCACGGTGGAGACGGACAGCTCGCGGGCCTCGGCATCACTCGCCATCAGTGGTGACAGCAGAGCCAGGCCAAGCACGCCAGCCATCAGGGCAGCGCGACTCGGGGCGGCAACACGCGAAGAAGTAGTGGAAGGAGTTGCAGACATTGAAGCGTGGCGATGCCATTGACGAGAGACGGTGTCAGTTCCGGAGGCGGAATCAGCGTTGGCGAGTGCGGCGGTCAGGGTCATGAATAACCTCTTGATTATGATGTTGTTGAGTGTGTCCTCGGGCAGATTCGCATCTACTTTGGTCGCTGACCATTCGACCATGCGACAGATCGGCGCTTTTTCGACGCTCACATGCTATCTCGCTCCATCACTATTACTGTATATACATCCACTCCTCGGGTTTTCCGAGACTTTTTGCGTACGAAACGCTCGACCATGTGGTGTCATCAACGTGTGTTGCCAAGGAGTGTGTCTAGCGATTCAAGAGGGCCAACCTTGGTGCAGCCCCCTCTAACAGGGAGTTTCAGGATATTTCCCTTTGCTTGATGCCGTGCCTTTTACAACGCCAGCGTGCCCCCAGCCCCTCCGAGGTCAGGATTTCACGGGGGACTGTATATCCATCCAGCCCATTACATCATTGCGACAAATTTCCAGATCTGTCGCCTTTCATCCACGCAATGGCGCGCCACGGGTCGCAGACTGCGGATTCGGTCGGTAGACTGAGCGCCGTTCCCGCAAGGACCAACCACGACTGACCATCACCACGCACGCAAGTGTCGTACCTGACATCTCGTCGGCACCGCTCAAACGGTACCGACCTTGACCGATGAGGCCCCTTCCATGCCGCACCCCCAGCAGGAAGCCATACCCACTCCCACCTTCGAGACCGAGCCGCTCGACACGCCGCCCAAGCGACTGCAGCCGACCAGCAGTCTGGGCGCGGCGGTCGTTCTGTGGTCGCTGCTGCTGGGAATGGGGATGCTGATGCTGGCCAACGGACTGCAGGGCAGTCTGTTGGGGATTCGTGCCTCCTCGGAAGGCTTCAGCAACACCATGACGGGCATCATCATGTCGGCCTACTTCGCCGGCTTCCTGCTGGGCTCGACGCTTGCACCGCGCAAGCTGCGTCGGGTCGGCCATGTGCGCACCTTCGCGGCGCTGGCCTCCATCACCTCGGTGTGCATCCTGATCCACGCGCTCTATGTGGTGCCCGAGGTGTGGATCGCGATGCGCTTCATCACCGGCTTCGCCTTCGCCGGCCTCTACGTGGTGGCGGAGAGCTGGCTCAACAGCCAGGCGACCAACCAGATGCGCGGCCGGCTGCTGGCCATCTACATGGTGATCACCTATCTGGGCATGGGCGGTGGCCAGTTGCTGCTCAACGTCGCCAACCCGAATACCTATCTGCTGTTCATCCTGGTCTCGGTGATCATGTCCTTGGCGCTGGTGCCGATGCTGCTGTCCGCCTCACCGCAGCCCGAAGGCGCACAGCCGGAGGCCATGGGGATCGTTCGTCTGCTGCGTCTGGCACCGCTGGGCACTCTGGGCGGCTTCGCCACCGGCATCGCCAACGGCACCGTCTTCGGCATGGGCGCGGTGTATGCCGACCGCGCCGGCCTGCCGGTGCAGGAAGTCTCCTGGTTCATGGGCGCCTTCATTCTGGGGGCCGCCCTGCTGCAATGGCCGCTGGGCAAGCTCTCCGACAAGCTGTCGGCCAAGAAGGTGATCCTGGGCTGCAGTGTCGGGGCGATCGCGCTGTCCATCGGCGGCGTGCCGTTCAGTGGTGGCAGCATGCTGACCATGGCGCTGCTGGGGGCGGGGCTCGGCGGGCTGATCCTGACCCAGTACTCGCTGTTCCTGGCGGCGGCCAATAACCTGCTGACCACACCACAGATCATCTCCGCCAGCGGCACGCTGGTACTGATGCATGGCGCGGGCGCGATTCTGGGTCCACTCACCGCGGGCCTGCTGATGGAGCGCTTCGGGGCCGTCGGCTTCCTCTATACCCTGACCGCCATCCACGTGCTGATCGTGATTCTCGCCGCCAGTGTCACCAGCAAGCCGCGTCAGGTGCTGGATGCCGAGGATGGCGATCACCCCGGTCACTATGTGGTGGCGCCCTCCACCACCAGTCCGCTGAGTGCCGCTTGGGTCGAGGAAGCCATCACCGAGCCGGAAACCGGTCAGCTGGAATTCGACTTCGATGCCGAACCTGAGCCGGAGCCTAGCGAAGAAGAACTTGCCGCCCAGCAACAGGAAGCGGCCTCTGAAGCAGAAGAAGGCGTCGTGCAGCAGGTCGATAATGAGGAAGGCGTGATGAACGACCGCGTCACCGGCATGGAAGACGACTGGCATCTGGATGGCCATATCGACGAGCAGGCCCAGCACCTCAGTGAAGAGGAGCGCCGCGTCAAATCAGAGCCGGAGCGCGAGAGCTACTGATCACGTCTGACGGCATGCCGAAATTGACGTGATGAAAAAGAGAGAAACAAGAACACCGCCCTGAGAGGCGGTGTTTTTTTGGGTAGGGGCAAAACTTTCTCAATGGTCTGCTCCAAGACCGGCTGTCCACGTATCCCGTGACTTTTCACCCCCTCACTACAAAAAAGTAGTCGCTCTACAGGGGCTACGACGTTTCGCCTACCGCGCCGCAAACGTTTGCGCGTCATACTGTCGCCCATGGTGAACCCGTCAGGTAAATGACTGGATCGACTCGCCCCTGCCTCATTCAAGGACTGAGACGTGAAACGACAAGGCCTACTCAACGCGCCGCTCAGCGGGCACATCGCTCGCCTCGGCCATACCCAGACCCTGGTGATCGCCGATGCCGGCCTGCCGATTCCCGCCGATATCCCCTGTGTGGATCTGGCGGTCATTCCCGGGCTGCCGGCCATGCTGCCGGTGCTCGACGCCCTGCTTGCAGAGCTGTGCATCGAAGCCGTGACCCATGCCAGCGAGCTGGCGCTCAAGAGCCCGGAGCTTCACGACGCGCTCTCGACCCGCCTGGCCTCACTGGAGCAGCGTGACGCCAAGCCGCTTGAGCGCCATGTGATCGAGCACGAGGCCTTCAAGGCCGAACTCCCCAAGGCCAGCGTGATCGTACGCACCGGTGAGTGCACGCCCTACGCCAATCTGATCCTGCATTGCGGAGTTCCCTTTTGATGGGCATGCAGACGCAAGATGTCACGCATCCAACCTCGCAAGCGCCCAAGGTCAATGAGGACGCTGCCCCGCGCGTGCTGATGGCATTGCGCGGCATCGACAAGGGCTTTTCCGGGGTCAGCGTGCTCAAGGGCGTCGACCTGACGCTGCGCGCCGGCCGCGTGCATGCGCTGGCTGGCGAGAACGGCGCAGGCAAGTCGACGCTGATGAAGATTCTCTCCGGCGTGTATCGCTATGACGCGGGCACCCTGTGGCTTCGCGATGAGGAAGTCATCTTCACCACCCCACGCCAGGCCATGGACAGTCGCATCGCCATCATTCACCAGGAACTCAATCTGGTGCCGGGCCTGTCCGCCGGCGAGAACATCTTTCTCGGGCGGGAACCACGTACTGCGCTTGGCACCGTCGACTGGAAGCGCCTGCATGCCGATGCCCGCCAACTGCTGGATCGCCTGCGCCAGACACTGGATTCACGCACCGCCGTCAGTGAACTGAGCATCGGTCAGCAGCAGATGGTGGAGATCGCGCGTGCCCTGTCGCTTGACGCCGAGATCATCATCATGGATGAGCCCACCGATGCCCTGACGGACATCGAGACGGACATCCTGGCCGAGGTGGTCGCGGAGCTGCGCGGTGAGGGACGCTCACTGGTGCTGATCACCCATCGTCTCAACGAGATCTTCAGCATGTGCGATGAAGTCGCCGTGCTGCGTGATGGTCAGATGATCCACCAGGGGCCGACGGCGGAACTGGATGAGGATGGCTTGATTCGCCTGATGGTCGGCCGTGAACTTGCCGAACGCTACCCCTATACGCCCGCCAGTCCAGATGGCGAAGTGATGCTCGAGGTGAAGGAGCTTCACGCGCCGGGCGTCAATGGCATCAGCTTCTCGGCGCGCCGCGGTGAGGTGCTCGGCTTCGGCGGCCTGATGGGCGCAGGACGCACCGAGCTTGCGCGCGCGCTGTGCGGTGATACCCGCATCGCGGCGGGAAGCGTGACCTTCAACGGACAGTCCGGGCAGTTCCCCTCGCCGGCCGCGGCACTGGCGGCAGGCCTGGTCTATGTGCCGGAAGATCGCAAGCATTCAGGACTCATTCTGGCGCACTCGGTGGCCAGCAACATGTCTCTCAGTGCCCTGCCGAACTTCTGCGGTGCGCTGGGGCGCATTCGTCACGGCGAGGAAGCCGCCGCGGTCGAGCAATTCGTCAAGAGCATGCAGATCAAGATCAGCGATACCGCCCAGGCGGTCGATACGCTGTCCGGTGGCAATCAGCAGAAGGTGTCGCTGGCCAAGGCACTGATGCCGGCACCGGAGCTGGTGATTCTCGATGAGCCGACCCGCGGCGTCGATGTCGGCGCCAAGCGCGAGATCTACCTGCTGATCAACGAGCTCAAACGTCAGGGCAAGTGCATCCTGCTGATCTCCTCCGAGATGCCCGAGCTGCTGGGTCTGGCAGATCGCATTCTCGTGGTGGCCGATGGCCGGATTTCCGGTGAATTCAGCCGCGAGAACGCCACCCAGGAAGCGATCATGACAGCCGCCTCCGGTCTCGAGAGCCCGCTGAGTACCAGCACTGGCGCCGCCCGGGCGACCCCTCCACACACGTCTTCTGATTTCCCCCACGAGATGCCGAACTGATGTCCACTCCCACTTCCTCTGCCGCCGGCGACCGTCGCCTCGACATCATGCGCCTGCTGGTCGACAACAAGGCACTGATCGCGCTGACACTGTTGATCGCCGTCAGCGCCGGCCTGTCCGACAACTTCCTGTCTGCCGACAACCTGCTCAACGTGCTGCGCCAGACCAGCATCAACGCCATCATCGCCATGGGCGTGACCTTCGTCATTCTCACCGCCGGTATCGACCTGTCAGTGGGTGCGGTACTGGCACTGACCGGCGCCTTCGCCGCCTCGATGACCGCCGCCGGCCTGTCACCGTGGCTGAGCGTGCCCGGCACCATCATCGCCGGTGCCGCACTGGGCGCAGTCTCGGGTCTGTTCGTCGCCTTCGGACGCATCCAGGCCTTCATCGTCACCCTGGTGGCGATGACGGTGCTGCGCGGCGCGACGCTGGTCTACACCGATGGTCGCCCGGTCTCCATCGGCGTCAGTGAAGCCGCCGACAGCTTCTGGAACCTGGGCGGCGGCTACTGGATGGGCGTCCCGATTCCCATCTACATGATGTTCTTCGTCTATGTGCTGTGCTGGGGCGTGCTGCATCACACCCGCTTCGGCCGTCACGTCTATGCGGTCGGCGGTGGCGAGAAGGTGGCGCGCCTGTCCGGCATCAACGTCAATCGCATCAAGATCAGTGTCTACGCCATCGCGGGTGCCTTCGCGGCACTGGCGGGTGCCATCCTGGCCGCCCGTCTGGGTTCGGCACAGCCGAATGCCGGCACTGGATACGAACTCGACGCCATCGCCGCCGTCGTCATCGGGGGCACCAGCCTGATGGGTGGTCGAGGCCGCATCTTCGGCACCTTGATCGGCGCACTGGTGATCGGGGTCTTGAACAACGCGCTGAACATCATGGGGGTCTCAAGCTACTTCCAGATGATCGCCAAGGGCGCCGTCATCCTGCTCGCGGTACTGATCGACAGCCGCGCCCAGAAATAGTCCCTCACGCTCGAACGCGCGAAAGACGCTTGCGATTTCATTCCCGGCAGCATCGAAGACCCTCGATCCCGTGCGCCAACCACGGGGTCATGCATCGCCAGGGTCGCCGACAACGAAGACGCCAGACGATGGCGTCGACAACAATGAAAGGAACCACGCCATGAAAAAACTGCTCGTTTCCTCGCTGACCACCGCCATCACCGCCGCCGGTCTGAGCATGATGCCGGTGCAATCCGCGATGGCGGACAAGATCGCGCTGGTCGTGTCCACACTCAACAACCCGTTCTTCGTCAGCCTGCAGCAGGGTGCCAAGGACAAGGCGGCGGAGCTCGGCCATGAGCTGATCGTGCTGGATTCCAGCAATGACGCCGCACGTGAGCTGTCCAACGTGGAAGACGCCCTGTCACGTGGCGTGGACCTGCTGCTGGTCAACCCGACCGACTCCGACGCCGTCGTCTCCAGCGTGCGTACCGCCAATGCGCGCAACGTGCCGGTGGTGACGCTGGATCGTAGCGCCAACGGCGGCCGGATCGCCGCCCACGTGGCCTCCGACAACGTCGCGGGTGGCGAACTGGCCGGCAGCTTCATCGCCGAGAAACTCGGCGGAGAAGGCAAGGTCGTCCAGCTTGAGGGCGTGGCCGGTGCCTCCGCGACACGTGACCGTGGGGAAGGCTTCCTCAAGGCCATCGAGGGTCACTCGGACATCAGCCTGATCGCCAGCCAGCCGGCCAACTTCAATCGCACCCAGGGCCTCAACGTGATGGAGAATCTGCTCCAGGCGCATCCTGAGGTGAATGCCGTCTTCGCGCAGAACGATGAAATGGCGCTTGGCGCACAGCGCGCGCTGCAGGCGGCCGGCAAGGACATCCTGCTGGTCGGTTTCGACGGCACCGATGAAGGCATCAAGGCGGTTCAGGCCGGCAAGATGGACGCGACCATCGCGCAGCAACCCTCACTGATCGGCAGTCTCGGCGTGGAAGTCGCCGACAAGCTGCTCAAGGGCGAGGACGTCGACAAGACCACCGACGTGCCGCTCAAGCTGATCACCGAGTAAGCGCGAGCCCGCGAGACGTGACACCAAGACGCCGGCCTCGTGCCGGCGTCTTCGTCACCGCTCTCCACCGGCGCCACCAACACGCCACGACAGGCGTCAGAACAAGACGCATCATTCCACCAGGGACAGGGGACAGGCAGCGTGATTCGACTCAAGGATGTGGCGGCACGGGCAGGCGTTTCCGTCACCACCGTCTCACATGTGGTGAATGCCACTCGGCCCGTCGCCAGGGACACCGAAGCGCGGGTGCGCGAGGCCATCGCGGCACTCGGCTATCGGCCGGACAGCGTGGCACGTGCGCTGAAATCCAATCGCAGCCGCACGTTGGGGATGATCGTCACCAGCGCGCACAATCCGTTCTTCGCCGAGGTGATCCGTGGAGTCGAGGACCGCTGCTATCAGGCAGGCTACAGCCTGATCCTGTGCAATAGCGATGATATCGATGCCAAGCAGCTCAGCTATCTCGAGACACTGCGCGATCGCCGCATCGATGGGCTGGTGGTGATGACCGCCGAGAACGGCGCGGGCTTTCTGCAGGCTCTCAGCGCCCTGCCACTGCCGACGGTGATGATGGACGCCGACCCTCAACCGGGCTGGGACATGACGGTGGTCAACGACGACTCGCGCCTGGGGGGCAGGCTTGCCATCGAGCATCTGATATCCCGTGGACTCGAGCGCATCGCGCTGCTGACCGGCCCACGCGATCACGCCCGCTCGCGGGAGCGCCTGTGCGGAGCACTCGGGGCGCTCAAGGCCGCCGGCCTGGGCGTACCGGAGGACTGGCAGGTCGCCACCGACCTGATGCTGGAAGATGGCCATCGCGCCGCTCACCTGCTGCTGGCGGACCCCGGGGATCGTCCGGACGCCATCTTCGCCTTCAATGACCTGCTGGCGCTGGGCTGTCTGCGCGCCGCGCAGGATCTCGGTCTCGAGGTCCCACGCGAGCTGTCGATCATCGGCTACGACGACATCGAGATCAGTGCCTACCTCAACCCGGCACTCACCACCATCCGTCAGCCGATCTATGACCTCGGCACCACGGCGGTGGAACAGCTCATCGCCCGCCTGGAGGGCTCCCCCTTCCCGGGCCAGACCCAGCTGGCCCCCACGCTGGTCGTGCGCGAGAGTGTCTCGAGGGTAGACCGGTCCTCATCAGGCTCGCGCTGATAACAGCTCGGCATCAAAGATATCCATTATCAACATTTCTCTTATAGGTGATGGCGACATACCGTAGGCCACCTTGATCGACGCCAGATCAGCGCGTCAGATCCGCACATCAGCACAATGCGCAAGAGGAGCCTTTCGGTGAGCCATCAAGACGAGACGACCACGGAGACCCCCGAGTCCTCCCCCATCAGTCGCGGCCTGCTGTTGCTGATGGCGATTGCCGTGGCCGCCACGGCAGCCAACCTGTATTACAACCAGCCGCTGCTGGCCGACATGGCAGCCTCACTCGGCGTCAGTCAGGGCACCATCGGCATGATTCCCTCGGCCACGCAGTTCGGTTATGCCGTGGCGATCCTGCTGATCTCGCCGCTGGGCGACACCATGGACAGACGCCTGTTGATCCGCAATCTGTCCATCACCCTGGCCGTGGCCTCGCTGGGCGTCTTTCTTGCCCCGAGTCTCTGGCCATTGCTGGTGGCGAGTTTCGTGGTCGGTCTGGGCGCCAACATCACCCAGCAGCTGATCCCGTTTGCCGCGTCACTCTCCACTCCGCAGAGGCGCGGCAAGGTGATCGGCACGCTGATGACGGGGCTGACCATCGGCATCCTGCTCTCGCGCACCCTGAGCGGCAGCATCGCCGAGTACTGGGGCTGGCGCAGCGTCTTTCTGGTCGCCGCCATCCTCGCCATCATCATCGGCGTGTCACTGTATCGTCAGCTGCCGAGTCGTGCCCCTGCGGTGCAGATGGCCTATCCCAGGCTCATCGCCTCGATGTTCACGCTGCTGAAACGCCATGCGCTGCTGCGCGAATCCGCGCTCACCGGCGCACTGTGGTTCGCGGCCTTCAACGCCATGTGGGCGACACTGGCACTTCATGTCACCGACACGCCCTTTGATTACAGCGTTCAGCAAGCCGGACTGTTCGGCATCATCGGACTGGCGGGGATCATCGGAGCCAAGGCGTCGGGACGTCTGGTCAATCGTGTCGGCGCAGGCCCCTTGATCAGCCTCGCGCTCACGATGGTGGTGGCCGCCTTCGCGGTACTCGGCCTCTGGGGAGACAGCCTGACGGGGCTGATCATCGGCATCATCCTGCTGGATCTCGGGGTCTTCGCCGCCCAGATTCCCAATCAGGTGCGCGTCTTCTCCATCGACCCCGAGGCGCAGAGCCGCATGAATGCCGTCTACATGCTGTGCTATTACACCGGTGCCGGCCTGGGCTCGGCCGTCGGGGTCAAGATGATGAGCCTCTTCGGCTGGCAGGGCATGGCAGTGTTCGGGCTGACGCTCGGGGCGCTGGCGCTCGGGCATCACCTGCTCAGACAGCGCCGGCCAGCGGCGCCCTCCCACAAGGCCTGAACGTCCCTCTCAAGGGGACCGTGGGCCCTGACGACAGCGAATGCCGCCATCACTCACGGACTGCGGCAAATGACGCCATGATTCAGGTAGTCGATTCAGGTACACTCTGCGCGCCATTTCGGTGCGTGGCCTGACTGCGACGACCTGCAGTCCGCCGACCAGCGAGATGGTACGCGATTCACGGCCTGTACTCAGGGCAAGAACCCGTCAAACTCTCGAGATCCACATGAAGCTCATCGTCAAACTTGTCCTCGGCATCATCGCCGGTCTTCTGATCGGTCTGATGGCCCCGGATATCGTGGTCCGCGCGGCGCTGACCGCCAAGGTCATCATCGGCCAGCTGATCAACTTCACCATCCCGCTGATCATCCTGTTCTACGTGATGAGTGGCATCGCCTCTCTGCCGAAGAATTCAGGCGCCATGCTCGGACGCACCGTCGGCATGGCCTATGGCTCCACCATTCTCGCTGGCATCTTCGCCTTCCTGGTCGCCAGCAATCTGCTGCCGGGCATGCTGTCCGGCATGGCGCCCGTGGCCGAAGGCCGCGACGCACTGGCCCCCTTCCTCGATCTCGAGATTCCGGCCGCGTTGCCGGTGATGACGGCGCTGGTACTGGCCTTCGTCTTCGGTGTCGTCATCAGTCGTCGGGAGCTTCCGACCCTGAAAAGCGCGGTATTTGAATCACGTGAAGTGGTCGACGTGTTCCTCAACAGCGTCATCATCCCGCTGCTGCCGCTGTTCATCGCCGGTACCTTTGCCGAGATGGCCTATGAGGGCAAGGCGCTGTCGACACTGGATACCTTCTGGAAGGTGCTGGTGCTGGCCATCGTGATGCACTGGATCTGGTTGAGCACGGCCTATCTGATCACCGGGCTCGTCCAGCGTCGCTCGCCGCTGGGACTCCTGCGCAACATGCTGCCCGCCTATCTGACGGCGCTGGGCACCATGTCCTCCGCCGCGACCATTCCGGTCAGCCTGCGTCAGACCAAGGCCAACGGGGTCAGCGATGAAGTGGCGGATTTCAGCGTGCCGCTGTGTGCCACCATCCATCTGTCAGGCTCCACCATCACCATCGTGACCTGCGCTACCGCCGTGATGATGATGAGCCATGACCTGGCCATCGCCAGTCTCGGCGAAGTCGTCCCCTTCCTGATCATGCTGGGCCTGACCATGATCGCCGCGCCCGGTGCGCCGGGCGGCGCCGTGATGGCCGCACTGGGCGTGCTCGGCAGCATGCTCGGCTTCGGCGAGGCGGAACTTGGCCTGATGATCGCGCTGTATCTGGCACAGGACAGCTTCGGCACCGCCACCAATGTCACCGGCGACGGCGTGATCGCGCTGTGGGTCGACCACTGCGCCCGCCGCGATGGCGTCGTCGCGGACAGCGATGCCCGAGCGCTTGATGAGCAGACCGCGCGCTCACGCTCCTGAAGCAGGCCACCCGAGCGTCACGGACTGATCTCCAGGGCGCTCGGGACAACCGCTGCACACGAAAATGCCCAGCCACTCGAGAAGTGGCGGGGCATTTTCGTGTGCAAGGCTTCCACATGCTCAAGGTGAGGCATGACGCCGCGCCGCGCCTGACACCATGCCCGCGAACGGCTACCATGAGCGCCCACGCGTGAGCGCTGTCATGGCGGTGAGTTACCGCCTCTCTGTTACCGTTGCCGGAGTGCCAGATGTCCCTGCTTGACTCTTTCCCCCTCACCTCGCGTGCCCAACGCCTACCCCTGCGACGCACACTGGCGGCCTGGTGCCTCGCCGGTGGCAGCTTGATGCTGGCGCAAAAGGCCAGTGCCCTGGAGATCGGCATGCCTGCCGACGCCGGTGTCAGCGCCAGCCCTGCCGTCGTGCTGGAAGCCGAAAGTACCCTCGAGGACTCATTGCGCGAACCGCTGACCCTGACGCAATTCGCCAGTGCGGATGAGGTGATGAATGGGCTGCGTGATGGCACGCTGGACGCCGCCTACCTGACGCCCTGGAATCTCAAGGCACTGGCCGAGAGCGGCGTGCCGCTGCGGGTACTGGATGGCGCGGACCTGGATGATGTCAGCCTGGTCGCACGCGATGAGCTGATCCGCTATACCAAGCTGTTCGAGCCGCAGGAAATGCTGATCCGCTTCCTGAATGACACCACGCGTGCAGTGCGGGTGGTGATCAGTGACAGTGATGCGCGCTCGCATCTGGCGCTCAAGCAGTGGATCGAGGTCAAGGTCGGTTCCAGCATGCAGCTGGTGAGCCCGCGCTCGCTGGAAGCGCTGGAAGGTGATGAGTACGCCGGCGATGCGCCCAAGGCGCTGATCAACAGTCGCAAGATGCATGCCGCCTTCCTGGGTGGCGATGACGCCTCCCGTCTGGTGGCCCTGCACCCGCTCTCCAAGGACTGGCTGCCGCGCGCCAACATGCTGGATCTTCCGCGCATGCTGCTGGTCAGCCGCGCCGACATCGCCGATGACGCTCTCGATGCCGAGCTTCAACAGCTGGGCCAGGCCCACGCCGCGGCACAACGCACCCTGCATCAGGAAGACCCGACGAAGGCTGCCTTCATGCTCAAGCAGGAGTGGCCGGCCCAGGCCGGTGAAGCGCCAAGCCTGCCCCAGGTGGTACATGCGCTGAATGGCAATGCGCTTGCCGTCAGCGACATGCGTCAGGCGCTCAATGACTGGCTGGGCGAGCAGCAGGCCAAGGTCACCTGGCCCGAACTCCAGCCGTGAGTGACGGTCGTGAGTGACGGTCGTGAGTGACGGTCGTGAGAGACAGTCGTGAGCCGTCCTGATCCCAGACCGTCTTGCCCCTCAGGCCGCCTCGGACCGTCAAACGCCAGGCGCGTCAGCCAGACACGAAAAAACCCGCCAATTGGCGGGTTTTTTCATTCATCAGCGACGATCAGGCGTCCAGCGCTTCCGCGATCTGGGACTGAGCCTTGGGACCGATACCCTTGACCTCAGCGATCACGCCGTCAGCGTGGGCCTTGCGGACCTTGGCGACGTCATCGTAGCCGGCTTCGGTCAGCGCGCGGATAGCCGCAGCGTTCAGACCCAGGTCTTCCAGGGTAGCCGCGTCTGCGGTGTCCTCGGACTCCGCCTGCTCTTCAGCGGCTGCCATCGGCATCATGCGGGACTGGGCGATGGCCTGTTCACGGGCCAGACGCGCCTTGTACTGCACCAGCTTCTGGTTGAACTCGTGTTCGACCTGCTTGCGGTGCTTGTCAGAGGCTGCTGCCTTCTCGCTCAGACGCTCGTTGCGAGCACGCAGGTCCTCGACTTCCTTCTTTGCCTTGTCACGGGCATTGCGGAGCTTGTCGGCTTCCTTGCTGGCTTCACGCAGCTGACGCTCCAGCTCCTTGATGCGGGCGTTCTGGTCCTGCTTGGTGTCCTGCTCCTGAAACAGGGATGCAAGCTGATCGTCAAGAGTAGCGTCGGTCATACTGCTATGTTGCCTCGAATAATTGATAAAGAGCTAAAGTCTGGGCGCACATTCTACCGCAGTTCTTCAGTTTGTGCTGCATTTGAGCGCAACCGAGCGGGATGAATGTGATGTCGGTGTCCTGCCTGGCGCAATTTTACCCCATCCTCACCATAGCGCCAGCACTGGTTGTCTCTGGCGCCGGGTGAGCCTATCGGCCAGTCGTCGTGGCGGTCTTCACGCATGCCTCGACGACTGGCCAGGCAATTCCTGCCCCCTTCTCACGTTCACATTCACGCAAGAGGGGGCGATCAAGGGCGCCTCAGTGCTTTCGCCATTCTTCCAGCTTGTCCGCCAACTGCTGGCGACGCGCACCAGGTGCCGCGAGAGAGGCACTCTGGTGACCTTCCCCGAAGCGATTCTCCAGGTAGTCCATCAGGTTGATCAGCTCGCCGTCGGTCAGGTTGTCATCAAAGGCCGGCATGAAGACGCTGTGACCATTGTTCTCGCGCTGCACGCCATTGAGAATCGCCTGCGCCAGGTTGTCCGGATAGACACTGCCCGTCACGCTGTTGTGGAACAGCGACGGGTAGTAACCATCCTGAGTGCCGGCACCATCCGCCCCGTGACACATGGCACAGTGGCCCAGATACAGGCGCACACCCGGGGTGGCATCCGTCAGCTGGCCGATCAGCGCTTCGTCATCCGGGCGTTTGTCGAGCGGCTGACCGCGCAGCAACAGGACATCGTCAGCCGGTGCCCCCTGATTGAACCGCGTGGCGACCTGAGGCTCGCTGGCCTGCTCGGCTTCCGCCTGGCGATCGCCATCATTGATCGCCTCGCCCTGCTCACCCTTGCCATTCACGGCCGGGATGGACTTCAGATAGACGGCAATGGCACGCAGATCATCTTCGCTCATGTGACGCATGGAGTGCGTGACGACATCCGCCATCGGGCCGCCGGCCTGCGCCTTGCCCTTGAGATTGCCGGTGGCGAGGTAGGTCTGGATATCCTGCTCACTCCAGCTGCCCAGACCATCCTGCATGTCCGGCGTCAGGTTGAAGGCGCGCCAGCCTTCTATCATCGCACCACCGAGATAGCCGTCCTCATCGCCTGTCAGCGCCTTCTCCTGGAAGGCGATGCCACGCTCGGTGTGACAGCTGCCACAGTGTCCCGGCCCCTGGACGAGATAGGCGCCACGGTTCCAGTCGGCGCTCTTCTCGGGGTCATCCTGCCAGGGCTCCAGCGGCGAGAAGATCTCTTCCCACAGCGCCATCGGCCAACGCATGTTGAGCGGGAACGGAATCTCGCTCTCACGGTTCGGCGTGGCGCTCGGCGTCACGTCATGCATGTTCCAGGCATAGAGTGACTTGATGTCGTCATCGGTCAGGCGTGCATAGGACGGGAACGGCATCGCCGGATAGAGATTGTGGCCATCGGCCGCCTCGCCTTCGCGCAGTACACGGGTGTACTCCTCGAGGGTGTAGTTGCCGATGCCGTGTTCGGTGTCCGGGGTGATGTTGGTGGCGAAGATCTTGCCGACCGGCGTCTCGAAACCGAGGCCGCCGGCGTACTCATCACCATCTTGCGTACTATGACAGGCAGCGCAATCACTGGCGCGTGCCATGTACAGGCCCTTCTCGATCAACGCCGGATCATTGGTGGCGGCCTTGTCGGCCTCCACCTGCCTGGCGTGCTCATCTTCACCACTGCCACAGGCGCTGAGCAACAGCGCACTGGAACCGGCAATGGCAGCAAGACGAATTGCACGGGCCAGACGCGCGGGACGGGCCGTGAGGCGGGCACCTCGGGCATTCTCATCAATGGCATCACGAATGCCAGCAGTACGGGCGTGCGGGACCATGCTTATATTTCCTGTTCGAGCAGATCGGCAATACGAAGAGACAAGGCGGCAATCGTCAGAGTGCAGTTGACCGAGCCGACAGTCGGCATGCTGCCGGAGCTGGCGACGAACAGATTGTCGTGGCCATGCACTCGGCAATCGCGGTCCACCACGGATTGCGTCGGGTCATCTCCCATCAGGGTCGTACCGCAGATATGCTGGTTGTTGGAGAACTCATCACGGAACGCGATGTCCGTGCCTCCCATCAGCTTGGCGATGCGTGCATATTGCTCCCGCGTATGCACGGCGCTGCGCTTGACGTAATCATCGATAGCATAACGGAATTCCGGGCGCGGCAGACCAAGTGCGTCACGTTTTTTTGACGGCGTGATGCGATTGGCAGGCTCGGGCAGCAGCTCATGGAAGCTGTCGAACTGCACATAACGGCTGGCACGATTGTCGATCTGCGCCTGCAGGTCCGCGCCCAGCCTCAGGGGTGTCTCCGCCAGCACCTCGGTGGTCATCTGCTGAGTCCGGGCGATGTTGGAAAGGTGCAGCTTCTTGGAGGCGAATTCACGGCGGAAATCCCCGTCACGCCAGGTGATGATGGACGTCATCTCCTGGGGGCCACGGCCGGCCCACAGTGCCTCATCGGCCAGAAAGCTCACACCGGTACCCGGGTGATCCATCAGATGCCGGCCGACCATGTCGTTCTGATTGCCCACACCGTCGGGGGTATGCGCATTCACCGACATCTGCATCAGCTTGGGCGTCTCGATGCCATTGGCCGCCAGCACCACCTTGGGTGCGCTCAGTCGATGCTGCTTGCCTTGCGGGTCGAGATAGCGCACCTCGCGGATCTTGCCGCTGGCATCGCTTTCCAGATGATGGACGATGGCATTGTCGATCAGTCGGGCACCGGCGCGCTCCGCCTTCTCGACGTGAATGATGCCGGAGTACATCGCCCCGATCGGGCAGATCGGCATGCAGTTGTTGTTGCCGCAGCAGGTCGGGCGGTCATCGTAGGGGCGGCTGTTGCGCGCCACCGGCTCGGTGACCATGTCAAAACCGTGGGGATTGATGCGCTCGCTGACCCGCCGTTCGTTCCACGACAGCGGCAGAGGCGCCATCGGATACTCGGCGCTGCGCGGGCTGCCGAGATCGACATCATTCGGCCCCCAGACACCCAGCGCCACCTCGGCCCGGAAGTAGTAGTCTTCCAGGTCCTCATAGGCGATCGGCCAGTCGAGACCTACTCCATATTCGCTCTTGAGACGGAAATCGCTGGGCAGGAAGCGCCAGGCCGAGGCCGCCCAATGCCAGGTGGTACCGCCGACGGCGCGGATATACTGCGCGTCATAGGGCTGCTCACCCTTCTGGACGAGATAGTCGGCATTGTCGCCGTGCAGCATGGGATGCGGTGCCGCCTTGCTGGCGGGATACGGCCCCATGAAGTCCATCTTGTCGGCCTGATTGCGAAAGCGCTCCACGATCTGCCAGCGCTCCAGGCGCGGGCCGGCTTCCAGCATGATGACCGCCTTGCCGGCTTCGGCCAGACGATGCGCGATCAGGGCACCGGCAACGCCGGAGCCCACCACGATCACGTCAGCGTCATACGTACGAGCTTCCTCAGCCATGCGGGGTTCTCCTCAAGGTGCTTTGCGTCACCGCAGCGGGACTGCGATGTCGTCAGGGCATTCGTTGCCGCCCGCTCTCATGGCGATGCTGGCAGATGAACGAGTGGGTTCAGGCAGGACGCTCGGCCCAGAAACCGGGACGATTCGGGCAATAGGTCCGCACGACCTGGACATCGCGGGGGCCTGCATACATGCCGGCATGTTCAAAGGCGATCACCTCGGCCTGCGGGTCGGTGGCAGATTGCCCCACCGTCCCCAACATCCAGGCCTGCAGCACGCGGCGCACCAGTGCCATCTCGCCTTCGCTCACGTCATCCTCGCGCAGATATTCACGCTGCTCCCCCAGGGCCAGGAGACGATCTCTCAGGTCCACCAGCGTGCCAAGGCCCGGCACGCCATCGACGGGCGTGCGCGCCAGTGCCTCGAAGAACCGCTGCCCGAGGCGCTCATTGAGGACTCTGTCACTCAAGAGCCATGCCGAGAGGGACATGAAGGCGGCAAAGGCGCCATCCTCATCCGTCTCCCGGGCACTGCTGGTGACCGTTTGCGCCAGCGCCGACAATGGCAGGCTGGTCAGTGTCGCGGCACCGACCCCGAGCAGACCACGCTTGAGCAGGCGACGCCGGGAAGCATCGACGCGTACGATGTCATGAGTCGAATCAGGCAAGGCATCGGTCTCAGGCGAAGTCGTCATGGGGCTCTCCGGGCAATCATGGGAACAGATACGCACACTCGAGCACGCTGGCAGGCCAGCAGCAGGTCAAGCGGGAAACATTAACATTGGGTGAATGGTAACAATTGGCACCCCCTCATAGACGAAAGACTAATGAATCGTGCGTTCTCACTTGCGCAACCCCGTCATCGCGCTCGATGCAACCCTAGTGAACGCGGCAGACCCTACCCCTCGCCCCGTGAGCGTGGCTTACGTCTTTCGCGGCGGCTGACGTTTTCAGTCATCTCGCGGCACAGTAGGATGTGGGCTTGATCCCTTCGTCATTCCAAGGATGGCCATCATGCTTCGCACCCTGCGTACCCCTCTCGCGTTGATTCTCACCACCACTCTGCTGGCAGGTTGCGAGAGCGCGTCCCGTATCGCCGACAGCATTTCCCTTCCGGACTTCGGCAGCACCACTGCCTCCGAGGACGGCGATCAGCGCGTCAAGCGGACAGTGGCCTTCCCGGAGGCGGAGTACGCCAAGCTCGACAAGACGGGAACCTCGGTCATCAAGGGCCGCATGTCCTATGACTGGCAGGGTCAGACGATCCATGCCAACCGAGCCGGCATCTCCATTGCCCCCGTCACCACCTACTCCGCGGAAGCCGCGGAACTGGCACTGGCCGGCAAGACGGCAGAGCGCGCCGACCCGCGTGCCCAGGCCTATACCCATATCGTGCGCACCGACAGCAATGGCTACTTCAATGCCACCGGCCTGCCCGCCGGCACCTTCTATGTCGCCGGCGTCATCAAACTGCCCGATGGCACCCGCAGCCCGCTCATCCTGAGCCAGGTCCAGGTCGGGCGTGGTCAGACACGCAACATCGAACTGAGCCGCTGAGCGTGCTGAGCCCAGACTCCCGCGAGCCCCGGGCCTGCCCCCCTGAGGGATGATCGACGAATGACCACGACACCATGACGGCACTCTCGTTACGTTCCTACACGCCACGCGCCGATGTGCATGATCACCAGTATCCGCAGCTGGTGCTGCCGATCCGGGGCCATCTCGACATCCAGGTCGGCGGCTACACCGGTACCGTGGTCACCGGCGAATGCGTGATCATCCGCTCGGGCGAGACCCATCAGTTCCAGGCCCATGACGCGGCACGCTTCATCGTCGCGGACCTGGATTACCTGCCCGACAATCTCGCCGCCACTCGGCGCGTGGTGTTCTCCATCAGCACCCTGCTGATGAACTACCTGCTGTTTCTCGAAGCCCAGCTGCAGGGCAAGGTCGATGCCCGGATCGACCGTCTGGCCATCGAGCTGTTTCTGGGCCTGCTGGAGCGGCAGACCTGCGACAAGCGTGTCGATCGGCGTCTGCTCAGAGTGCTGGATGTCATGAACGAGCAGCTGGATCAGCCGCATGACGTGGCATCACTGGCGGCCCTGGCGCATCTGAGTCCTACCCAGTTCCACAAGATCTTTCGTGACAACCTGGGCGTCAGCGTCAAGCAGTACCTGACAGCCCGGCGCATGGAGCGCGCCCGTGCGCAATTGATCCATTCCGACCTCAGTGTCCAGCAGGTCGCCGAGGCAGTGGGCTATCAGAACCTGTCGGCCTTCACGCGGCGCTTCTCTCACCATTTCGGCATGACGCCGCGCGAGATGACTCGCCAGTACTCCAGCCTGACCATCTCCAGCTGAGCGTCTTCCCCTGACCTTCTTCAGCACCTCTCCCGCCCTTGTCACGGCGTTTCAGACGCCTGCTGGCTCACTTGGCTGTCTCCAGCAGAACGAAGCGTAGTTTCAGCACAATATCGATTCGCAATGAAGCGTAATCTCGTGGTCACCGAATCACCTTTCATTGCGAGCCATCAACCATGCAACACCGCTTCGCGAACGCTTCGCTCTCCCCGCTGCTCCAAGGTCAGACCGGCAACCTGTGCGTACTGCTGGCTGCCTGCCTGTGGGGAACCACCGGCACGGCCGCCCACTTCAATCAGGGTGTGAGCCCGCTGGCCACTGGCGCCTTCGCCATGGGGGTGGGCGGCGTACTCCAGGCCATCCTGTCACGCCACCATCTTCGCGCCGAGGCACACAAGCTGCTCGCACAGAAACATCTGGTGGCCTGGGGCGCTCTGTTCATCATCTGCTATCCCCTGGCCTTCTACTCGGCCATGGAATACACCGGTGTCGCGATGGGCACCGTCATCACCATCGCCACGGCCCCCTTGGCGGCCGCCGCACTGGAATATCTGCTGGACCGCAAGAAGGTCACTGCCAGCTGGTATGCCGCACTGACGCTGGGAATGATCGGCGTCGCGCTGATGGCCATCGGCGAGACCGCGTTGCCTGAAGCCACGCCACTGCTGGAAGCGCGTGGTGAGGGGGCGATGCTCATGGATGAGCGCAAGCTCATCGGCATCGCCCTGGGGATCGTGGCCGGCGCAAGCTACGCCACCTATTCGCTGCTCGCCAGACGCATGATGTTGCAAGGCACCCACGGGCGTGCGGCGATGGGCTGCCTGTTCGGCACCGCCGGTGTGGTGCTGCTGCTCGGCCTCGGGGCCGCCAGCCTCATCCACGACCCGCGCCTGTTCGCCACGCCGGTGAATGCCAGTGTCGCCATCTACATGGCGCTGATTCCCATGCTGCTGGCCAGCCTGGTCTTCGGGCGTGGACTGGCCAGCGTGCCCATCAGTCGCGTCACCATGCTGACCATGTTCGAGCCGCTGGTGGCAGGCGTTCTGGCGGTCGTGGTGGTCGGCGAGCAGTTCACCATGATGGGGGCGGTCGGCATGCTGTTGATCATGACCTGCCTGATGCTGCAGCTTCGCTCCCGCGCCCCTAGGACACCGACGGCCAGTCCGCAGCCAGCGCCCACCGCATGGGCAAGGGCCTCCCACGCATCACGACGCCCTGACCTTGAGGCAGAGCGGGCGTCTGATCTGGAGACTGACCTGGCGACGGGCCTCTGGACTGGCAGCGATAGCGGGCAGGAGTCCGCGTGCGAAAGCGTCGCAATGCTCGACTATCCCGCAGAGAGCCAGCACGGCTGGTCCCATGCGGCAGTGGAGTCCGGCGACAGGACACCACGTTGAACGGATCTCACTGAACGGATCTCACTGAACTGACCTCACTGAACTGACCTCACTGAACTGGCCTCACTGAGCCGGTTGCACTGAGCTGACGACGGGGCGCAGACCGCAGTGACCCCCGCGTTGTCGTGATCATGACAGAAAGTGGTTTCAGCACACTCTGCGTGCTCGCGGCATGCATGGCGAGCCGACGAGAAAGAGCGCACCTCTCACGCCAAAGGAATGCCTGGATGACAACGATCTCTCCTCTGACCTCCCAACCCTCGAAGTCGGGAGTGCTGGGCAGCCTGGCGGTGCTGTTTGCGGCGCTGCTGTGGGGCACCACCGGCACGGCGGCCCACTTCAATCAGGACGTCAGCCCGCTGGCGACCGGCGCCTTCGCCATGGGGATCGGTGGGGTGTTGCAGGCGTGGGTGGCACGCCCGAACATCACTGATTGCCTGGGGCTTGTGTTGGCGCAGAAGCGCTGGGTATTGCTCGGCGCCGTATGTGTCGTCATCTACCCGCTGGCCTTCTACTCCTCGATGCACCTGGCCGGCGTTGCCATCGGCACGGTGATCACCATCGCCACGGCACCCCTGGCGGCCGCGATACTGGAGCGCCTGTTCGGCCACCATCGACTCACGCCAAGCTGGTATCTCAGCCTCGCGCTGGGCATCACCGGGGTGGTGATGATGGCATTGGGCGAAACGGGCCATCAGGGCATGACGACACCCCTCGCCGCGGGGCAGAGTGCTGACGGTCGCCTTGCCTTCACTGATGAACTGGCGCGCCTGGCAGGTATCGCGCTGGGCATCATCGCCGGGGTGACCTACGCCGCCTACTCGCTGATCGCACGGCACATGATGGAAGGTGGTATCCACGCTCGCGCGGCCATGGGCAGCCTGTTTGGCGTCGCCGGCATCGCGCTGATCGCAGGCCTTGGCCTCAGCATGCTGGTGGCAGACCCGCGCCTGTTCGCCACCCCCGGCAACGCAGGCGTAGCACTCTACATGGCACTGGTACCGATGTTCCTCGGCTATCTCGCCTTCGGCAATGGCCTCAAGACCATCACCGCCAGCAAGGCCACCCTGCTCACGCTGTTCGAGCCGCTGGTCGCCGCGCTGCTCGCCGTCACCATCGTCGGCGAGCATATCGCCCCGCTCGGCTGGCTCGGCATGGTACTGATTGCCGTCTGCCTGGTGATTCAGGTGAGGCCGAAAACGACCTGAGGAATGCCTGGAGCCTGAACAACAGAAAGCCCCAGCCTGAGGATCAGGCTGGGGCTTTCTGTGTTACTGGGCATGTACCCACGGGATTACGCCGTCTCGATCACTCGCCGTGAAGCGTGCGACGTCAATGCGAGGCAAGCTCGGCGGCATCAACTTGCGGCGTTATGCGGCGTACGCCCTTGGCATCCTGCGCGTAGGCACGATGGCGCACATCCCAAAGCTCCACAGCATGCTGGATGTTGAGCCAGAACTCCGGCGTATTGCCTAGCGCAGCCGCCAGCTTGATGGCCATCGGGGCCGTCAAGGTCCCCTTGTCATGTACGATACGGCTCAGGGTATTTCTGTGCACTCCCATCGCCTCGGCCAGTGTGCGGATGTCGATCTCCATCGGCTCCAGAAACTCTGCCGTCAACATCTCGCCTACCGTCAGTGGGCGCCGCTGGGTGTTTCTCATCGCTGCTACCTCCCCTAGCCCTTGTCAGCATGCGGGTCTAGATATGTTTGATGGGCAATCCCTGCCTCCCATCGAAAGATGAGTCGATACTGCTTGTTGACGCGAATCGAGCAATAACCTGCGAGATTGCCCTGGAGATGCTCGAAACGATTGCCTGGCGGAATCCTCAAATCAGACTCCTGGCTTGCGGCATCGAGAATCTGCAACTTGCGATAAAGCGAACTTGAGAGCGCCGCAGGTATCTTGCGGTGACCAACATCTTGCTCGTAGAAGCTCTCGAGCCACACATCCCTGAATTCCACCGCCATGGCAGCACCTTTTTCCACCATTCTATGCACAACCATGTTGTGCATCAAGTGACTCTCCCCTGAGGTGACTCTACCCTGACGTTTCTCTCCCCCATGAAAAACGCCCAACGAGTCCAGGACTCGTTGGGCGTGTCGTATTCCTCTGCCCTTCACATCAGGCGATCAGTCACTCATGCCGCCGTCTTGTCGGCCAGTTCGACCTTGGCAAGCTTGATCAGTCCGCCGTAGATGACAAAGGCGACCAGGACACCCACGACGGGCGGCATGAAGGGGGAGCTCAAGGCACACAGGCAGGCGATGGCGTAGGCGGCGAGGCCCGGCCAGTGGTAATCCACCTTGGGCATCTCGGCGAGACGCGGATACTGGCCTCTGTGGCCGAGCCAGAAGTTGGCCATGATCACGCCGCCGATCGGCGGAATGAAGGTGCCGAGCAGAATCAGGAACGGGATCAGCCACTCATACATGCCGAGTACCGCCAGCACCGTGCCGATGGCCGCGCCGCCCAGGGTGACACGTTGACGATGCGGCGTGCGCAGCAGGTTGCAGCCGGCGATGGCGAAGTTGTAGATGGTGTTGTCCTGGGTGGTCCAGATATTGAGAAACAGCATCAGCACGGCGAGGCTGACCAGCCCCTGGGCAATCATCACATCGACGATATCGGCCTGCTGATAGATCATCGCGCCTAGCGCACCGGTCAGCACCATCAGGCCATTGCCGACGAAGAAGGCCGCCAGCGTGGCGATCACGGCGATCTTCGGCGAGCGCGCGAAGCGACTCCAGTTGGTCGCCTGGGTGCCGCCACTGATGAAGGTACCGATCACCGCCGTGATGGCGGCCGTCCAGCTCATGGAATCCGTGGGCGTCAGTGCCGCGAGTCCCGCCATGCCCCCGACATCGACCATGCCGGTATAGAGACTGAACAGAATGAACAGCAGCATGGCCGGCACGGCAACCCGCGAGAGCATGTCCAGGCCGCGATAGCCGATCATCGCCGTCAGGCAGAAGGCGAAACCGAAGATGACCATCAGCGGCGTGGTCAACCATTCCGGCAAGCCGAGTGTCTTGACCAGCACGATGGCGATGGTCGCGGTGCCCCAGGCGTACCAGCCGATCTGGGTGAAGCCGAGCACGAAGTCCGACAGACGGCTGCCCTTCTCGCCAAAGCACAGTCGCCCCATCAACACCGAGTTGAGGCCGCTCTTGCAGGCGATGTAGGCCAGCGCCGCCGCATAGCTCCCCAGCAGCAGATTGCCGATCACGATGATCCACATCAGCTCATTGAGTTCGAAGGCCGCGCCCAGTGACCCACCGGCCCACATGGTGGCGGTGAAGAAGGTGAAGCCGAGCAGCACCATTGAAGTGGAGAACAGCCCACGTCGTGCCGAAGCGGGGACTTCGCTCAAGGGATAGTCATTGCCTGCGGCCGAAGCCAGCGGTGAGGTCTGTGAAGTTGATGAGCGGTCATCTGCCATGCGGGGTATCCCTCGGACTCGTGCATCGCGCCGAGTCTCTTCGTGTGAGGCCGTGTCAGCCGGAGTAAGGTGCCATGCTCTCTCGCCACCTGGCAGGTCGCTCTCATGGAACGCTGCGCTCGACGGGCAGCGCGTCGGTCGATGAGAGCCTGCCAACCGCTGGCGAAGTGCGGATGAGCGGGACTGGCGGTCGCCACCCTACCACCACGCAAGAAACGCGCCAGTCCTTGAGATGCCCGCGTACCTGTCCGCGGACTGCCCGGCACCATAACTTGTCCTTGGCGTCAGGATCCCGCGCTGGAGGGGGTGTGAGGCAGCCATTGGCGCAGCAATGCCCTCTCTGACGTATCGCTTGCGTCACTTGGCCGGTGATGGCGCAAGATCCCCGTAAGATGCCCTCAATATGGCAGTGATCCACAAAAACGCCACGCGGCGCACTCTTTCAGTGCAGCGCGTGGCGTTGATCGCATCGTGCTTCCTCCACGCCATAACCTGACGCCGAGTGCAGGATGCAAATTTTTTCAGACATTCCCGGTCAGAGGCGTCCTCAAGCGCTTGCCAGCACTCCTTCACTGGCATTGACCTCTTCGCTGTCCATCAGACGCAATCTGACAGGCACGGATTTCGAGGCCGGCGTATTGCTGCGCGCATCACGGTGATCCAGCGGAATCAGGTCATTGGTTTCCGGGTAATACGCTGCCAGACAGCCGCTCGGGATATCGTAGGCCTTGAGCTTGAAACCGGCCATGCTGCGCTCGACACCATCCTCACTCACGGTTTCCATACGCACGCGCTGGCCCTCGGACAGGCCGAGCGTTTCCAGATCCTGCGGGCTGATCATCACCACCATGCGCGTCCCGTAGACGTCCCGATAGCGGTCATCATTGGAATAGACGGTGGTGTTGAACTGATCATGGCCCCGCATGGTGCTGAGCAGGAAGGTACTGTCCATGTCCAGCGTCTCGTGGGTGACCTTGTCGAGGCCCTGCTCATCGGTGCCAAGTCCCTCGGGGAACAGGAAGTTGGCGCGCCCGGAGTCGGTGTGCCAGATGCGCTCACGCGGGGCGATGCGGATGTGGAAGCCACCCTGCGCCAGGCGGGCATTGTAATCCGGGAAGATCTGCGGGAAGACCTGTTCGATACGGTCGCGAATGCGCGCGTAATCCGCCTGCAACCAGTCCCAGTCCAGGGTGGGATGCGCCGGCAGAGTGGCCTTGGCCAGCTGACAGGTGATGGCGATCTCGGAGTGCAGGCTGGCATCCGCCGGCGCCATCACGCCGCGCGAGGGCGAGACGTTGCACATGCCGTCCTCGACACTGGTGGTCTGCTCCGCGCCCTTGCCATCGGCGCCGGCCTGCAGGTCGCGCTCGCTGTGACCCAGCGTCGGCAATACCCAGCCGTGCTTGCCGGGGTGCAGATGGCTGCGATTGAGCTTGGTGGCGATATGCACCGTCATGTCCAGCTCGTGCACCTTCTCCACGATGCGCTTCTGGTCCGGAATCGCGCGGAAGAAGTTGCCGCCCATGCCGATGAAGGCCCGTGTCTCGCCGCGCAGAATCGCCTCGCAGCATTCGGCGACATCATGGCCGTTGTCCCGTGGGCACTGGATGTCGAAGACACGGTCGAAGGCATCCAGCATCGCGCCGTTGGGCAGGTTCTCGATACCGACGGTACGATCCCCCTGCACGTTGGAGTGGCCGCGCACCGGACAAGGCCCGGCGCCCGGCTTGCCGATATTGCCGCGCAACAACAGCAGATTGACGATCTGCTGGATGGTATCGCCCCCCCGCGCATGCTGAGTGATGCCCATGCCCCAGCAACAGATCACGCGCTCGGCCTCAAGATAGGTCTGCGCCGCCTGCTCCAGTGACTCCCTCGACAGGCCGGACATCTCGACCAGATCCTGCCAGTCAAGCTTGCGGCAGTGATCGGCGAAGGCCTCGAAGCCGTGGGTGTGCTGGGCGATGAAGTCATGATCCAGCAGCCCCACCGCATGCGGATTGCGCTCACGCAGTGCATCGTCGGCCTCGATCACGTACTTGCACATCGCCTGCA
Organism: Cobetia sp. 10Alg 146; assembly: GCF_029846385.1. NCBI lineage: Bacteria > Pseudomonadati > Pseudomonadota > Gammaproteobacteria > Oceanospirillales > Halomonadaceae > Cobetia > Cobetia sp. 10Alg 146. Next base: position 208,642 of record NZ_JARWKT010000001.1, read on the forward strand.
CGGCAGCGAGGTCACCGCCGATGCGCAGTTGATGGTACTGGGTGCTGATCTCGACGCCCTTGCCGCTCAGCATGTCCCTGGGCGATTGCGGGTCGGCAAAGCTCACCAGCGCCCGCTCGCGCAGAGGATTGAAGCTCACCACCTCGGCACCACGGCCACGCGCCTCGTGGAGATCGCCCAGCATGCGGGGACTGTTGGTGCCGCTGTTCTGGCCGAAGATGAAGATGGCATCGGCCTGCTTGAAGTCCTCGAGATTCACCGTGGCCTTGCCGATGCCGATGGACTCCGGCAGCGCCCGCGAGGTGGTCTCGTGACACATGTTCGAGCAGTCGGGGAAGTTGTTGGTGCCGTACATGCGCCCGAACAGCGAGAACAGGAAGGCCGCCTCGTTGGAGGTGCGCCCCGAGGTATAGAACTCGACCTGGTTCGGGTCGTCATACTGTTTGAGACGCTCACCGATCTCGGCGTAGGCCGCCTCCCAGCTGGTCACCTCGTAACGGTCCTGCTCGGCGTTGTAGCGCAGCGGGTGCGTCAGGCGCCCTTCCTTCTCCAGATGATGATCAGTCCACTCGCGAAGCTGGCTCACGGTGTTCTGAGCGAAGAGCTCATCGCTGACGCGTTCACGCGTCGCCTCCCACGCCAGCGCCTTGGCACCGTTCTCGCAGAAATTGGCCCCCTTGGGCTTGTCACCATTCGGCCAGGCGCAGCTCGGACAGATGAAGCCATCCGGCTTGTTCATCTTCATCAGGCTGACATGCCCGGCGATCGGCAGGCGCTCCTGCCAGAGGAACGTCTCCACTGCCTTGAGCGATGGCCAGCCGCCGCCCGGCGGACGATCAAGCTGGCTGCCGGAAAGCTCGCGGGAAAGGTCAGGCGCATGGGACCCCTTGTGGCCGAAGGTGCTGGAAGAAGCGGGCCGGGACGTGGGCGCGTCGTGTGACATGTCAGAACTCCTGCGCGGTGCGTGCTCGATCAAGAAAGAGAAAGTAGCAGGCAAGATATGAGCGATACCTCATCTCTTGCTCTCGCGCGGGGGATTTTCAAGGGCAGCCGGCGTTGCGCCCTTGAAGTTCTTTCGATCCGCCACCAGAGTTGTACATACCTGACACAATGAGCTCGAGAAAATGCGCTGACACGGCGAGCCCCTGACAGACGTGAGCCGTCTTCTGGAATGCTGGAACTCCAAAAGCTTGCAGGGAGAAGCTGAGAGTCCGGCAAGAAGAGAGACAGGCCACGCGTCTCGCCCAGCCACTCGACAAGCTGACGCTGATGAGGAGCCCGAACATGACCATCTTTGAAGCCCTGCGCGAGACCCACGACGAACAACGCCGCCTGCTGGACATGCTGCTCAAGACCGAAGGTGACAGCGAACCGCGCGATGACCTGTTCAAGCGCCTCAAGGAATCGCTCACCAACCATGCGGGAGCTGAGGAGCGCGCGCTCTACATCCCGATGATGGAGCACGACATGACGCAGGAAAAGGCGCGTCACAGCGTGGCCGAGCACCATGAAATCGATGAGCTGGTCGAGAAACTCGAGACGACGGACTACAGCTCGCCGGGCTGGCTGGCCGCCGCCAAGCAGCTCGAGCATCTGGTGACTCACCACTTGGACGAGGAAGAGCAGGAAGTCTTCCAGCTGGCCGGTCGCGTCTTCGACGACGCCACCAAGCAGCGACTCGCCGATGAGTACCTGAAGGACATGAAGGCGCGCGAAGCGGCCTGATATGTTTCCTGATGCCTGACGCCTGACGCCTGACGCCTGACGCTCGACAATAGCCAGGCAGGACATGACACGGGCTGGCCACATGACGTGGCCAGCCCGTTGTCGTTGATGGCGGACGAGAAGTTGGCGAAAGAGGCTGACGCCCCGGCCGCACGGCATTACCGGCGGCGGCTGCCTTTCGCCCCGGCACCCTTGAATGAGCCGCCAGCACGCTTGCCCTTCTTCTCTCCCTTGCCCGCCCCTGGCCCGGTCTCGGAGGTCGCGGAACGTCCGACATAGCGGGCGATCCAGATCGTATGCCTGGCTCCGGACGTGCCATGGGCATACACCTGACGTGCCTCGGCCTTGAAACCGGCCCGCGACAGACGCTGCGAGAAGCGCGCATCGGCCGTGGCCGACCACACTGCCAGAATGCCGGCAGGACGCAGTGCCCTGGCGCATACCGCCAGCCCTTCCGCGCTGTAGAGCCAATCATTGTCGTCAGCGGTCAGTCCCTCCGGGCCATTGTCCACATCCAGCATGATGGCATCGAAGCCGCCAGGTGCTTCGCGCAGCACCTCGGCCACATCGCGATTCTCGACGGTCGTGCGCGGATTGCGGATCGGATACCCCGCCTTGGCCCCCAGCGGGCCGTCATTCCAGGTGATCACGCCCGGCACCAGCTCGGCGACCACCACCTCGGCATCTGCCTTGAAGTGCGCAAGCGCCGAGGCCAGCGTGAAGCCCATGCCCAGACCGCCGATCAGGACACGCTGCGGCGCCGACGGCGTGCCGCGACTCTTCAGCAGGCCAGCAGGAATCTCTGCCAGCGCGTCTTCCGAGCCATGCATGCGGGTATTCATCAGCTGCCCCCCCTTGCCGCTCTCGATCTTGATGACGAAGTCCTCGCCATACTCGAACAGACAGAGCGAATCCGTGGTACCAGGGATCGGGGCGGTATCGAGCAGCACAAAACGTTTCATGGCATATCCAGGCTAGAAGAGATCACGCGACAATCGATACCTGCAGGCAACTCCAGCCGGGGCGACGCGCATTGACGCAATATCCCGCTGGCAGGCATCTGCATGATCCAGAGGAGCGTTATCCTACCAGCCATGCGCGTCATGGCGATAATGAGCCAGTCACTCCACAGGGATACCTGCCAGAAAGGACAACAGCAGTGGCAACAGTTGAGAGACAACAGAGCCCCTGCAACAGAACTGGCACATTCTCGTGGTATCTCTAATACTGGCTAGGTGGTTACGAAAATCCACAATCGTTAATCAATGGAAGTTGCATAATGCAAAACGCTGGCGCGAAGGTGCCAGACACGCGGCAGCGATGCTCTCTGGCTTGAGCGCCAGCCAGACCACGGCCTGCTCGGGAGATCGTGCCCGCCACGCATGCCTCTCGGGTCATTGCCTGACCCCGCCTTGAGGCGACACACTATGGGGAAAGGCGGTCTGCGGGACAGGCGAGAGGGTGATTTCGCACGACGATTCGCGCACGCAAACAACGACACCTATAACAGCGACGCCTGACAGAAAGACACTCTCACGTGGCGGCATACGCCGCCATGACCAGCGAATGACACGCATCATCCGCACTCGGGACACCGAGTGCCATCTAGGGGAACCACCGATGCCACACACCAACCCAGAGCAACTGGCGACCATCAGTGCCGAAAAGGTAGAGGAACGCTTTCGCGGTCTGCATCCCATCGTCGCGCTGGTGTCAGCCACGCGACTGATGCAATACCTGGAGCGTGAGGGCCTGATGCTGCAGGCACACCGCCGCCTGTGTGCCTGCATCATCCGAGAGGCCCTGCCCACGCTGGAAGCCGGTCCGGGGCATGACCCCGAGAACCTGCCAGAGCTCAATGTCCAGGCCTCACCCCTGCAACGGGAGCAGGCGCTTGCCCCCGCCGTGGCCTCCGTCTCGCCGCAGGGGGCCCCCACCCCGGCGACCGTGCACGACAAGCCACAGGGCCTCGTTTCCTGAGCCGTTGACACCTGGCCTGAGCCGAAGATGACACCCCCGCCCGTTGCTTTCCCCTGAGCAACGGGCGTTTTCATTGGTGGCATGACCCGGCCCCACATGAACATCAAGTTTTTTGAATGTAGGGGTTTGAATCCGCACGAAGATCCACATGTCATTCAGGTAGGCGTTCGCGTCTGAAGGCGATTGCGTCGTCATCATGATTCACGGACAAGGAGTGACAGCATGAGTCAACTACAACCCCCGCAGCATCAGGATCATCAACCGGGTGATGAACATCGCATGCAGCCTCGCCCCGAATATATCCGGGAAGGCTATCAGGGCAGCGGAAAGCTCAAGGGCAAGGTCGCCGTCATCACCGGAGGCGACAGTGGCATCGGGCGCGCCGCCGCCGTCCACTTCGCGCGCGAAGGGGCCGACTGCATGATCACCCACGTCGGCAGCGAGGAAGAGGACGCCGAGGAAACCCTCCGACTGATGGAGGCCGAAGGTCAGAAGGCCAGCCGCATCGCCGGTGACATCGGTGACCCGGCCTTCTGCCGCAAGGTGATAGAAGGCACGCTGGAGGAATTCGGCAAGCTCAACATCCTGGTCAACAACGCCGCCGAGCAGTACGACTGGAATGACGTGACCGAGATAGATGACGAGCAGCTCGAACGCACCTTCAAGACCAATCTCTTCAGTCACTTCTATCTGATCAAGGCCGCCGTCCCGCATCTTTCCAAGGGCGACTCCATCATTGCCACCTCCTCGGTCAACGCCTTCAAGGGCAATGACAGCCTGATCGATTACAGCGCCACCAAGGGGGCCATCCAGGGACTGGTACGCTCGCTGTCCGGCACGCTGATGGACCGCGGCATCCGCGTCAATGCCGTGGCCCCCGGCCCGGTCTGGACACCGTTGATCCCCGCCAGCTTCGAGGATGACAAGGTCGCCGAATTCGGCAAGCAGGTACCGATGGAGCGCCCCGGGCAACCCAGCGAGATGGGCCCGGCCTACGTCTATCTGGCCAGCGACGATTCAAGCTACATGTCGGGACAGACGATCCACCTCAATGGTGGCGTCGTGCTCAATACCTGATCACGATGCGTCCCTGAACGCTTCACTGCGCCAGTGGCTGGTGATCACTGCCCAGCCAGCGATGTGACGATCACCACGCAGCAACACCAAAGGCCACCCGATCCGGGTGGCCTTTTTCACATTCCCATAGGGGTCTGCTCAAGGAATGCGTGCCGCGTCTCAGCGCTTGTGCCGCGTTCGAATCACCTCTTCTCCCGGCCAGTATCAGGCCCTCCTGTCGCTCCGTATCAGGCATTTCACACGGCTGTAAAGCGTTGGCCTCTCTATTCTGGTAGCAGCCCAGGGAATGCCATGGGCAGGAAAGGAACGTCACTCGCGCTGCAGGAGGCCTGCATGTCCAAGCTGATTCTCTCGCTGGATGGTGGCGGCATACGTGGGGCGGCCACCGCCCGGTTTCTGATGCATGTCGATGCGACACTCAAGCGCGACCACCAGACCACACTGCGCGACTGCGTCGATTTCTACGCAGGCACCTCAACCGGCAGCCTGATCGCGCTGGCGCTGGCTACCACCGACATGAGCCTCGAGGACATCAACGGGCTCTACAGCGCAACCAATGCCAGGAAGATCTTCGTCGACAATCGTGGCTGGTTCGAACTCGATGGCATCAATGCGCCCAGGTACGAGGCCAAAGGCAAGAGCGCGATGCTCAAGAAGCATCTCGGCCAGGCCAAGCTCCGGGATGTCCCTGAGGGCAAGCAGGTCCTCGTCGTCACCTACGGGATTGAGAGACGCCGCCCGCATGTGCTGAAGTCCAGCAAGCGCGAGCATCACAAGCTGCTGGCCTGGCAGGTCGCGGATGCCTCGAGCGCCGCGCCCACCTACTTCCCGACCCGCGACATGAAACTCGGGACGGACAATGAGCAGACCTGGCTGATCGATGGGGGCGTGATCGCCAACAACCCGACCATGTGCGCCATCGCCGAGGCCTGTCGACTGTGGCCGCATGACACTCGGCGCGTGCTGTCGATCGGTACCGGGACGCGCACGCGCAAGATCAACGGCCCGGATTCCCAGCATTGGGGCGCGGTGCAGTGGATGCTGGAAGGCAGTCTGATCGACGTGCTCTCCGACGAGAAGGTCGTCGGCTATCAGGCCATCACCATCTCGCCGCCGGGCAGCTACATCCGCGTCAACGCCGAGATGCGCCCGCAACCGGGATTGCCCAGGGCGCCTGACGATGCGATGGACGATATCAGCGTCACCAATATCCAGCGCCTCAAGGGCATGGGCGACTTCTGGTTCACGCAGTACGGCGAGGCAGCGGTGGCGCTGATCATGGACCACTATCGTGGCCCGTCGCTGGACCGCATCGACCCCGCCACCGGCAAGCCCGAGGCCTATGAGCCTCACTGAGCACGCCTGGCGCGACGCGAACTCGGAGACGCCTGTCAGCGATTTTGCTACTCTGCGCTGCCATGCTCCACGCCGACCCGAGTGTCTCCGATGCCCCAAGGTAGTTCGCCAGTGTCTCGCCGCCCCGTCACCCGCCTCCTGGCAGCGCTCAGTCTGTCATTGGCGACCCTCGCGCCCACCTTGACGCCGGGTCTCGCCCTGGCAGCCGACGACATGCACTTCGACCAGCCGGAAGCCTTCGCCACCTTGAAGAAGGCGGTCGGCTATTTCGATGAGATGGACACCTTGCCGGAAGAGGCCTGGATCAGCCGCGATCAGGCCTCCGCGCGCAGCGATATGGACGAGATGATCGAGGAAGCCATGCAGGCCCTCGACGTGCCACAACTCTCGACCCTGCGCAGCACCTATCGACAGGTCGAGGACAAGATACGTGAATCGCGCCGTGAGATTTCCGAGTTGAAGGAAAAGCGTATCCTGGCGCCCGACACCGAGGTCTCGACGCTGACACGCTTCACGCCTACCGATACCCTGCGCGAATTCACCGCCAGCACGCGCGGCGATTATGACCTGCTGATCGCCGCGCATGAGAAGAACATCACCGCCTATCAAGGCGAGCTGACCACGCTGGAAGGCAAGCTGGCCGCGCGGCTCGAGGAGATCGGCATCACCCTGACGCCGGACCAGGTCCAGGTATGGCTGTCCTCGGTGGTCGGCGATGATGTACTGACCATGAGTGTCGTGTTCGCCAGCATCAAGTCGGTGGCCCAGCAGCTCGCGGAGCTGACCCGCGACAGTGGCGAGAATCTGGAGTACGCGCGTCGCTACTACGGCATGGTCGTCATGCTCCACCGCATGATCGTCACCATGCAGCAGGACTTCATCGCCCGCGTGGATGACGAGGTATTGCCGCAGCTGCAAGGGTTCGCCGACGAAGCCGAAGCCACCACGCGGGATGCGCGGGCGCTGATCAAGCAAGGCGGCTCACGTGAGAGTCTGGAGAACAACATCCGCGCCAATGCGCTGACGCTCAAGACGATCAACCTGTATCGCTCGCTGGTGAGCGAGCAGCGCGACCGCGTCAAGACATCGCTCACCAAGAGCCAACGCGAACTTGCGGTGGCAACCAATACCTATCGCACCGTCAAGCTCAGCGCGCATGTCGCCGACCTGATCCGCCAGGGCGTCAAGACCTTCGACACCCTCGCCGGCCTGCAGGTACCGGTCGCCACCAGCTTCGAGAACAGCGCCATGCGTGAGGAATTCCGCAAGCTGACCGAGCGCATGCAGCAGGCAAAGTAGCACTCGCGTTCAGTGTCGATACCACGCCTTCGCCCTGCCGGGCGGAGGCGTTTTCAGTTCTGGCGCTGCTCAGTGCCGCCCTACCGGATGTCGCGCATGGTCAATATGCTCTCCAGCGTGCGTCTGAGCCGGGCCACCTCACTGACCAGACTCTCGCCTGCCAGCATGCCGACCCCCAACACCAGCCCGCGCCGCGAGTCCTCGCTGCTGCAGACCATGCTCAGTGGCCGCACGATCAGATGCTCCTTGACCATCAGTTGCGCGACACGCTTGTCATCGATCTCGGGGGCGAACTGCACGCACAGGCTGATGCCGCGCGAGGGCGGCGAGACGCTGATCACTCCCTTCACCTGACACAGCTGGTCATGTACCACCTGCTGTCGGCCGAGATAATCGCGCTGGATGCGCTGATACCAGGCATCGAGATCCCCATCGGCGATGAACTGCGCCAGTACCGCCTGATCCAGCATGCGCCCCTCGCGAAACACCTCGCTGCGCAGCCGATTCATCGGCCCGGCCAGCGCGCGCGGCACCACCAGATAGCCCAGCCGCAGGCCAGGAAACATCAGCTTGGAGAACGAACCAACCAGCAGGCGATTATCGGCGTCCGGATCAAACAGCAACTGATCATGGTCATCGCCACTGAACTCGTAGTCATCCTCGAGGATATAGGCGGGCTGACAGGCCTCGCAGAGCGCCAGCTTGTCACGCCGTGAGGTAGGGACACTCAAGGGATAGTGATGCGAGCCGGTGAAATAGGCGATCTGCACCGGACGACGCTCTAGCAGGGCGATCTCGTGGCCCGGGGCATCGGCGGTGTCACCCCGGGGCCGCCAGGGAATCAGCTGGGTCTCGAGTCCGGCGGCCAGAAAGACATTGCGTGCCCCCCAGTAGCAGGGCGACTCCATCACCACCCGCTGGCCGGCGTCCGCCAGCGCCAGCGCGCACAGCTCGATGCCGTGGTGGGTGCCCTCGGTGATGATGATCTGCTGGGTATCGCAATCGATGTTGCGCCAGCGGCGCAGAAAATCCCGAATCTCCCGCTTGAGCGGGCCATAGCCACCGCTGGAATACGACAGCAGCAGCGCGTTGTGGGGCACCGTGACGCTGGCATACAGCTGACGCCACTTGCGCATCGGAAAGCGCGCGATATCCGGAATGCCCGGCACGAAGGCGCCACTCTGGATCAGGCTGGCCCCCTGCCCGCCCAGCACCCGGCGTGCGCGAGTGGAGAGCGGCAGTGGCGCAGGTGCCTCGGGCGAGGCGCTGTCGGGTCTCGCGGCATGCGGGCGGCGCGTCCAGGTGCCCTGACCCTGCCCGGTGTGCAGATAGCCTTCCTCGATCAGCGACTTGATGGCCAATGACAGGGTGTTGCGTGCCACGCCCAGCGCCTCGCACAGCTTGCGATGCGCAGGCAGCCGTACCCCCACCGGCCATTGCTCACGAATCATCTCGAGCAATGCCTGCTCCAGCCGCACCTGCTTGCCTAGGGCCTGCGACTGGCGGCGATAGCACTCGATCAATGGCTCAAGCGTGGCCAGTTCCATGCAGGTCTCCCGATATCGTTCATGTAGCACGTAACGTCCATACGCTGCATAGATCACGTGAGCAACCAGCCTGGCTGGCGGGGTACAGCGCCCATTCATCCCTGATTATCCGCAGTCCACCAAGATTGGTCCAGTCAAACGCTCAATTGGTCTATTCGCCTGAACAGTGGCCGCTGATAGCGTGTCCCTCAGGCGCTGCCTACTGACTGATGCTCACAGCCCACGATGGCTGGATCGCTCCTGCGATGTCGACAGGAGCGAATTTTTCCCACAAGCCTCAGCCAGCGACAGGACTGACCTTGCACCTGCTTACCCGCCAGAACGTTCGGCAGAGGACAGCAGACGCACACGAAAGACATCAGCAGGTCCGGCACCGCCATATAACAAATTCCAAGATCGACTCGGACGCATCCCCCATGACCCAAACAACTCCCCCTGCAGAACAACTTGTCAGAGTCCTCGCCCGCGGCGACGTTCTGGCCCTCGCCTTCGGTGCTATGGTCGGCTGGGGCTGGATCGTCCTGACCGGCGGCATGATCCAGAATGCCGGCAGCATCGGCGCCATCATCGCCTTCATCATCGGCGGCATCGCCGTCGTGCTGATCGGCCTGACCTATGCCGAACTGGCCGCCGCCATGCCCAAGGTGGGTGGCGAACACGTCTACAGCTACCGTGCCATGGGACATTTCTCGTCCTTCCTGTGCACCTGGACCATCATTCTCGGCTACCTGAGCGTGGTGTCCTTCGAGGCGGTGGCCCTGCCGACCGTCATCGAGAACCTCGCACCCGGCTATGCCGTCGGTCACATGTGGACCATCGCCGGCTGGGACGTCAAGGCCACCTGGGTTGCCGTCGGTGTCGGCGGGTCTCTGGCGATGATGGCGATCAACTATGTCGGCATCACCACGGCAGCGCTGCTGCAGAAGGTCGTGACCGGCGTGATCCTGATCGCCGGTGTCCTGTTCGTGACCGGTGCACTGTTTGAAGGCGATGTCGCCAACATGACACCGCTGTTCACCCAATCCGAAGGTGGCGTGACGGCCGGCATCATCGCGGTACTGGTGCTGGTGCCCTTCCTGTTCGTGGGCTTCGATGTCATCCCCCAGGCCGCCGAGGAGATCAATCTGCCCTACAACGCCATCGGCAAGGTGCTGATGATGTCCGTGGTACTGGCAGTGGTGTGGTATGCCCTGATCATCCTGGCCACCAGCCTGGCACTGGATCACGACTCCCTGCTGGCAAGTTCACTGAGCGTGCCGGATGCCATGCAGGCACTGTTCAACACGCCCTGGGCCAGCAAGCTGATGATCCTGGCGGGTATCGCCGGCATCATCACCAGCTGGAACGCCTTCTACATCGGTGGCTCGCGCGCCATCTACGCCCTGGCGCATGCCGGCATGCTGCCGGCCGCCCTCGGCAAGCTGCACCCGAAACACAAGACACCGACCAACGCCGTACTGTTGATCGGCCTGCTGTCCTGCATCGCGCCCTTCTTCGGTCGTCCGGCACTGGTGTGGATCGTGGATGCCGGCGGGCTGGGTATCGTCATCGCCTACCTGTTCGTCGCGATCTCGTTCCTGATCCTGCGCATCCGCGAGCCGGACATGCCGCGTCCGTTCCGCGTGCGTCACGGCAAGCTGTGCGGTGTGCTGGCCATCCTGCTGTCCTTCGCCATGGCCTGTCTGTACCTGCCGGGCAGCCCGTCCGCACTGACCGGCACCGAGTGGATGATCTTCGGCGCCTGGATGGCACTGGGCCTGGTGATGTACGCCATCGCCCTCAAGCAATTCGGCCGTGAATACAGCGACCGCATCATGGCACCGGCCTTCACCGCTCACTGAGCAAAGGCCTCGTCATGTGACCGCCGGGCAGGTCCGTCCGCCTGCCCGGCGCCATCGGGCTCGACTACCACGAGCCGATATCAGGACAGTCCGCGCGATTCGCCAGCGCTGTCCACTCAATGAATGCACTGCACGCCAGACCGCCAGAGGAGCTCCACATGTCCCGTATTGCACTCCCGACCAGCGACTTCCTGAAGCGCTACGTCAACTCGGAGAACAGCCGCGACGTCTTCGTCCCTGCCTTGATCGGCAGCGAGCGCCGCGAGACCGGTACCACCTTCAACGTGACCAATCCGGCGACTGGCGAGCAACTGGCCCGTGTCGCGGAAGTCAGCGCCGAGGATACCCGTGACGCCGTCGCCGCCGCCGAGATCGCCGGCAACGCCTGGAAGAAGGTGCCGGTGAAGGAGCGCTCCGCCCTCTTGCGCCGCTGGTTCGACCTGGTGCTTGAGCACCGGGAAGACCTCGCCCAGCTGATGACCCTGGAACAGGGCAAGCCGCTGGCGGAATCGCGTGGCGAGGTGACCTATGGCGCCTCCTTCATCGAATTCTTCGCCGAAGAAGCCAAGCGCATGGCCGGTGAGACCCTGCCGTCCCACGGTGCCGACAAGCGCCTGATGGTACTGCGCGAGCCCATCGGTGTGGTGGCGGCCATCACGCCGTGGAACTTCCCGCTGGCGATGATCACCCGCAAGTGCGCGCCGGCGATCGCCGCAGGCTGTGCCGTGGTCATCAAGCCGGCCGAAGCCACCCCGCTGACTGCGCTGGCGCTGGCGGATCTGGCGCTGGAAGCCGGCCTGCCGGCAGGTCTGATCAGTGTCGTCACCGCCATGAAGCCGATCGCCATCGGCGAAGTGCTGACCACCGACCCGCGCATCCGCAAGGTCTCCTTCACCGGCTCCACCCCGGTGGGCAAGACGCTGATGGCGCAGTGTGCCTCCACCGTCAAGAAGACCGCCATGGAGCTGGGCGGCAACGCGCCGTTCATCGTCTTCGATGATGCCGATGTCGATGCCGCCGTCGACGGTGCCATCGCCTCCAAGTTCCGCAATGCGGGCCAGACCTGCGTATGCACCAACCGCTTCCTCGTCCAGGACGGCGTCTACGATGCCTTCGTCGAGAAGCTCGCGGCGCGGGTCGCCGCCATGCAGGTCGGCGATGGCCTGGTCGATGGCAACACCATCGGTCCGCTGATCAACGGCGCTGCCGTCAGCAAGGTGCAGAGCCACGTCGATGACGCCATCGGCAAGGGCGCGCGCCTGGTCACCGGTGGCAAGCCGCACGCCCTGGGCCACAGCTTCTTCGAGCCCACCGTGCTGGCCGATGTCACCACCGAGATGGTGGTGGCGGATGAGGAGACCTTCGGGCCGCTGGCACCGGTGTTCCGCTTCCACAAGGATGAAGACGCCATCGCGATGGCCAATGACACGCCCTTCGGCCTGGCCGCCTACTTCTATGCCACCGACTACCGTCGCATCTGGCACACGCTGGAAGCGCTGGAATACGGCATGGTCGGGGTCAATGAGGGCATGATCTCCACCGAGCTGGCGCCCTTCGGCGGCATCAAGGAATCCGGTCTGGGTCGTGAAGGGTCTCACCACGGTCTGGAAGAGTTCACCGAGCTGAAGTACGTCTGCATCGGCGGTCTCTGATTTTGTATGGACGCCTCGAGAGGACGTCTCACGACATTATCCCACCACGTTTACTAGACAACGGTGGCATGGCCCGCGCCATGCCACCGGCAACAAGAAAAGGAACCTGACATGAGCCACTCTCAGCTGAGCAACGAACAACTCGACGTCCTCAAGCACAAGTACGTCGCCAAGGGTGCCGTCACCGCCACGCCGCAGTTCGCCGACACCGCGCTGAACGCCGAGATCTGGGATGCGGACGGCAACCGCTGGATCGACTTCGCCGGCGGCATCGGCGTGCTCAACCTGGGTCACCGTCACCCGAAGGTCGTCGCCGCCGTCAAGGCACAGCTCGACAAGGTCATGCACACTGCCGCGGGCGTCATCTCCTACGCCCCGTACGTGCAACTGAGCCAGAAGCTGGCCGAGCTGACGCCGGTACGTGGCCCGGAACGCAAGACCCTGCTGGTCAACTCCGGCGCGGAAGCGGTCGAGAACGCCATCAAGATCGCACGTGCCGCCACCGGCCGCAGCGGTGTCATCACCTTCGACGGCGCCTTCCACGGCCGCACCATGATGACCCTGGCGATGACCGGCAAGGTGCTGCCGTACAAGAACGACTTCGGCCCGATGCCGGGTGACATCTTCCGTGCGCCCTACCCGAACCCGATTCACGGCATCAGCGAAGAGCAGTCCCTGAACGCCATCCGCACCCTGTTCAAGACTGACATCGCACCGCACCGCACCGCCGCCATCGTCATCGAGCCGGTGCAGGGCGAAGGCGGCTTCTACATCGCCTCGCCGAGCTTCCTGACCGCGCTGCGTGAACTGTGTGACGAGCACGGCATCCTGCTGATCGCCGATGAAGTGCAGTCCGGCTTCGCGCGTACCGGCAAGCTGTTCGCGATGGAGCACAGCGGCGTCGAAGCCGACATCATGACCATGGCCAAGAGTCTGGCCAACGGCATGCCGCTGTCAGCCGTCGTCGGTACCGCCGAGGTGATGGATTCCTCCGGCCCGGGCTCTCTGGGCGGCACCTACAGCGGCAACCCGCTGTCCTGCGCCGCGGCCCTGGCCGTCATCGACGTCATCCGCGAAGAGAACATCCTGGAGCGCAGCACCCAGATGGGCGAGCAACTGGCCGCGCGTTTCGCCCAGTGGGAAGAACGCTTCGCGCATGTCGCGCACTCACGCAACCAGGGTTCCATGGCGGCCTTCGAGCTGGTGGACGCCGATGGCAAGCCGGACCCCGCCGCGACGGCGGCCGTATGTGCCAAGGCCAAGGAGCTGGGGCTGATCCTGCTGTCCTGTGGTTTCTACTCCAACTCCATTCGCGTGCTGGTGCCGCTGACGGTCGAGCCGGAAGTGCTGGAAGAAGGTCTCGACATCGTCGAGAAGGCGCTGGAAAGCCTCGTCTGATCGGTTGCCTTTTCCGACACACGTGTAACAGAACGGCCACCTTCGGGTGGCCGTTGTCGTTTCCAGCGCCACGCGCTGCGCTGGAGGGAAACCCTGGGCCAAGAAATGAATCGCAAGCTCATTACCCATCTAACCATATAGCCAATCAACCCAAGCAGCCTTTTGTGGCAACTAGTTGATTAAATTATGATATTCGCTGCATTTCTGCGTATTTCCGACCGATTCTCGCCATGCCACACGCCATCGTGAACGACGGCTGCCAGAGAGAGGCCTTTCTCATCGGCAGCACCTCGAGTGACCCCTACCATGACTGACAGCAACGCCCACGACTTCAAACGCAGCATGCAGCAGCGCCACCTGGTGATGTTGTCCCTCGGCGGTGTCATCGGCACCGGCCTGTTTCTCAGCTCCGGCTATACCATTCAACAGGCCGGTCCGGCGGGGGCGGTGCTCGCCTATCTGATCGGCGGCCTGGTGGTCTATCTGGTGATGATGTGTCTCGGCGAGCTGGCCGTGCACCACCCCGAACCCGGCGCCTTCAGCGCCCACGCCACCCGCTATCTGGGCCCGGCCACCGGCTATACCGTCGCCTGGCTCTACTGGCTGACCTGGGCCGTGGCACTGGGCTCGGAATTCACCGCCTCCGCCGTGTTCATGGGCCGCTGGTTCCCCGGTGTCGAACCCTGGATCTGGTGCGGGCTCTTCTCGCTGATCGTGTTCGGCATGAACATCGTCTCGGCACGCTTCTTCGCCGAATCCGAATTCTGGCTGTCGTTGATCAAGGTCGCCGCGGTGATCGTGTTCATCGCCGTAGGCGCCGCCGCCATGTTCGGCTTCACGTCACTCTCGGGCAATACCGAGGCTCCGGGCGTCACGCGCATCCTGCAGGAGGGGGTGTTCGATCACGGCGTGATGCCGATCCTGATGACACTGCTGGCCGTCAGCTTCGCCTTCTCCGGCACCGAACTGATCGGCATCGCCGCGGGCGAAAGCGAGAATCCCGAGAAGAACGTGCCCCTGGCGATCCGCGCCACCCTGTGGCGACTGATCATCTTCTTCATCGGCACCATCATCGTCATCGCCGCCCTGTTGCCGCAGGACAGCGCCGGTCTCAAGGAAAGCCCCTTCGTGGCGGTCTTCCAGCTCACCGGCATCCCCTACGCGGCGGACATCATGAACTTCGTGATCATCACCGCGCTGCTGTCGGCGGCCAATTCCGGTCTCTACGCCGCCTCGCGCATGCTGTGGACCCTGGCGGACCAGAAGACGCTGCCCCGCGTGTTCAGCCGCGTCAATCAGCGCGGCATTCCAGTGCCCGCACTGCTGATCACCATGCTCGGCGGCCTGCTGTCGCTGCTCTCGAGTATCTATGCCGAGGACACCCTGTATCTGGCGCTGGTGTCGATTTCCGGGCTTGCCGTGGTACTGGTGTGGATGGCGATCGCCGCCAGCCAGTTCAGCTTTCGCCGTCAGTGGCTTAAAGCCGGCCACAGCGCCAGCGAGCTGACCTACCGCGCGCCGCTGTATCCCGTCGTGCCGATTGCCGCCTTCCTGTTCTGCGCGCTGGCCTGCATCGGCATCGCCTTTGACCCCAACCAGCGCATCGCGCTCTACTTCGGCGTGCCCTTCGTGGCGCTGTGCTATCTGGTCCACTTTCTGACCCATCGCTCGTCTACCGACGCCGCCAATTCCCCGACTCCGACCCCGCAGGAGGCCCTCGATGCCCGCTGATGCCACCCGCAATCCGCTGAGCGCCATCACCGCCCAGCAGCCCTTCCTGATCGTCGATGGCGCCCTGGCCACCGAGCTTGAGCGTGCCGGATTCGATCTCAACGACTCGCTGTGGTCGGCCCGGGTGCTGGCCGATGAGCCGCAGGCGATCGTCGATGTGCACCGCGCCTACTTCGAGGCCGGTGCCGATGTCGCCACCACCGCCAGCTATCAGGCCACGCTCGAGGGCCTGATGGCGCGCAGCCTGAGCGAGACCCAGGCCAGCGCGCTGATCCAGCGCTCTGTCACCCTGGCCTCCCAGGCCCGCAGCGAGTACCTGGCCGCGCACCCGGAGCGTCTGGACTGCCCGCCGCTGGTCGCGGCCTCGGTCGGCCCCTATGGCGCATATCTCGCCGATGGCAGCGAATACCGTGGCGGCTACGCGCTGGACCGCGCCGGCCTGCGCGACTTCCACCGTGCCCGCCTCGCCACGCTGCTCGATGCCAGACCGGACGTGCTCGCCGTCGAGACGCTGCCGTGTGCCGAGGAAGCACTGGCCGTGTGTGACCTGCTGCGCGATGACTTCCCCTCGGCGCGTGCCTGGATCGCCTTCAGCGCGCGCAACGCGAGCGAATTGAGCGATGGCACGCCGATCCGTGAGGCTGTGCGCGCCATCGCCGACTGCGAGCAGGTGGTCGCCATCGGCGTCAACTGCACCGCGCTTGAGCACATCGAATCGCTGGTGCGCGAGATTCGCGGCGAGACGGACAAGGACATCGTCATCTACCCGAACTCCGGCGAGGTCTATGACCCAGTCACCAAGACCTGGTCCGCCGCCTGCGCCGTCTCGGTAGATTCTGATGGCGACGGCTCTGACCACGACCATGACCTCGCCGGCTGGACCCCACGCTGGCTGGCCGCAGGTGCCACGGCCATCGGTGGCTGCTGCCGCACCGGCCCGGACGATATCCGCGCGCTGGCGGATCTGCGCAAGGCGCTGGGTTGATTGAGTTGCTGAGTCCGGTGCAGTGAATACGCAGCACTGAACTCCAAGCACTGAGCTCCAAGCGCTGAACTCCAAGTACTGAATCATTAGCGCTGTACACGAACGCCCTGCCCGGTCATGACACATGATCGGACAGGGCGTTTTCGGTAGCGTCCCAGGCCCAAAATCTCTAGGATGGCAGGACACTGATGAGCGATTGCTCAAAATCATTCCGACGTGCTCTCAAGATGGCCTTCAAGCTGCAATGAGGAGCGCGTAAGAGATCAGCAGGAGAATCCCCATGTCACAGCTCGATATCCAGGTCGCCTACGACGTGGTCTGCCCCTGGTGCTGGATCGGCAAGCGTCATCTTGATGACGCCATCGCGCAACTCGACTTCAAGGATGAGGTGCGCGTCAGCTACCTGCCCTTCCAGCTCAATCCGTGGGTGCCACGTGAAGGCATGGCGCGCGCCGACTACCGCGCGCAGAAGTTCGGCAGTGTCGAGCGTGGCGCGGAGCTGGATGCCCAGGTGGCCCAGTCAGGCGCGCAGAGCGGCGTCACCTTCCGCCACGCCCTGATGGAGCGCACGCCCAACTCCACCGATGCCCAGCGCATCGTCTGGCGCCAGCAGTCCGTGGGCCTGGCGGAGCGCCCGTTGCTGGAAGCGCTGTTCACCGCCTACTTCCAAGATGGCAAGGATGTGGGAGACCGTCAGGTGCTGGCCGAGATCGCAAGCCTGCACGATGAGAATCTGAGCGTCGAACAGGCGCTGACCTTCCTCGAATCCGGCAAGGGCGAGCAGGAAGTCGCCGCCCAGCAGGAAGCGCTGCGCAACGCCGGTATCCAGTCGGTGCCCAGCACCATCGTCGGTCAGTACTACGTGCCCGGCGCCCAGCCGGTGGAAGTGCTGGTGCAGATGCTCAATGAGGCGCGTGCCCAGCAGACGGATTGATCTGCCACGCACTGATGCCAAGCGCTGACGCCAAGCGCGAATGCCATGAACGGACAGACGACACGCCCTTCGCAAGGATGGCGTGTCGTTTTGCGTTCAGGCATAAAGGAAAGGCTGATTGAGGCAAGTCACGACAACAATACGACTCACGACAAGGACTGCTGCATGCCGCGCCCCATCATTCTCGATTGTGATCCCGGCCACGACGATGCCATCTCGCTGATTCTGGCCCTGAGTTCAGACGCGCTCGACGTGCTGGCCGTCACCACCAGCGCCGGCAATCAGACCCCCGACAAGACCCTCAACAACGCGCTGCGCGTGCTCACCCTGCTGCGGCGGCATGACATTCCGGTCGCCGGTGGTGCGCCCAAGCCGCTGGCGCGTGAGCTGATCATCGCCGACAACGTGCATGGCGAAAGTGGCCTGGATGGCCCCAAACTGCCGGCCCCCGCCTTCGCCCCCGTCACCCAGAGCGCCATCGAGCTGATGGCCGAGAAGGTCCGTGCCTGTGAGCAGAAGGTCACGCTGGTGCCCTCCGGCCCGCTGACCAATATCGCGCTGTTTCTCTCAGCCCACCCGGAGCTACACCACAAGATCGACAGCATCGTGCTGATGGGGGGCGCGGCAGGTGTCGGCAACTGGACCCCCACCGCCGAGTTCAACATCTTCGTCGACCCCGAAGCCGCCGACATGGTGTTCAAGTCCGGCCTGCCCATCGTGATGTGCGGGCTGGATGTCACCCATCAGGCGCAGATCATGGATGAGGACATAGAGCGGATTCGCGCCATCGACAATCCCGTCGCCCAGTGTGTCGCCGAGCTGCTCGACTTCTTCATGATCTACCACCGTGATCCGAAATGGGGCTTCAGCGGTGCGCCATTGCATGACCCCTGCACCATCGCCTGGCTGCTGAAGCCTGAGCTGTTCACCGCTGTCGAGTGCTGGGTCGGGGTCGAGACGCAAGGCGAGCACACCCAGGGCATGACGGTGGTCGACCGTTACCAGCTCACCGGCAAGCCGCACAACGCCAGGGTATTGTTCGATATCGACCGCCAGGGCTTCGTTGACCTGATCGCGCAGCAACTCAAGCGCTATCAATGACTACCGATGACTATCGATGACTACCGCTGATCGCCACGCCAGTGCCACTTCGCCACAAGAGCACGACCACGACCACGACTACCTGATCGTGGGGTCGGGCTTTGGCGGCTCGGTGTGCGCGCATCGCCTGACCGAGAAAGGCTATCGCGTGGCGGTCATGGAACAGGGCAAGCGCTGGACGCCGGACAACATGCCGCGCTCCAACTGGCGTCTGAGCCGCTGGCTATGGCGGCCGATGCTGGGCCTGCGCGGCTTCTTCACCATGAGCTTCTTCCGCCATGTCATCGTGCTGCATGGCAACGCGGTGGGCGGCGGGTCCATCACCTATGCGCAGACACTGCTGGTGCCGCCTGCCAAGATCTGGGACAACGGCCAATGGGCGAGGCTCAATGACTGGCATGCGGTGATGCCAGAGCATTACGCCACGGCGCAGAAGATGCTCGGCGTGACGACCAATCGGATCATCGCACCGGCGGATGACGCCCTGAAACGCATGGCGGAAGTCGCCGGCTGCGATGACACCTGGTACCCCACCGAGGTCGGCATCTTCTTCGGCCCCGAGGGTGAAAGCGGCACGCCTGCCGCCGGCAGCACCCATCCAGACCCCTACTTCGCTGGCGAAGGCCCTGAAAGACACAGCTGCATCGGCTGTGGCGGCTGCATGATGGGTTGCCGTCATGGCGCCAAGAATACACTCGACAGGAACTACCTGTATCTGGCCGAGAAGCACGGTGCCGAGGTGCACGCCGAGACCAAGGTGATCGACGTCGTACCGCTCAATGGCAAGACGGATGGTTCCGATGGCTATGTGGTGACGACGGTGCCCTCCACCTTTGCCGGGCTCTATCTTGGCCTGGGCAAGCGTCGTGTCACCTGTCAGTCCATCGTCTTCGCAGGCTCGTCGCTCGGCACCCAGGAGTTGCTGTTCCGCCTCAAGGACAAGGGCTCATTGCCGAACCTCTCGGATGCGCTGGGCAAGCGGGTGCGCACCAATGCGGAGTCCTTGATCAGCTGCCGCATGCCGGGCAGTCGCGATGACATGTCCAAGGGCATCGCCATCGGCTCCGGCATCCATATCGATGAGCACACCCATATCGAAGCCACACGCTATCCGGCGGGCTCCGATTTCATGGGGCTGCTGTTCACCGCGATGGCCAGGGGCAAGCCCGGCTGGACACGCCCTTTTTCCTGGCTGAGCGCGATAGCGAAGCTCTTCCTCGCCAATCCACTGCGCGCGCTGAGATTCCAGCTGCCGTGGGGCTTCGCGAAGGAGACCATCATCTTCCTGTGCATGCAGACGGCGGATGGCCACCTCGACATGACGCTCAAACGCCTGTGGTACTGGCCGTTTCGCAAGGCGCTGGTCACCGAAGGCAAGCGCATTCCCACCTTCATCCCCGAGGCGAATGACTTCGTCACGCGTGGCGCCAAGGCCATCGGCGCCATCCCCGGCAGCAGCATTCCCGAGATACTCTTCAACATCCCGACCACGGCGCACTGCATGGGCGGCGCGGCCATGGCGGCCTCCCCCGAGGACGGTGTCTGCGATGGGCAGAATCGCGTCTTCCATTACCGCAACATGCTGATCTGTGACAGCTCGATGCTCGCCGCCAACCTGGGCGTCAATCCCAGCCTGACCATCACCGCCCTGGCGGAACATGCGATGAGCCATATCCCGCGCAAGGATTGATCTTCAGGATGCGTGGTGTGGAATGTGCTGATGCGAGAAGTGCTGATGCAGGAGGCCGCTGGTGTAGAGAGAAAGCGACGGCTGGTATCATTGCCCACCTGCATCCTCAAGCTGGGTGCGTGCAACGCGCGGGAACGATCAACATGGGAGCACAGCAATGAAACGGGTGTCACTCTTCACCATGGCGAACTGTCCGCACTGCAAGACAGCCAAGCAGTATCTGGAGCAGCAGAAGATCGGCTTCCGTCTGGTGGATGTTAGATCCCCTGCGGGACAGAAGGAATTCGCCAAGACAGGCTTTCGCAGCGTGCCTGTCGTGAAGATTGGTGATCAGTTTTTGAAGGGTTTCAGCGTTAAGGGCTTCAATCAGTTGTATAAGGATTGAGCTTGCTACACTCAGTTTCTCTGAATATCCTAGACATTATTTACTCATTGACTGGCGCGGATATTACACACTGATGTGTGTAATATCCGCGCCTTCATATCTATTCTAGAATACACAGCCCTATGATAAAAGCTGTTCCCAATTAATAGAGCTCAGATGACAGCACGGGGTATAACTCACTAATCAAAATAATCAAAACCACAATATAGCCAAGCTCTAGTAGACTAATACCAATAGACCACTGAATAGCCTAACCCCAGTAATAAAAACATCCTCTATCACCTTGTTATAAGCCGGGATAAGCTTCAGAGAGATATTTTTTAACCATGTTCGTGACAAAGCGATATCCATCTGAAATAGTCATATGGTCAGAATTATTATCTTTAACTTTCATTTTAAATCCATGCCTAGAATCGAAACCTGACAAAGAAAAATTATTAGCAGTGTTATGGAAAGCACTCCGTAAATCTTTATTGGTGCTTAGCTCAATATTTTTGTGCTTAGCAAAAGATTCTACAGCTTCCTTAAGCTTATATAAAGTGGTCCAATCTATATTCATGTCAAGATATTTCAGGAAGAAATATACATCTTCATTACATGCAGCCAACCGAACTAGTTTAAACTTAGTATTTGAAGATCGGCATTCTTGCTCCTCCCTATCAATAACTTCTTGAGGAACACTCGGATTACCAAGAAGAGCGGCCATGTTTTCTTTCTCAACATAGCGAACTTCTGAATTATTATACAATACCTTATGTATAGAGGCCTTCCTATAATCTTTATCAAACAATACAGATGCACCATTAAATAAACCCAGCAACTCATAACCAATCTGCCATACCATATGTGGGTCTTCTTCCCCCTCACAATAAAGAGTATTCATTCTAAAGTCATGATTAGGACAATCATTCCAAAAATCCACACCACCATAGATATTAAAAAACATCGAACCTGGTTGCTGTGAAAGCTCTCGGAGCTCTTGCACATCACCATTCAACATAAACTCCCAATCTGTAGCCTTGCTCATAAATCACCCTTGTGTAAAATATTATCAAGACTCGGAACAAAAGTAATAAAAACTCTATAAAATTGCAAGAAAGTCATATATTGAATCGAATAAGCAGAATGGATTAGAGAAGCAACTACGCACCATAAAATCTACACCCAGTAACACACTATTGAAAACATACCAACTCATTTGGTGATAGCTAATAACAATCTTAATAGCAATAGAAATAGACTATCTTTATTTATGACTCACGAAGCATGCAACCGCTCAATATTCGCCACCAGATCGGTAAATCTCTCCCCCTGGATATGCACGTGATCCTTCAATGCTTGTTCGGCAGCCGTGGCGTCACCAGCTTCGATGGCGGCGACGATGGCTTCGTGTTCAGCGTAGGAGCTGTGCATGCGGTGGCGGACGTGAAGTTGCAGGCGGCGGTAAGGCTTGAGGATGGCGTGCAGGCGCGTGGCTTCTTCGGTGAGGAAGGCATTGTGGCTGGCGCGATAGAGACAGTGATGAAAGAGGCCGTTCTCGTAGTAGTAGCCATTGGCGTCGTCGGCTTCCAGGCGTTCACGGCAGGCGGCGTGGGCATCCTTGAGTTCCGAAAGCTCCTGCGGGGTGATGCGCCGCGCGGCGAGTCGGCCGCACATGGCTTCCAGTTCCGCCATGACTTCAAAGCGTTCCACCAGCTCCGAGACGCCCAGCTGCGTCACGAAGGTGCCACGCTTGGGCACCACCTTCACCATGCCGGAGGCGGCGAGCTGCTGCAGCGCCTCGCGGATCGGCGTGCGGGAGCACTGATACTCGCGGCCCAGCGCTTCGGGGTCGAGCTTGGTGCCCGGCGGGAAGCGCCCTTCGACGATGGCATCTTCGAGCAGATCGCGAAGGCGCTGGGTGTGGGACATCTTGATCATCTGCGGCGTCCTTTTACTTGTGCTGAGCACTGATGCTGAGCACTGGTGCTGATGCCTTGCGGCCATGTGCGGTGACTGTTGCGCTGAAGATGGCGCCAATCCCTGTCGCCCTCCGCCTCAATCCTCTCGCAGACATGCCAACCGGCCATGAGGCCAGTCGCTGCCTCGTCCCCTTGCCTTCATTGAACAGGGGAAGTGGCCGCGCAGGAAACTGACTTTAGTCGTGTCTGGCATGCCAGGACTTGACGCTAACACACCAGACGCCTATCTGTTGTATACAACAAGACGAAGCCAAATATTCAAGCCTCAGACGCCATACTGAGAGCTTGAGCAGTGAACACGTCGCTTCGTCCCGCGCCTTGAGGAACCGCCATGAACATCAATCTGAGTTTTCTGCAGGATCTGCTGACCCATGTCGGCCAGCGTGCCCGTCAGCAGGTTGGCCTCTCGCCCGGCGCCGGCAATGAAGACACCGCCCTCGCCCGCCTGACCGAGAGCTGTCACAACCTCACCGAGAGCAGCGGTGAAGCCTCGCGCATCATGATGGCCCAGCGGGCGCTTGAGGATTATCAGCAGCTGGATCACGAGCAGCGCCTCGCCTTCTTCCAGCTGCTGGCCGAGCACTACGCCGCCGATGAAGACCGTATCCACGCCGCCTACGCCGCCTATCGCGACGCCCCGGACAACGCCAATCTCAGTGCGCTGTTCGCCGCCAGTGAACCCAGACGCCAATCGTTGCTGCGCCGCCTGAACCTGTGCCCCGGCGGCACTTATGAAATCGTGCGCATGCGTGCCGACCTGCTCAAGCTCATCAAGCAGCATCCGGAATTGAAGCCGCTGGATGCCGACTTCGCGCATCTGTTCGCCTCCTGGTTCAATCGCGGCTTCCTGATGCTGGAGGCCATCGACTGGAACACCCCCGCGGCGGTGCTGGAGAAGATCATCCGCTACGAGGCGGTGCATGCCATCCAGGACTGGAGCGATCTGCGCGGGCGCCTCGACCCCGAGGACCGCCGCTGCTACGCCTTCTTCCACCCGGCCATCGGCGATGAGCCGCTGATCTTCGTCGAGGTGGCGCTGTGCAAGGGCGTGCCCAACAACATCCAGCATCTGCTCGCCAACAGCGGCCAGACCACCGAACGCGAGGCGGACACCGCCGTCTTCTACAGCATCAGCAATTGCCAGAAGGGCCTGAAAGGCATCTCGTTCGGCAACTTCTTGATCAAGCAGGTGGTGCAAGAGCTGCAACGCGAACTGCCCAACCTCAGCCGCTTCGTCACCCTCTCGCCGGTGCCCGGCTTCAGTCAGTGGCTGACACGCGCGCGTGATGAGGAAGGCCTGGAAGTCTCCGATCTGCTGGCCCATCACCTGCAGCACGATGACTGGATGAATGACGAGGAGGCCCAGCAGAAGATGGCGCCGGAACTGCGTGCCCTCGCTGCCCACTATCTGGTCAACGTCAAGCACCGCAGCGGCCAGCCGATGGACCCGGTCGCCCGCTTCCACCTCGGCAACGGTGCCAGCCTGCATCGCCTCAACTGGCCGGGTGACACCTCCCCCAATGGCCGCCAGCAGGCCCACGGCCTGATGGTCAACTACCTCTATGAGCCGCACCGCATCGAGCAGAACCACGAGGCCTTCAGCCGCAATGACAGCGTGGTATGCAGCAGTGAGGTCAAGAAGGAGTCGAAAGCCAACAAGGAGCTGGCCAAGGCGCCGAAGCGCGAGGCCAGGAAGGAAGGCGATTCCTTGTCCAATTCGCCCCTGTCCAGTTCGCCCCTGTCATCAAAAGGGTCCGAGCAGTCGCCCGCGACCAGATCGACCAAGGATGCCAGCGACAGCAAGCCAGCACCGTCACTCGAGGAATAAGCCACTCGAAGAATAAGTTACTCGGAGAATGAGCCACTCGGCAGGCACGCCACCTGCCGAAGCACGCCTGATCAGAACGTCGCCTTGCGTCAACGCCTCATGACAAGACAAGGCTCATGACAAGACAACGCTCACGACAAAAACAACGCCATTGGAGCCAACGATGTCTCACGCCAACCACGACAACCTCTATCTGCAATTCGCGCGCAACTTCCATGAGCGCCCGGATGCCACCTTCCTCGACACCATCGAAGGCCACGGCTACACCTTCGCCGAGGCACGCAGCGCCGCCGGCCAGATGGCCACCGCGCTACGCGAGCTGGGCGTGACACCGGGCGACCGCGTCGCGGTGCAGATCGACAAGAGCTGCGAGACCGTCATCCTGTATCTGGCCTGCCTGCAGGTCGGCGCGGTCTATCTGCCGCTGAATACCGCCTACACCGGCGAGGAAATCCGCTACTTCCTGGGCGATGCCGGGCCGCACCTGTACGTCTGCCAGCCCAAGGTGCTGGAGACGGCACGCGCACTGGGCAAGGAATGTGATGTGCCGCGTGTCGAGAGTCTGGGCACCGAGCAGGACGGCACCCTGATGGAGCAGGCCCGCCAGTGCAGCGCAAGCAGTGAAGTCGAGCCACGCGCCGCCGATGATCTCGCCGCCATCCTCTATACCTCCGGCACCACCGGGCGCAGCAAGGGCGCGATGCTGACCCACGCCAATCTGGCCTCCAACTGTCAGGCGCTGGCCGAGACCTGGCGCTTCACCCGTGATGACCATCTGATCCACGCCCTGCCCATCTTCCATACCCATGGCCTGTTCGTGGCCTGCAACATCGTGCTGACGGTGGGCGCCTCGATGACCTTCCTGCCGAAGTTCGATGCCGAGCAGATTCTGGATCTGATGGCGCGCTCCAGCGTGCTGATGGGCGTGCCGACCTTCTACACGCGCCTGCTGGAATCCGAGCGCCTCAATCGCGAGACGACCGCCGGCATGCGGCTGTTCGTCTCCGGCTCCGCGCCGCTGCTCAGCGAGACCCACAGTGAGTTCAGTGCACGTACCGGCCACGCGATTCTCGAACGCTACGGGATGACCGAGACCAACATGAACACCTCCAACCCCTACGACGGCGAGCGGCGCCCCGGCACGGTGGGCATGGCGCTGCCCGGCAGCGAAGTGCGCATCACCGAGCGCGAGACAGGTGCCATCCTGCCGCGTGGCGAGACAGGGCTGATCGAGGTGCGCGGTGCCAATGTCTTCAAGGGCTACTGGAAGATGCCGGAGAAGACCGCCAGCGAGTTCCGCGAGGATGGATTCTTCATCACCGGGGATCTCGGCCATATCGATGCCGATGGCTATCTGTGCATCAGCGGCCGTGACAAGGACCTGATCATCTCCGGCGGCTACAACATCTACCCCAAGGAGGTGGAGCTGCTGATCGATGACATGCCCGGCGTCAACGAATCGGCGGTGTTCGGCGTGCCCCACCCGGACTTCGGCGAAGGTGTCTGCGCGGTGGTGGTCATGCAGGCCGGCCACCAGGGCAGTCTCGATGAAGCGGCGGTGCTTGCCGCCCTCAGCGACAAGCTCGCCCGCTACAAGCAGCCCAAGCGCGTGTTCTTCATCGATGGCCTGCCGCGCAACGTGATGGGCAAGGTGCAGAAGAAACAGCTGCGCGAGGAATATGCACAGCTGTTTGCCCCTGAGCCGGCCCGCTCACACGGCTGAGCCAGCCCTGTCGCCTTTTCCACCCCTGTCAGGCCCGACACCTGACACCTTCATGCCACCGGCATGGCGTGACGCCATCACGTCATGTCGGTGGGTTCACTCACCCCGATTCCTTGCAAGGACAGGCAAGGAACGCCCGATAGTCAGACACAAGACACGGAAAGACAGGCTCGCCAGCCTGGATGGACGTGATGAATGACACGAATGAGATGACACACATCAGATAGACGACAAGACGCCACACTGCTTCACCACCACTTCACCACAACAACAAGAAGGTAATACGCCATGGTGATCTACGGAGTTGCCCTGCTGGCAGGGTGCATGATGGCCGGTCTCGTGATCGGTGATCTGCTCGGAGAAATGCTCAATATCGATTCCAACCTCGGCGGTGTCGGCATCGCCATGCTGCTGCTCATCTTCATCACCGGCGTGCTGAAGGACCGCGGCAAGATGGCCGACAGCACCTCCAGCGGCATCAATTTCTGGAACGCGATGTACATCCCCATCGTGGTCGCGATGGCCGCCAGCCAGAACGTGGTCGCGGCCTTCAGCGGCGGCATGGTCGCGCTGGTCGCGGGCGTGCTGGCGGTGGTGCTGGGGCTTGCACTGGTGCCCCTGCTGACCGGCAAGCGGCCGGAAACCGCACTGG
Source organism: Cobetia sp. 10Alg 146 (assembly GCF_029846385.1). Taxonomy (NCBI): domain Bacteria; kingdom Pseudomonadati; phylum Pseudomonadota; class Gammaproteobacteria; order Oceanospirillales; family Halomonadaceae; genus Cobetia; species Cobetia sp. 10Alg 146. The sequence continues at coordinate 235,507 of NZ_JARWKT010000001.1, forward strand.
AAGAGGCTCCCCTGCCCGACGAGAACCGCCCCAGAACCTCAGTGACGACAGGCGCCCCGGTGCTGGATCGCAGTCGCCATGCCTCCCCCACTCCTGCTCACAAACACTGAGGGCTGACCCATGATCGATTCACTCGTCCACCTGTTCGACAAGTATCATCTGGTCGCTGCCTTCGCCGTGATCGGGCTGGCGATGTATGTCGCCTACTGGATCAGCAACAACCTGACACGCGGCAAGCTGCACGGCTCCGCCATCGCCATCATCCTCGGCCTGGTGCTGGCCTACGTGGGTGGCGCGACCACCGGCGGCAGCAAGGGGCTCTCGGATGTCACGCTGTTCTCGGGACTGGGCCTGATGGGGGGCGGCATGCTGCGTGATCTCGCGATCATCGCCACCGCCTACGGGGTCAATCTCAAGGAAATCCGTCAGACCGGCTTTCGGGGTGTCATCGCGCTGTTCGTCGGCGTGCTGATCTCCTTCGTCGCCGGTGGTGGTGTCGCCATCGCCTTCGGCTATACCGATCCTGTCGATATCACCACCATCGGTGCGGGTGCGGTCACCTATATCGTCGGCCCGGTCACCGGTGCCACGCTCGGGGCCAGTTCCGAAGTGGTCGCGCTGTCGATCGCCGCCGGCCTGGTGAAGTCGATCCTGACCATGGTCGCCACGCCGATGACGGCGCGCCTGATCGGGCTCGACAATCCGCGCTCCGCGATGATCTTCGGTGGCCTGATCGGCACCACCAGCGGTGTGGCGGCGGGCCTTGCCGCCACCGACGCCCGCCTGGTTCCCTACGGCGCGATGACCGCCACCTTCTACACTGGCCTGGGCATCCTGCTCGCCCCGACGGTGCTGTTCCTCGCGGTACGTGCGGTGATGTAGCTTTAGGCTAGATATCTTTTATCAGTTGATTTTCAACAATCACGACTATAGAGGCGCTGGCCTCTATAGTCGTATTAGAATATAACCTGGAAAAGACAAGCTTATCCATTGCTAATAATCAGCATACTTCCTTGACGTGCTCGATAACCTGCCCCCACATCTTATTACCTCGCAGATATCTCGGGTGAGTAATTCTAAAGCAGTGAACGCTGCCAACCTTAAAGTACCATAAACGCCTAGGCACAATGACTTCGATAGTTTCGAGCTCAGGAAAGCACTCTTTTATATACTTATCTCTAGAAGGGCCTGTGGTAAAGATTACCACATCTGGCCTCAAGTTATTAAATTGAGCCTTAAGAAGATCATTAGAAAGATCTTTTATTATTGCAAATTTATCTTTGTCAGTCTTAACAGGACTCTTCTTATTACTACTAACACAGAACTGGTTAGACCATATTATCGCATCTTTATTCGCTAGATGTACCTCCTTAGCGATTTTACGGTAAAACTGGAAAAACTTACTGGTTTTTCCTCCGCTGCGTGCAAACTCTAATGTCTTATTCATTGATTCTTGTAGATCAACCTCATCTACCTCAAGATTATTCTTTACCTTACATGCTTTATCACGCCAACCTCTTGGCTCTTGCCCTACCACCATTATTCTAGGACTTACATTAAAATAATCTTCAGAAGGTTTAGACAAGAAAATTCCTGATATATTATCATCATCAACAGAATATATTGCTGAAACGTCTTGTCTTTCTATTGCCTTTTTATAATCACTTCTAAGCTGCTGTAGGATCGTGTCATAATGGCACAAATCATCCATGCAAATTTCTCCTTAACTAAACTTTGTTAGCTTAGATATCAACTTACTTTAACGTACAAATCAACTCCTGCAAGGCAATCTACATCAATACTTATAGAAATATCACTTAAGCACATGCTGATAGGGAAAAGCTAGAAGAATACTCAAAAAAATCTATCCCCATATATGAAGCTCCTTTATTTCACGACGAGCACGAGGATATAAAGCGACACCGAAACACGACGACGGCGGCATCAGTCAGGACAATACATGTCCCACACTGATGCCGCCGTCGTGTCGTTTGCTGCGCATTTTCGATGCATTTGACTGCTGACAACCCAGGCCACGCAAGGTGTGCGACCTGATCAGCGCGGTCTCACTAATCGCTCCATCACTGCGCGCGCGGCGGGCCACATCACGCTGCCGTGGTCTTCGCCCTCGAACAGCCGCCACTGGACGGCTGCCTGCGGACAGTGCTCGCGCAGCTGGCGTGCATGCTCATGTGCGTTGTCGATCATCGCGCGCTCAACCCGCAGCCTGTCACGCTCAGGGTCCTGCCGCCTGGGCTGCGGCGATTGCTCGCGTCCGCCAGCGGCGATGTACACCGGGCCCGCCGCCTCGGAGCAGGCAAGACGCAGCGGCCAGCTGGCCGGGTCATTCTCCTGCCGCCACCACAGCGAAGGACTGATCGCGAAGATCGCCCCGAAGGCCTCGGGCGCCTTCTGCTGGGCATGGAGCGCGAACAGGCCGCCGAGTGAGTGGCCGACCAGCGCAGGCCGCTCGAGATCGAGCGGATAGCGTGAGGCCAGTTCAGGCGGCAGAGCCTGGGTCAGATAGTCGAGGAAATCCTCGCCACCGCCGGTACCCTCTGGCGCCGTGCCGGTGGTGAGCGGTGGCGTGAAATCCTTGAAGCGTGCTTTTGAGATAAAGGCTCTGTCAGGGCCGCGACCGTCACTCCCCGCATAACCGACCGCGACGATGGCGAGGTCTGACGGCGCCTTGTCAAATCCACGGCGTCCCAATATGTCGCGCGCTGCCGTGAACAGATCCAGGTGACGATTGCCATCCAGCACCAGCAGTACCGGATAGCCGCCCTCGGGCGGTGCGATCTGCGGCAGCGCCACCTGGATCAGGTAGTCATGTCCCGTGGTGGATGAGTGCTGAGTTAAGGAGGTCGTCATGCCAGGCAACACTGCATTGTCAGCGGCCTGAGTCATGGTCATGGCCATGGCCAAGGCCGGCAAGCTGACAGCGCCGGATGTCAGCATGATGAGTCCCCATGCCTGCAGTCGTGCGAATAGCCTCATGCGCGCTCGCAATCCGATCCTCATGCTCAGAACTCATACTTCATGGTCGCGACGGCGCTGGCCGGACGTCCCACGAAGTTGAAGACACTGGCCGAACCGGCACGCACGTAATATTCACGATCGAACAGGTTGTAGACGTTGAGCTGGCCACTGAGTCTGGGCGTGAACTGATAGCTCAGCATGGCATCGAACACCGCATAGCCCGGTGCCTGGATGGTGCCCTGGGTGCTGTCGAAATCGCTCAGCGCGGTCATCCCGGCACCGACGGACACGCCATCCAGCAGGTTGCCCTCGAAGCGATACTGGGTCCACAGATTGACCATGTTGTTGGGCATCAGCATCAGCAGTGCATCGGAGCTGCCGGCTTCCAGCACCTCGGAGTCCATGTAGGTGTAGCCGAAGATGACATCCCACTGCGGCGTGATGTTGCCGGCCAGTTCAAGCTCCGCACCGGTGATGCGCATCTTGCCGGAATCCACCGAATAACTGACGCTACCGTCGGTCGAGGAGGCAGCACGGTGGCTGTCGGTCAGCTGGAAGCCGCTGATACGCGCATTCAGCGCACCATCCAGATAGCTGCCCTTGATCCCGATCTCGTATTGCTCGCCTTCGCGCGGGTCGATCAGCTCGCCATCCTCGCCTTCGCGGGTCTGCGGCTCGAAGACTCTGGAGTAGCTGGCATAGAGGGAGTGGTCGGCGTCCAGGTCATAGACGAGTCCGCCATAGGGCGTGACGGCGGTGTCCTGCATGTTACTGCTGCCGCAGTTGAGCTTGTCTTCGGTCTCGGCCGAGAACTGGCTGACGCGCGCACCCAGTATCACCGCCAGCGGTGCCACGGGACGCAGTGTCACCTTGCCGTACAGGCCCTGCTCTTCCAGGGTGGTCTCGGTGCGCGACAGGCTGTAACCGCTCACGCCATCACGGGCATTGCCGAGAATGTCGACATAGGCCAGGTTGTTCAGCTCGCTGATGCTGGCGCTGGAGCCGGTCAGGTTGCCGGTGCGCGCCGCGGTGGTATCCGAGTCCGATGTCTTGTAATCGACCCCGACCACGAATTCGTTCTGGTTGCCGAAGGCATCGAAGCCCTGGGTGTAGCTGGCATCCACGCTCACCGAGGTCTCATCGGTGACACCGGCATAGCCCGCGACACTGCTCAAGTCGCCGGTATCGCTCAGTGCCGAGCCACTGTAGGCGTACTCGTAATCCGCATTGCGATCACTGTAACGCGCCGCCAGGCGGCCATAGCCGCGTGAGCTGAAGCGGTGGGTCAGCTCGGCGATCACATCGGTGGCATCGCTCTCGAAGCTGTTCCAGTCCGCGCCGTAGAATGCCGAACGGCGGCCATAGGTGAAGTTGTTGTCACCATCGACCGGCTGACCCTGATTGACGCTGATGTCCTTGGTGTTGTGGATCACCCCCAGTGACAGCTCGGTGTTCTCATCGAGGTCGACTTCCAGCGCGCCATAGAAATCATTCAGCGTGTTGTCGTTGTCATCCACCCACTGCGCCTGCTCGGTGGAGCGGGTCACCAGGCGACCGCGGATACGGCCCTGCTCATCAATGGGCCCCGAGAGATTGACACTGACGCTTCGTTCTTCCAGCGTACCGACACTGCCGCTGATGGCGCCCTGAAAGGTATTGGTCGGGCGCTTGCGCACCAGATTGATGACCCCGCCCAGCTCACTGGTGCTGTTGAACAGGCCGGACGGCCCACGCATGACCTCAACCCGGTCGATGGCGGTCAAGGATGGCACCGAGCCCGTCAGACTCGACATCGGCGCGGACAGCCCGTCAATGCTGTAGGCATCGTATTCATAGCCGCGCGCAAAGATCGACGAGCGACCGCTGTCATTGTTCAGCACCCGCACGCCCGGCGTCCGTGCCGCCAGCTGATCCAGCGTGATGAAGTTCCGGTCCTCGATGGCATCATGGGTCACCACGCTCACCGACTGCGGAATGTCGCGCAGCGAGGCCGGCACCTTCGAGCCCACCGTGGCAGCGTCAACGCTGTAGCCGCCGCTCTGCTCACTGGATGCCATGTCATACAGGCGCAGGCCCGTCACCCGCTGGGTATCCAGCACCATCGTCGCGTCTTCCGCCTGTGCCGGCAGACTAACCAGCACCACCCCCACCCCGATCATCAAGCGACGCGTGCCTGCCCCGCACAGACCGCGTCCCCGTACCGTCACCTTCTTCATCGTGTCCCCTTGGCTCACCTGGCTATCGCTACTAATGATAATTATTTGCATCTGCGTGACTGACGGGGCATTTTGGCACTCCATGACGACAAAAACCTATGCGGAACCCTCCCTGATGTTTGCAGGTGCGACAAGATGAGCCTTACTCCCCCTCCCGGCCTCGCCAGCTCTCACACCTCGGCAGGCGCACGCCACCGGATCATCGAGCTCGATCACGTGCACCGCATGGCGCGAGCACTGACCAGCGACCACCAATGCCAGCCCGCCGAGGGCCAGTCAGCCGATGGCGCGCTGATCGGCAACATGCAGCTGCAGGAAGTGCAGCCAGGCCTGTTCATGCGCCTCAACCGCATCCGCAAGCGGGCGGATCTGATGATTCGCTCCCGCATCGAGCCATCCCTGAAGATCGCCGTGGTATGGCGTGGGGAGCCCAGGGTCAGTTTCGGGCCACAGCACCATGCGCTGAAGCCGGGCCGAGCGCTGTGCATCGCCCTCGATGAGCCCACCGAATTCCGACTGCAAACCCCCAAGGGGGCTTATGAGCACAGCGCCATCCTGACGCTGACGCCGGCATGGCTGACGTGGCATCTGGGGGTCTCAGGCGCCAGCGAGGTGATGCCCGAGGCGCGGCATCTGGCGCATTACCATTGGCAGCCGTCTGCGCGTCTGGTCGAGCGCCTGGAGGAATTCAGTCGCCAACGGCCGGGAACGCTGGCGCTTAGACTCGGCATCGAGTCAGTGGCGCTTGAGGTGATCAGCGAGTGCCTGGCGGCCAGACCGCCCCAGGCGGATGACAGCGCACAGCGCCGCCTGCAGGACACGTCAGAGTGGCAGGCGAGGCTCGAGGACTGGATCTCCAGCGGGGAAGTCGCCTATCTGAGTCAGGCGGAGATCGCCACCCGGCTGGGCATGAGCGTGCGCCAGTTGCAGCGCCGCTATCGCGACGCCTACGGCCAGACCATGTCGCGGGACCTGAGACGGCGGCAGTTGCTCCGCGCGGCGCACCTGTTGCAGGACCGCAATGTCACGGTGGAGTCTGCCGCCGAGATGGCGGGGTATCGCAGCGCGGCCAATTTCGCCACCGCCTTTCGTCGCCAGTTCGGCGTGCCGCCCATCCAGCGGCCTGTCGTGACGGCGTGAACGACGCATGGACCTGGAGATGCCCCGTTGCTAATGTTGAGCGGCATCGCGGCCCGCGCCATGCCTGCCGATTGCGGCAGCACCTGAACGGCACACGGCTCGCATGAAAACGGCACGCACGAAAACCGCACCCCACAACAAGATCTTCGCCACGCTCTCGCACAAGGACACTGCCATGTCAGTCGACAACATGAAGCTGGAATCGCTCGCCCTGCATCACGGCTACACCTCGGAAGCCACTACCAAGGCGGCGGCGGTGCCGATCTACCAGACCACCTCCTACACCTTCGACGACACCCAGCACGGCGCGGACCTGTTCGATCTCAAGGTGCCGGGCAACATCTATACCCGCATCATGAACCCGACCAATGACGTGCTGGAGCAGCGCATGGCCGCCGTCGAAGGCGGGATCGCGGCGCTGGCGGTGTCCTCCGGCATGGCGGCGATCACCTATGCCATCCAGGCGCTGGTGGAAGTCGGTGACAACATCGTCAGCACCAGTCAGCTGTATGGCGGCACCTACAACCTGTTCGCCCACAGCCTGCCGCGTCAGGGGGTCGAGGTGCGCATGGCAGCCTTTGATGACTTCGCCGCACTCGAAGCGCTGATCGATGACAAGACCAAAGCGGTGTTCTGCGAGTCCATCGGCAACCCTGCCGGCAACATCGTCGATCTCGCGCGTCTGGCCGAGATCGCCCACAGGCATGGCGTGCCGCTGATCGTCGACAACACCGTTGCCACCCCGGTGCTGTGTCGTGCCTTCGATCACGGCGCCGACATCGTGATCCACTCGCTGACCAAGTACATCGGCGGCCACGGCACCACCGTGGGCGGCATCATCATCGATTCCGGCAAGTTCGACTGGGTGGCCAACAAGGAGCGCTTCCCGATCCTCAACGAGCCAGACCCCTCCTATCACGGCGTCGTCTACACCGAAGCCTTCGGCCCGGCCGCCTATATCGGTCGCTGTCGCGTGGTACCGCTGCGCAATACCGGCGCCGCGCTCGCCCCGCACAGCGCCTTCCTGCTGCTGCAGGGGCTGGAGACACTCGCCCTGCGCATGGAACGCCACTGCAGCAATGCGCTCGCGCTGGCCGAATACCTTCAGCAGCACCCGAGCGTCAGCTGGGTCAACTACGGCGCCCTGCCGGACAGCCCCTATCACGCCACCTGCCAGAAGATCACCGGCGGCAAGGCCTCCGGCATCATCAGTTTCGGCATCAAGACGGACGCGACAGGGGCCGATCAGGCCGAAGCCGGGCGTATCGCCGGCGGCAAGTTCATCGATGCGCTGCAGATGATTCTGCGCCTGGTGAATATCGGCGATGCCAAGTCGCTGGCCTGCCACCCGGCCTCCACCACCCACCGCCAGCTCAACGAGGAAGAACTCGCCATGGCCGGGGTCTCGGCGGACCTGATTCGCATCTCGGTGGGGATCGAGCATATCGACGACATCATCGCCGATGTCAGCCAGGCGCTGGACAAGGCCACTGTGTAAGGGCTGATTGAAGAACATGAAAAGCCCATGAGGAGTTGAGACCTCATGGGCTATAGGCCAACAGAAGTGGAAAATCGAAAATGGCTATGGCTATGGCTATGGCTATGGCTTCACATAGTAAAGATTCCAGAGATCCGTCTTGAAACTGGAGTTTTTATTATAATCCGATATATAATCTGCATCATTCCATTTCTTGAATGTGGCATCATCCAACTTTACCCAATCATGCTGAGACATGATACTCTTCATCATCGATTTGCATTTCTCAGCTCTTTCTTCATCAGTCCCCAGCTTCTTCCCTCTCTCGATCTCAAAACGACTAGGATAAGACAGACTACTTCTATCGGGCTCAAAATCATAACTTTTGGAAGTATAAAAAGGGCCTGCCTTTTCAACCAGACGATAGGGACATTCCGAATATTCAGTCCGATCACCAATTTTCTTATATATCGTCACAAAGAATGGGGATATTGCCCTCTTGGCTTCGTCTCGGGGTCCAAAGAATTCCATCCTTTCCAGAGGCGGCTGCGTATGTCTCTTACTCATCCATCCATATCCTGTATATTCTGGAGTGTAGAATGCGCCATACGACACAAGCAAGATGATAGGAATCGGTAAAAGACCGACCAGCATATGCGAAGTTGGTTTCATCTCATTGACGATAAATCCAGAAACAATGACAGCCAATGTGGTGGAATAAACGACAGGACTGATGATCTTTGCAGAAATAGACCACCCAAATATATAAATCGATGCCGGTATCAAACTGTGATGCTGAGCAAGCAGAATAGCAATATTAACACAAAGCACCAACAACACTATAGCAACATAAAAGTACCCGCGAGAAATCTTGTTGGTTTTTTCTAGCATTACACGCCTCATAATATCAGTTATATTAATTAATTCTAATTCATTATTGTAAACTAGTCAATCTTATCCAACATTGGTGCAATTGATACGCAAAGCCGCTTGGTGATTGATCCTCTGCATCACGTAGCTCCACTACTATCAATTCACTGAACGAAAGCATCCTATTTTACACAGCGTGCGCGTGATCATGGTCTAGGGATTGTCTTCCTCCTGATTGGCAGTCAAGATTTGCGTCGAGTGTATCCACTGATGATTAGTCGCCTGGTATCGCAACAAGGAACTCGGCGGTAAACCAGACCTAGCCTCCTGTTCGGCACGCGATGTATCGCAGAGCATCGGTGGTGAACATCTCTGCCAGAGTGGCACCAATCAGCTATAGCTTGACCTCTTTTCCGGCGGCATGAGCAACATATTCACGATCTTCTTCTCACTCTCCACTTCTTACGCTCCTTACGCTCCTTACGCCTCGCCAGCTGTCCTGATCACGAGGGTTCTTACGCGTATTGGCCCTCAGGCTTGTTGAAGTTAGTCATGCTCTTGTTCGAGATAACGGTATATAAATAACTGGCTCTCAGATGGTCGGGACATCCAGACCTAGCATAAATCTGGTTAATACCAAGAATAAGAATTCGCAACTACCGAAATACACGAGCAGAACACACTCTTGGGTCAAGGCGTACACAGAGACGCCTGTCACGACCATAACAACTCCAAGAGGTGTCCCGATGAAATCCGTCCCGCTGAAGCCTGCCCTGCTGACTGCTGCCATCACGGCGGCCTGTGCCCTGCCGCTGAGCGCCGCCCAGGCTCAGGATATCAAGCTCGGCCACGTGCTGGCGCCGACCCATAGCTGGAACATCGCGGCGGAAGGCTTCGCCAAGGATGTCGCCGAGGCGACCGAGGGCCGCGTCAATTTCCAGGTCTTCCCCAGTGGCCAGCTCGGTAATGAGAAGACCGTCGTCGAAGGCATGCAGATCGGCAGCGTGCCGGCCGGCGTGATCGGCTGTGGTTCCTTCCAGCCGCTGGATGCGCGCTTCGGCATCGTCGAACTGCCCTACTCCTGGCCGGACCGCGAACACGCCTACGCCGCCTATGACGGCAAGCTGGGCGATGCGCTCGAGGACATCGCCGACGAGCACAACATGAAGATCCTGTCGTGGTGGGAGAACGGCTTCCGTCACGTCACCAACAATCGCGGCCCCATCACCAGCCCGGAAGACCTCGCGGGCCTCAAGATTCGCGTCACGCCGGACAAGATGCGTCTGGACACCTTCACCGCGCTGGGTTCAAGCCCGGCACCGCTGTCCTTCGGTGAGCTCTACTCCGCATTGCAGCAGGGCGTGTTCGATGCCCAGGAAAACCCGCTGGCCATCATCTATTCCTCCTCGTTCAGCGAAGTGCAGGACTACGTCTCCCTTACCGGTCACGTCTGGGCACCCGCGTGTCTGACCATGTCCAACTTCAGCTGGAATCAGCTCTCCGAGCAGGATCAGGCCGCGGTACAGAAGAGCGCCGACGAATGGCGTGACAAGCAGCGCGCGATGACCCAGAAGGATGACGCCGAGCTGGTCGCCAAGCTGGAAGAGGCAGGCATGCAGGTCAACGAGGTCGACACCGCGCCTTTCAATGCCAAGGTGCAGGGTGTGTGGGCTGATTACGCCGACGTCTTCGGGCCTGAGCTGATGGGCCTGGTCGAGCAATACCGCAAGGGCGAGTGACGATGTCTTCCGCCTCTCCCTCCGTCAAGCCGCTGGCCGCGTTGTGTGCCGTGCGCACCTTGATGATCACTCTCTCACGTTGGTGCTGCCGGGGCTGTCTGGCCCTGGCAGCCAGTGGCGTGGCCGCGCTGTCGGCATTGGTGATCTGGACGGTCTTCATGCGCTGGGTCATGGGTCAGCCGCCGCACTGGGCAGAGGAATTGCCGCAGCTGGTGCTGGTCTGGACGACATTGCTGGCCGCGGTGTCCTGCACCCGCAACCGCACTCACCTGAGTGCGGGTCTGCTGCCGCTGCTGGTGCGCTCGCTGCGTGTCCAGCGCATCACCGGACGCATCACTGACGCCATGATCCTGATCATGCTGCTGTTGCTGGCCAAGGCAGGCATGGACCTGAGCGCCATCACGATGCGCCAGACCACCACCGCGCTGCAGATTCCCGCCGGCATCGTCTACCTGTCCGTGCCGCTGTGCTGCACCGCGATGGCACTCGTCCAGCTCGAGCATCTGTTGAGCCCTTCGGCCATCGGAGCCGAGGTTCACGAGACGAATGCCACTGCGCCTGACAACGCTTCCTCTCGCCAAGGAGATGCCCCATGACACTCGGCGCCCTGGCTCTGCTCGGCGTATTCGCGCTCGGCATCCTCATCGACATTCCCATCGCCTTCGCGCTGCTGATGTCGGCCCTCTTCTACCTGCTGGCCTTCGGTGCCGCGCCGATGATGGTCTCGGCGCAGCAGTTCGTGGCCGGGATGGAAAGCTTCACCCTGCTGGCGATCCCGCTGTTCGTGCTCGCCGCCCAGTTGATGAATCGCGCTGGCCTCACTGAGCGCCTGGTGCGCCTGTGCATGGCGATGGTCGGTGACATCCGCGGCGGCCTGGCGGTGGTCGCGGTGCTGGCCTGCATGATGTTCGGCGCGCTGTCGGGTTCCGGCGTGGCGGACGTGATCGCCATCGGCAGCATGCTGCTGCCCACCATGGCCCGAAATGGCTATGACAAGGGCTTCAGCAGTGCGCTGGTCGGTACCGCCAGCTCCATCGGCACCGTGATTCCGCCCAGCATCGTGATGATCGTCTACGGCACCACCTCCAACACCTCGGTGGGCCAGCTGTTCATGGGCGGCATCATCCCCGGCCTGATGCTGACGGTCGCGCTGGTCGGCGTCGCCCTCTACCTGTCACGCAAGCATGGCTGGTCGGGTGGTGTCGCGGCCCGTGTGCCCGGCGAGCGTCGCCGCGCGCTGCTCAGTGCCATGCCGGCGCTGATGGTGCCGGTGATGATCATCGGCGGTATCCGCTTCGGGGTGTTCACGCCCACCGAGGCCGCCGCCTCCGCGATTCTCTACGCCATCATCATCGGTACCTGTGTCTATCGCAGCCTCACCTGGCAGGGCTTTCTGGACAGCGTCCGCGCGACCGCCGAGACCACCGGCGCCATCCTGCTGATCATCGGCGCGGCCGGCATGTTCGCCTGGGGTCTGACCTACGAGCAGGTGCCGCAGGCCATCGCCCAGTTGATCGGCGAATTCACCGACAGCCGCATCAGCGTCCTGCTGCTGCTGACCGCCGTGCTGCTGGTGCTGGGCTCCTTCATGGAAAGCGTGGCGATCATCATCATCGTGACGCCCATCGTGATGCCGCTGCTGGCGCAATACGGCATCAGCCCGGTGCACTTCGGGGTGCTGCTGACCGTCAATCTGGCCATCGGCGCCAACACGCCACCGCTGGGCATCGACCTGATGGCCGCGTGTCGCATCGCCGGGATCAACGTCAGCGACTCGCTGCGTCCGTTGGGCCTGATGCTGGGCGCGATGCTGACCGTGCTGATGCTGATCACCTTCATTCCGGAACTCGTGCTGTTCCTGCCCAACCTGATGGAGGGCTGAGCGATGACCTCTCTTGCCACTCAGCCCCTCCCGCAGCGCTGGCTGTTCGTGCCCGGGGATGACGCCGCACGACTGGAAGCCGCGCTCACCAGCGGTGCCGATGCCATCGTGGTCGATCTCGAGGAATTCACCGCCCCCGAAGGCCGTGCACAGGCGATCAGTCGCTTCGCCGACTTCGCCAGACGTGCCCGTCGCCTGCATCTGTGGCCGGCGGTACGCCTCAACCTGCTGGAGCAGGGTGGACGCGAGGAGCTGGCCGCGCTGATGCAGACCGCACTGAGCGAACTGGCCGGCACACCTGCTGCGGTCTTTCTGCCCGCCGTCGAGCAGCGCAGTCAGCTGGCCGCGCTGGATGAGGCGCTCGCCGAGCAGGAACGCCTGCATGCCCTGCCCGCGGGCTGTCTGAAGAGCATCGCGACCCTGGAAAGCGAGGCCGGCCTGTTGAACGCCGAGGCCTTGCTCGCACCGGGAAGTGACACGTCACGCCTGCTGGGCGCGCTGATCGGCACCGGGGACCTGGCCACTGACCTGGGCCTGATGCCAGACCAGCCCGCCGCCATCATCACCGAAACCCTGAAACCGTGGCGCCAGCGACTGGCCGTGGCCTGCAGGACACATCAGCGACTGGCCATCGATGGTCCGTGGCGCTGGCAGCACGGACTGGGCACCGACCAGCACTGGGCCAACCAGCAGGGACTGCATGCGCGGTGTGTCATCCACCCCGATCAGCTCGAAGCGCTCTACGACCTGATGCCCGCAGACAGCCACCGACTGCGACGCTGACGACATCGCTCCGGCACCCTCGTTCGCTCTGACAGCCTCTTTGCTCTGACAGCCTCTTTCGCTCTGACAGCTTTTATTGCACCGACAGCCTATTCACCTTACGCAACCACAACGAGAACCTTCCCATGACTCAGGCCGCTGACACCTACACTCACGAATCCACTCTGCCGCTGCGCAATGGCGGGCAGATCCTCGTCGACCAGATCCGACTGCACGGCACCAAGCGTGTCTTCCTGGTGCCCGGCGAAAGCTACCTGCCGTGCATCGATGCGCTCAATGAGCACAAGGGCGCCATCGACCCCATCGTCTGCCGCCAGGAAAGTGGCGCGGGCTACATGGCAGAAGCCTACGGCAAGCTGACCAACGAGCCGGGCGTGTGCTTCGTCACCCGTGGCCCGGGCGCCACCAACGCCTCCATCGCCGTGCACACCGCCTATCAGGATTCCACGCCGATGATCCTGTTCATCGGTCAGGTCGGTGGCGACTTCATCGAGCGCGAAGCCTTCCAGGAAATCGATTACCGCCGCATGTTCGGCGAGATGACCAAGTGGGTCGCGCAGATCGACGACACCTCGCGCATTCCGGAATACATCGCCCGCGCCTATCAGGTGGCGCGCAGCGGTCGTCCAGGGCCGGTGGTGCTGGCACTGCCGGAAGACACCCTGTGGGGCGAGGCGCAGGTCGCGGACGTCAAGCCGCACCCGCGCCTGATGACCTATCCGGGACAGCCGCAGCTGGATGAGCTCAAGGGCCTGCTCGCCAGCGCCGAGCGTCCCTTCCTGCTGGTCGGCGGCAGCGGCTGGACCCGCGACGCCCAGGTCGCGCTGGAAGGCTTCGCCCAGCGCTTCGACATCCCCACCGGCGTCGCCTGGCGCCGTCTGGAATGTGTCGATGCCGAACTGCCGCAATTCGCCGGTCACGTCGGCATGGGCATGCACGCCGAGCTGCGCCAGCAGCTGGTCGAGAGTGACCTGGTGATCGCCGTCGGTACCCGTATCGGCGAAGCCACCAGCGAAGGCTATAGCTGGATGCAGTCACCGGTGCCGACCCAGAAGCTGGTGCATGTCTACGCCGACCCGGAAGAGCTGGGGCGTGTCTATCAGCCGACGCTGGCCATCAATACCGACGTCAACGGCTTCGCGCTGGCGCTCTCCACCCTGTCACCGGACAGCACGCCGCGCTGGTCCGGCATCACCCGCGAGGCGCGCGCCACCTATCTGGCCACGCTTGAGGAACAGCCGTCGCCGGGCCCGCTGAGCCTGGACAAGGTCAGCCTGACCGTCGACCGCATCCTCGATGGCAAGGGCTGCATCAGCGTCGGCGCCGGCAACTACGCGCTCTACGCCCACCGCTACGTGCGCTTCCGTGGCCTGGGCAGCTCGCTGGCCCCGACCGTCGGTTCCATGGGTTACGGCCTGCCCGCCGCCATTTCCAGCAAGCTCGAATTCCCGGAACGCCCCGCCGTCTGCTACGCCGGTGATGGCTGCTTCCAGATGAATCTGCAGGAACTGGGCGTGGCACTGCAGTACCGCCTCGGCATCGTGGTGCTGGTGTTCAACAACGGCATGTGGGGCACCATCCGCGCCCACCAGGAAAACGACTTCCCGGGCCGCGAGATCGCCCTGACCTTCACCAACCCGGACTTCGCCGCGCTGGTCACCGCCTACGGCGGCCTCGGTCAGGTGGTGGAGAAGGACGAGGACTTCGAGGAAAGCTTCACGCGCGCGCTGGAATTCGCCGACCGCGAGCATCTGCCGGCCCTGATCGAGCTGCGTTATGACCCGGACGGCATCGCCCCGGGCAAGCTGCTGAGCGGCATCCGCGAAGACGCCCTGACACGCAACGACAAGGCAGGTATCTGACATGAGCACATCCTCAACTCAAGCGACTCAAGACGTGCTGGACTCCCTCGCCCTGCGCGTCGATGGCAAGCGCCTGTGGGACGCGCTGATGACATTGGCCGAGATCGGCGCGACGCCCAAGGGCGGCAACTGCCGTCTGGCCCTCACCGAAGAAGACCGTGCCGGCCGCGAGCTGGTCACTGGCTGGCTCGAGGCCGCTGGCCTGACGCTGCGCGTCGACGAGATCGGCAACATCTTCGCTCGTCGTCCGGGCCGAGATGACAGCCTGCCGCCGATCGCCACCGGCAGCCACATCGACACCCAGCCCACCGGCGGCAAGTTCGACGGCTGCTTCGGCGTGCTGGCCGGCCTGGAAGTCATGCGCGTGCTGGATGAGCACGGCATCGAGACCGAAGCGCCGCTGGAAGTGGTGATCTGGACCAACGAGGAAGGCAGCCGCTTCGTGCCGGTGATGATGGGGTCCGGCGTGCATGCGGGCCTGATTCCGCTGGAGAAGGCGCTGGCCGCCACCGACCGCGACGGCGACAGCGTTGCCGCGTCGCTTGAGCGCACTGGCTATGCCGGCGACGTGGCGGTGGGCAGCCATGATTTCGGCGCCTATTTCGAGGCGCACATCGAGCAGGGTCCGGTGCTGGAGCAGGAGGAGATCACCATCGGGGCCGTCACCGGCTCGCTGGGCCTGCACTGGTTCGACGTGGTGGTCAGCGGTCAGGAAGCCCACGCCGGCCCGACGCCGATGCCTTACCGTCGCGATGCGCTCAAGACCGCCTGCGCGCTGGTCAGCGACATCCTGACGCTGGCCGATGACTACCAGCCCAACGGCCGCGTCACCTGTGGCGAATTCAATGTGCATCCCAACTCGCGCAACGTGATTCCGGGCCAGGTGCGCTTCAGTGTCGACCTGCGCCATCTGGAACCGGCGGTGCTCGCCGAAATGCACGACCAGCTCAAGGCGCTGTGCCTCAAGCATCACGCCGCCAATCAGAGCGACAAGCAGCGCGTCGATGTCGAACTCATCGAAGTCCAGCACATTCCGCCGACGCCCTTCGCGCCGGAACTGATCGAGATGGTGCGCAGTGCAAGTCAAGAACTGAACCTCAGCTTTCGCGACATGGAAACCGGCGCCGGTCACGACGCCGTGCAGATCGCCGGCATCAATCCGGTGGCGATGATCTTCGTGCCCTGCGAGGACGGCATCAGCCACAACGAGAGCGAGAACGCCGAGCCTGCCGATCTCGAAGCCGGTGCCAACGTCCTGCTGCTGGCGATGCTCAAGCGCGCCGGTGTCGTCAGCCGCGGCTCTCTCGCCGACAGCGCCAACACCACGACCGCGGAGAACGCCCAATGAGCACTGCCACTGCTTCGACCACTGCCGCCCCGCTGACCCATGCCGACTGGCAGCAGCGCGCGGCAGCGCTGACCTTCGAGACCCGTGCCTTCATCGACGGTGCCTATGTGGAAAGCACCGGCTGCGACACCTTTCCGGCCTGGAATCCGGCCACCGGCGAAGTACTGGCGCACGTCACCGCCTGCACCGAGCAGGACATCGACCGCGCCGTGATGGCGGCGCGGCGTGCCTTCGACTCCGGCGTGTGGTCGCGCCAGTCACCCCAGGCGCGCAAGGCCGTGCTGCAACGCTTCTCGCAGCTGATCCGCGAGCATGCCGAAGAGCTGGCGCTGCTGCAGACACTGGAGATGGGCAAGCCGATCGGCGACAGCCTGGGTTTTGATCTGGCGGAAACCGCGCGCTCGGTGGCCTGGTATGCCGAGGCCATCGACAAGCATTACGACGAGATCGCGCCCACCGGCGAGAACGTGCACGCCACCATTACCCGTGAAGCGCTGGGCGTGGTCGCGGCGGTGGTGCCGTGGAACTTCCCGCTGATGATCGCGTCGTGGAAGTTCGCCCCGGCGCTGGCGCTGGGCAACAGCGTGGTACTCAAGCCGGCCGAATCCTCAAGCCTGAGTGCGCTGCGTCTGGCGGCACTCGCCGATGAAGCCGGCCTTCCGGCGGGCGTCTTCAACGTCACGCCGGGGCTGGGCGCGGTGGCGGGCCAGGCGCTTGGCCTGCACATGGAAGTCGATGCGCTTGCCTTCACCGGCTCCACCGCCACCGGCAAGCGCTTCATGCGCTACGCCAGCGACTCCAACTTGAAGCGGGTGTGGCTGGAGTGTGGCGGCAAGTCGCCGCATATCGTGTTCGCCGATTGCCCGGATCTCGACATGGCCGCACGCGCCGCGGCAGACGCCATCTTCATCAATCAGGGCGAAGTCTGTATCGCCGGCTCCCGCCTGTATGTCGATGAGGCCATCTTCGATGACTTCATGCCGCGCCTGATCGCCTGCGCCCGCGCCATGCCGGCCGGTGATCCGCTCGACCCGGCCACGCGCATGGGCGCACTGGTCAGCGCGGACCACCACGAGAAGGTGCTCGGCTTCGTCGAGACAGCGCTCTCGGAAGGCATGACACTGCATCAGGGCGGCCGCGCCATCGCCCCCAGCGACGCCACTGCCGGCGGCTGGTATCTGGAGCCGACCATCGTGGAAGGCGGCCAGAACAGCACCGTGATGCGCGAGGAAATCTTCGGCCCGGTGCTGGGCGTGACCCGCTTCAGCGGCGAGGAAGAGGCCATCGAACTGGCCAATGATTCCATCTATGGCCTGGGCGCTGGGCTGTGGACGCGGGATCTGGCGCGTGCCCATCGTGTCTCGCGGCGTTTGAAGGCGGGGCTGGTGTGGGTCAACTGCTACGCCGATGGCGATATCAGCGTGCCCTTCGGTGGCGTCAAGCAGTCCGGGTTCGGGCGTGACAAGTCACTGCACGCGCTGGACAAGTACTCCGACCTGAAGACCACCTGGATCAATCTGGCCTATTGAGCTGTCGGTCGGCCCTCGAGGGGCGCCCCCGAAGCGCCGCTGCCACCCGGACTGACTGGTGACAGCGGCGCGGGCCATTCAGAACGCGCTTCAGGACGGGCTTGAGGACGGTCTTCACGACAAGGTCTTGATCGAGCGCCAGGGGTGACTCAAGTGGCGGGCGCGCCGTCACTGGCCAGCACGGCATTGGGGTCCGG
Source organism: Cobetia sp. 10Alg 146 (assembly GCF_029846385.1). Classification (NCBI taxonomy): domain Bacteria; kingdom Pseudomonadati; phylum Pseudomonadota; class Gammaproteobacteria; order Oceanospirillales; family Halomonadaceae; genus Cobetia; species Cobetia sp. 10Alg 146. The sequence goes on from NZ_JARWKT010000001.1 coordinate 253,529, forward strand.
CAGCTGCATTTCCAGACCGCGATGCAGGCGTTCTTCCAGCGGCACCTTGGCCAGCGCGTTGTGCAGGAAGTCGACGAAGGTGGATTCGGCGGCGCTGAAACGCGCCTCACGGTGCCACATCAGGTGCAGGTCGATATCGGCCACGCCACCGTAGGGTGGCAAGGGCCACAGCTGCTGCTCCTCGACCTCACGCCGCACGATGTGCTCCGGCATGCAGCCGATGCCCCAGCCGGCCAGCACCATGCGGCGGATTTCCTGCAGGCTGCTGGATTGACCGATCACCGGGCCCTGCAAGCCCTCGCGGGCGCGGAACATCGCCAGCGGAGACAGCACGCCATCGAGCTGCTCGCTGCCGAAGGAGACATAACGCTCATTGCGCAGCGCCTCCAGCGGCAGATTCTGCTGACCGAAGAGCGGATGCATGCGACCACAGAAGTAGCGGTAATTCTGGCGCGCCAGCACCTGGGACATCAGTGGCTCCGGTGTCTGCTGCGCCAGGCAGATGCCCAGCGCGCCCTGGCGCTGCAACAGGCCCTGCTGTACCTCGTGACTGGACATCTCCTGGATCGAGAAGGTGACCTGGGGGAAACAGCGATGAAAGCGCGCGAACACGCTATCAAGGAATCGGCACTCGATGCCGGTAATGAAAAGGAGCGAGACATGCCCGGAAATCTCCGTATGACTGTTGCCCACCTCAGAGGCGAGACGCGCCACGTTGGCGTAGATCTCCACGGCCTCGCGATAGACCACCTGCCCCGCCCCTGTCACGCGAAAGCTGTGACTGTCTCGTTCAATCAACCGTTGCCCGAGACGCTCTTCCAGACGCTTGAGTGACAGACTCACCGCCGGCTGGGACAGATAGAGACGGGCTGCCGCTCGACTGACACTTTCCTCCTGAACGATGACGATGAAGGTTCTCAGCAGGTTCCAGTCCAGAGTGTCATGGATGGGTCGCATGGCGAGGATTCCTGTCCAGAAAATGACGCACCCGGCGTGGCAATGGCCACGCAACGTCTTCGTGACGAGCCAGGTAGCATGAAAGTCGGCACTGCCTCGCCATTGCCATCCACTTGAGTGATATATTGCCTTTCTCTCAAGCTGGCAATGACGATCAATACAACATCAACAATGCGGAAAAATGACAATGTTCGATAGCCGAGAAACCGAGATTCTCTCGATCATGATCATAGCATGTGGCTTATTTCTGATGGGGCTTTCGCTGTATTTCTTTCGCCGTATCAAGACCTATGATGACTACAATGTCGCCGGCCGTTCCACCGCGACCTTTCCGCTGATCTGCACGCTTGTCGGCACTGCCGTCGGCGGCTCCACCCTGCTGGGCTTCGTCTCCAAGGGCTACACCTTCGGCATGGGGCAGCTGTGGCTGCCGGTGGGCATGACCGTCGCCGGCATCGCGCTGTACTTCTTCATCGGCAAGATTCACGCCGAAGGCCGGCGCCTGGAGATGGTGACACTGGCCGACTTTCTGGTCAGCCGTTTCGGCGAGGGGGTCAGACTCCCCACTCTGCTGAGCATCCTGTGCGCCTACGCGGCCATCACCGGCATGCAGTTCGTGGCGGTGGCCACGGTGCTCAAGCTGGTGTTCGGCCTGGCGCTGCCGGTGGGTATCCTGCTGACCTGGGCGCTGCTGACCGCCAAGACGTGGCTGGGCGGCCTGATGGCGGTCATCTGGTCGGATGCGATTCTCGGTACCCTGCAGACACTGGGCATCTTCTTCCTGCTGGTCACCGTCTACTACGCCAGCGGCAGCTGGGAGATCATCAGTGCATCGCCCACACCACAGGGCAGCCCTGACTTCCTGAGCCTGACCGGCATCTCCGGCCATGAACTGGCGGTCTACATGCTGACCATCGGCGCCTATCAGTTCGTGCGCCAGGACCTGTGGCAGCGCTTCTGGGCCGCGCGCAGCCTCAAGGCGGCACGTACCGGCTACGCCGTGGCCATCGTCTTCACGCTGCTGGTCGGTGGTGCCGTGGTGTTGATCGGCGCCTTCGCCAGGCTGGGGCTGGACATCGCGGTGGCCAATCCGGACCTGTCCTTCTACGCCATCATCAAGGCCACCCTGCCACTGCCGCTGATGGTCAGCATGGTCGTGGTGCTGCTGGCGACCATCATCTCGTGTGCGGATTCGTTCTTCATCGCCGGCGCCTCGTCGATTGCCAATGACGTGATCAAGCCGCGCATGAAGGGCCGTGATGATGCCTTCATGCTGCGCATGAGCCGTCACTCGGTGATCGCCATGTCCTTGATTTCGCTGGGTCTGGCACTCTACGCCCCGCGCCTGCTGGATATCTGGATTCTCGGCAGCGCGATGCTGGTCTGCGGGGTACTGGTGCCGACGGTGGTCGCCCTGTGTCGCCGCACGCCGGACCCGCGCGGCGGGGTGATCATGATGTGGGGCGGGCTTGCCACCGCCATTCTCTGGCAGCTGCTGGGTCATCCCTTCGGGCTGCATCCGGTGATGATCGGCCTGCCGGTCTCGCTGGCACTGATGCCGTTGGCGCTGCGCAAGCCGAGTCTGAACCTCGCGACCGACACCGCCACGCGCTGAGCCTGATGAGCGGGGCTCGCGCCGCTGTCAGACACTGAGGCACGCCTCGTCATGCATGACACATGATGCATGAAACCTGATGCATAGGACCTGATGCATGCAACATGAAGCCCCGGTTCCCGATGCTGTCATCACGACATCGAGAACCGGGGCCTTGTGGCGGTCTTCGCTCGAAGCCCTGCGGTTCTTGTCTTTCTTGCAGTGGTGTCTGTTCTTTCCTCTTCTTCTCCCCCTTCCCTTACGTTCTCACCTTTTATTTCATCGTTTTCCACCAGATCCCCCCCCTGTATCGACCAGAAGTATTCTGGGTTATCTGCCAGTATCACTCTGGATTCTCTACCAGGATCATCTCGTATTGCCTTGTGGTTCGTACCGAGACTTTGCCTTGAATTGCCGAACTATGCCCCTCGAATTTACGCTGGAAGTCACTGGACCAAACACACAGGTTTTCTTACATAAATCTCGCAAATACTGCATATTGAAATTTGAAAGCCCAAAAGGCTGATGATTCGTTGACCGCAGCCAAGGCGGCTCATAGATTGAAGACGTACCATCAACGACAAGTCGCAAGGGACGCCGCTGCACCTCCTGGCCATCTGATCCCACCAGGTACGTGCAGTCAGCATCGCCCGACACAATAACGATAAAGTGGAAACTGCTATGAAAACCCTCAAGCCCGCTCTGTTGCTCCCGCTGCTCGCACTGCTCCCGGCCACCCAGTCAATGGCCACCGAACTACGCATGCTGTCCAGTTACGACCAGACCACCGCCTATTCCCGTGAAATCGCCCAGCGCTTCATCAAGGAAGTCGAAGCCAATGACGCTGCCGACCTCACCATCCAGCTGACCGGCCCGGACGTCGTGCCGCCCTTCGAGCAGCTGCAGCCTGTCGCTGCCGGTGTCTTCCAGCTGCTCTACACCCACGCCGCCTATCACACCAACACCACTGGCGTTGGCGCGGCGATGGATGGCGTGGCGGTGAATCCGGAACAGACCCGCGAATCCGGCCTGTGGGACATGGTCGATGAGCACTACAACGGCCTGGGCCTCAAGCTGATCGCGATTCCGCCGCTGGGCAGCCATGGTTTCCAGTACGTGCTGAAGGAGCCGATCACCGGCACGCCGGGTCTGGACGGCCGCCGTCTGCGCGGCAGTCCCACCTATACCAATGTCACCAAGGGGCTGGGCGGTACGCCGGTGCTGATGTCCAGTGGCGACGTCTACTCGGCGATGGACCGTGGCGTGATCGACGGCGCGGCCTGGGGCCTGAACGGCGTCAAGGACATGGGCTGGCAAGAAGTCGCCGGCTACTACTCCAAGCCGACCTTCGGTCAGACCTACAACTTCGTGCTGATGAACCTCAACGCCTTCAACAGCCTGACCCCAGAGCAGCAGAAGGTGCTGCTTGACGAGGGCCGTCAGCTGGAGACCGAGATCGTCCCGGTGCTGGATGAACTGGCGATCGAGGAATGGAAGGCGCTGAACGAGGCTGGCATGCAGGCCACCGAATTCGCCCCGGAAGACGCCGAGCGTCTGGATGCCCTGGTCACCGACGGTATCTGGCAGCTGGGCATCGACAAGTCGCCGGAAGCCGTGACCGCCATGCGCGAGCTGGCGATCGAGAAGCATCTGACCACCGTCAGCGAGTAAGGAATCCACCATGCCAACCCTGCTTGCACGTGTGCATGACGGCGTGACGCGAGCAGGCTTCCTTCTGGGCGGTGTCACTCTGTGTGGCATCGTCCTGTGCTTCTGGCTGGAAGTCATCGCGCGCTATTTCTTCAATTCGCCCACCCTGTGGTCCGGCGCGATGGTGGCCTACCTGCTGTGCCTCTCCATCTCGCTGGCCGCGCCGGAACTGGCACGTACCCATGGCCATATCGCCATCACCGTGCTGCCGGAACGCCTCAGCCCTGCCACCCGCGCCCTCTATGACCGCCTGCTGGCGCTGATCACCGGTGGCGTCTGCGCCGTGGCCGGCTGGATCTGCCTGCAGGAAAGCCTGCGTCAGTTCCAGTACCACACCACCACCGCCATGGGGCTCGATATCCCCAAGGTCTGGGTGTCCTCCTTCATCGCCTACGCGTTGATCAATGCGGCCCTCTACTTCCTGCGCCACGCCTTCACGCGCGCCGCGCCCGAGGCGACCCCATCGGACGACTCCGACTCCGCCGCCTCCTCGGCGACCACCGACGCCAGAAAAGGACCCTGAGTCATGGAATGGTATTTCTCTCTGGGCCTGGCCATCGCCTTGCTGATGGGCCTGTTCGCCCTCGGCATCCCCGTCTTCGCCGCCTTCCTGACCATCAACGTGCTGGGCACGCTGTGGTTGATGGGCACCGCCGGTTTTGGCATGTTCGCCAACAGTGTCTACGACAGCATGACCTCGGAGACGCTGACCACCATCGCGCTGTTCGTGCTGATGGGGGAGCTGCTGTTCCGCTCCGGCTCCATCGATGTGATCTTCGACTCGCTGGATGCCCTGATGGGCCGCATGAAAGGCCGCCTCTACTTCTTCGTCGTCGCCCTCTCGACCCTGTTCGGCGCCCTGTCCGGCTCGGCACTGGCCGTGACCGCCATGCTCAGCCGCTCGGCGCTGCCGACCATGCAGGAGCGCGGCTATGACGACAAGCTCTCCATCGGCCTGATTCTGGGGGGGGCGAGTCTCGCGCCGATCATCCCGCCGAGCCTGTTGGTGATCATCATCGGCTCGATGGTGGATGTCTCCATCGCGCGGCTGCTGATCGCGGGCATTCTGCCGGGTATCCTGCTGGCTGCGCTGTTCATCCTCTACGTGAAGGTGCGCATCACGCTGGACCCGCGCCGTGCGCCGCCGGTCGATGAAAGCGGTGGCGGCACGGCAAAGGAAAAGCGTCGCGCCCTGATCAACATGCTGCCGTTCAGCATCATCATCTTCGCCGTGCTCGGGTTGATCCTGCTCGGTATCGCCACACCGTCCGAGTCCGCTGCCACCGGCGTACTGGGCTCACTGCTGGTCGCCGCCTACTACCGCAAGTTCTCCTTCAAGATGGCGGGCGAAGCGGTGATGTCGTCGCTCAAGGTCAGCACCATGATCATCCTGATCCTGGCGTGCTCGAAACTGTTCTCGCAGTTGTTGAGCTTCACCGGCGCCACCAGCGGGCTGGTGAGCAGCGTGACCGGACTGGATCTCGACCCGGTATGGATGCTGCTGATCCTGATGCTGATTCCGCTGATCGCCTGCATGTTCATCGACCAGATCGCCTTCATGATGGTGGTGATTCCCATCTACGCGCCGCTGGTCAAGCTGTATGGCTTTGACCCGGTGTGGTTCTGGACGCTGTTCCTGATCAACATCTCGGTGGGCAGTCTCACCCCGCCCTTCGGCTACAACCTGTTCGCGGTGAAAGGTGCCGCCCCCGCGACCCCGATGCAGACCATCTACGCCGCCGCCTGGCCCATCGTCATCTGCTTCCTGTTCGCGATGCTGATGCTCTACTGGGTACCGGCACTCACCACCTTCCTGCCCAGCCTGATCTGACCGACCACGCCGAGAGACTTCCATGTACCAACTCAATGACATGCCAGACCAGGTCGCGCCGGAGCTGCTGGCACAGCTCACCCAGTGCGAGACGGCCACCATCGGCCACTTCCACACCCACGGCTTCGTCGAACCGGCGATTGCCTGCATGCTGCCCCAGGTACGGATTGCCGGTACCGCCGTCACCGTTTCGCTGCCGCCGGAAGATGGCACCCTGCTCAACCACCTGATGCGTCTGGTGCGCCCGGGCGATGTGCTGATCGTGCATCGTCAGGGCGATCGTCACCGCGCCTGCTGGGGCGGCGTGATGACCACGGTCGCCTCGCGCCTCGGCGTGGCCGGCGTGGTGATCGACGGCATGGCCACCGACGCCTTGACCATTCGCGACAAGCATTTCCCGGTGTGGAGTCGCGGGGTCGCCTCGCTTACCACCCGCTTCGCCGGGATCGGCGGCGCGCTCAACGTGCCGGTCAGCATCGGCGGCGTGGTCGTCAATCCGGGCGATGCCATCCTCGCCGATGAAAGCGGTGTCATCGTGATGGCGCCCGAGGAAGTCTCGGCCATCGCCACCCACGCCATCGAGGTGCAAGAAGCGGAAGACGTACTGCTGGCGAAGATCGCCGACGGCGCCTGCCTGCCGGACCTCACCGGCGCAAGCCAACTGATCGAGGAAGTGAACGCACGGGGTTGAGCCCCTCGTTTGATCAGTTCGCGAGACGCTGTTTCTCTTTAAAGAGAGGCTGAAAGCAAAAAAGGCCACCAGATTGCTCTGGTGGCCTTTTGGGTTCTGACACGGTCTTGTAAGACACGGTCAGTCCGATGCGAATAGTTTGCCACGTATCACTGATGGGTGATCACCGCCTCACAGCTGACCGTAAAATTCAGCGAATTGGCGATGAAGCATAGCGCATGCGCCCTGTGGTGCAGCTCATGAGCGAGAGCGATATCGTCACCGGCGGCCAGCGTGATCTCGGGTCGCAGCACGATGGAGGTGAAACGTCCCGCCTCGCCCTGGCTCTCTGTCTGAGTCTTGCCAACAGCGGTAGGCGCGCCTTCCTGCATCGTGCCCTCGGCGTGGTCGTGATAGCTCATGACACGAATGCCGGCCTCGGCACACAGGTGCAGATACCACAGCTTGTGGCAAGCCGAGACGGAGGCCACCAGCATGTCTTCCGGATTCCAGCGGGCAGCGTCGCCCCGAAAGGCAGGGTCGGCGGAGCCTTCAATGCTCGGCTTGCCACTGACACGGGCCACGAAATCGCGCTCGTAGGCGGTGTAATGGCGGGTGCCATCGCCGCGATTGCCGGTCCACTCAAGTTCAACCGAATACTGGTGTCGTCTGGACATCGTTGTCTGCTGCTCTCTGAAGGGAAACCGCGTGCGGCGCATGACGCACAGCCTGATACTTCTGCCTGATTAGGCATCTGAACAGCGCCAGCACACGAGAAGTCGTCGTAAGCCGATGATAGGATTGAATTGATCGCACTCTGACAGGATGTCACGCATGGCGTTTGCCGTAATACGCTCCTTTGGGGCAATTCCCGGGCTGGCCGTCACCGCCTTCACGCTCGGCCTGAGCCTGGGCTCATGTCTCATGACTCCCGGTGCCTCGGCACGCGCCGAAGCGGCACAGTTTCGCTCCTCGCCCCAGGTCATCAATACGCTGAGCAGTACCTACGGCTTCGTCATCGCCCAGGACATCACGCTGTCACGCATCGCCGAGGAGTATCCCGGCCTCGCGCCGGATGCAGAGCTTGCCTCCGCCTATTTCGACAATGCCTTCCCCAACATCACCCATCGTCTGGCGGACAACCTCGCCACCCTGATGGGGCAGGAGCACGCACGCGAAGTGCTGGATGGCATTCGCCGTCAGATAAAGAAGGAACTGGATTCGCAGCTGACCACCGACAAGCTGACCAGCGACTTCGCGGCCCGCTTCATCGAGGCCATTCATCTGCGCGCCCAGGGGGAATACCTGCCCTCGCCGTTCAAGGAATTTCTGCTGGCGACCAAATATCAGATCGAGCCGGTGTACGAGCTGTACGACGGCTATTTCCAGCAGTTCCACACCAAGGGCCATCCCAAGTCGCTGGGCATCAACCTTGCGCTGCACCTGCCCGCCTCATGGTCTGCCGCCGAGGGTCGCCTGCCGCATATCGTGCAGAAGTGGCAGAGTCAGGCCGGTACCGGCACCGACATGATCATCCTCGAGATCTATGACCTGCATGGCGACACCGTCAGTGACGCGCAGCTCAAGGTGATGGCCTCCACCAATACGCTGGCCCAGTGGGCGCCCATCAACAGTCAGATGCTCGACTCCGGCCTGACCCGAGTGGATCACCGTCAGGCCTACTGGTTCGATATCGCCATGACACAACGACACCAGGGCATGCCCATCACCTCACAGACCCGCGAATACGGCCTCTTCCTAGACGACAAGCTGATCCGCCTGCACTGCACCAGCTACCACCCCACCGCCGACGGCACCACCTACGCCAAAGCCAAGACAGACCTCACCGTCGAAGAAGGCTTCAGTGAGATCAAGCCGTTGTGTGAAGGGGTGATGGGGAGTCTGGTGGTGATGAAATGAATATAGTGTACCTTAGAGATACTTATATAGCTTAGATTTAAGAGAAGTTAATGCACCAACTCTCATCTTAATACCTGACTTTTTTGCAATATATATATCGAGCTCTCTTTTTAAATTCCCATATAAATCAGATGATTTAGAGTAAGCCTCCAATATATTAAGATCTTCTTGGTGAACGCGCCCATTTATTTTATTATTTTCTTTACAACTAACATCCATAGCTTTAATTAAATTTGCATCTAAAATCGAGCCATATACATCCTTAATAAATTTATGTTTTTTACTATAAACGTAATACACTTCTTCCTTAGGCTTGTTTTCCTCATCTGGAGGCTCCTCATTAAAAATTCTAGCAAGCTCTATCTTAGAGTAATAATCATTTGCCTCGATAACTTCCGAGAGTGCCTCCCTAAAGTCCATAAGCACATGCTTGTTTGCATCCCAAACTCTATCGCGCCTTGATATAACAACAGAGCTCAGATGAATAATCACAGCAATAACAGTAGCAGTAGCGATCACCATATTAATAACTACGCCAATCGTTAGATAATCTTTCAGTTTATCTTGGTAAAACAAAAAAATTAGAGCAGTTAGTAACCCCAAGAAATAGCCGAATATTAACCTAATCATAAAAATCCACCAAGAATCATTTAAGCTTTAACATACAAGCAGTAGATAAAAAGTACGCCGTTGACATGAATACTTGCCCGCACTGAATCAATAAATTATATCATTTTGTGACATTGACTACTCGTGAACAACGAATACATAATCTTTGGGTATAATTAACTTGTCCTTGCTCTCTTCAAATCCAACAACAACATTATCACCAAAGCCACTCATTAATATATCAGCTTTTTCCATCCTCATATATGACTCTCCAAATTCACTAGGAAGTAGGTTAATTTGGTGAAGCTTGGCGTAGGTATAGTATGGCTTTTTAATGTGGACAATAACATTCTCTGTACGTATACCTAACATTTTCATAGATCCCACGAGCATTTCACCACCCTTCCCGCCTAAGCCTGCTGTGATTACCATCATTAAAAAGACAACTGCTCCAATAAACATGGAAAAGTTAGTGTTTGAATGATCACTCTTTACGCTTTGACTACGATAATCATAAAGTAAACTTCTTTTTTTCGTGACATACACTAGCAAATAAAACATCATGCCATTTAATAAGGGCACCAAAAATGAAACTAACAAAGAAAAAGACAGGAAAGATGATAACATATCATCGAAACTATCTATTTTTTTCCCTGCAGGCCAATTTGACCCGATTATTATTATTATTGCGGAAAGAGACATTAGCACAATAAATAAATTAAAATATCTTACATTATAAATATCTTTATCGACATCATATCTCCACTTGTTCTTGTTCAGCCTAAGCACTACCCTTTTTGACAGGAAGGATATAAAAGACAACATCAACAAACCTAAGCATATATTCGGAATCATAAACAACAAAAATATAATAGAAAAGGATCCGGCGCAAAATATAAATATAAGCCCATCACCTAAAGACACACCTGTAGGAAAATACCCTATCCTCAAACAATATAAGAAAAAAACAAAACCACCAAACATCAATCCAAACTTAAAAAACACTGTTAGTACAGAGGACAGGAGATCAATTGTACTTTTAGGGAACACATTATTTATCATGAACAACTACTCTATCTAGTTAAAAACAACACAGCCAACTAATTAAACCCAGAGTTAACAGTTAATTAAAGACTAGCTTTTTTGTTTAGTTTTCTCACCACCGACGGCTGACTGATCCCTGCCCTCTTGGCTATCGCATAGGTACTGGGCAGCTCGGCAGCCATCTCGCGTAACCAATGTGCTTCTATACGCGCAAGGCCTTCCTTGAGCGTTTCATTGGGGCCGAGTTTGGGTACTGGCATAGCTACCGCCCCCTCAGCGGCAGGCGCTGAGAGGGAATTGGGACTATGAGAGTTATCGGCAGTGGGAAAACTTTCAGTAACGCCTATTCCATTAGATTTGTCATTACTGAAGCCAAATGAATTGCCTAGTCCATTAGCGTTATTCGTGGAGCAAGTGTTGAGCAGTGATTTTACTGAGTCGCTGTCGATGACATCACTGGGGGCGCTGAGCCAGGCGCGTTCCAGCCAGTTTTCCAGTTCGCGGATATTGCCGAGCCAGTCCTGGCGCATGAGGACGGGCCATAGCGAGGCGTCGAGGAGTTTGCGGCGACCATGACGTTGATTGAGGCGGGAGAGGTGTTGCTCTATCAGGGCGGGAATGTCTTCGCGGCGTTCGCGCAGCGGCAGCAGGCTGACGGGGAGCACATTGATGCGGTAGTAGAGGTCGGAGCGGAACCATGACTACCGAGACAGTCATCGATGCATTCGACCAGTTTGCCGTTCAGAAAGCCCCTGATACCTTCGCCGTCGTGGTGCTGGACAATGCCAGCATGCAGCACTCCAAGGCGTTCAGACGAAGATGGTTGAGTGGATGTCGCAGCGTGTGTGCTTGACCTACCTATCGGCGTACACGCCGGAGCTGAATCTGATTGAGATTCACCGACGGCAGATGAGGTATGCATGGCTGCCACTGAGTGCATATCTAGCATTTGAGCACCTATGCGATGAGGTACACCGGCTGCTCGACGGTTATGGCGCTGAGTGCATGATTAATTTTTGAATAGGCATTTAACTCCCTCATATATTGAGTGAGGGAGTTAACAAATTATATGAATTATCGCCCAAGCATAAAAACGACGGGCGTTGCGAAGTATCCCAACACGCCAATAAGCGCATAGGCATAATGCACATGCGATTTGCTGATTAAGTAACCATTACCAAAAATTGAGATTCCAAGGTAGCCAAAGCCAGAGACGATCACCAGTACAATGGTGTTATACATGTTGTTACTAGTGGAAGTTAAGCCCATGGCCAGAATCGCAGCTGCTATTATCTGACCGACTATAATACAGTTACATCTCAGCTCAATTTTCTCTTTGAGAGCTTCTTTGTCTTTCGATTTCGAGCTTTCATCTGTCAATTCGGAGCCAGGGCCCTCAATCGTGCCCATGGCCGGGGGGGCTTCTGGAGCCTTCTCCTGGTTGGCCGTATTCGCCTCATCGGGAGTTGCCCCAGACTTTGCATGAAACCCGATATACATGATGACAATCCCAAGCACCGCCAAAATACGTGACGGTGTCGGGTCAGTATTGGCGAAATGATGCCAGAAGGCACCCACGAGGAGAAACACCCCAGACCAGACCAAGATTGGATTGGGAGTTTTCTTCACCTTACGCTGTGTGGAGTTGCTCATGAGGCACTCCCCAACATGGCATCGTGCACCTCATTCTTCTCAGGAAGCTTTATTATCGTAGAAGGTAAATCCTCAGCAGAAGCTTTGGAAAGTATTTTTTCGGACATGACACATTTCTCTGATGGCGGTGTTATGTGGAACGCTCAGCATTCAACCCCAAATTGTACAATAAATCCCTAATAAAGTGAATATAATTGTGTTTCAGGTAGCTGTCGGACCCCGTGTGATTGGCTAATCGATTGGTCAATCACATGGAATCCGACACATGGTAATTATTTTAATAACATATGCTTCAACTTCCTTACTACCGACGGCTGACTAATCCCTGCTCTCTTCGCTATCGCATAAGTACTGGGTAACTCGGCAGCCATCTCTTGGAGCCATTGCGCTTCGATACGTGCCAAGCCTTCCTTGAGCGTTTCGTTGGGGCCGAGTTTCGGGATTGGCATGGCTACCGCCCCCTCAGCGGCAGGCGCTGAGAGGGAATTGTCACTATGTAAGGTATCGGCAGTGGGAAAACTTTCAGTAACGCCTATTCCATTGGATTTGTCATTACTGAAGCCAAATGAATTGCCTAGTCCATTAGCGTTATTCGTGGAACAAGTGTTGAGCAGTGATTTTACTGAGTCGCTGTCGATGACATCACTGGGGGCGCTGAGCCAGGCGCGTTCCAGCCAGTTTTCCAGTTCGCGGATATTGCCGAGCCAGTCCTGACGCATGAGAACGGGCCATAGGGTAGCGTCGAGGAGCTTGCGACGACCGTGACGTTGATTGAGGCGTGAGAGGTGTTGCTCTATCAGGGCGGGAATGTCTTCGCGGCGTTCGCGCAGCGGCGGCAGGCTGACGGGGAGCACATTGATGCGGTAGTAGAGGTCGAGGCGGAACTGGCCCTGCTCCACGCGGGCGGCGAGGTCTTGATTGGTGGCGACGACCAGTCGGAAGTCGGCGCGGCGGGTGGTGGTGTCGCCCAGGCGGGTGATCATTCCGTCCTGAATCACCTTGAGCAGCTTGGTCTGGGTGGCGAGCGGCAGCTCACCGATTTCATCCAGAAACAGGGTGCCGCCTTCGGCCTGTTCCATCAGGCCCGCCTTGCCACGGTTGCCCGCGCCGGTGAAGGCACCGGCTTGATAGCCGAACATCTCGGACTCGAACAGGCTTTCGGGGATGGCGCCACAGTTCACCTCGATGAAGGGGCCGTCGGCGCGTTGGCTCCAGCGATGCAGTTGATGCGCGAAGGCCGTCTTGCCGACCCCGGATTCGCCCAGCATCAATACCGTGGCGTTGGTGGGCGCGACCCGCTTGAGCAGCAGCGCTATCTCACGCATCACGGGGCTTTTGACCTGCAGTTCGCCCAGTTCCAGCGCGGCGTCCTCGCACTCGGCCTGCTCACGCGCGGCCTGCTCGCAGAGGGCACGCCCCTGCTGCCGCGCGTCATGGGTGGTCTGCTCGGCACCCGAGCGCGCACTCCCCACCGCCCCCCAATCACTTTCCCCCGCACTCCCCCCGCCCAGCTCACTGCCCCGCGAGTTGCGGCGCAGGTGATCCGTGAAGCGCTGCTGGAGCACGGCATATTCCTGCTGCAACAGCTGGATATCGGTGAGATCCATCGAGCGGCTGACCACGCACTCAAGCTTGCCCGCGACGAATACCGGATGCGCCTGCGCCACCACCCGCCGCCCGGTGGCGGTGAGCTGCATCATCTGCAGCGTTCTCCCTGTGCGCAGCACCTCCAGGCTGATGGAGGGCTTGAGCACCCCGCTGGCTTCCAGGTCATGCACGTTGGCGGCACACAGTGCCTCACGCGTCATGCCATAGACCGCCGCGGCGCCGGGGCTGACATCCATCACCTGGCCATCCGCGCTCACCACGAAGTAGTGGTCGTGGGCGGTGTCGATGATGGTCTTGAGAATCTGGTGGTCGAGCTCTGACATGGCGGGCACCTCATGGTCGAGCCTGTGAATCGGGGCGGGGCTATCTATCAGGTCTTTCCAGCACTTCTTTTTACCGGCTCTTTCTTGCACGTCTTTCAAGAGGTGCTTTTGACGACAGCGCACTACCTGACAGTGCGCTGCAAGTACTGCGCTGAAAGACACTCTCGATGATGCCTGAATGTGATCCACAAATGAATCGACGATCCATTTTTGAATCGGTATTGGCGGAAGGGTGATCCACAAATGAATCACTCGACAACCACCTCTTTAAAAAACCCAATAAAATCAATCGACTGAAAATTGGCATGGTTACTGCAATGCTGGGGTATGCGCCAAGGAGAATCGCCGGCTTTCATGACACCGTCCGGCCAGGCGATCAGGCGAACCATCACAATACCCCGCTCGCCGTCAGCGTATCGCGAGCGACTCAAGACCCTGGAGAGACAGATGAGCGAATTCAATCAGCCACTGGGCGGCAACGACATGCCACGTTTCGGCGGCCCGGCCACCATGATGCGCCTGCCGGCTCAGGAAACCGCGGAAGGCCTGGATGCCGCCTTCATCGGCATTCCGCTGGACATCGGTACCTCCAACCGTCCGGGCGCGCGTCTCGGCCCGCGTCAGATCCGTGATGAATCGCGCATGCTGCGCCCCTACAACATGGCCACCCGCGCCGCTCCCTTCGACAGCCTGCAGGTGGCAGACATCGGCGATGTGCCGATCAACACCTTCCACCTGCCCAAGAGCATGGACATCATCGAGAAATTCTACGATGAAGTGCTCAGCCACGATTGCGTGCCGCTCACCCTGGGCGGTGACCACACCGTCACCCTGCCGGTGCTGCGCGCCATCGCCAAGAAGCACGGCCCGGTCGGCCTGATCCACATCGATGCCCACGCCGACGTGAATGACCACATGTTCGGCGAGCCCATCGCCCACGGCACGCCGATTCGTCGCGCCCAGGAAGAAGGCCTGCTCGACAGCCACCGCGTGGTGCAGATCGGCCTGCGTGGCACCGGCTACTCCGCCGATGACTTCGACTGGTGCCGTCAGCAGGGCTTCCGTGTGGAAACCGCCGAGATGTGCTGGTTCAAGTCACTCGCCCCGCTGATGGCCGAAGTGCGAGACATGATGGGCGATCGCCCGGTGTACATCACCTTCGACATCGACGGACTGGACCCCTCCGTCGCCCCCGGTACCGGCACCGTGGAAGCCGGCGGCCTGACCATGCCCCAGGGCATGGAAATCGTGCGCGGCGCACGTGGCCTCAATATCGTCGGCGGTGACCTGATGGAAGTCTCCCCGCCCTACGACACCAGCGGCAACACCGCGCTGATGGGCGCGACCCTGCTCTACGAGATGCTCTGCGTACTGCCGGGCGTGCAACAGCGCGACTGAGTCGCACCGCACCTCCATTGCCAGTGAAAGACCCCGCCGGAGGGCGGGTCGCGTGCCAGGGGCCTGTCCCGTCCCTGGCACGTGAAGAATCCCCCGCGAAGACGGCAAGTCGCATGCCGAATGACCGATCAGAGCCTGACCATTACAACAAGATCAAGGTGACCCGAATGACAACCAGCATCGACCCGACGGCGGAGCACGCACCGTCCCAGCATGACTCCGCGTCTGACTCTGCCGCGACCCCAGCGGCCCGCCCGAAGAAGGACCTGATCGCCACCCGCCCGGTGCCGCTCACCGCCAGGGGGCTGATGAAATTCCTGGTGCCGTCACTGCTCGGCGTCAGCTTCTTCCTGGTGCCGTTCAGCGTTGGCGACACCATCAACATCGGCATGGGCCTGATGGCCGATTGGCTCAAGGCCACGCTCGGCAGCGCCTTGCCCGCCATCGCCGTCGCGGTGCTGTGTCTGTCGGTGATCCTCACCGGCTTCGTCAAGCTCGCCAAGCCGAACTGGGCACGTCAGGGCGCGGCACATGAGCTGTTCGATGTCGCGCCGGTGTGGTTTGCCATGCGCGCCCTCGGCGCCATCTTCGCGCTGATGACCTACTTTCAGTGGGGGCCAGCCGCCGTCACGGCGGCCTTCACCGGCGGCGTGATGCTCAATGATCTCGCCCCTGTCCTGCTGACCTTCTTCTTCTTCGCGGCCATTCTGCTGCCGCTGCTGGTCGACTTCGGCTTCATGGAATTCATCGGCAGCCTCGTGCGTCGCCCGTTCCGCGCCATCTTCAATCTGCCGGGACGCAGTGCCATCGATGCCACCGCCTCATGGATGGGCTCCGGCACCGTCGGCGTGCTGATCACCACCCAGCAGTACGAGCAGGGCTTCTACAGCAAGCGCGAAGCGGCGGTGATCGCCACCAACTTCTCGGTGGTCTCGATTGCCTTCGCGTTGCTGGTCACCAGCTTCATGAACATCAATCACCTGTTCGTGCCCTTCTATCTGACCGTCGTCATCGCGGGCCTGATCGCCGCCGTCATCGTGCCGCGTCTGCCGCCGCTGTCGCGCAAGCGTGATGACTACCACGAGCCGGTCGGCTGTCAGATCAGTGAAGAGAACCAAAGCGACTGTGGCGTGCTGCGTTACTCACTCGGCATGGCCGTCGCGCGTGCCGAGCATGCCCCGGGCCCGCTCAAGCTGGTGAAATCGGCCGGCTTCAACGTGGCGGACATCTTCCTCGGTCTGCTGCCGGTGGTGATCGCCATCGGGACCGTGGCGCTGATGCTGGCCGAGTTCACGCCGGTCTTCACCTGGCTCTCCTACCCGATGATTCCGCTGCTGGAACTGCTGCAGATTCCCCACGCGGCAGAGGCAGCCCCGGCGACGCTGGTCGGTTTTGCCGACATGTTCCTGCCGGCGGTGCTGGCCAAGGACATCGACAGCGAACTGACCCGCTTCGTGATCGCCTGCCTGTCCCTGACCCAGTTGATCTACATGTCCGAGATCGGTGCCCTGCTGCTCAAATCGAAGATTCCGCTCAAGATCTGGGAACTGGTGGCCATCTTCGTGCTGCGCACGCTGATCACCCTGCCGATCATCGCTGGTATCGCCCACGTCTTCGTGTTCTGAGCCGAGGCCAGCCCGCCGCAAGAGCGCTGTGCCACCACCAGCCTCCTGTGCCTGGGCTCCTGTTCCTTGGACTCCTTTTCCTAGGACTCCTTTTCCTCATGACTTCCGGGGGCGCCACGGCGCTCCCGTCTGCCGGATAGCCTGCCATGACCTGTGCTGAACTCCTCATCCGACTGCTGCGTGACACCTACGGCGTCGATACCGTCTTCGGTATTCCCGGCGTACATACCGTCGAACTCTACCGGGGCCTGGAGCCCGACGCCGATCCCGCCGCGCGCACCATTCGCCACGTCACCCCGCGCCATGAACAGGGCGCCGGCTTCATGGCCGATGGCTATGCCCGCAGCACCGGCAAGCCCGGAGTGTGCTTCATCATCACCGGCCCGGGGATGACCAACATCACCACCGCGATGGGCCAGGCGCTGGCCGACTCCATCCCGATGCTGGTGATCTCCAGCGTCAATCGCTCCGACACCCTCGGGCGTGGCCAGGGGCGTCTGCATGAGCTGCCGAGCCAGCAGCAGCTGGTCTCGGGCGTGGCGCGCTTCAGCCACACCCTGCTCGACCCGTCCGCGCTGCCGGAAGTGCTGGCCCGCGCCTTTGCGCTGTTCGAGGGTGCCCGCCCCGGCCCGGTGCATCTCGAGATTCCCATCGACCTGTTCAATGCCGAGATTCCACTGCCTGCCGGTCGTAGCACCCATGACGTCACGCGCTCACGCATCGGGCGTCTCGCGCCGGACCCGACGCTGATCGACGAGGCCGTGGCCCTTCTGACAGGCGCCCAGCGCCCGCTGGTACTGCTGGGCGGTGGCTGTGTCGCCGCGCCCGAGGCCGCGCGTCAACTGGTGGAGGCGCTGGATGCCCCCACCGTCACCACCATCAATGCCAAGGGCCTTCTGGGCAGCGCCCACCCGCTGGATCTCGGCGCCAATGCTGCACTGCCTGCGGTACGCGATCTGGCGCGCGACGCCGATGTGGTGCTGGCAATCGGCACCGAGCTTGGCGAGACCGATTACGACGTGGTGTTCGATGATGGCTTCGTGATCGGCGGAGAGTTGATCCGCATCGATATCGACCCCGAGCAGCTGGCGCGCAATCATGCCGCCGCGCTGGGTATCGTCGCCGATGCCAGCCTGGCGCTGGAGACGCTCGCCGATCGACTGACTGACCTCGAGGGCAGCCCCCAAGGCACAGGTCGCGGCGCGCAGATCACCGCCGCCACGCTGGAAGCCCTCGCCCTGCCGACCGACCCGGCCTTCGCGCCCTACGTGCCGCTGTTCGACACCCTCCAGCAAGCGCTGCCGGAGGCGATCTGGGTCGGCGATTCCTGCGCCACGGTCTACGCAGCCAACCACCTGCTCAGCCAGCCGGCACCGCGCCGCTACTTCAATGCCTCCACCGGCTACGGCACGCTCGGCTACGGCCTGCCCGCCGCGATGGGCGCGACCCTGGGCCGCCCGGACCTGCCGGTGATCGCGCTGGTCGGCGATGGCGGCATCATGTTCACGCTGTCGGAACTCGCCTGCGCGGTAGAAGAACAGCTGCCGGTCGTCATCGTGCTGTGGCACAACCAGGGCTATGAGGAGATTCGCCGCTTCATGGACAACGCCGGCGTCACGCGCTTGGGCGTCGACATCCAGGCCCCCGACTTCCAGCTGCTGGCCCGCGGCTTCGGCTGCGCCGCCGTCGCCATCGATTCCCCCCAGGCACTGCGGGTCGCCTTGAACGAGCGCGACGCTAGCGCCCCGCTGCTGGTGGAAATCAACGCGGCCGGGTGGCAACGCTCGATCGCCGGCTGAGTCCGACTCGGCGCATCGCATCTTTTCACAACATTGATCAATGACCGCCAGTCCCCCGTATGTCACTGGCGGCAAGGAACTCCCATGTCAGCTACCTCAATGCACAAGCTCGATCAGCAGTTCATCAACAACGAGTGGGTCAAGTCCCACGGCGAGCGCCGTCTGGCGGTCACCAATCCTTTCGAGGAAACCGTCATCGCCGAGGTGACGGCGGGGGATGCGCGTGATGTGGAGGCCGCCGTCACGGCGGCTGCCAATGCCTTCGAGGGCTGGCAGGCACTGAGTGGCGCCGAGCGTGCGGTCTATCTGGAGGCCTTCGCCGAGGGGCTGACATCTCGCCGGGAAGCGCTGGTGGAAATGTCATGCCGCAACAACGGCAAGATTCGCACCGAGGCCGAGATCGATCTCGATGACGCCATCGGCTGCTACCGCTATTACGCCGCCCAGGCACGCGCGCTGGATGCGCGTCAGGGCGCGGTGGTCGCGCATGATGTCGAAGGCTATGCGGCGCACAGCTATCAGGAGCCGGCCGGCGTGGTGGGGTTGATCACGCCGTGGAACTTCCCGCTGGTCACCACTGCCTGGAAGGTCGCGCCGGCGCTCGCCGCGGGCTGCACCCTGGTGATCAAGCCGTCTGAAGTGACGCCGCTGCCGGAACAGGTGATGGCCGAGATCGCGCTGGAAGCCGGACTGCCGGCAGGCGTGTTCAACCTGCTGCACGGCGATGGCGAGGGCATCGGCGCGCCGCTGACGCGTCATCCGCGCATCGACAAGATCTCCTTCACCGGCAGCAATGTGGTCGGCGAGAAGGTCATGCAGGCGGCGGCCTGCGGTACGCGTGGGGTGTCACTGGAACTGGGCGGCAAGTCAGCGATCATCGTGCTGGAAGATGCCGACATCGACGACGCCGCTGACTGGGTGATGGCCGGCATCTACTTCAATGCCGGGCAGATCTGCTCCGCCACCTCGCGCCTGCTGGTGCATTCGGCCATCGCCGATGATTTGCACACCGCGCTTGCCAGTCGTATCGACGCGCTGGTGCTGGGTGACCCGCTGGACGCCGCGACCCAGATGGGACCGATGACCAGCGCCCGCCAACGTGACACCGTGCTGGGCTATCTCAATGTGGCGCGCGAGGAAGGTCTGACGGCGCTGCGCGATGACACCCATCGCAGCCTGCCGACCAAGGGCTACTTCGTGGCGCCGACGCTTTACACCGATGTCCCGGTGGAGAGCCGTCTGTGGCGTGAGGAGATCTTCGGGCCGGTGCTGTGCTCACGTCGCGTGGCGGATGAGGCCGAGGCGATTCGCCTCGCCAACGACAGCGATTTCGGGCTGGTGGCCACGGTGGTCAGTGGTGATGCCAGGCGCGCCCAGCAGGTCGGCCGCCGTCTGCGTGCAGGTGTGGTGTGGTACAACAGCGAGCAGCTGCCGCTGGTACAGGCCAGCTGGGGTGGCTTCAAGCGTAGCGGCATCGGCCGCGAGCTGGGCTCTTGGGGCCTGGCGGGCTATCTGGAGGTCAAGCACATCATCGGGCCGGTACTTGATTGAAAGTATTGACTGAGCGTCTTGCCTGATCAGATGACGAAAACGCCCCGCCTCGGCAATCCCCGAGGCGGGGCGTTTTCATTCACCTTTTTACTTCACCACTTTTCCTTTGCGGCTTCCCTTCACGGCTTTCCCATGAAACCAGCGCCTTCTCCTATCAGCCGGCCGCCGCCGTCTGGCTGACCCCATCCCGTGCGCAGCACTGGCCACAATGGCTGCCGTGGATGCTCAGCGCCTGCCAGGCATCGAAGGTGCTCAGATAGATCTCGCCGCCGAGATTGACCGGCAGTTCAGAGCGCTTGAGGCGGTCCATCACCGGGCCCTTCACTTCGCTCAGATGCAGCGACACCCCGGCTGCCGTCAGGCGTTCATTGATGACCTCCAGGCTTTCCAGCGCGGAGGCATCGATCAGGTTGACCGCCTGGCAAGCCAGCACCAGATGCCTGAGCGACGGCTGCTGTGCCACCAGCGCCAGCACGGTGTCTTCCAGATAGCGCGCATTGGCGAAATACAGGCTTTCATCGATGCGCAGTATCGCCAGCTCCGGGTCGGTCTCGACCTCATGACGCTCGACATTGCGAAAGTGCTCACTGCCCGGCACGCGCCCGACCAGCGCACTGTGCGGCTGGCTGGTGCGCTTGAGATAGAGCCCCAGTGACACGAGGATGCCGACGATGATGCCGCTCTCCACCCCCTGCACGAGGGTGATGATCAGCGTGATCATCAGGGCCACCCCATCGCCCTTCGAGTAGCGGAAGGTGCGCCTGATCGCCGCGAGGTCGATCAGACTGCTGGAGGCGACGATGATGATGGCCGCCAGCGTCGCGCGTGGCAGCCACGCCAGCCAGTCCGTCAACCACAGACTGGCGAGCAGAATGCCGATGGCCGTGAAGGCCCCCGCCAGTGGCGTGGCGGCCCCGGCATCGAAGTTGACCACCGAGCGCGACAGCCCGCCCGAGATGGGCATGCCGCCGCTGACCCCAGCACCCATGTTGGAGAGCCCCAGCGCGATCAGCTCCTTGTCGGGGTCGATGCGCTGACGTCGACGCGCGGCGAGAGTCTGGGCCAGTGCCAGCGACTCGACGAAGCCGACCACGCTGATCAGCAGCGCCGACACCAGCAGTCCCGACCAGTCATTGCTGACAAGGGACGGCAGGCTCAGGGTGGGCAAGCCGCCGGGCACGCTGCCGACCAGTGCCATGCCCTGCTCGCCAAGCTGCAGGCCCCAGGCCAGCAGACTGGACAGGATGACGGCGAGGATCGGCGTGGTCTTGCACAGCATGCCCGCCGCGCTCTCGCGCATCCCGAGGGCCATCAGGCCCTGCTTGAGATGACGACGCGCCAGCGTCAGGGCGGCCCAGCAGCCCAGCCCGAGGGCCAGTGTCGGCCAATGCACGCCGGCCCCTTGCGGCAATGACAGCCACGACTCCCCCATCTCGAGCAGATTGCCGCCACTCAGGCGCAGGCCGCTCATGGGCCCGAGCTGGCTGGCGATGATCAGGACACCGGAGGCCGTCATGAACCCGGAGATCACCGGGTGGCTGATGAAATTCACCAGCGCCCCCAACCGCAACAGCCCCATCGCCACCAGCATGGCACCGGAGATGAGCGCCAGCAGCAGCGCAGCCGCGAGCATCTCGGGCGTCGAGAGCGCGCCACCATCGGCACCGCTCATGCCTGCGATGGCAGACGCCGTCATCAACGAGATGATCGCCACCGGCCCGACAGCCAGCGTGCTGCTGGTGCCGAACAGCGCATACAGCACCAGCGGCAACATGCTGGCATACAGGCCGACCTGCGCCGGCAGCCCCGCCAGCAGCGCATAGGCGAGTGCCTGCGGCACCAGCATGACACTGACGATCACCGCCGCCAGCAGATCTCGCCCGAGGCTCTGGCGATCATACTGGGCAAGCCAACCCGCCAGCGGCAGCCAGCGGGCCAGCGCGCCGCGCGAGCGTGTGTTGGTCAGCTCGGGCGGCTCAGACATCGCGTGACGCCGGACGCGCCAGCCACTCATGGCCCTTGAGCATCAGGTTCCAGTAGATGAACGGCAGGCCACGTGCCTTGAGCTGCCAGGCCAGGCGCGTCGGACGGGTACCGTCATTGAGCCACTTGGGGAAGGTCGGCTGCAGCTCACCGCCGTAGCCGAATTCCGCCAGCACGATGCGTCCGTTCTCCACCGTCAGCGGGCAGGAGCCATAGCCACGATAGCCCGCCGCCAGCGAGTCGCCGGCCAGGGTCGCGAGCAGATTCTCCACCACCACCGGCGCCTGCTTGCGCACGGCCGCGGCGGTCTTGGCGTTCGAGGTACCGCTGATATCCCCCAGACCGAAGATGTCGGGATGGGTGATGTGCTGCAGGGTCTCGGGTTCAAGCTCCAGCCAGCCAGCGGCGTTGGCAAGCCCCGAGTCCTTGATCAAGGCCGGCGCCTTCTGCGGCGGTACCACATGCAGCATGTCGAAGGACTGCTCGACGATCTGCGGCTCACCGCCTTCCTCGGCCGCCGCCACCTCGAAGCGCGCCGTCTGCGCTTCCCCATCCACAGCGATCAGACGCTGATGGAACTGCACCTCGATGCCATAGCCCTTCACGGCCTCTTCCAGCGCAGGCACATAGGCCGGCACGCCGAACATCACCCCACCGGCGTTGTGGAAGGTGACCTCCAGCTGACCGAGCACATCTTCACGCTGCCAGTGATCGCAGGACAGGTACATCGCCTTCTGGGGGGCGCCGGCACACTTGATCGGCATCGGTGGCTGGGTGAACAGCGCACGACCGCTGCGCAGGGACTGCACCAGCTGCCAGGTATAAGGCGCGAGATCATAACGGTAATTGGAGGTGACGCCATTCTTGCCCAGGGTCTCTTCGAGGCCTTCGATGGCCGCCCAGTCCAGCTCAAGCCCGATGGCCACCACCAGACGCTCATAGCGAAGCTTGCGCCCATCCCCCAGCGTGACCTCATGCGCGTCCGCGTCGATGCCCACCACGGACTCACGATACCAGTGCACGCCCTTGGGCATCACCGTGGACATCGACCGGCGAGTGGACTCCGGGGTGAAGATCCCGCCGCCGACCATCGTCCAGCCCGGCTGATAGCTGTGCTGCTCCGATGGCTCGACGATGGCGATATCCATGCCGGCCTGACGCTTGAGCAGGCTGGCTGCCACGGCAATCCCGCCGGCCCCTCCTCCCAGAATCACCACCTTGTGGGCATTGGGGGGCACCGTGACGGTCGTCTCGCCCCTGGTTGCTGGTGACGGTGATGAGGCTGAATCGCTGGCGGGATTGTTCATCCGTGACTCCTTGAAAAGAAAATGGGCATAGACACGTAAGAAGTCTACGTCATTTATTTACCTGTGCAGGCGGCGAGGGTCAGAAACGATTGAGAGGAATCTTGAGATAGGCCTGATCATTGGCGTCCTCAGGCGGCATCTGGCCGGCCCGCATGTTGACCTGGACCGCCGGCAACATCAGGCGCGGCATGCCAAGCCCGGCATCACGCTTCGAACGCATGGCCACGAAGGCCGCTTCATCAATCCCGGTGTGCACGTGGATATTGTGCTGGCGCTGCTCCCCGACCGTGGTCTCACAACAGAAGCCCTCGCGCCCTTCGGCGGAATAGTCGTGACACAGATACAGGCGGGTGCTGTCAGGCAGCGCCAGCACCTTGTGGATCGAGCGGTACAGGGTGCGCGCATCACCGCCGGGGAAGTCACAGCGCGCGGTGCCGTAATCGGGCATGAACAGCGTATCGCCGACGAAGACGGCGTCACCGATCACATAGCTCACGCAGGCCGGCGTATGGCCCGGAGTATGCAGCACGCGGCATTCAAGCCCGCCGATGGCCAGGCTGTCGCCCTCTTCCAGCAAGCGGTCGAACTGACGTCCGTCACGCGCGAAACCCGCCTCGGCCGCGAAGATGTCCGCAAAGATGTCCTGCACCTCACGGATGCGTGCCCCGATCGCCAGCTGGCAATCAAGCTTGTCTTTCAGGTAGGCGGCGGCCGACAGGTGGTCGGCATGGACGTGGGTCTCGAGAATCCATTCCACCTCCAGCGACTCGTCCGCGATGTGGGCCAGCAGGGCATCCGCCGACTGCGTGGTGGTGCGGGCTGCGGGGTAATCGAAATCCAGTACCGGATCAATGATCGCGCAACGCCGGGAGTGCGGGTCACGCACCAGATGCGTGAAGGTATTGCTGTCTTCGTCGAAGAAGCTCTCGACATGGGGCTGCAGTGTCGGGGTTGCCATCCTTCGGCCTCCTGAGTCAATCAAGGTGAATGGACCTCAGCCTACGCCTGTCCGGGCGCGAACGCAAAAATAGAATAACGATAAAACCATTTGGAATAACGGTAGCACCTAATTGATAACCTATTGATATCAGCCATCAAAAAAGGCACGTGACGGTGCCTCGGATATCGCCAGGCGCGCCTCTCACCCTAAGGTATAGCGGATAAACGATATCGCTCACGTTAGGCTATTATTGTCAGGTGACACGATTCACCTATACACTCTTGAACGATTAACCTCCGCGAATCGCTGTCTTTCCTTCACGCCTCATTGGATGAGCTACGCCATGCCACGCATTCTTCAATGGTCGATCACGGTCGCTCTCGCCGGCTTCCTGTTCGGCTTCGATACCGCTGTCATCTCAGGTGCGGACACCTCTCTGCAGAGCCAGTGGGGTCTCAGCGACCTCATGCACGGCCTGGTCATCATGTCGATGGCACTGTGGGGCACGGTCATCGGTGCCATCTTCGGCAACTGGCCGACAGATCACTTCGGCCGCCGCGCGACCCTGATCGGGATCGGGATCCTCTATCTGGTCTCGGCGCTGGGCTCGGCGCTGGCCACCGACCCCTACCTGTTCTCGTTCTTCCGCCTGCTGGGGGGTCTGGGTGTCGGCGCGTCCTCCGTGGCAGCGCCCATCTACATCTCCGAGATCGCCCCCCGCGAGCGCCGGGGCGCGCTGGTCGGGCTCTACCAGTTCAACGTGGTGTTCGGGATCGTGATCGCCTTCGTCTCCAACTACTTCATCGGCTTCATGGACGGCGAGAACTGGCGCTGGATGCTGGGGGTGGAAGCCGTGCCGGCCGCGCTCTATCTGCTGATGATCTGCAAGGTACCGCGCAGCCCGCGCTGGTTGATCCTCAAGCGCAATGACGAGGCGGCCGCCGCCGAGATCATCCGACAGATCAATCCCAAGGCCGACATCGCCGAGGAAATCGCCATCATCCGTGGCACCGAAAGCGAGGAAAGTGCCAAGCAGCACACCCGTCTGTTCGCCTGGCGCTATCGCCTGCCGATCCTGTTCGCCTTCCTGATCGCGGCCTTCAATCAGCTGTCCGGCATCAACTTCATCATCTACTACGCGCCGCGCATTCTGGCCGAGGCGCAGTTGGAATCGAGCGCCGCCCTGCTCTCGACGGCCGGAATCGGGGTCATCAATCTGGTCTTCACCATGCTGGGGATGTCACTGATCGACAAGCTGGGCCGCCGCACCCTGATCCTGATCGGCTCGGCCGGCTATCTGCTGTCGCTGTGCCTGATCGCCTGGGCCTTCCATCTCGAGGACTTCTCCGCCATGGGCGGCTATGGCGTGCCGATCCTGCTGGGCGTGTTCATCGCGGCGCACGCCATGAGTCAGGGCACGGTGATCTGGGTATTCATCTCCGAGATCTTCCCCAACAAGGTCCGTGCCATGGGCCAGTCCTTCGGCAGCTCCGTACACTGGATCTTCGCGGCCCTGATCGCGCTGCTGATGCCCACCATCCTCAGCCAGTTCAGCGGTGGGCCGGTATTCGCCTTCTTCGCCTTCATGATGCTGCTGCAGCTGATCTTCGTACTGTTCTTCATGCCCGAGACCAAGGGTGTCTCGCTTGAGGAACTGCAGGGCCGCCTGGTTCGTCCCACCCGACGCGAACAGGCCGCAGCGCTCGAACCCCAGAGCCGCTGACCCGCGACGGCCCGCCTCTCGGCTGACACATGCCATCCCCACGACGCCCCGCTCTGCGGGGCGTTCTCGTTGCTGCCGTCTTGATTGCCCTCTTCAGCTCCCTCGTCAGTATCTTCTTCAGTACCCTCTTCAGCCCCCTTGAGTGCCCTCTTCACTGCCCGGTTCACTGCCCGGTTCACGATGCCGTGAAACGTTCAATCAGCGTGTCATCAGCGCCAACGTAACAGGCAGGCGCAACGTCTGAAAATTACGAATCATTACCGACATATCCTTTGGTATCGAAAGCATTGCGGGGGCGCCAAATTTAGTGAAATGATCCATCCGAAACGTTTCGGAAGATGCTTTCCAGCGATTTCACGCCCAGACACCTTGCCAGAGGCTTGCACCATGCCACCGAAGATCACGCTGAAATATCTCGCCACTGAACTGGGGCTCTCGGTGACCACCGTCTCTCGCGCCCTGGGGGGGTTCGAGGATGTCAGCGTAGCGACGCGTGAACGAGTCCAGGCCTTCGCCAACGACGTGGGCTATCAACCCAACCAGAGCGCACGCCGCCTGAAGACCGGCCGCACCTCCTCGGTGGGCTACATCATGAACGGCGCCCAGGGCGACTTTCGTGACCAGTTCAACACCCGCCTGCTGGTGGCGCTGGGGCAGGCACTGCACGATGCCGCACCGGAGCACGACCTCATCGTCACCACGGTGCCGGAAGACCGCGACGAGCTGGAGACCTACAAGCGTTTCATCGATGGCGGCAAGGTGGACTCCTTCGTGGTGGCGCGTACCTGCATTCAGGACCCGCGCGTCGATTTCCTGCTCGACAGCGGTGTCCCCTTCATCACCCACGGTCGCACCGGCCGCGCCGACGAGCACGACTGGGTCGACATCAATGCCGCCGATGGTTTCCTGCGCGCCACTCGCCATCTGATCCAGCAGGGACATCGCAACATCCTGTTCCTCAACTTCTTCAGCGATCTCTATACCGCGGTGGAGCGTGAGACCGGCTATCTGCAGGCCATGCGCGAGGCCAGCCTCGCCCCCAGCTCGCGCCATTGCCCCCACGGTTACGCCAGCGCCTATCAGATCGCCAGAGAGGTGCTGGCGAGTGCCGATGCCCCCACCGCCTTCGTGTGTGCCAGCGACATCTTCGCCTACGGGGTGATGGAAGCCGTCAGCGAGAGCGGGCGGGCGCCCGGCCGGGATATCGCCATCATCGGGGCGGACAACCTGCCACCGCTGATGTACCAGCAGCCCAGCCTGAGCACGCTGGACATCTCCTTCGAGACCGTAAGCCAAGCGCTGATCGAGCTGGTACTGGCCCCGCGAGAGGGTGTGCCACGCCACCGCTGTTTCGATTACGAGCTTCTGCTGCGCGATACCACTGGCTGACGCGCCGCCCGTGAACGCTGCCTCTTCATCCCACTACCCGCCCCGGGAGACACCCATGCGCAAGATGCCGACCGCCCTCGCCGTGATGGCACTGTTGGGCAGCACCTCCGCCCTCGCTGACCTCACCTTCTTCAGCACCCAGGCAAGGCCGCTGGAAGAAGCCCAGCAGATGCGCGAGATCGCCCTGGCACCCTACGCCGAGTCCATCGATTACATGCCGCAGGAAACCGGTACCTTCCTGTCACGACTGGAGGCGGAGAAGTCGAGTCCCGAAGGCGCGCTGGACCTGCTCGGCGGCCTGCATGGCGAGCTGGGCTCGCTGACGCCCGGCATTCTCGCGCCACTGGATACGCTGGCAAGCACGCTCAAGGACAAGGGCATCAGCGAGCAATACCTGACGCTGGGCAAGCTGGGCGGCGAGCAGCAGCGCTACATCCCCTGGATGCAGGCCACCTACATCATGGCGGCCAATCGCAAGGCGCTGCCCTACCTGCCCGAAGGCGCGGATCTCGATGCACTGAGCTATGACGAGCTGCTGGCCTGGGGGCGCAATCTCGAGACCGCCACCGGCCAGCCCAAGCTGGGCTTCCCGGCCGGTCGCAAGGGGCTGATCCACCGCTTCCTGGAAGGCTATCTCTATCCCTCCTTCACCCATTCGGTGGTGCGCGAGTTCCGCAGCGCCGATGCCGTAGCCATGTGGCAGAAGTTCCGCGAGATCTGGGCGGTGACCAATCCACGCTCCACCGCCTACGGCTTCATGCAGGAACCGCTGCTCAATGGTGAGGTATGGGTGGCGTTCGATCACACCGCGCGCCTCAAGGATGCCTTCAACAAGCGTCCCGATGACTTCGTGGCCTTCCCGGCGCCGGCAGGCCCCAGCGGTCGCGGATACATGCCGGTGGTGGCAGGGCTGGCGATGCCGGCCAATGCCTCCGACCCCGCAGCCAGTCGCAAGCTGATCCGCTATCTGATGACGCCCGAGGCCCAGATTCGCACTCTGCGCGCCACCAACTTCTTCCCCGTGGTCACCGCTGAATTGCCCGATGATCTGCCCGCCAGCATTCGCATGTCCGGCAAGGCGGTGGCGACACAGTCTTCCGCCGAGGATGCCGTGCTGTCCCTGCTGCCCAGTGGCCTGGGGCAACAGGCGGGCCTGTTCAACAAGATCTACCGCGATGCCTTCGTGCAGATCGTGCTGCGCGACGCCGACATTGAGGAGACGCTGGATATTCTCGCGCCGCGCCTGCAGACGCTGATCAACAAATCAGGCGCAGGCTGCTGGCTGCCGGACACGCCCAGCGACGGCCCCTGCCCGGTCAAGTAATTCGCTTACTCGAGCCGTCGCTCGACAGCACCGACAGAACGCAACACTCGCAACACTTGCAACACAAGCAGCAGCAACGGCACCCCTCGACGGGTCGCCATGACGGTACGCCAACCCCTGTCATGCCGACCCGGTGCCACGAAACCCTTCCGACACGCCATCACAACAACGTCAAAGGTGAGCAAAGATGAAGCACGATCGCTGGCTACCTTATTACCTGATCGCCCCCAGCCTGCTGTTCATGGGCGCCTTCTTCCTCTACCCCTTTCTGGAGATCTTCGCCCAGGCCTTCACCCAGCCTGACGGCGGCGTGAGTCTCGCCAACTTCACGCGCATCTATCAGGACTTCAATTTCTGGCCCTCGCTCAAGAACACCCTGCTGCTCACCGGTGTCGTGGTGCCGGTCCAGCTGGTGCTGGCCATCGGCATGGCGCTGATGGTCACAAAGATGAACAAGGGGCGCGACAGCATCCTCTACATCTGGACCATCCCGCTGGGCATCTCCGATCTGGCCGCCGGCATCATCTGGCTGGCGATCCTGGAGCAGTTCGGGTTTCTCAACAGCTTCTTGAGCGCGGTCAGCGTGATCGACGCGCCAACCTCGTGGCTCAACTATCAGAACGCCTTCGCGCTGTTCCTGGCGGTGGTGGTCGCGGAAATCTGGCGCGGCACCGCCATCGTGCTGGTGATCCTGGTGTCGGGCATGGGGCTGATCCCCAAGGAATATGACGAGGCCGGTCAGGTGTTCGGCGCCAGCTACTGGCAGCGCCTGTGGAAGATCACCCTGCCGATGCTGCGCCCGAGCATCCAGTCGGCACTGATCCTGCGCACCCTGCTGGCACTGGAAGTCTTCGCGGTGGTGATGATGTTGGGCGGCAGCGACATGCCGGTACTGATGAGCGAGACCTTCGACTGGCAGTTCCTCTATCAGCAGACCGGCGCCGCCTCCGCCTACGCGGTGTTGATCATGCTGATCTCGGTGGTCATCACCGGCTGCTACCTCAAGTTCCTCAACGTTCCGAAGGAGGCACGCTGATGAAATCCACGACATCCGAGGCCATCATGCCGGCTCCCGTGTCTTCTCGTTCCGATTCCCAGGCCCCGGCGCAGGCGCAGAGCGCACACAAGCCACGCCGTCATGACATGGCCTGGAAATGGCTGTTCCGTGCCGGTGTCGCGATCCTGGTGCTGTGGGTGCTGGTGCCCATCGCCCTGCTGATGCTCAACAGTGTCAGCACCCCGGAACAGATCAGCGGCTGGCCCAAGACCCTGACCCCAGCGCTGAGCTTCGAGACCCTCGACTTCTTCTGGCACTACCAGGGCGTGATCAGTGCGCTGGGCAACTCGCTGCTGGCAGCCGCCTTCACGATGGTGATCGCCATCGTGCTCGGCGCTCCCGCCGGGTATGCGCTGGCCCGCTTCGTGTTTCCGGGCATGAACGCCTTTCGTCTGATCATCATCCTGTCGCGGGCCTTCCCGATGCCGCTGCTGGCGCTGCCGCTGGCCGTCATCTTCATCCAGGTGGGCATCGATGACTCCATCCTGGGGCTGGCGATAGTCCACGCCACCCTGGCACTGCCCTTCGCGGTGCTGATCACCTCGAGCCTGTTCATGGGCATTCCGGTGGAACTCGAGGAAGCCGCCTGGCTGATGGGGTGCAATCGTTGGCAGGCCTTCCGCCGCGTGGTGCTGCCGCTGGCCGCGCCGGGCATCACCGCCTCTGCGGTATTCGCCTTCGTGATCTCGTGGAACGAGGTGTTCGCCTCGGCGATTCTCACCGTCGAGAACCGCACCCTGACGGCCTTTCTGGTCCAGAGCCTTTCCGAGTCGCCCGCCGAGATCAAATACGCCGGCGGTCTGATCCTGGTCGTCCCGGCGCTGCTGTTCCTGTTCGCGATCCGCAAGTACCTGTTCAGCATGTGGGGCATTTCCAACCGCTAGCGTACGGCCCTTCAACCGGCCAATGCATGACGACGGCGGTCACCTGTCCATCCAGCGCCGTCGCTCACGATTACAAGGAGTCCGACCATGTCAGCCATCCAGATCAGTGCCGTACGCAAGCAGTTCGGCAAGCAGGAAATCCTCAAGTCCATCGATCTCGAGATCCGTGACAAGGAATTCACCGTGCTGCTCGGCCCGTCCGGCTGCGGCAAGTCCACCCTGCTGCGCATCATCGCGGGGCTGGAGTACGAGAGCAGCGGCTCGATCCGCATCGGCGAGCGTGAGATCACCTCACTGGCACCGCGGGATCGCCGCATCGCGATGGTGTTCCAGAACTACGCCGTCTTCCCGCACATGACGGTGGCGGAGAACATCGCCTTCGGCCTGCGCGTGCGCAAGGACAGCGAAGCGCACATCCAGCGCAAGGTGAAGGAAACCGCCGAGCTGATGCACATCGAGGACCGTCTGGATCACTACTCCGGCCAGCTCTCCGGCGGTCAGCGTCAGCGGGTCGCGGTCGCGCGTGCCCTAGCGATGGAACCGGAAGTGCTGCTGATGGATGAGCCGCTCTCGAATCTGGATGCGCTGCTGCGCCTGGAGATGCGCGCCGAGCTCAAGACCATCCTCGCCGCCTCCGACACCACCACCATCTACGTGACCCATGATCAGGTCGAGGCCATGAGCCTGGCCGACCGCATCGCGGTCATGAAGGGGGGCCAGATCGAGCAGTACGCGCCGCCGTCCGAGATCTACCACTACCCGGCGACCGAATTCGTCGGCAGCTTCATCGGCAATCCACCGATGAATTTCATCCCGCCAGATGCACGCTGGAATCACCCGAGCCGCCCCGAGCAGTCGAGCCAGCAGGTGCACAAGTGCGGTATCCGCCCCGAGGACTTCGAGGTGCGCTTCGAGCCCACCGAGAACTTCGCCCCGGTGCGCGTGCTGGTCTCGGAATTGCTGGGATCGCACAAGCAGCTGACCGCGCGCTTCGGCGACGAGATGATTCGCGTCAACGTGCCGAGTGATCTCGATGTCGGCAATGGCAGCGACATCCACATCCGCCCGCTGGCCGAGAAGGTGCGCTTCTACGACCACAGCGGCCACCTGATGTCGGCATAAGGCACCCCGACCTCTCTCTACCCGACCTTTCAGCCCAAACCTTTCATCCCGAACGGAGCCGACTTACATGAATGCCAAGCTCGACGCGCTCAGCGCTCACGACGTTCTCAAGCTCAATGACCTGGGCGGCTACACCGTCCCCACGCGTGGCCTCTACCCCTTCCAGTGGAACTGGGACGCCGCCATCACCGCGCTGGGCTGGCTGGCCGCCGGTGACGAGGCACGCGCCTGGCGTGAGATCGAGCGTCTGCTGGAAGGCCAGTGGGACAACGGCATGGTGCCGCACATCGTCTTCCACGGGGATGCGGAAACCTACTTCCCGGGGCCGGAAGTCTGGGGCGTTAAGCGCAGCCCGGCGACCAGCGCCATCTCCCAGCCGCCGGTGCTGGCCAGCGTCATGAAGCTGCTGTTCGAGGAAGGCCGTGACCGCCGGCTTGCCGAGGAGAAACTGGCCGCCACCCTGCCTGGCGTCATCCGCTACCACCTGTGGTTCTACCGCGACCGTGATCCGGAGCACACCGGCCGCGTGTGCAGCTATCACCCCTGGGAGTCCGGCATGGACAACAGCCCCCAGTGGGATGGCCCGCTGGCTGGCGTGCCGCCGGTCGATGCCGAATACGTGCGTCGCGATACGGGGCTGGTCGATCCGTCCGAGCGCCCGCACAAGTACGAATATGATCGTTACATCTATCTGGTGAAGTTCTTCCAGCAGAACGAGCACGACGCCGAGGTGCTGTATCGCGACTGCCCGTACCGCGTCGAGGACATCAGCCTGATCTCCATCCTGCACCGTGGCACGCGCGACCTGATCGCGCTGTGCGAAGAGGATGCCGCCGGGCTAGGCCTGGTCAACACCCACGGCGAGGCGCTTTACAGCCTCAAGCAGTCGCTGGCGCGCACCGAGGAAGGCGTGCAGGCGCTGTGGAGCGATGAGCTGGGCTGCTTCCTGAGCCGCGATGCGCGCGCCAACGTGCTGCTGGAGCACGTCACCACCGCCGGTATCCTGCCGCTGTTCGCCGGGGTCGCCAGCGGTGCCCAGGCGCAGCGCATGGGCGGCCTGCTCGAGGACTGGCTGGAACAGGCGCCCTTCGGTGTCGCCTCCACCCACCCGGCCAGCACCCGCTTCGAACCCAAGCGCTACTGGCGCGGGCCGAGCTGGCTGCACATCAACTGGATGCTGGCCATCGGCTGTGAGAAATATGGCATGTCCCGCGAGGCCGACCGGATCAAGCAGGCCAGCCAGCAGTGCATCGCGGCGGCAGGCTACTATGAATACTTCAATTCGGTGACCGGCGAAGGCTGTGGCGGTCGCGACTTCTCCTGGACGGCAGCGATGGACCTCTACTGGCTCAACCCGCTGGAGAGCTTCACTGCCAGCAAGGCGGCGTCCGGCGTCGTGGAGGTTTCCTGATGACTCAGCACGCCTCTCCACAAACTTCTCAGCAACAGCCTCAACAAGCCTCTCCACTGGCGCAGGCGCCGCAGAAGGCACCGCTGCCACGCCAGGCAGTACCGCCCATGCCGGCAACGTTCGCCAGTCGCGGCTTTCTGGACACGCACATCCGCTCGATCATGGACTTCTATCTGCCGCGCGCGGTGGATCAGGAACGCGGCGGCTACTTCCAGGCGTATCGTGATGACGGCAGCGTGTATGCACCCGCAGCGCGTCATCTGGTCAGCAGCACGCGGATGATCTTCAACTTCGCGATGGAATATCTGCGCACCGGTGACCAGGCGTGTCTGGCCGCGACCCGTCATGGCATCGATTATCTGCGCGAGGTGCATCTCGATCCGCAGACCGGTGGTTACCTGTGGTCGCTGAGCGAGCAAGGCGAGGCGGATCATACCAACCAGTGCTACGGACTGGCGTTCGTGATGCTGGCCTACGCGACGGCCTGGCGCGCTGGTATCGAGGAGGCCCGCGGCTGGCTGGACGAGACCCACGCCCTGATGGAGCAGCATTTCTGGTCAGAGCACCACGGTCTGTACGCCGATGAAGCCAGTGCCGACTGGCAGACACTGTCCGACTACCGTGGCCAGAACGCCAACATGCACGC
Source organism: Cobetia sp. 10Alg 146 (assembly GCF_029846385.1). Taxonomy (NCBI): domain Bacteria; kingdom Pseudomonadati; phylum Pseudomonadota; class Gammaproteobacteria; order Oceanospirillales; family Halomonadaceae; genus Cobetia; species Cobetia sp. 10Alg 146. The sequence goes on from NZ_JARWKT010000001.1 coordinate 287,607, forward strand.
CTGTGAAGCCATGCTGGCCGCCTTTGAAGCCACGAATGACGAACGCTATCTGGAGCGGGCCATGACCCTGGCCCGCAATATCTGCCAGCGTCAGGCCGCCAAGGCCGATGGCCTGATCTGGGAGCATTACGATCGCGACTGGAACGTCGACTGGGACTACAACCGCGACGACCCCAAGAACCTCTATCGTCCCTGGGGCTTCCAGCCGGGCCACCTGACCGAATGGGCCAAGCTGCTACTGATGCTCAAGCGTCACCGCGATGACGACTGGCTGCTGCCGACCGCGAAGCGTCTGTTCGATACCGCGATGGATCTGGCCTGGGACGGCGAACGTGGTGGGCTCTACTACGGCTTCGCGCCGGATGGCACCATCTGCGACGATGAGAAGTACTTCTGGGTGCAGGCCGAAAGCCTGGTGGCCGCAGCGCTGCTGAACGAGGCCACCGGCGAGTCGCACTACGGCGAGTGGTATGAACGCCTGTGGGGCTACGCCTGGCAGCACTTCATCGACCATCGCTACGGCGCCTGGTATCGCCTGCTGAATGCCGACAACCAGCGCTTCGATGATCTCAAGAGCTCGCCCGGCGCCAAGTGTGACTATCACAGCCTCGGCGCCTGCCATGAGCTGCTGCGCGTGATCACAAACGACTGAGCCCTGTCGCGCTGCGACTGCACCACCCGACACCCCGCCCTGTGCGGGGTGTCCTCGTATGAGGAGAGCCTTCTCTGCCCATCGCCGTCCGCCAGCATGCTCTATTTATTCGTACACCTATCATGTTTCTTTAGCGCGCCGCTCGTGACAATACTGAAACCCGCTGATCGCTCCACCAGAGGGCGACAGGCTCGGGGTCTCCCCGAGGCGGTGCCCGTGTCTGAGACGTCGTCACGACACAAGCGCGCACTGGACAAGAAGGCGCCTCACAAGTCGTTGCTATTCAAGCAGTTCTTACAAAAGAAGTTACTACACAAGCAGTCACTACAATAACAAGCGGAGTCCCACATGCCCCTCGCTCAACTCCTGGACTGGCGGTTGCATCTGCTGGTCGTGGTGCTATCTCTCGGCGCCGAACTGATCGGTATCCTCAAGTTCCCCCTCGGCCCCGGCACCCTGCTGCTGTTGCCCCTGTTCTATGCCTTCATTGCGGCCGTGCTGTGCAATCCGCACCTGTTCAGCGGCACGAAACGCGTCATCCCGCCGGTGATCAGCGCGGCGGCAGGACCGGTCATCCTGCTGTCGATCATGCCGTTCATCGCCCGCTTCGGCTCCACCATCGGCCCGGCCATCGAGCAACTGATCTCGGCAGGTCCGGCGCTGATCCTGCAGGAGCTGGGCAATCTGGGCACCATGCTGATCGCGATGCCGATCGCGGTCGTGGTGCTCAAGATGGGCCGTGAGGCGATCGGCGCGACCTACTCCATCGCGCGGGAACCCAATATCGCGATCATCTCCGACAAATACGGCCTCAAGGGGCCGGAAGGTGTCGGCGTGATGGGCGTCTATGTCGTGGGTACCATGTTCGGCACCCTGTGGTTCGCGCTGATGGCGGGCTACCTGACCTCGCTGGACATCTTCGACCCGCGTGCGCTGGCCATGGCGTGTGGTGTCGGCAGCGGCAGTATGGTGGCGGCATGTTCCGGCGCCATCGCCGGTGCCCTGCCGGAGATGGGCGAGGAGCTGCTGGCCTTTGCCGGCGCCAGCAACCTGCTGACCTACGCCACCGGCCTCTACGTGTCCCTGTTCATCGCCCTGCCGGTCGCCGAGCGTCTGTTCACCTTCTTCAGCCGCAAGCGAGCCGGCGACAATGGCGCCATGAATGACGAGGAAGCCACGCTGGCCTCCGAGGCGCTGGCCGAAGATCGCCCGGAGAACCAGCTGGGCAAGACAGCCATGGTCGTCGCGGCCGTCTGTGTGGTCGGCGGGGTGGTCAACACCATCAACGGTGCCAGCCTGATCGACGCCGCCCCCGGCATGCTGATCCTCTACGTGATGACCATGCTTGGCCTTGGCGTCGCTCGCCTGATGCCCTTCTATCTGCCGGCCATCGCCTGGGTGTCGCTGGTCAGCATCCTGATGACACTGCCATGGTTCCCGGGCAGCGGCTGGATCACCGAGCAGCTGAGCTTCGTCAACTTCCTTGCCATCGTCACGCCGGTACTCGGCTACGCGGGTCTGGCGCTGAGCAAGCGCGAGTTCAGCATGTTCCGCCAGGCTGGCTGGAAGCTGGTGATCATCTCGCTGCTGGTCTTCACTGGCACCTATATCGGCTCGGCGGTCGTGGCGCAGGCACTGCTCTGATCACACGGGCTTCGCACGTTGCTCCCCCCCTCTCAACACATTCAAGCCGGCACTCCAGGGTGCCGGTTTCCACAGGAATTCAGCATGCAACTACCCGAGAACATCGACGAGGCACTGCTGCGCAGCTGGCGCCATGAGTTTCATCAACATCCCGAGACGGCCTTCGAGGAGCACCGCACCTCGGCGCGTGTCGCCGAGATCCTGCGTGCGGCGGGTCTCGAGGTCACCACCGGACTTGCCGAGACCGGCGTGGTGGCGGTGCTGGATGGCAATCTGGGGCCGGGACGTACCATCGGTCTGCGTGCCGACATGGACGCGCTGGATGTCACCGAGGCCAACGCCGTCTCACATTGCTCGCACACACCCGGCAAGATGCATGCCTGTGGCCACGACGGCCATACCACCATGCTGCTGGGCGCGGCCTGTACGCTCGCGCGTGATCCGGACTTCGCCGGGCGCGTGGTGTTCGTGTTCCAGCCCGCCGAGGAAAACGAAGGCGGCGGACGCCGCATGGTCGAGGATGGCCTGTTCGAGCAGTTCCCGATGGAGGCCATCTACGGCCTGCACAACTGGCCGGGACTGGCGCTGGGCGAAGCCGCCGTGCATGACGAGGCGGTGATGGCGGCCTTCGATGTCTTCACCCTGACCTTGAGCGGTCATGGCTGTCATGCGGCCATGCCGCATCTGGGCAAGGACACCATCCTGGCGGCCTGCCAGCTGGTGACCCAGCTTCAGGGGCTGATCAGCCGCGAGACCCCGGCCCACAAGACCGCGATTCTCAGCATCACCCAGTTCCATGCCGGCGATGCCTTCAACGTGATGCCGGAAGTGGTCGAGCTGCGTGGCACGCTGCGCTGTTTCGACCCGGCACTGCGGGCGCACCTGCAGCAGCGCTTCCATGATGCCGTCGATGCCATGGCGACCTTCCATGGCCTCAAGGTCGAGTTCGACTATCAGCCACGCTACCCGGCGACCCTCAATACTCCGGGACACGCCGAACGCTGCGCCAATGTCCTGGCACAACTGCCCGGCATCCAGAAGGTCCATCGCGATCTGCCGCCCTCCATGGCCTCGGAAGACTTCGCCTATCTGCTGCAGGAGTGCCCCGGCGCCTATATCTGGCTGGGCAACGGCGAGGACAGCGCCTCACTGCACAACCCCAACTACGACTTCAACGACGCTGCCACCCCCATCGGGGTCAGCTATTGGACGTCACTGGTGCGCGAGTTGCTGACGCGCGATTGATGGCCACATGCCCTTGGCGGCAAGCGCGATGCGGATGACGTCGCCAGGCGCGGCGTTGAACTTGATCAAGGACCATCGCAATCTACACAGTGTCATGACTCTGGTGAGGAAGGAGCGACATGAAAATCAGCGTGATCGGCAGGGAAGCCATTGGCGCACGGAGCCGGACGGCGCTCTCAAGGGCAGGGTTTGAGGTGGCGGGCGAAGTGGCAGACAAGGTGACGGACCAGGTGACGGCCGAGACGGCGGGCGCTGCGACCGCCACGGTGGAGCAACGCTGCCACGCGCCTCATGAGCAGAGCGAGGCCGAGCGGTGGTTCGATACGCATGCACGGCCGCGTGAGCGATTCACCAGCGAGGTCTACCTGCTGGCGCTGGCAACCTCCCAACAGGTGCAGAAGGTACTGACCGGCAAGGAAGGCCTGCTGCGACTGGCACCGCCGGGCAGTGTCATCGTCGATCTCTGCCGGGGCGATGTGAACATCAGCCGCGAACTGGCCATGCAGACCCGGCTGGCTGGCCATCACTGGCTGGAAGCGGCTTCCAGTCGCGACCCTCGCGATGAGAGCGAAGGCCATCTCACGCTGCTGGTCGGCGGTGATGACGCCACCGTGCAACGCATGACGCCCCTGCTCGAGGCCATCGCTACCCGGCACCTGCACGTCGGGGATGCCGGCTGTGGGCATGCGGCCGTGCTGGCCAATGACTATCTCCACGCCGCCCATCTCATCACCACGGCAGAGGCGATCGCGATGGCCTATCGCGCCGGGGTGCGGCCTCACGCCTGCATCGATGCCATCAATCTGGGGGCCGGCCGCAGCGCCGTCAGCGAGGTGAATTTCCCGCGCTGGGTGCTGCCGGGAGATTATGATTCCGGTATCTCCACCGGTGCCCTGCGCCGCGATCTGCGCCTGGCGCGCAGCTACGTGACCACTCTCAAGCTGCCTTCCGGGCTGATGAAGGCGGTCTTCGATCGCTGGCAACCCCCCGAACTGTGCCCGGCGGATGAAGATGACATCCATCATCTGTGTGATCGCTGGCTCAGTGATATTCCCGCTCAACTGCGTCACACCTCATCACCTGCCACCGACGCCCCGAGCACGCCGACCGACGCCGGGGCGCCTCGCTCATCAGGTCGCGATGCCTCGGCGCCGGGCAGGGTGACGGATGGCTCCCGGCCGCCTGCCGAAAAAGCCTGAGCCCACCCCCATCGTGGGCTGACGCGTCTTGTCTTCGCCCCCCGACAGGCCTACTCCTGACGGGGGCCACTGAAGGCCGTGATCCAGCGCTCCAGGTGGCGCAGAAGTTGCAGACTGGCCCGTGGCATGCGCCGTCCGATCCGCGTGATGATGTGGGCGCGTGCCTGGCGAAAGGCGCTGCATTCCACATCACGAGCGATCAATACGCCCTCCTCCAGCTCGCGCGCAGCCGCGAAGGCCGGCAGCAGCGTGATGCACAGCTCCGAGCGTGCGGCCTGCTTGAGCACTTCCATGGAATTGGTCTGCATCACCATGTGGGGACGTACGCCCGCGTCACGAAAGCCGTCATCCATCAGCTGACGCACTCCATGGGTGGGGCCCCACAACGCCATGGGATGCGCCGCCACCTCTTCCAGGGTCAGCGCATGGTTCACCGCCGCCAGCGGATGCTCCGGGGACATCATCGCCACCAACGGTTGTGGGCTTGAATGCCAGAAGCGCAATTGAGGGTGCACGCGTTCGTGGTACATCAGGCCGATATCCGCCTCATCCTCGACCACACGGTCGATGATGCTCTGCATGCTGCCGGTATTGACCTTGAGGGTGATCCCCGGGTACTGCGATCGGAAGGCGCGCAGGGGGATGTTGACGAGATCGCCCACGAAGCCTTCGCCGATGATCAGGCGAATCTCGCCGGTTTCCAGCCGCTGGTAGGCATCCAGACGCTCACCGAAGCTTTGATCCAACTGTTCGCGCTGCTGAATGTAGTCCAGCAGCATCTCGCCCACTCGTGTCGGCTGTACGCCATCACGGGTTCGCTCGATGAGCGTGGCGGCCATCGCCTCTTCCAGCAATCCGATCTGGCGACTGACCGCTGACGGCGCGATATCCAGACGAGCGGCGGCCTGCCGGATCGACCCCGCTTCAATGGTGACCTGAAAATAGACGAGGCGTTGATGCGGAATATCCATGAGTGAACGCTGCGCAAGAGGTTGAACTGAGGCCAGACATCCCGCATGTCCATGACCTACGGAGGAACGTCTCGAGGGCCACGACCCGATGCCTTGGCGTCGCGGGGACTGGGAAGCACGCTCGAGAAGAGCGCTTGACACGAGAAAGACTCACGTGGATCCAGAGGCCGGCTATCAGCCGCCCGGCGGTCAGCGACTCCTGCCTCACTACGCAACAGCGTACCAGATACATGCCCGAGAAGGCGGAGTGAGTGTCGCCTGCCGTGATATCTTCGCAACCTGATTGTGCCAGACGAGGATATTCCCCTCTCGGCTGACTCTGCCGGCTGACTCTCGGGCGATTCTGAAGCCCGACGTTGATTGCGGTAACATGACCCCACGGCCGCGACAGATTCGATGCGGCTCCCCACGACAAGGAGATATGCCATGTTGACCATCTCCAGTTCGGTGACACTGGCGGATTGGGAAATCGACCTCACCCAGATACGTGCTCAGGGCAATGGCGGCCAGAACGTCAACAAGGTGGCGTCAGCCGTCCACCTGCGGTTTGACGTGCAACGCTCCACCCTGCCCTCGTTCTACAAGGAACGCCTGATGCAGCTGTCGGATCAACGCATCAGCAAGGACGGCATCATCATCATCAAGGCCCAGAGCCACCGTACCCTTGAACTCAACAAGGAAGATGCTCTGGCACGCCTCAAGGCGCTGATCCTCGATGCCGTCAAGGTACAGAAGGCACGCCGCGCCACTCGCCCCAGCAAGGGCGCCAAACGGCGGCGGGTCGACAGCAAGACTCGCAAGGGCAAGATCAAGGCGATGCGCGGCAAGGTTCAGGACTGATCCGGCGCCCATGGCGGATCGACACACTCAGCGCTGATCGGCAGGCTCGGGGCTTGATCAGACAGGCTCTGCAGCGGGCCTTCCACCTCTCAAGGAAGATGTGACATGCGCACTCTCGCAAGCTCACTGGTATTGGGCGGCCTGCTGGCCGTGGGGATGGTCTGGAGTGGCAGCTATCTCAAGGAAGCGGCACAGGTCTGGGAGGCGTCCAACCGGGTGGTGACGGTCAAGGGCCTGGCGGAGCGCGACGTCAAGGCAGACCTGGCTCTCTGGCCACTGCATTTCAGCGTCAATGCCAACCACCTGTCCGACCTGCACGAGGCGCTGGCTGATGATGAACGCAAGATTCGGGACTTTCTCACCGCTCGCGGCTTCCCGTCCGAGCAGATCAGCGTGACGTCACCGCAGGTAACCGACCTGCATGCCAATAGCTACAACGCCCAGCGCCCTGACGAGCGCTACCGCGCCGAGGCCACGGTACTGGTGCGCTCGCCCGAGGTGGATCTCGTCAAGCAGAGCGCTTCCCGTACCGGCGAGCTGGTGCGTGACGGCATTCTGCTGTCGGCGGACTATGCCTACCGCACCGAATTCCTGTTCACGGGGCTTGCCGCTCTCAAGCCGGAGATGATCGCGGCAGCCACCGCGGATGCACGGCGTGCCGCGCAACAGTTCGCCGAGGATTCCGGCAGCCAGGTGGGGCATATCAAGCATGCAAGCCAGGGCTACTTCTCGATCTCGGATCTCGACAGCTATACCCCCGATATCAAGCAGGTCAGGGTCGTCACCACCATCGACTACACGCTCAGTCACTGACCTCCCGGCGGGCGGGCGATCGCCCCCGCCGCTCCTTATCGCCTTTCATGATTTCCTCGACAGCGGAGCCTGCATGTCCGACACCGTTCTCAGCAAGACCCAGACCAGCTTCTATCGTCGCCTGTTCGTGGCGCATCTCATCGCCCACGAGATCGCCAGCGTGCCGGACATCATCGAGGCCACCGGCATGCCGAGGCGCACCGCCCAGGACACCATCTCGGCACTTGCCGAACTCGAGATTGTCTGTGAATTCCAGCATGCGGAAGGTCAACGTCACAACATCGGTCACTACGTGATTCGGGACTGGGGGCCAATCAATGCCCAATGGGTCGCCGACAACGCCGCACGACTGCAACGAGTGCTGGGTTACGCGTGATTGATCGCCACGCGCGATTCGATGCACTGCTGACGCTGGGCGTCTGCACGATATGGCAGAGTCATTCTGGAGGGAGTTGAGACATGTTGACGGCGGACATCTGGACAAGCGCTCTCGAGCACGCCGTCATCGCCGTGATCATCCAGCTGATGCTCTGGCCAGTCTTCACGCTGTGGTCGTCTGGCGCCATTGCGGTCGCCATCTTTCTGGGCCGGGAAATTGCCCAGCACGAGTACAAGGGGGGTGGCCCCAAGGCAGTGGCCTGGGATCATGGCCTGCTGTACCACTGGAACTGGGACTCCAGCCTGGACGTGGCCCTGCCGCTGGTGTCATGCGTGATCTGCGCGACACTGGTGCAGGCTGCAAGACATTGGCGCAGGCGCTCTGCCTGAGCCGGAACGGCTGTGTCAGCCCCGCCTCGATACCGCTGCCCCGGCATCGAGTCATCCTGCCTGTACCGCAATTCCCATGTGCACGTCTGAGGCACGCACTCTCAGCCAGAGTACGCCACTGGGGATACCTCGACCTGACGCTTCCTGCGTCGGATCGGGTGCTGCGCACGACTCTTGAGATACTCCGCCAGCGTCTTCGGCTCGATGCTGGGATGCTGATAGACGTAATCCTCCGTGATGATCGACAGGAATTCGGCACTGCGTGCCCCCGCGACCTCTATCCCCAGCACGAAGTCCTGTCCCTGATGCACCTCGAACAGGAAGTTGGGGGCTTGCGCCGCACAGGTCCTTGCCACGTAGCCATCCCCCAGACTTTCCTTGAGGATGGAACGCTCCGGGTTGAACCGACTCTCCATGTAAATGTTAACCGTTTTCATTCTCACCTCCCTTGAAGGCAAGCCAGTATATACTAGAAATATAATACTCACAGCATCAAGAAAGCCATGCGAGCATGACCCGGCCTCGCAGATCGAGCCTTTCTTGATCTTGATCAATAAGCGCAATAACTCAGCAATATCAATATTTTGAAATGATATAACACGACCGGATGCAAGCCCTGGCTCACTCTCGCTCACCGTATCAGATGCTCATGTCCTTTCATCCCGCGACAAAAGAAGAGGCCAACCGAACTCTCGGCTGGCCTCTATCTGGACTCTGGTCGGGACACTGGCGGACGAGGACGTCAAACCGGCTCGTGTCTCTCTTATGTCTCTCTTATGACAACGATCAAAGACTTCCATCGACAGCCAATTCACCTCTCGCCTCGCTCAGCGCTTTCTGGGCTTCCGTCAATTTCTTCTCTTTCTTCTCTATCTTGTCCTTGTCACCATCCGACAAGGCGTCTTCCAGCTCCTGTCGACGCTCCCCGACCTCCTCCTCCCTTTCGCGGATCTTCTGCTCTCTTTCCTTGTGCAAGGTGGATTCATCACAGCCATTTTCCACAGCCGCGAGCGCTTTCTTCAAGCCTTCCACCTCATGGGCATTTCCCTGCGCATTGGCATCCTCCAGCTCCTGCTTGATCGAATCTGCCTTGTCCTGACAACCACTCACGAGTTCTGGAGAGGCCGCGGACACGGAAGATGCCAAGGCACTCAGCCCCATGGCAATCAATGGCAATGCGATAGCTCGGCCGAGGGTAGCGTCTCTGGACATGATCTTTTCCTGGGTGGGGGGTCTCGACCCACCAGTACCGTAATCGCTAATAGAAGACAAGCGAGAAGCACTGTCACGAGTTCACTGACAGCCAGCCATTGCACCAGGAAACCACAGAACCTGGAAACCACAGAACCTGGAGACCAAAGAACCTGGAGACCACAGAACCTGGAGACCAAAGAACCTGGAGACCGGCATCCATGCCCGCGAACCGATAGCCCCTTGAACCACCAAAGGGTCGAGCGAAAGATCGTCAGCAAGCGAGCAAGGACGAAATCATGACGATAAAGTAGAACGGCAGGACGAGAGGACGAGAGCAGAAGGATAGCGCTCGAGAAAGGACAACAGACCATGAGCGCTGCCAGCGCTCTGAAAGAACGCAAAGAAGCCAGCTCAATGAGCTGGCTTCTTTGCAACGATGACCGAATGAACTGGGATCATATAGGGATCATCGTTCGGAATTCAGAGGCTTTCAAGCGAATGAAAGTCTTCTGAACCCCTTCAATTCTGGTCGGGACGACAGGATTCGAACCTGCGACCTCTGCAACCCCATTGCAGCGCGCTACCAAGCTGCGCCACGTCCCGACTTCGTCCTTGAAAGGCTTCCCCCTCAAGACGAGACGTAATGTACCGCATTGATCTCAAAAAGAAAAGCCCGATATGAACATTTCTTGTCATTCGTCGCGCAAGCGCGTGACTCGCGACCCGTGACGCTCCGGAAAAGATTGAATTCTCCCATGGGACGAACCATGTTCTAGTCATGACCCCATCAGTACCACTTGATAGGAAGGATGACATGGCGAACGTTCATTTCACTCTCACGACGCACCTGAAGAACGGGCAAACCGTCAGCGGCGACCCGATCAAGGTCAGTGCCAGTAGCACGCCGCAAACGGGCAACACGATACAGAAAGGGGACTGGCCGGCACTGGACGCCCTGTCACCCAACTTCCCCGTCACCGTCACGAAAGTGGAAGAAGATGATGACGGCAACACCCTCGTGGCACTCACCGAGTCGGACAAGCCTGACCCCTCGGACCCGGACAGCTATCGCTACACGCCGTGGAAATAGCCTCGGACAGGCAGCCACACGAGAAAAGATGCATCGGCCAGCCATTGGCAGTATCGTCCAAACAGCATGAGGACTATCTCATGAAAGCCGAGCCTGTCGCCGGGCCACTGCTGCCCTGCCGCCTGTCATCGAGGACAGGCGGTCCCTGAGGCGATGGTGAGTCACGCCCCCCCGCACAGGCGAGAACGTTGGGGCACAGTGAAACCAGAAACGGCTTTCCTCGAGTAGGCTGACACTGAACAACGACCAACGTCACATGAGCCTTCATCATCAGCCGATGCCTGAAGCATCCGACTGGCCCAATGACCGTCGAGGTACCATGACTCGTCTTGCAAAAATGGTAGGCACCAGCTGGCGCTGGTTGGTTGGCGAGAATGGCTCCGCACGACAGATTCTGCACCACGGGTTTCTGGTATCCGCCGTCCTGATCGGCCTGTTTTCCGCTGTCTTCAACTATCTGATGGAGCTGACGGTCCCCGCCTACAGCGTGGCGCTTGCCGTCATCAGTCTGATGGTCATGGTGATGTGGTATCGCTCACGTTTCCACGGGGAGTTCAGCCGCATGTCCTGGCTGTTCTGCACGCTGGTGACCTTCGTGATGCTGCCGGGCAACTGGGTCTTCAATCACGGCGCCTCGGGCCCGACACTGCTGTTCTATCTCATGGCCGCCGCCTACGTGCTGGGGGTTCTCCCGCCGGACCGTCTGCGTCGTGGCGTCATCATCAGCGGCCTGATGCTGATGCCCTGGATTCTGCTGTGGGGGGAGATGGCCAACCCGCAACTGGTCTCCTCCTACGCGAGTACCGCGATGCGCAGCCTGGACATGGGGGTCAGCTATACCCTGGCGTTCGGACTGCTGAGCCTCGTGATCGCCGGTTATGCCAAGCGCATTCGAGAGGAGCGTGACCTGGCACGCGCCTATGCAAAGAAGCTTGAGCGCCTGAGCCGACTGGACAGTCTGACCGGGCTCTACAATCACCGCACCATCCATGAACACGCCGAACACCACCTCAGCGGACGCGACATCAGCTGTCTGCTGATCTGTGATCTGGATCACTTCAAGCAGATCAATGATGCCCACGGCCACCCCTACGGCGACCAGGTCCTGGCGCACTTCTCGATGCACATCCAGACGCTGAGCCGAGAATACTCAGGCAAGGCCGGGCGTTATGGGGGAGAGGAATTCATGATCCTGCTGCCGGGCAATCTTGCCGTGGCCCGAGAATTCGATCGCCAGTTGCGTGAAAGCTGTGAGGCGTCTCCCCTGGCCCACGGCGTGATCCGCTTCAGTACCGGGGTCAGTGAACGGCGCCATCCGGATACCCTCAGCAGCTGGGTGCAACGCAGCGACGAGGCGCTCTACCACGCCAAGGCCAGCGGCCGTGATCAACTCATCGTTGATCACGACATCAGCATGGTGTGAGGCCAGGCCTCTCCGGCAGTCAGATCTGCCTGCGTTGCGAGCCGTCCGCCACGACTCCCCCCCTACGATTCGCCCTCTACGAGACGGCCCCCGCAAATCAAGATTTGCGGGGGCCGTCTCGTGGTATCTGACCTGAAGGTTCAGGGGCAGTCAGCCAGTGCCGCGAACGGCATGTCGCTCAGCGCTCCCCTTTCAGCCACTCCAGATTGATCTCGTGCTGACCATTGTCATCGGTGATGAAGATGGTGCCCTCGGAGATCATCATGGTCCACTTGATGTTGCGTGGCAGGGATTCGGTGATGGCGTCCAGTGCGCCCTCAGGAACCGCGGCAATGCTCAGATTGGACAGTCCAGCCACTGCCGGCACCACCTTGGTTTCCCAGACGCGCAGGCTACCGTAGGCGAGCAGCGAGGTGCGCTCGGTGCGCCGCGAACACCAGGTCAGGCGCTCGGCATCCGGCTGGCCCACCTCGATCCAGTGCAGCACGCGGCCATCCAGACTCTTCTCCCACAGCGCCGGTTCATCGACGTCCGACAGACCACGCCCGAATGCGATGTTCTCGCTGTACCACAGCGCATGGCCCAACAGGCGAACACACAGACGCAGCTCGGTTTCAGAGGGGTGACGGGCAACGGTAAAACGCAGGGTCTCGTAGACACCACGATCAAGGTCGGTCAGCGAGAGATCAACCTTGTAAGGCGTGGAAGACAGGGCCATGAAAGTCTCTTATTGAAAAGCGGATGCTCGGCAAGACATCTCCCGCCAGCGACCCACGCAGCCAGGACAAGCCTGTCTGCGTGGCGATGAAAGCGCAGAGTCTACCCTAGCCGGCGCCGCAACGCTTGCGACGAGCGTCAAAGCCCTGACGCCGCATGCCTCACCCCAGCAGACGCGCGACCACGCCATCCGCCGCCGCGAGGTCTTCCAGCGACTCACGCGCAAGGATGAGCTCACGCCCGAGTGCCAGGGCACGGCGCTCGGCACGCGCCCGCACGGCATCATCGTTGATCGACTCAAGCTCCAACACGTGCGCAAGCCCGATGGTGCGACGAATCAACTCACAGCCCGCATAACCCAACGCATCACGCAGGATACGGCTCAGCAATCGTTCCGCCACCCCGGGTGCCGCGAAGCTGGCATCCGACGTGTGGGCGGCCTGCTCACGATACTCGCGGGCAAAGCTTTCCCAACTGGCGACCGCCTGGGCACGCAGCTGCGCCACGTAGTCACGCCCGTCGCCCTCCTCACCCTCGAGTTCGGTATGCGCGCAGGCTGCCAGCCACAGCGCCGCCAGCCAGCTGCCGATATCGAAGCCCGCCGGACCGAAGAAGCCGAATTCCGGGTCGATGACCTTGGTGCTGTCTTCTCGCACGAAGATCGATCCCGCATGCAGGTCGCCATGCAGCAGCGCCTCGGGCGTGGACAGGAAGCGCTGCTTGAGCTCCGCCACTTCCACTTTGAGTGCCGCGTCCTGCCACAGGGCTTCGGCATCGCTGCGCAGCGCCGGATTGATGCTGTTGCGCTCGTGATCGCAGAAAGGATCCACGAAGAACAGGTCTTCCGTAATCTTGCATTGATCGGGATTGGTGAAGCGTGCGACGCGCGCCTTCTTGTCGTGGGCATCGAGTGCCAGATCACTGCTGCGATAGAGCGTCGTGGCCAGAAAATGCCCCATCTGCGCGCCCAGCTCAGGTAACACTGTGCGCTCAAGGAAGGCGTATCGCAGATTGCGGTGATCGCCGATATCTTCCATCACGATCGCCGAGCGGGCTTCCTCGAAGTGATAGAGCGCCGGCACCAGTTCAGGCGCGCAATCGGCCTCGAACTGCAGCGTCTCGGCCTCGATGCGCACCCGCACCAGCGACAGCGGCCAGCTTTCGCCGATGATGCGCACCCAGGGCAGCCCCTGTTTGACGATCACCGAGGTTGAGCGGTCCGGCGTGCAGACGCGATAGACATAGTTGATGTTGCCATCGCCGATCTCCTCGACCAGCAGGTCACTGGCCGTCGCAAAGCCCGGCAACTGATCATTGACATGCTGGCGTGCGAAGGCAATGACATCGGCGTCATCCCGGAATTGATACTCGATGGAAGGTGCCTGGCTGGCGTGAGGGTCTTGAACGGTCATGGCAGGTCTCAGCGCGGAATCATGAAGCCGCCGTCCTGAATGCCCTCTCCAATGCATGGCGAGAGAAGCATCCAGGCTCTCAGTTTATTCCAAAAAGAAATAAACAGGCGATCAGTTATAGCGAGAAGATGCCTGCAATGGCCACGAATGACAAGACCTGCCGAGTGAGTTTCGTTCAACTCGGCAGGCGGCAGGTTCATGCAGTGCGCGGGGTCACTGGATCGGGGCCAGCAGATAGGCCGCCCGCGACACCAGCTTGCGCCACATGGGCCGCGCCTCCAGCTCCTCGCAGCTGATCTCGCGACAATGAAGGAAGTCTTCCTCGAGCATGGCCTCCACCTCTGCCGCGAACTGGTGATCCGGCACGAAGGCCGTGACCTCGAAGTTCAGACGGAAGGAGCGATTGTCGAGGTTGACCGTCCCGATGGTCGCCGTGTGGCTATCCATCAACATCACCTTCTGATGCAGAAAGCCCGGCTGATAGCGGAAGACGCGCACGCCCGAGCGAATCATGTCGGAGAGGAACGAGAAGGCCGACAGGAACACCAGCAGATGATCGGGACGTTCGGGGATCATCACCCGCACGTCCACGCCTCTCAGCGCTGCCAGCTTCAAGGCATCCTGCACGCCCTGGTCCGGCACGAAATAGGGGCTGGTGATCCAGATGCGGCTGACCGAGGAGTGGATGGCCTGCTGAACCAGCAGACTGGCCGTCTCGCGACGGTCCGCCGGGCCGGAAGGCACGATCACCACGTGCTGACACTCTTCACAGCTGATGCGCGGCTCCCACTCCAGCGACAGCACCTCGCCAGTCGCCCAGTGCCAGTCCTCCCAGAAGGCCTCCTGCAGCCCCATCACGCTGGGTCCTTCCAGCTTGAGGTGAGTATCGCGCCAGGCGCCGTAGCGTTCGGAATGGCCCAGATACTCATTGCCCACATTCAGCCCGCCGACAAAGCCCACTCGGCCGTCGATGACGGTGATCTTGCGGTGATTGCGGAAGTTGATCTGGAAGCGGTGCCGCCAGCCCCGCGAAGAGTTGAAGGCACTCACCTCGCAGCCGGATTCCAGCAGATCATTGAGGTACCCATCCGGCAGCTTGCGCGAGCCGATCTCGTCATACAGGAAACAGACCCGCACGCCACGTTCGGCACGCTTCATCAGTGCCTGCTTGAGTCGCACACCGAGCTCGTCATTCCGCACGATGAAGAACTGGATGAGGATGTAATCCTCGGCCGCCTTGATGGCCGCGAACAGGGCATCGAACGTCTCCTCGCCATTGATCAACAGCTTGGCGCGATTGCCGGTGGTCACCGGCATCATCGCCAGACGTTCGATGGCATCCAGGTGCGTGGGGTTGCCGCCCAGCGGACGCGAGAGCCAGGGGGAGAGCTTGGGACGAAAACGCATCAAGACGCGTCGCATCGTCGAGTCACGCTCCTCGCGGGCACTGACATAGCCATAGAAACGGGGACGCCCGAATACCCAGTAAAGCGGCAGGGCGACGTAGGGGAAGGTCAGCAGACACAGAATCCAGGCAATCGCACCCTGTGAGGTACGACTGGACATCAGGGCCATGACGGCGGTCATCGCACCCAGAATGTGACTGCTCAACAGCAGAAAGCCAAGTAACCAGGCGGTCATTGCAGCTCCATTGCAGGCGTCAGGGTCGCCAGATTATGCCACAGCTGCGCTGGCAACGATGCCTCGGCGTGGCAGAGTCCAGATGCGCAGAACCCCGCCGATGTCATGACACGGGCGGGGTTCCTGGCTCATGTCCTCACGGACATGACGTGCACATCACGCAGACGGCCTTCAGGCGCGGCTGGCGATGATTTCCTTCCACTTGGCCGGGCCGGTCTGGTGCACGGAGACACCTGCACTATCGACCGCCACGGTGACCGGCATGTCCTCGACCTCGAATTCGTAGATCGCTTCCATCCCCAGGTCTTCAAACGCCAGCACGCGGGACTTCTTGATCGCCTGGGCGACAAGGTAGGCGGCGCCGCCGACCGCCATCAGGTAGCTGGACTTGTTGTCACGGATGGCGTCGATCGCGGTCGGGCCTCGCTCGGCCTTGCCGACCATGCCCAACAGGCCGGTCTCTTCCAGCAGCGTACGCGTGAACTTGTCCATGCGGGTCGCGGTGGTCGGGCCAGCCGGTCCGACGACTTCGTCACGGATCGGATCGACCGGGCCGACGTAGTAGATGAAGCGACCTTTCAGATCCACCGGCAGCTGCTCACCACGTGCCAGCATCTCGGTCATGCGCTTGTGGGCCGCATCACGCCCGGTCAGTAGCTTGCCGTTGAGCAGCAGGGTGTCGCCCGGCTGCCAGCTCTGTACTTCCTCGGGCGTCACGGTGTCGAGGTTGACGCGCTTGACGCTGTCGCCCGCTTCACGGGTGATTTCCGGCCAGTCCTCGAGCTTCGGTGCCGGCAGTTCTGCCGCGCCGCTGCCATCCAGGGTGAAATGCACGTGACGGGTCGCCGCGCAGTTCGGGATGATCGCCACCGGCTTGTTGGCCGCGTGGGTCGGGTAATCCATGACCTTGATGTCGAGCACGGTGGTCAGACCGCCGAGGCCCTGTGCGCCGACACCCGTCGCGTTGACCTTCTCGAACAGTTCGAGACGGATCTCTTCGGCACGGTTGGAGGCACCACGCTTCTGTAGTTCCTGGATATCGATCGGCTCGAGCAGGGATTCCTTGGCCAGCTGCATCGCCTTCTCGGCGGTACCGCCGATGCCGATACCCAGCATGCCGGGCGGACACCAGCCAGCGCCCATCTTCGGAATCTGTTCCAGCACCCAGTCGACCACGGAGTCGGACGGGTTGAGCATCGCGAACTTGGACTTGGCTTCGCTGCCGCCGCCCTTGGCCGCGACGTGGATCTCGACGGTATCCCCCGGCACCAGCTTGTGGTGGATGATGGCCGGCGTATTGTCCTTGGTGTTGGCACGCTTGCCGTCCGGGTCTGCCAGCACGGAGGCGCGCAGCACGTTGTCCGGCAGCAGATAGGCGCGGCGGACGCCTTCGTTGACCATGTCATCCAGGCTCATCTCGGCCTCGAAGCGCACGTTCATGCCGACATGGACGAAGACGGTGACGATACCGGTGTCCTGACAGATGGGACGATGACCCAGGGCACACATCCGGGAGTTGATCAGAATCTGCGCGATGGCATCCTTGGCGGCCGGATTCTCCTCACGCTCGTACGCCGCGCTCATGGCGTCGATGAAGTCCTTCGGATGGTAGTAGGAGATGTACTGCAGCGCGTCGGCGACGCTCTGGATCAGGTCATCCTGGCGGATCACGGTCATCAGGATCGGCTCCTCAAGGGCAAGCGATGGAAAAGACAGGCACACTGGCGCCCAGGGCGTCAGGCCGATTACTGTTGTCAGGGACAGAAATCGCGCCACCATGGGGCGGGCGCCGGGTCAGGTGGCCGGGATTATACCTCAAGCGAGCACGCGGCGGCAGAGCGAATCCTGCAACCCGCATGTCAGGACATCCCAGCTCATCCAGCGCAAATGACGGGCGTGGAGACTGCCATCATGCCCCGCACGATGACCCCCGATTCACTGCCACCTCTTCACTGCCACTTCCCCTCGCGAGCGACTCATGACATCAGGCTTCAACGCGTTTCGCCCTCTCACCTGCTTGACGATAGCCTCGCTGACGCTGCTGTCGGGCTGCATGCAGCATTCCCGGTCGGACACTGACGAGGCCTCGGGAAGTTATCAGCGGATGGAGGCCAGCACCGAGAGTCAAAGCAATTCTCGCGTGCGCCACCTGGTACTGCATTACACCGATGATGATCTCACAGGCTCTCTGATCAGCCTTACCGGCGCTGACGTCAGCGCGCATTACCTGCTCTCGACACCTGCAGATGGCGAAGCGCTTCCCCGTGTCTACCCGCTGGTATCAGAGAACCGCCGCGCCTGGCACGCCGGCATCAGCCAGTGGGGTGAACGCGGCCACCTCAACGACACCTCCATCGGCATCGAGATGGTCAATGCCGGGCCCGAAGCGCTCACGCCCCTGGCACCCGGGCAGACGGAGACCCGAGCTTCCGGCGTGGCAAGGCGCTGGTCCCCTGATCGCCACTTCGCGGCCTGGAACGATCAGCAGATCGCGGCCTTGATCGCGCTGGCCTCCCCCATTGTGCGCCGCCATGACATCAAGGCGGTGGATGTCGTCGGACATTCCGACATCGCCCCGGACCGCAAGACCGACCCGGGCCCGCGCTTCCCCTGGCGCCGTCTGCATGAAGCCGGCATCGGGGCCTGGCCACGGGATGCCGACGTCAGCTGCTTTCGACGACAGATGGCCAGCGATGGACTGCCCGCGGAGAAGACCTTGATCGCGGCGCTCGCCCACTATGGTTATCCAGTGGAGGCCGAGCGGCCCTGGATGGCGATCGCCGCGTTTCAGGCGCACTTTCGCCCCGGGGCCATCAGTGGCCAGTTTAATGCGGAAAGCGCCGCGATCCTGCTGGCCCTCAACACGCGCTATCGCCAATCGACGCCCTGTCAGGCCCGGTGAACTGGGGAATTTTCGTCATCCAATCGTCATTCATCTGTCACATTGCTGCCGCAGCATCGACACTTCCCTGACACTTGGAGCGGTGTTGCATGGCACTATGCCAACGGCCGTCTACTCTGGGTACAGACATGACCAGAGAGGGTCATGGGTCCACACGCTTGCGACTGGCGAGGAGACGCCGGAACCCCCATCACGATGAGGTTCATCATGGCCGATAACATTCTCAGTGCAGTACCCGATACGGCAGACGACATGCCAACCACCCCTCTCCCCGGAGCGCTCGGGTTCGTCGTCTGTGATGACAAGCGCATCTATGGGGCAGGCATGAGCGAGGAAGACTGTCTCGACAATGCCCTTGAATGCCTGTGCGGCTTCTGTGAGCGCAGCGCGCTCAAGAAGATGCTGGAACTGTGTCAATCCGGTGTGCGCTATCCGCTGCGCCAGCTTCCGGCCAGCCAGGCCTGCGTCAGCAATTGCCAGGTCTCCGGCCCTACCGATCATTATCGTATCCATGACGGCGTCGCCTATGCTCCGGAAGAATTCGTGACACCTCTCTCGGCGTAAGCCATTCACGCCACTTTTACCCGCCCCCTGGCTCGCACCCTGCATCGCGTCCTCAAGAAAGCGCCCCTGCCACCGAGGGTTCAGTGACAGGGGCGCGTTCTGTTGCATTGCCTTCCTCCGGTGAGACGCGACAGCGAATCACGTGCCAGACCTCTCAGCCGCCAAGATAGGCGCGGCGGACCTCGTCATTGGCCAGCAGCGCCTTGCCGCTGTCCGCCAGCACCACTCGACCATGCTCCAGCACATAGCCACGATCGGCGATCGACAGGGCACGATGGGCGTTCTGCTCTACCAGGAAGATGGTGGTGCCCTGCTCGCGCAGCTGCTCGACGATCTCGAAGATCTGCCCGATCACGATGGGCGCCAGCCCCAGCGATGGCTCATCGAGCAACAACAGCCGCGGCCGACTCATCAAGGCACGCCCGATGGCCAGCATCTGCTGCTCGCCACCGGACATGGTGCCGCCGCGCTGCTGGAAGCGCTCCTTGAGGCGCGGGAAGAGCCCCAGCACATGCTCGATGCTGCGTTCGTTCTCCTCCTTGCTCTGGTAATAGCCGCCCATGGCAAGATTCTCCTCCACCGTCATGCCGGTGAAGATGCGGCGACCTTCCGGCACCACCGACAGCCCACCACGCATCACGCGCGCCGTGGGTGTGCCGGTGATCTCCTCGCCCTCGAACCACACCCGCCCGCTGGTCGGACGCGGATCGCCACAGATCGACATCAAAAGCGTCGTCTTGCCGGCGCCGTTGGCACCGATCAACGTCACGATCTCGCCCTGCCCCACGGCCAGCGAGACATCATTGAGTGCCTGCACCGGCCCGTAATGTGTCGTCAGATGCTCGAGCGCCAGCATGGCATCCCGCGGCGCAAGTGCCTCGCTGGCAGGCACAGTCTCTGGCATGACTGCATCAACATGCTCACTCATGCTCATTCCTCCCCCAGATAGGCCTTGATCACGGCATCGTTGCGTCGAATGTCATCCGGGCAGCCATCCGCCAGCGGCTGACCCTGATTGACCACGTAGATGTGATCCGAGATGCCCATCACCAGACTCATGTCATGCTCGATCAACAGCACCGAGATGCCCTCATCGCGGGTCAGGCTGACGATCAGGTCATCGAGATCCCGGGTCTCGTTGGGGTTGAGGCCAGCCGCTGGCTCATCCAGCATCAGCAGCCGTGGCCTGGCCACCATGCATCGCGCGATCTCGAGTCGCCGCTGCTGCCCATAGGCCAGATTGCCGGCCTCGCGATCGGCGAATTCGAGCAGACCGACTCGCTCCAGCCAGTCACCGGCATGCTGCATCAGCGCCTTTTCACTGCGGCGATAGCCCGGCGTCCTGAACAGGCCCTTGAGAAGATTGCGCTCGGCGTGCATGTGCTGCGCCACCAGCAGGTTCTCGATGACCGTCATCTCCTTGAACAGCCGCACGTTCTGGAAGGTGCGTACCATGCCAGCTTGGGCGATCCGGTACCCCGGCAGGCGATGCATGGCGCGATTCTGGAAATACACCTCGCCGCCGGTGGGCTGATAGAAGCCGGAGATACAATTGAAGACGGTTGTCTTGCCCGCACCATTCGGCCCGATGACCGATACCACCTCGCCCGGATGTACCTGAAGCGTCACGCCGTCCACGGCCTTGAGGCCACCGAACTGCATGGTGAGATCACGTACGTCCAGCAGCGGTGCCCCGCCCTCGGCGCGTGCCCGGCGGTGTGAGGAAACAGCTGGCGCCTCATTGTCGAATGCTTGCTTGTCATGTGCGTCAGCCACGGTCGAGCTCCATCTGCGGTCGTTTGAGCGGCACCAGGCCTTGAGGACGCCACACCATCATCAGCACCATCATCAGCCCGAACAGCAACATGCGATATTCATTGAACTCACGGGCCAGCTCCGGCAACAGCGTCATGGCGATCGCCGCCAGGATGACGCCTAGCTGCGAGCCCATCCCGCCCAGCACCACGATGGCGAGAATGATCGCCGACTCGATGAAGGTGAAGGACTCGGGACTGATGAAGCCCTGACGAGCGGCGAAGAAGGCACCGGCGAAGCCCGCGAAACTCGCCCCGATCGTGAAGGCCGAGAGCTTGATGCCGGTGGGATTCATGCCCAGTGAACGGCAGGCGATGTCATCCTCGCGCAGCGCCTCCCACGCCCGCCCGATGGGCATGCGCAACAGCCGATAGATCACGAACAGCGTGATCAGCACCAGGATCAAGGCCAGCAGGTACAGATAGATCACCTTGAAGGCCGGGTCGTAGTCGATGCCGAAGAACTCATGGAAGGCGATGTTGCCCTCATCGGCTCGCCGCGAGAACTCGAGATTGAAGAAGGTCGGCTTGGGTATGCGCGCGAGGCCATTCGGGCCGCCGGTCAGCTCCGTCCAGTTGTTGAGCAGGATACGGATGATCTCGCCGAAGCCCAGCGTCACGATGGCCAGGTAGTCACCCCGCAGCCGCAGCACGGGGAAGCCGAGCAGATAGCCGAACAGCGCCGTCATCAACCCCGCGATGGGCAGCGCTTCCCAGAAGCTGAAGCCCAGGTAGCTATTGAGCAGTGCGTAGGTATAGGCGCCGACGGCATAGAAGCCCACGTAACCGAGATCCAGCAGTCCCGCGAGACCCACCACCACGTTGAGCCCCAGGCCCAGCATGATGTAGATCAGCGTCAGGGTCGCGAGATCCACCGCCGAGCGGTTGGACAGAAACGGGAAGATCAGCAGCGCACCGATGGCCAACATGATCCACAGCTGACGCTTCTGACCGCTCATCACGTCGGGGACGCGGAAACGTGATGGCTTGCGGGTACGCGCACGCCATTCCTCGATCTGTGGCCGCACCAGCTGGTGCAGGAAGACGGCCAGTGACGCGGCCAGCAACCAGCCCCAGGTGTCCATGCCCATCAAGCGTACCGTGGTGGTGATACCGGTGGACTCGAGCTGCACCCCCAGTACCGAGCCACCCAGCACGAGAGTCAACACGGCGGCCGCAAGTGCCGACCACCAGGGACGACGATAGGAAGGCTGTGGCGGAATCGTCTCGGCGGGCGAGGTGCCCGCTGTCTTCAGAGTCTGTTTCGCAAGCTTGGGCATCAGATCTTCTCCACTTCGGGCTTGCCGAGAATCCCGGAGGGACGGAACAGCAAAATCAGGATCAGCAGTCCGAAGGCCACCACGTCCTTGTATTCCGTGGACAGATAGCCGCCGGTCAGCGCCTCCGCGACGCCCAGCAGCAGGCCACCCAGCATCGCGCCGGGGATACTGCCGATACCGCCCAGCACCGCCGCCGTGAACGCCTTGAGCCCGGCCAGGAAGCCGATGTAGGGGTTGACCACGCCGTAGTACATGCCGAGCAGCAGTCCCGCCACGGCGGCAAGCGCCGCCCCGATCACGAAGGTCATCGAGATGATCATGTCAGTATTGATGCCCAGCAGACTCGCCATGCCGGCATCCTGGGAGCAGGCACGACAGGCACGCCCCAGGCGCGAGCGCGAGATGAACGATGACAGCAGCAGCATGCACACCAGCGTGACGCTGAAGATGATCACCTGCATGTAGGACAGATTGACCGCGAAGCTTTCCAGCCCGAACTCCCAGCCGCCCGGAATCAGGCTGGAGATCGCCATGTCCCGCGAGCCCTGGGCCAGACGCATGTAATTCTGCAGGAAGATTGACATGCCGATCGCCGAGATCAGCGCGATCAGACGCTTGGAGCCTCGCACCGGGCGATAGGCCACCCGCTCCACGGCGAAACCGTAGGCACAGGACACCAGCACCGCCACCAGCAAGGCGGCCGCCATCAGAAAGAAGGGGTTGGCGATGCCCAGCATGCCCAGCGCCGCGATGACGATGAAGGTCACGTAGGTGCCGATCATGTAGATCTCGCCGTGGGCGAAATTGATCATGCCGATGATGCCGTAGACCATCGTGTAGCCGATGGCGATCAAGGCATAGGTACTGCCGATGGTCAGGCCATTGATGACCTGCTGCAGGAAGTAGAGGATGTCTTCCATTGAAACGACCCTTGGCCGCGACAGTAATCGGCTTGTGGCCGGAGACTGTCAGGGAAATGCCGCATGCGCGACGACGACGGGAAGGCACGGCGATGTTGCATCGCCATGAACTCGACCGAACGGAGAGGCCCGCCATGCCACGCGGCATGACGGGACAGCGTGTCGGCATTGATCCGCCGGGCCTCATGACAGGTCACGAGACCGCAGCGAGTGCTGATATCAGCCGCTGATCAATGTGCCGCTTCGCTCTTGGTACCGTCGGCGTGCCAGTTGTAGACGACGAAGTTGAAGTCCTTCAGATCGCCCTTCTCATCGTATTCGACCTTGCCGATGGGCGTGTCGAAGCTGTTGGCCTTGAGATATTCCGCGACATCATAGGGGTCGGTGGAGTCGGCGCCCTTGATGCCATCGGCGATCAGCTCCACTGCGGTGTAGGCGGGCATGACGAACGGACCGGAAGGGTCCTGCTCCTTGTCCTTGAAGGCCGCGACCAGATCCGCGTTCTTCGGGTCATTCTCGAAGGCCGGCGGCAGTGTCACGTACAGACCTTCCGAGGCCTGGCCGGCAATCTTGGAAATGTCCGGATTCCCGACCCCTTCCGGCCCCATGAAGGGCGCGTCAAAGCCCAGCTCACGCGACTGACGCAGCAAGAGGCCCAGTTCCGGGTGATAGCCGCCGTAGTAGACGAAGTCGACGTTCTCCTTCTTGAGCTTGGAGATCAGTGCCGAGAAATCCTTGTCACCCGCCGTGATGCCCTCGAACAGCACCACATCGATACCCGCTTCCTCGACGGTATCGCGCACGCCGGTGGCGATACCCTCCCCGTACTGCTGCTTGTCGTGGATCACGGCCATGTGCTTGGGCTTGATCGTCTCGGCGATATAGCGCCCCGCAACCGGCCCCTGCAGCGAGTCCAGGCCGATGGTGCGGAAGACCAGCTCATAGCCCTGCTCGGTGATGGTCGGACTGGTGGACGCCGCCGTGATCATCATCACGCCTTCCTCGGCGTAGATGTCCGAGGCCGGTTGCGTCGCGCTGGAGCACAGGTGGCCGATCACGTACTGGACGCCGTCATTGACGATCTGGTTGGCGACCGCCACCGCCTGCTTGGGATCACAGGCGTCGTCGTATTTGACGCCCTTGAGCATCTCGCCGTCGACGCCGCCGGCGGCATTGATCCGCTCGATGGCCATCTCGGCACCGATGAACTGCATGTCACCGTACTGGGCGACCGGCCCCGTGACCGGGCCTGCCATGGCGATGGTGATATCTGCCTGAGCCTGGGTGGACATCGCCGCGGCGATACCGAGAGCGAGAAGAGACCTGCGCATCATGATGAGAATTCCTGTTCCCGATTATTGTTGTACTACGGCCGGGCAGACCTGACGGGTGCCTTGCGGCAGCATTGCGCCGCCCGAAAAGGACTGGCGACAATCGCTGTCATTCGCTGACCTTGTCCGCCGCCGCCAGCCATCAGGCAGGCGACTCGCGACGCCAGGAATGCCTTGAAAGCATTATTGGCAGCAGCGAATACGCATGTAAAGCGACCGTTTGAGCGCTCATGAATGCAGGCCAAGGCCCTACCAATAGCGAAAAAGACTGCGCTTTCCATTCTGGCCAGACAATCGTTGGCATTGACGATGAAAGCCAGTCATTGGCGTATGTGAAGACGCAGTTGACAGGAATTCCCTCTTCACTTGCACCATCAGGTCGCATTGCTGCACCCACCCCGGCTACGCCCAAGGTTGTAGGAAAAGCAATCCTGCCGCCCTCCCGAGGCAACCGGTTGCCCCTGAGCCATGCACTGAGCTGCAATATGATGATCTGCGACACAATAGACAAGATAACGGGATAACCTGCTGATGGCACCTCCCCGTCAGATACCTGCCAGGCCTGAACGCCACGCGCCCGACGATGGGTGACATCGTCGGGCGCGCAGGGTCATGCCTTTAGCAACGCGAATGCTGGGGGATGGAGAGTAGCGTCAGCCCAGCGCGAGCAGGCGGTTGCGCACGTCATTGATCTGATCGCGCAGTCGACCGGCTTCCTCGAATTCGAGATTCTTGGCCGCCGCGAACATGGCATCTTCCAGCCGGCTGATTTCCTTCTCGAGTGCCTGAGGGCCTTGAGCCGCCAGAGCCGCATAGTCCGGCGTCTCTTCCGCCACCTGTCGCTCGTTGCCCTTGCGACGACTGCTCTTGCGTCCCGGTGCCTGGGCACCTTCCATGATATCCGCCACCGATTTGGTGATGGTACGCGGCGTGATGCCGTGCTCTTCATTGAAGGCCATCTGCTTCTCACGGCGGCGCTCCGTCTCGGCTATCGCACGCTGCATGGAATCGGTGATGCGATCGCCATACAGAATGGCCTTGCCGTTGGCGTTGCGTGCCGCACGGCCGATGGTCTGGATCAGGGAGCGCTCGGAGCGCAAAAAGCCCTCCTTGTCGGAATCCAGGATCGCCACCAGCGAGACTTCCGGGATATCAAGGCCCTCACGCAGCAGGTTGATGCCGACCAGCACATCAAACTTGCCAAGGCGCAGATCTCGGATGATCTCGACGCGCTCGACGGTGTCGATATCCGAGTGCAGATAGCGCACCCGAACATCGTGCTCTCCCAGATACTCGGTCAGGTCTTCCGCCATGCGCTTGGTCAGCGTGGTGATCAGAACGCGCTCACCGACCTCGGTGCGCGCCTTGATCTCGGAGAGCACGTCATCGACCTGGGTCGAGGCAGAGCGCACCTCGATGACCGGATCAAGCAGCCCCGTGGGACGGACGACCTGCTCCACCACCTGCCCGGCATGCTCTTCTTCATAGGTACCGGGCGTCGCCGAGACGAAGACGGTCTGCGGCAGGATGCTTTCCCACTCCTCGAATTTCATCGGGCGATTGTCCAGCGCCGACGGCAGACGGAAGCCGTATTCGACCAGCGTCTCCTTGCGTGAACGGTCACCGCGATACATCCCGCCGACCTGAGGCACGCTGACGTGGGACTCGTCGATGAAGACCAGCGCGTCCTTGGGCAGGTAATCGAAGAAGGTCGGCGGCGCATTGCCGGGGTCACGCCCGGACAGATAGCGCGAGTAGTTCTCGATGCCGTTGCAGTAGCCCAGCTCCATCATCATCTCGATGTCGTAGAGGGTACGCTGCTCCAGACGCTGTGCCTCGACCAGCTTGTCGTGCTTGCGCAGGTAATCGAGGCGCTCGACCAGCTCTTCCTTGATGTGATCGACCGCGGCGACGATGGTCTCGCGCGGCGTCACGTAGTGGCTCTTGGGGTAGATGGTCATGCGCGGCACCGACTCGGCCACTTCACCGGTCAGCGGATCGAACAGCCGGATGGAGTCGATCTCGTCATCGAACAGCTCGACACGCACGGCCTGCTCCTCGGAGTCCGCCGGGAAGATGTCGATCACGTCGCCACGCACGCGATAGGTACCGCGCCGGAAATCCATGTCGTTGCGGGTGTACTGCAGCTCCGCCAGGCGCCTGAGAAAGCCGCGTTGGTCGATCTGCTCACCACGATTGAAGTGCAGACGCATCTTCAGGTACTGATCCGGGTCACCCAGGCCGTAGATCGCCGAGACGGAGACCACGATGATCGCATCGCGCCGCTCCAGCAGCGCCTTGGTCGCCGACAGGCGCATCTGCTCGATGTGGTCGTTGATCGAGGCGTCCTTCTCGATGAAGGTATCCGAGGACGCGACATAGGCTTCGGGCTGGTAATAATCGTAATAGGAGACGAAGTACTCGACGGCGTTGTCAGGGAAGAACGACTTGAACTCGCCATAGAGCTGGGCTGCCAACGTCTTGTTGGGCGCCATCACGATCGCGGGGCGCTGCAGACGCTCCACGATGTTGGCGACGGTGAACGTCTTGCCCGAGCCGGTCACACCCAGAAGCGTCTGATGCGCAAGACCCGCTTCCAGGCCAGTGATCAGCTTCTCGATGGCAGCCGGTTGATCACCGGCTGGCTTGAACTTGGAATTGATGCGAAATGGTTTGCTCATGCGCTCTCAATGGTGGCGGTCATGCCGCTCTTCAACTGACGGTGGCGGCCAGACTTGCGAAAGGACACCGCGCCCTACTCGGGTGATATCTCGCGACTCGTCACACTGACCCGGGTGCTGGTCATCAGTCGATGGATGGGGCAACGCTCGGAAATCTCGAGCAGGCGCTGACGCGTCGCCTCATCGAGTTCCGCACCATCCTCGGCCTGGAAGTGCATGCTGACGCTCAGACGATACTCCGCGTTCTCACCTGCGCGACGCTCATCACTGTCATCACGGTCCACCGTGGTCACGATGGACGCGAGTGGCAGCCCCTTGCGCCGCGCATACATCAACACGGTGATCGACTTGCAGGCACCCAGCGAGAGATCAAAGTAGTCGTGCGGGTCCGGCGCACTGTCCTCGCCACCCACCACGGTGGGCACATCCACCAGCAGTTCCTCGAAGCTCGCGACCTGAACCCGATGGACGAAGCTGCCAGCCTTGCGGGTAATCACCTCGATGCTCATGCACTACCTCCTTGTCGTGGACTCTCGCGAGACGCATCCAAGCCTGCTGGCGAGCAGAGCGCTCACTTCACCTTGTAACCCGCCTTCTCGACGGTCTTGACCACGGCGTCATACCGCACCTGCCCTTCGACCTCGGCAAAGCCACGCCCGACCTCGGCCTCCTTGACCCCGTCCATCATCATCAAGGCAGTGGTGACCTTGTTGACATCCTTGACGCTCTCGACACCGATCAATGTAAGGGAAAAGCTGGCCATCTCGTGATTCCTGTCTCGCTGGATAAAAAGGATCGCAGGCGCGATCAAACCGCCAAGAATACCACGTTTGACGAGGGCTCCCCCATGCATGCCAGCGAGTCGCCTCAGGCTTTCATGCCAGTGGATGCCCCCGAAAGATGCCGTGTTGCCCTGCCGGGGGCTGACAGCTGACCACTGCCGCGTGACAATGCCTGCATCGAATGTACCGCTGGCAATTCTCAGGCATTGAACCGCCTGCGGCGGACCCCTCCTTTGCGACAGGATAGCGCGACATGACTGACTTCAAGACCCTGATGCAAGCCCACGGCTTTCACGCGACACAGGAGGGCAAGCTTGCCCCCGAGTCGCCGCTTGCCCCCGAGACCGATGGCGCCGGGAGTCTCACGCCCCTCTCCTGCTTCGAGGTACTCGCGGTCAATGGCGCGGATGGTGAGCGCTTTCTCCAGGGACAGACCTCGCAGCAGCTTGCGCTGGTGGATGGCTCACTCGCTCCGCTGACCGCCTTCTGCACTCCCAAGGGGCGGATTCTGGCGATGGCCCAGCTGATGCGTCTCAGCGAGGATTGCCTGTGGCTGCTGATGCCGACGGGCACGGCGGAGCCCCTGCGCGCACACCTTGCCAAGTTCGCGCCCTTCTACAAGGTGAGTCTCGAGGTCCGGGAGGATAGCGTGGTCGTGGGGCTCACGGGAGAGCCCGCCCTGACCCGGGCGGCCGAGCAACTGGCCGACGCTGCCTCCTCACAGCACACCGCGCTTGGCCCGCATGATTTTGCCATGCTGGCAACCCCGGATGCCGTGCTTGCCTGCCAGCCGGGGGCAGAGATGGCACGAGGCGTACTGGTCGGCTCTGATGCGCAGGTGACCCGACTCAGCCGTGCACTGCTCGATGGCGGCATCAACATCGGTGACGAGAATCACTGGGCACGCGAGGACATTCGTGCCGGCCTGCAGTGGGTGGACTCGGAGCAGACGGATGCCTGGCTGCCGCAGATGCTCAACCTGGAAGCGCTGGCGGCCATCAGCTTCAAGAAGGGGTGCTATACCGGTCAGGAAGTCGTGGCCCGCGCCCACTTCCGTGGTCAGGTCAAGAAGCGCCTGCAGCGCCTGACGGCGGAGCCGGTCACTCCTCTGCCGCAGCCGGGCGGCAAGGTGGTCTCGCCAGAAGGCAAGGCCATGGGTGAGATCCTGCGGGTCGCCAACAATGCCGATGGCAGCCTGGAAGTGCTGGCGGTGGTGAGCCTGCGCGATGAGGAAGTCCCCCTGATCCTCGAGACTGGGGAGCCCTTGCACCGCGCCCCGCTGCCCTATCCGCTGGAGCGACGTGACCCGGAACAGCTCAAGGCGTGAACTTGAAGGCGTGAACTTGAAGACATGAGCTTGAAGACATGAGCTTGAAGACATGAGCACCAGGCAGCGCTGCCAGCCGTGACACGGACGCCACGGCTGGCTTGGATAGCCGCCTGCGGCGTCATGACAGACAGGCCCCGGCGAAGCGATTCGTCGGGGCCTGTCTGTCTCAATACCTGGCTGTATCAGAGGCTGACCTTGGCAGCATCCGGCTGAGTCAAGGCCTGGGCATCTCGAAGCGGGAGAGCCGAGACCGCTAGCCCAATTCGCCAGTGACGCTGGCCGGCAACCATTGCTTGCCGGCCTTGAGATGCTGGATCAGTTGCTCGGACGGCAGGGGACGCGAGTAGAGATAGCCCTGATGAAGATGACAGCCGCGTGCCAGAAGCGCCGTGCGTTGCTCAGGGGTCTCGATACCCTCCGCCACCACGGCCAGATGGAAGGCCTCCCCCAGTCCCAGCATCGCATCAATCATCGCCCGCCCCTTGTCGGTATCCATCGCGACCACGAATTGCCGATCAATCTTCACCTTGTCGAACGGCAGTTGCTGCAATTGCGACAGGGACGAGTACCCGGTCCCGAAATCATCAAGTGCCAGGGCGACACCCTGTGAGCGAATGCGCTGGAAGAGGATGGCCAGACTCTGGATATCTTCCGGCAGCTGACTCTCCACCAGCTCGATGGTCAGTTGGCGACACAGCTCAGGCCGTTGGAACAGCCTCTTGAGATCCGCCAGAAATCGCTCGTCCATCATGTGTCTGACCGTGACATTGACGCTGAGATGCAGCGCATGACCGGCGTCATGCACACGGATCAGGGTGGCAATGCTCTCCTTGATGACCCAGCGCCCCAGGGCCACATCTAGGTTGGCGGATTCGATGATTGGCATGAAGTCGCCGGAGCCCAGCAGACCATGCTCCGGATGCTGCCAACGCACCAGCGCCTCGGAAAGCACGAGGGATCCATCCCGTCCATCGACGATCGGCTGCAGATGAAGCCGCAGCTGGTCCTGCTGCAATCCCTCGACGAATTCCGCTTCGAGCTGCTTGAGACGCCTGACTTCTCGTTCGGCCTCTTCATCGAAGAAGTGCCACTCGCGATTGAGCTGAAGCGTGTCGTGCAATGCGCGCTCACAGCGATAGACCAGCGCATCCATCTGCTCACCATCCTCGGGAAAGCGACTGATGCCGAGGCTGGGCAGCAGATAGATATCCTCGCCGTTGAGCGACACCTTGTGACGTACCGCCACCAGAAGCATATCCAGCCAGCCGCAGATGCCGCCCCGCGCGGCCTCGAGCAGCCGTCGTGGCACCATGATCAAGAGACGATCCGTCTCCAGACGTGCGACATGGCCTGATGTGCCCAGCAAGGGGTCCAGTCGACGTTGCAGCAACTCCAGCTGGCGATTGCCCGCCTCCGGCCCCGCATGCTCATAGAGCTCCTGCAGCCCGCCGATACGCAATGCCATCAGCACGAAACCATCAAGCCCCGAGACACGACCCAACTGATCGATACGCAGCTTGATCAAGCGCAGCATGCCTTCACGACTCAATAGCCCGGTGTCGGTATCCGTCTCGCGCTCCTGCAGCACCTGCTGCTGGAGCAGCAAGCGCTCCTGCTCCAGTCCACGAATGATCAAGGCATTCAGGGTTCTGTCCAGCACCGGCATCATCAGGCTTTCCTCCAGCGCCTGACCACGACTGGCGACCAGCAGCAGCTCGCTGCGACCGGGATGCGGCGAGACGGAATAGCCCAGCAGCTGGGTCGCCCCGAGACGCTGGCACAGCAGTTGGGCACTCTCCTCGGTGGACGCGTCCACATTCGTGGCACGATTGGCCACGATCCGCCCGGCCGGCAATCGCCACAGAGGGTCACGCCGCAACGAGACACTACTCAACCATTCCCGTTCATCACGACTCTCGACGATCAGGTAACCTGCGTTGGGGTTGCCCACCTCGCGCCGATAGATGATGACTTCTGCTCCCGTCATCTCTCGTACCCGACGCAGATAGCCGGACAAGGTAGCCAAGGCGTGCTGGGGATTGTGCGCTTCATGCGGCAATGCCAGAAACCGCTCGTTCAGGGCAAGATGCTGCTCAAGCTGAGCTTCACGCTGCAGGCCCTGCGCTGCCCAATCTCGACGACGGCGCTGATCGCGCCACAGCATGCCGCCTGTCGCGATACTCGCCAACACGATGACCAGACTCAAGGCCCCCAAGGGCGCTCCCAATTGCCTGAGCATCGCGGTGACGTCATCTGCATCCTGCCAGCAGGCCATGGCAGCATGCTCATCGAAGCGCTTCATGGCCGGCAGGTCGCTACAGACGAGAGCGGCTTCCCCGCTCATCTGGCGTGACTGACTGACGACTTCGAGTCTTTCCACTCCCAGGGAAGCGGATGATTCGCTGAGCAACTCCGGGCGCATGGGGACCCCGAACACCAGCATGCCCTGCTCTTCCCGTGAAGGAAGCGCGTCTTCATCCGCATAGAGCCCATGCACGCCCACCAGCCAGGCCCGCCCGTTCAGCACCATCCAGGCGATGACGGATCGCGTCGGGGTCTGGCGAGCCTTCTCGATCAAGGGGGCCATGGCGCGGCGCCACGCAAGCGGCTGAGCCCCCTGCCAATCATCGGACTCAAGCCCCGGACGTCGCTCCTGCCAGACAGCGGCCTTGCCATTTCCTCTGATGGCCCCGACGAGATGGATCCCCGTATTGATCGAGAACTCGGGCCCGTACATGTAGTCCAGCCACTCAGGGTTCGGGGCAGGCAAACGCAGGAACTCCTCGGTGGCCTCTTGCCAATCGCCATGCTCGCGCAACTGACCTTCTAGGGCTCGCTGGCTGGCCTGGGCCCACATGGTGATGCGCTGACGCGCCGCGTCCTGCTCTCCTGCTCTCAGTTGCTGTATCTGACTGATGCCCAGCCAGGCGGTGGCAAGAACAGAGGCAATCAGCAGAAGCGGTATCAGCCACAGACGATGGCGGGGCTCCCGGGGCGGGCCTTGCCTCAAGGAGGCGCGTACGGACTTGTCAGAATCCGATCGCGGATGAGCAGACGTTCTACGAGGCATTGAGTTACCGATGATGACGCGATCTCCTGAATCCCGTGGCACAGTGCTGCCGAGGTGCTGGGTTCAGTCTAGATCAGGCGCTCAGTTGAAGAATACGCTGCACGGTGCGGCTGGTCGTCTCGCTGATGGCCTCCAGAGTGGACTCACGCAGCGATGCCACACTCCTTGCCACCTCCGCCACCCTGGCCGGTTCATTGCGTTGCCCCTGAAAGCCCTGCAACGGCATGTCGGGGCTGTCGGTCTCCAGCACGAAGCCATCCTCCGGCAATGACGCCACGACTCCCCGCAGTTTGCGGGCACGCGGGTAGGTCACGCTGCCGCCCAGCCCCAGCACGAAACCGAGCTCGAGAAAGCGCTCAGCCTGAACCTGACTGCCCGCAAAGGCATGAATGATGCCGCCCCGGGTGAGGCGCGCGTTCTTGAGCCGCTTGGCCACTTCGTCATTGGCACGCACGCAATGCACGATGACAGGCAGGGAGAATTCGCGTGCCATGCTCAGCTGGGCCTCGAACAGCTGCCATTGGGCGTCATGATCGGCCAGTCGCGCATCGAAGCCGCATTCGCCCAACGCGACGATCTCGCCAGCATGCTGATCGAGGGCCTGATGAAGCGCCGCCAGCGCGCTCTCGCCATGCTCGGACAGAAAATAGGGATGCAACCCCAGGGCACCGAAGATACGCGGGGATGACTGTACGAGTTCCAGCACGTCCGCGAAGCTGGCCACCGTGGTGGATGGCACCACGAACCTCGACACACTCTCATTCACGGCACGCGAGATGACCGCGTCACGATCCTGAGCGAAGACGGGAAAATCCAGATGGCAGTGACTATCGATCAACATGCAATATCCCGGTAATGGTCGTGCTGCCATCGTGCTATATCAGCCAGTGACAGACAAACGAAGGGACCGGCCTGGTGGCCGGTCCCTTCGTTTGTCGATGTCGCTCTGTCAGCCATCGTGACTGGCACAGATGGCCTAGGCCGCCTCCACCGGCGCTACCGGCGCCAGCTCGGAGGTGCAATGGCCACAACGGGTCGCCGCCAGCGGCACCTTGGAAAGACAGTACGGGCAGTCCTTGTCGGTGATCTCTTCCGGCGCTTCTTCGGCTTCCTTCTTGAGCTTGTTGATCTGACGGATCAACACGAAGACGGCCAGCGCCACCAGCGCGAAGCTGATGATGGCATTGATGAACAGTCCATAGTTCAGTGTCACGGCCCCCGCATCCCTCGCAGCCTCCAGACTGACATAGGGAGCCGCCTGAGCCCCTTCCTTGAGCACGAAGAAGAAGTTGGAGAAATCGACGCCCCCGATCAAGAGTCCGATCAAGGGATTGAGCATGTCACCCACCAGGCTCTTCACGATCAGCGTGAACGCCCCCCCGATGATGATGCCCACCGCCATGTCGACGACATTGCCCTTGACCGCGAAATCGCGGAATTCCTTCATGAAACCGGCCATAGCCCCACCTCCTGATGATTGTTGTTGTCCTGTCGCGACCGACATGCCCCTTAGGGTCATGCGTCTGTCAGGCCAAGGCATGCGCCCTGTGACTGCCTGCGTCGCTGGCCATCCCCATGTCTTTCGCAAGGGAGTATGCGGCCAAAGTCATCGACCTTGAGTTGGTGTGGCTAACGTTTGAGGACACGTCCAGCCCGAAAGCACGAACGCCGCCCCTAGGGGCGGCGCTCGTATCAATCCTGAATCGGTCAGGGGGCCTCGGAGATGGCCTCGTCAGGCACCAGAGCCACTCGGGTGCGGGCCACTCGGGTGCGGGCCACTCGAGTGCGAGCCACTCGGTCATCCCCCCTGAGCCGTCTCAGTGCTCGCGGGTGGCGCGGAAGGTGATGTCCGGCCAACGTTCCTGCGTCAACTGCAGATTGACGCGAGTCGGCGCGATATAGGTCAGGAAGCCGCCGCCATCGTAGGCGAGATTGGCGCTGGCCTTGCGCTTGAAGTCCTCAAGCATCTTGGTGTCATCGCAATAGATCCAGCGCGCCGTCTGCACGTTCACCGCTTCATACATGCACTCGACCTTGTACTCTTCCTTCAGACGGTGAGCGACCACATCGAACTGCAGGGTGCCCACGGCGCCCACGATCAGGTCATTGTTGTCGAACGGCTGGAAGACCTGGGTCGCCCCCTCTTCGGAGAGCTGCTGAAGCCCTTTCTGCAGCGCCTTCATCTTCAGCGGGTCCTTCAGGCGTACCCGCTTGAACAGTTCCGGCGCGAAGTGAGGGATGCCGGTGAAGCGCATGTCTTCCCCCATGGTGAAGGTATCGCCGATCTGGATGGTGCCGTGGTTGTGCAGACCGATGATGTCACCCGGCCAGGCCTCTTCCACGTGGGAGCGGTCCGCCGCCATGAAGGTCAGGGCGTCAGGAATCTTGACGTCCTTGTTGATGCGCACGTGACGCATCTTCATGTTCTTCTCGTACTTGCCGGAACAGACGCGCAGGAAGGCCACGCGGTCACGGTGTTTCGGGTCCATGTTGGCCTGGATCTTGAACACGAAGCCGGTGAAGCGCTCGTCATGGGCCGTGACTTCACGGGTATCGGTATCACGCGACTGGGGCGGCGGCGCGTATTCGACGAAGCCATCCAGCATCTCGCGTACGCCGAAGTTGCCCATGGCGGTCCCGAAGTAGACCGGTGTCAGATCACCGCGACGATAGGCCTCGAGATCGAATTCGTGAGAGGCGCCGCGCACCAGCTCGACTTCCATGCTCAGTTCTTCGATCAGGTCTTCGCCCAGCACTTCGATGGCTTCGGGGCTGTCGAGGCCCTTGATGCGCACGTCATCGGGGATGCGGTTGCCCTGGCCCTGCTTGTAGAGATGGATCTCGTCATTGAGCAGGTGATAGACCCCCTTGAAACCCTTGCCGACGCCGATCGGCCAGGTCATCGGGGCACACTGGATGTTGAGGACCGTCTCGACTTCGTCCATTACCTCGATGGGATCACGCGTCTCGCGGTCCATCTTGTTGACGAAGGTCAGGATCGGCGTGGTGCGCAGGCGACAGACTTCCATCAGCTTGATGGTACGGTCCTCGACACCCTTGGCACCGTCAATGACCATCAGCGCCGAGTCGACGGCCGTCAGCGTCCGGTAGGTATCTTCCGAGAAGTCCTCGTGCCCGGGCGTATCCAGCAGATTGACCATGCGGTCCTTGTAGGGGAACTGCATCACGGAGGTGGTCACGGAGATGCCACGCTCCTGCTCCATCTTCATCCAGTCGGAGGTCGCGTGGCGATCGGCCCGCTTGCTCTTGACCGAGCCGGCCATCTGGATGGCATTCCCGAACAGCAGCAGCTTCTCGGTGATGGTGGTCTTGCCCGCATCCGGGTGAGAGATGATGGCGAATGTACGGCGAACATCCGCCGCCTTGGCAATCTGGGAATCTGACATGGGCTGAAAGGCATCCGGCTCGACGTGAGGCACGCCGCGCGCACTGTTAGGTGAATAGCAGAACGAAACGAATGGCGCGCATTGTAGCGGCTGGCGAGGCTCGGCAACAGAGGCGGGCGCGATCAGCGGCCTTCAGTCATCCTTGCGTGCGCGAAAATGCCAGGGTCCCTCGCCCACCGGCGCCTGGTCATTGAGGATCTCATTGCGGATGGCATCCTCGATCTCGTCGCTGTCCAGGGGATAGAGACCGCATTGCTTCAGTGCGCAGCGAACCCGGATGTCACGCCCGAGATATTCGAGCAGCACGCGAGTACTGGCCGGCGTGCGATCACCGCTTGCCGATACCCCGATTCGCAGCCCCTTGAGGCGTGACACACGGCTGGTAAAGGTCGGGTAGAGAATGGTCTGGGTGATCTCATTGCCGGTCATCGACTCGTAGTCGGTCATGAAGATGCGATCGCTCAGATAGAACGCCATCCCCTGATACTTGCAATGTGACACGCCGACACCGGACGACTCGCGCTCGACCAGGCGCTCAAGACGCTGGTAATAGACGCCATCCTCGCGCTGGATGATGGACACCAGCCCCCGCAGTATCCGCCCCGGCGACGACATCGACAAATAGTACTCATAGTAATGGCCCACATAGCGGCCCAACTCGGAGGCGCCCGAGCGTCTCAGCTGCGCCAGCGGCTCGCTCTCCACACGCGTGGCCTCACTCTCGCGCGGCTTGGGGCGCACCTGCACCAGACGCTGGAACTGACGATTGGGCAGCAGGATCTCGTGCTCCTCCACCCCGAAGAACTCACAGATCCGCCGCAGTGTATGTGCAGCGGGCCGGTATTGGCCGCTCAGGTATCGATTGAACTGTGGCCGACTGATCTCGAGCCGCCGACTCACCTCGGCGATGGATCGGTAGTAGCTGCACAGCAGCCGCAGATTGAGGGCCAGGTCTTCGTTCATGGGTCTGTCTCGCGCGGGATAGAGCCTCAGTCTACGCCGCCCACCCGCCATGACCCAGAGTGCGACAGGCGCAGCCTGCACCAGATAGTGCGTCTGAGTGCGCCACCTTGAGTCAGGTCGTCAAATTCCGCGGCTGCCCAGCGAATGATGCAATGCAGAAGTCCCTCACACGCAGATAGTAACAACCATAAAAGAGGCTATCGCATGACTCCTGCATCCAAACTCACGTTCCACGGCGGGCCCTGGGTCTCGTTCCTGCCCATCCTGTGCTTCATCACCACAGCCATTTATGTAGCCACCAGCCTGGAGGAGCCGACCATCCAGGGCATGTGGGTCGGCATTCTCGCCGGCCTGCTGGTCACCTTCCTGTTTGCCCGTGACAAGTCTGTCTACAGCGACACCATCATGAAGGGCATGGCCAGCAAGGTGGCCATCGCCCCGGTGGCGGCGTGGATCTTTGCCGGCATCTTCGCCACGGTGCTGCGCTCCTCAGGACTGGTGGATGGCATTCTATGGGCGGCCTATCACACCGGCGCCACCGGCACGGCCTTCCTCGTCGTGACCTTCCTCGCCTGCGCCCTGTTCGCTACCGCGGCAGGCACCGGCTTCGGCACCATCGCCGCGGGCATGGGCGTGCTCTATCCCGCGGGCGTCATGCTGGGAGCCGACCCGCTGTTGCTGGCAGGGGCCATCGTGGGCGGCGGTGCCTTCGGCGACAACCTGGCGCCCATCTCCGACACCACCATCTCCTCGGCGGCGAGTCAGGGCGCTGATATCGGTGGCGTGGTTCGTTCCCGACTGCCCTTCACGCTGGTGGCCGGCAGCATCACGCTGGTGGTGATGGTGCTGATCAGTCTGACGCAGCAAACAACGCCGCTGATCATCGCGCATGAACAGCTGGCCGAACACATGGACCCCAAGGGCCTGGTGATGTTGCTGCCCGCCCTGGCCGCCATCTACGTGGCCATGAAGAAAGGCGATGTGATCTTCGCCACCAGCGTGGGGATTCTGTCCGGCATGGTGGTGGCGATACTTACCGGCCTCAACACCCTGAGCGGTTTCGTGTCGGTCGAGAATGGTGCGCTGATCAATGGCGTGGCCGGCTGGATGGCAGACCTGTCGATTCTGGTGATCCTGCTGTCGGCGGGCATTCGTCTGATGCTCGATGGCGGTGGCAGTGAGAGGCTGATCAATGCGCTCAAAGGTGTCGTGCGCACACCGCGTGGCGCGGAAGCCTCCTCCGCCGGGCTCTCGCTGCTGATGTCTTCGCTGATGAGCATCAATGCCCCGGCGATCCTCGCGGTCGGCCTGTCCTACGCCAAACCGGTCGGTGAACGCTTCGGCCTGAGTCCTTACCGTCGCGCCAACATCATCGACAGCATGTCCTGCACCCTGGTCTATTCGCTGCCCTGGTCCGCCGCGCTGCTGTTCGCCTCCGGGCTGTCCGTGAAAGCCGCCGAAACCTTCCCCGGCGTGCCGGCCCTGATGCCGCTCGACCTGACGCCCTGGGTGCTCTACGCCTGGGTCCTGCTGGCCGTGATGAGTGTCTCCATCGCCACCGGCTGGGGCCGTCGTTTCAGCCCGGCAGGCCAGGCGAGCGTTCAGGACGAAGCTACCGGCAACACGCCCGCTGGGCGCTCCTCACTGTCAGCGTCAGCCCCAAGTTCAGTCTCAAGTTCAGCCAACTGATCTGCCCCTGACTGAGCTGCCCCTGACTGAGCTGCCCTCGACTGAACCTTCACTGCCTGCCCCGCAACAAGACGACGGACACCGCCATGCAAGATACTGAGCTGCGCCAACGCAACGTGATCGGCATCCTCACCGGCTCCGGCCCGGATGCCGGACTGGATCTCTGGAACAAGCTGCTGATCGCCAACAAGGCCCGCATCGGACCTGACTATCGGGGAGATCTGGATGCCCCACACGTCCACCTGATCTCCCAGCCGGCGCTCGGGCTGTCCATGGAACTAGAGACTCATGACCAACAGGTGTGGGAGGCGCTGGCCGACAGCGCCCTCAAGCTCGCCGAGCATGTCGACTACTACGCCATCGCCTGCAATACGCTGAACTACTATCAGCCCCAGCTGGAGGCTCTGGCGCTGAATGTCCGGCTGGTGTCGTTCAGTGATGTCGTCATCGACAGGGTGCGGCGCGACGGCTTGAGCAAGGTGGCGCTGCTGGGCGCGAAGTCCGTGACGGACATGGGGGACTGGTCACCCTATCGGGCACTGACAGAGGTGGTGGAAGTCGAGGTACCCGCCGACCCACACCTGCTGCACCAGATCATCTATGACGTGAAGGCGCATGGCGGCGATGACCCGAGCGTGGTCCAGCGCTTTCATGCTCTGCTGGAGAGCCTGTCGGCAGACACCGTGCTGCTGGCCTGTACCGAGCTGCCACTGATTCCCGTCAACACCGTCAGCTCGTCAGACAACGACGCAGCCCCCGCCAAGACACTGATCGATGTCACGGAACTGGTCGCGGAGGAACTCGCTCGCAAGTCCTGCGGCGTCTGATCCTCCTTGCCCCCGCCTGAACCCGCCTGATCTCCAACCCGTGACCCAGCCCTGGCGATAGATGAACTGTCTGTCAGGGCCTTACTCCTCGACCTCGGACAGTGTCTCGACGATATGGCACTGTGCCATCACCCCGCCGGCACAGCAGTGCGTCAGGCGCTGCAACTCTTCTTCCATGACGGCGAGGTCACGCTGGCGCTTGCGCACCTCGGCCAGCTGCGCCTCGATGCGCGCGTCTATCTGATCGCAAGGCAAGGACTGCTGGTCCGCCAGGCCCAGCAAGGCGCGGATGTCATCCAGCGAAAACCCCAGCCGCCGACAACGGCGGATGAAGGTCAAACGCCTGAGCTGTGCATTGCCATACTCACGATAGCCATTGGGCGCACGCCGCTGCGGGGCCAACAGCCCCTGCTTCTCGTAGTAGCGGATCGTCACCGCCTGGACATCAGACGCCTTGGCCAGTTGGCCGATGCCCATCGTCACCTCGCCGTGCGATGACGTGGGCGATTCCCCTTTCCGTGTGAAATCTCTTGCGGTCATCGATGACTTCTCCTCTCGCCATGTGTTGCATGTCGATGCATCAATCGTTTCATCAGCCGACTTGACCTTATAGTGACTATAACCTCCATGCTGTCATCAACACGACAGGAGGCCAATACCCATGAAAAGCTGTTGCGAAAGCAAATCCGGCGAGCTGGCAGAGCTCAGAGCCTCACAGGGCAAGGTCCTGAAGATTCTGCTGGCGCTGAATGCCAGCATGTTCTTCGTCGAATTCACCGCGGCCTGGTGGCTGGGTTCCACCGCGCTACTGGGGGATTCACTCGACATGTTCGGCGATGCCAGCGTCTACGCCCTGACCCTCTACGTCCTGCACCGCAGCGTGCGTGAACGTGCGTTGAGCGCGCTGGTGAAAGGCATCGTGATGCTGGCACTGGGCGTGATCGTCCTTGGCGAGGCAGGCTATCAGGCCCTCCATGGCGTCGCCCCCGCCGCACACGGCATGGGCGCCTTCGCCCTGCTGGCGCTGGCCGTCAATCTGGTCTGCTTCGGCCTGCTGTGGCGCTTCAAGTCGGATGATCTCAACATGCGCTCCACCTGGCTGTGTTCACGCAATGACATCATCGCCAATGCCTCGGTCTTCGGCGCTGCGATACTGGTGGGCTGGACGGGCTCCCGCTGGCCGGACGTGCTGCTGGGCGCTGCGATCGCCGCACTCTTCCTGCAATCCGCCTGGCAGGTGATTCGCGATGCGCGAGTTGAGCTGCGCGAGGCGAAACAGGCCACAGACGCGCAGGCATCAGATGAGCAGGCAGCCAGCGATCAGGCATCGTCCTGCGCCACCCGCAGCTGTTGTGCACCGCCCACGGCTGCCACCGTGGTCGAACAGTCCCCCGCCAGCGGCTGCTGTTCCGGCAAGGGCGGTGGTGGAAACACCTCTATCTGACACGACTCAGGTGTCATTCCCGCCGCTATGCCCAGCCACTGACATGCCGTCGAATGCCATCATCCGCGTGCAGTCCGCCTGAAACGACAGCGCCCCGTCGAGCTCGACGGGGCGCTTTAGTGTCTGGATATCGCCGGGTTCAGGGGGCCGGACAATCTGGTTGACGCTCAGGATGCGCCTGCTGGAAAGCGTCCAGTGATTGGCAGGCCGCCTCGATGGCCAGAATCCTCGGATAGTCCTCGAGTTCACACTCGAAGCGCCGCGCATTGTAGAGCTGGGGCATCAGGCAGGCATCCGCCATGCCCGGGCTATCGCCATGGCAGAAACGCCCTGCACTTTCCGCCAGCATCACTTCCAGACGCGCGAAACCCTCGGCGACCCAGTGGCAGTACCACTCAAGGCGCTGCGCCTGGGTGACCACAAGGCGATCTGTCAGATAATTGAGCACGCGCGGATTGTTGAGCGGATGCATCTCACAAGCCATGAACTGGCACAGTGAGCGCACCTTCGCACGCGCCTCCGGCGTTGAGGGCAGCAGCGCCGGGGCGGGCCAGCGCTCCTCCAGATATTCGATGATCGCGAGCGACTGGGTCAGGGCCGCAGGTGTTGGGGTATCTCCCACCATCAGGGTCGGCACCAGCCCCTGGGGATTGATGGCCAGATACTCCTCGCTGCGCTGTTCGCCCTTGAGCAGGTTGACCGGCACCTGAGCGACCTCAATCCCCTTGAGCGCCAGCGCGATTCTTACTCGATAGCTGGTAGATGAACGGTAATAGCCATACAGACTCATTGAACTCATGCTGCACTCCCCTGTGACGCGGTTGGAAGCCGGCCGCTACTTCGCACTGCCTCGCACCCAGTTGGCTTGAAGCTTACCGGCACACGACGTCTTCCCGAGACGTGTCTCTGAGAAGTTCTACCTGATGAGGCCGCCTTCAGGCGTCCAACGGCGTCACTTGCTGATCAATGGCGCCGAAGATGCTCTGGCCATCGCGATCGAACATCTCGATGCGGATGCGATCACCGAAACGCATGAAGGGCGTGCGAATCTCATCGAACAGGATCTTCTCGACCATGCGGACTTCGGCCAGACAGCTGTAGCCCACGCCCCCTTCGCTGATCGGCTTGCCGGGCCCGCCATCCTTGCCGGGATTGGATACGGTGCCGGAACCGATGATCGCGCCGGCCCCCAGCGGGCGAGTCTTGGCGGCATGCGCCACCAGCTGCGGGAAACTGAAGATCATGTCTGGCCCGGACTCTGGCTCACCGAACGTCTCACCATTGAGATGCACGCTCAGCGGCAGATGCACGCGCCCCTGCTGCCAGGCATCCCCCAGCTCATCCGGCGTCACGGCGATGGGCGAGAAGCTAGACGACGGCTTGGCCTGAAAGAAGCCGAAGCCCTTGGCCAGCTCACCGGGGATCAACCCACGCAGACTGACGTCATTGACCAGCATCACAAGGCGGATGTGGCTCTCGGCCTGCTCCGGACTGACCTGCATCGGCACATCGTCGGTAATGACGGCGATCTCGCCTTCGAAATCGATGCCATGCTCCTCACTGACACACACGATATCGGCGTTGGGGGCCAGGAAGCTGTCGCTGCCGCCCTGATACATCAGCGGGTCGTGCCAGAAGGTCTCGGGCATCTCGGCGCCGCGTGCCTGACGCACCAGCTGGACATGATTCAGATACGCCGAGCCGTCTGCCCATTGATAAGCGCGTGGCAGCGGCGAATGCAGAGTCTTCATGTCCAGATCGAACGCATCAGCCAAGGTGCCATCATTGAGCGCTGCGTAACGCTTCTCGAGCGCTGGCGTCAGCGAAGCCCAGTCCTCCAGCAGCGCCTGCAGCGTCGTGGCGACATCCGCGACCTTCACGGCGCGGGTCAGATCACGCGAGACCAGCAGCAGTGTTCCATCGCGGGAACCATCCTGGTGAGTGGCGAATTTCATGACTGCCTCCTTGAGAAGCTTGAGAGATGAGAGAACGTGGGTAGTCCAGAGCGGGATGATAGGCACATGCCAATCTCAGCGCTTTCGGGGAGTGAAATGAGACGCCAACCCCTGCCAGACCGACCCGTAATCGCGCTGACGAGCGCTCGACGACAGGGCCTGTGGGGTGGGCTGGAACAGATAGCGACTCTCGAACATGAAGGCGAGCGTATTGCCCTGATAGCGGGGGGCGAGTTCCGCCTGAGTGGCGGCCTCGAAGGTGGCAGCGTCAGGGCCATGCGGGGTCATGGCGTTATGCAGACTCGCGCCTCCCGGGCGGAAGCCTTCGCGCTTGGCGTCATATTCACCATGGATCAGTCCCATCAGCTCGCTCATCAGATTGCGATGGAAATATGGGGGGCGGAAGGTGTTCTCGGCGACCATCCAGCGCGGCGGGAAGATCACGAAGTCGAGATTGGCGACCCCGGCGGTGTCCGAGGGTGATGTCAGCACGGTGAAGATCGAGGGGTCCGG
The DNA here is from genome assembly GCF_029846385.1 of Cobetia sp. 10Alg 146. Classification (NCBI taxonomy): domain Bacteria; kingdom Pseudomonadati; phylum Pseudomonadota; class Gammaproteobacteria; order Oceanospirillales; family Halomonadaceae; genus Cobetia; species Cobetia sp. 10Alg 146. The sequence goes on from NZ_JARWKT010000001.1 coordinate 330,688, forward strand.
ATGATCGAAGCTGACCGTGTTGAGGGTATTGAAGGTCGCCAGATCATATTTGTAGGGCGCGTAGTTGCCATGCCAGGCCACGACATCCAGTGGCGAATGATCCAGACTCGCGCGCCAGAAACGCCCGCCGAACTTGGCCACCAGCGTGAAATTACCGACTTCGTCCTCGAAACGCGCCGAAGGTGCGAGGAAATCACGCGGGTTGGCCAGTCCATTGCTGCCGATGGGCCCCAGAGAGGGCAACTCGAGAGGCGCGCCATAGTTCTCGGCCACATAACCTCGACAGCCCTCCGCGTGCCCCGCCAGCGGATTGAGCTGAAACTTGATACCACGCGGAATCACCACGATCTCGCCGCTGGCGACTTCCAGCAGGCCCAGCTCGCTGCGCACCTCGATGGCACCCTGTTGCGGCACAATCAGCAATTCGCCGTCGGCATTGTAGAAAAAGCGCTGTTGCATGCCGCGAGAGAAGGCATAGAGGTGCGTGGCACAGCCCTGCTGCGCCTGGGCATCCCCATTGACCGCCAACGTGATCAGGCCGTCCAGAAAGTCCCCTGTCGAGAATGCAATGGGGTCCCAGCGCATCGGATTGGGGTCCGGCACTCTCTCGGCCAACGGTGCAGTGGCGACCTGCGGCATCTCCATGGGCTGGTAGGCGCCCTGCACGACCGAGGGCCGAATGCGGTAAAGCCAGCTGCGTAGGTTGTGACTGCGCGGTGCCGTGAAGGCCGAGCCGCTCAACTGCTCCGCGTACAGGCCGTAGGGGCAACGCTGGGGAGAGTTCTGGCCCTGAGGCAAGGCGCCAGGCAACGCCTCGCTGGAGACATGATTACGAAAACCGGCGTGATAATGGCACTCAGCGTTGCGCTCGCGCATGACGATTCATCTCCTTGTGGGCTCGCGGCTCCTGAAGATCTGGGGCATCCACGGCACGACATATCGCCAACCCCCCAAATAGTTACACATGAAACCATATAGGCAGACCCACACGCTGGCAATCGCCGTATTACTAGACTTTTGTCTTGCTCGCTCTCAAAGGTGGTAACATCGGCAACCTGATTCACCTGAAACGTTTCAATGCGACTCAGTATGCCAACCCTCTCACCGAGTCAGGTAACTTTCGATGCAACGCACTGATGACACTCCCGAAGCTCGCGATGCCCTTGACGGGGAACCCCCACAGGACACATCCCGCTGCGAGCTGGATCTTGACCAGTTCCTGCCCTATCGCCTCAACCGTCTGGCAGAGCGAACCAGTGAGGCGCTGTTCGTCCGTTATGGTGAGCGCTTCGCCATCAATGTCGCCGAGTGGCGTCTGCTGGCCTGGCTGAGCCGTGGCTCGTCATTGACGGCCCGGGAAATCAGTCAACGGACTCATATGGACAAGGTGCGCGTCTCTCGGGCCGTCAAATCTCTGGAAAGCCGTAAACTGATCCTGCGCCGGCCGAGCGAGCAGGACCAGCGTGCGCAGTTGCTCGCCCTCACCGCCGAGGGTGAGGCCATGCTCGCTGAGCTGATCCCCGAGGCCCAGCGCTTCGAGGATGAGTTGCTGAGCGCCGTCAATGCACGCCAATACCGGGATCTGCTGCTCACCATGCAGACCCTGGAGCGTCAATTGGATCAGCTGCCAGGCAACGACTGAGACTCGCGGGAGGCAGCAGGTGCGCCACCTTGTGCCCCATGAGATTCTCGACAGGACACTCGCACTTCGTACAAGTATGGTATAAATCACGTACTGGTTTTATGGAGTCGTCCCCGCATGCATCGCAAACCGCACCTGCCAAGCAAATTGTGTCAGACCTGTCAGCGCCCCTTCACATGGCGCAAGAAGTGGCAGGACTGCTGGGAAGACGTACGTCACTGCAGTCAACGCTGCCGACGCAATGCGCGTCAGGCAGCCCGGGAGACACACCATGACCAGCACTGATACCTGGCTTGTCTGGCTGGACGATGACCTGCGTCTCGATGACAACCCCCTGTGGCAGGCCGCGCTCGAGGAACACCCGGCGCACCTGCTGGTGGTATACATCCTGCCGGAGACGACCTTCCAGCCCGTAGGCAGTGTCAGCCCTGATGTTGCCAGGCTGCAGCCACTCAGCGTCGCACGTCAGCGCTTCCTGCTGGAGAGCCTCGAATCCCTGCAGGCAGGGCTTCAGACCCTGGGCAGTGATCTGCTGATCCTCCAGGGTGACGCTGCACATCTGATACCCGAACTCGCCAGGCAGCATGCGTGCCGAGGCGTCATCGCGCGACGCGCCACAGGTCTGGTGGAGCGACGCCAGCAGCAGGCAGTGGCCGCCAGCTGTCGCCTGCGGCAGGTCAATAGCGGCTTGCTCCTGGACGAGGACGACTTGCCCTTCTCGCTCAATGAGCTTCCTGAAACCTTCAGCGCCTTTCGTCGCAAGCTGGAAAAGGCCTATCCGGATATCCAGGCCATGCCCGCTCCAGTGGCGGCGCCTTGCGCATTGCCGAGCTGGCCGGAACAGGCGCCGCGTGGCATGCAGGGCAGCGCCAGACGACTCCATGCGGCCAGGGACTGGCAGAGCGACCCGCGGGGAGAGCATGCCTTCCTTGGGGGTGAGCCCGCAGCGCTGCAGAGACTCGAGCATTATCTGAGTCCTGAACATGCCGGTCAGTACAAGACCACCCGCAATCGCCTCAGCGGGGCAGATTTCTCGACCCGTTTCTCTGCCTGGCTGGCACTGGGGTGTCTCTCACCACGACGCATACTCGACAGGTTGCACACCTTCCAGAAGACACTGCCTGAGCTCTGCGAGACCCCACAGGCAGCGTTCAAGGACAGCGACTGGATTCGCGTCGAGCTCTTGTGGCGGGAGTACTTTCATTGGGATACCCGCCAGCTGGGGAGACAGGTCTTTCTGGCAGGCAGGCCCGGTTCAGACTCGCTGCGGCACGAGGCGTGCGCTGCGATACCGGATGCGCTTGCACGCTGGCAGGCCGGAATGACCGGCGTGCCCTGGGTGGATGCCGGCATGCGCGAGCTGGCCGCCACCGGCTGGCTGAGCAACCGCATGCGCCAGAACGTGGCAAGCTATCTGATCAAGGATCTTGGCGTGGACTGGCGGCTGGGTGCCGCCTGGTTCGAGCATCAGCTGCTGGATCATGATGTCGCGTCCAACTGGGGCAACTGGCGCTACCTGGCAGGCGTGGGGCGCGACCCGCGTGCGGACCGTCATTTCAACATGATGAAGCAGGCTCGCCAGCACGACCCGCTCGGCCATCACGTCACCCGCTGGATACCCGAACTGGAAACGCTGCCGGCCGGCATGCAACGCCATGCTCCCTGGATTGCCTGGTCATTTCGCGTGACGCCCGGGGCGTCGGGAGGCATCAACGGGACGACGCAGTCCGGCTACCCGCGCCAGCCCTTGCACCTTGTCGATGCCTGGCAGCCCCACCTCAGCGACGTCACACCGACACGTGTGAAGCCATGGCTGAGTGGTTCCTTCGAACGGGGCTGAGAGGAGACCGTCAGCGGACACAAGCCGTCGGGCCATTGACGCTAACTGGCCGTCAGGACTGCACTTTACTGGCCTTATTCACTATCATGGCCGCATTCCTTGCAGGAGTCGTCATGAATCAGCCGCTACCGCCGCCACTGTCCACACCGCACCGCAATCTCATTCGTCTGACCATCGCGCGCGGCATCACCTGGACAGGCTTCCTGATCCTGATCATCTTCGGGATCGAGATCATCGGCTTTCAGCTCAATGTCCTCCCCGTCATCTCGATCATCATCGCGATGGGCCTGGTCAATGTCGCTAGCTGGTGGCGTCTGGGTCAGACGCATCCGGTCACTGACACCGAGAACCTGCTGCATCTGCTGGTGGATATCGCCGGTCTGACGATGCTGTTCTTCAATACCGGCGGCTCCACCAACCCCTTCGTGCCCTACTATCTGGTGCCGGTGACCATGGCGGCCGCCACCCTCCCCTGGCGCTATGCCTGGATCATCGCGGCCGTCGGCATGGGCTGCTACAGCTTCCTGATGGTGTTCTACGAACCCGTCCCGCAGCTGGCCACCTACGAACTCGGCGGGCGCATCAGTCTGCACGTCATCGGCATGTGGCTGAATTTCGGCCTGTCGGCATCGCTGGTGACCTATTTCATCTTCAAGATGGCTCATGCCCTGCGCACGCGAGACCAGGCGTTGTCCACCACACGAGAAGCGGCTCTGCGCAGCGAACAGGTATTGGCAGTCGCCAGCCAGGCCGCCGGCACCGCGCACGAACTGGGCACCCCGCTCTCGACCATGGCGGTGCTGTTGAGCGAGATGCGCGAGGATGCCAAGGACAAGAACGACCCTCAGCTGGAAGAGGATCTCGCACTGCTGCGCAGCCAGGTCGACACCTGCAAGCAACGCCTGCAAGCGATGGTGGCCGCGGCCGACCGTCGTCGTATGGAGCAGCCCCAGGCGCTCAACGCCGCGCGCTGGCTGGAGGAAATCGTACAGCGCTGGCTGGTGGTACGCCCGGATGTGCAACATAGCGTCGAAGTGGATGCCTCCGCCCGCAAGGCTCAGATCCTGGTCGATACCACGCTTGAGCAGGCGCTGATGAACCTGCTCAACAATGCCGCGGATGCCTGCCCCGATGACATCGAGATCACCCTGGAACGGCGGGATGACGAGGTCACCATCGACATTCGTGACCATGGTGCAGGCGTTCCCATGGCGGTCGCGGACCAGCTCGGTGAGACCTTCATCTCCACCAAATCCAAGGGGATGGGCATCGGCCTGTTCCTGACCCACGCCACTATCAATCGTTTCGGTGGTGGCGTCAGCCTGTACAACCACGAAGACGGCGGCACCTTGACGGAAGTGCGCCTCCCTCTTTATCTGAACTGATGGCGGCAAAGACCGCCCAAGTGAGCCCCTGATGAGCGAAGAAACCCGACTGCTGATCATCGACGATGACGAATTCTTCTGCCAGGTGACGGCACGTGCCATGACACGCCGCGGCTATGCCGTGGAGGTTGCCCGGGACGAGGCACAGGCGCTGAGTATCGCGCGCAGCCATCGCCCCGAGCTGATCACGCTGGATCTGAAGCTCGAACAGAGCTCCGGCCTCAAGCTGTTGCCCGAGCTGATCGCCTTGTTGCCGGAAGCACGCATCGTGGTGCTGACGGGCTACTCCAGCATTGCCACGGCAGTGGAAGCCATCAAGCTGGGTGCCGTGAACTACCTGTGCAAGCCCGCCGATGCCGACGAGATACTTCACGCCTTCAAGCGCGAGGGAGGTGATCCGGAAGCCGAGATCTCCGACAACCCGCCCTCGGTCAATCGCCTGACCTGGGAACACATCCAGAAGGTGCTCAACGAGCACGACGGCAACATCTCTTCCACGGCTCGCGCCCTGGGGATGCACCGCCGCACGCTGCAGCGCAAACTGCAGAAGCGACCGGTAAAGCGCTAGCGCTTCATTCGGGCCAGCAGGGCCGCCACGGCAGCATGATGCTCCGGGTCCTGATGGCATTGGCCCTGAAAACTGGCACACAGATCCAGGAAGTCGTCCAACCGCATCTCGGGGGCACGACGCATCAGACGCTTGGTCAGCCGTGTCGCCTGACGCGGCTGACTCGCCATCTGACGTGCCATCTCCAGGGCACGTGTCATCAGGTCCTCCTCTGCACAGACTTCCAGCACGATCCCCAGTGCCAGCGCTTCCTGCGCCGAGACGATACGCCCGCTGAAGGTCAGCTCACAGGCACGCTGATAGCCGATCAGACGTTGCAGCAGCCAGGCGCCCCCATCACCGGGGATCAACCCCAGCGACAGGAACGTCTCGCCGAAACGTGCCTGGTCACTGGCCAGGCGAATGTCACACATGTTGGCGAGATCAAAGCCGGCCCCGATGGCCGGACCATTGACCGCCGCGATCACGGGCACCTCGATGCCCAGCACCGCAGGTGTCATTCGCTGGATACCGCGGCGATAGCGCGCCGCGACCTCGGCGGCATCTCCTGCAAAATCCCCCTTTCGCTGCGCCATGTCCTGCACATTGCCTCCGGCAGAGAAGGCGCTGCCCTCGCCGGTGATCACCAGGGCACCCACGCTGTCACAGCCATTGACCCATTCGGCCACTGCCAGCAGATCCTCCACCAGCGCAGTCCCCGTCAGGGCATTGCGCACGTCGTGACGGGCGAAGGTCATGACGGCGACACCGTGCTCGAGACTGAGGTGACTGTCGACAAGGGTCACGGGTACAGCCGCTGACCTCTGCCGGGCGCAGCAGGCGTCAGTGGAATCGCGTGGGGATGAGGTAGCGTCGTGAGCAGCGGCGTGAGTCGTGTCATGTGGCGAAGCGGTCATGGCGGATTCCTGGCGTCATCGATGGCCGTCACGAGCGAGGGCCCTCAAGGGGCCTGTCGACTCGCGCATACGAGAAGACCCTTGTCCTCCGTGCAGCGTCATGCGGCGGGAGAGACAAGGGCCTGTCGGTCTTGCCGGTGGTTCACGCAGCGGGCAGGCGGGCTGCCGACCCCCACGCGAGGTGTCACGCGACTTACTGTGCCGTCCAGCCGAGATCCATGTTGAAACTGGAGCCCGTCACTGAGCCTGCCTTGTCGGAGGCCAGCCACACCGCCATGTCAGCGACTTCGGCGGGGTCGATCATGCGCTTGATGGCGGCCCCCTTGAGCATGATCTTCTCGATCACCTCATCCTCGGGCATGTCATTGAGCCTGGCCTGTTCGGCGATCTGCTTGTCGACCAGCGGAGTGCGCACATACGCCGGGCAGATGGCATTGGCCGTGATACCACTCTCGCCGCCTTCCAGTGCCGCCGTCCTGGTCAGCCCCATCAGACCATGCTTGGCGCTGACATAGGCCGCCTTGCCGGGCGAGGCGACATGCGCGTGAATGGAGGCCATGTTGACGATGCGGCCATATCCATTCTTCTCCATGTGCGGCCAGGCCGCCTGAATCAGCGTGAAAGGTGCCGTCAGCATCAGCGCGATGATCTGATCCCACTTGGCCTGCGGGAACTCCTTGATGCGCTCGACGTGCTGGATACCGGCATTGTTGACCAGGATATCCAAGCGACCGAAGCGTGACACCGCTTCCTCGACAGCGGCCCGACATTGCTCGCCATCCGTCAGGTCTGCCTTGAAGAATGCAGCGCCTGCCTTGTCGGCGACCTCTGCCCCATCGTCACTGAAATCCACGGCAAGGACCTGATGACCGGCCTGGCACATCGCTTCCATGATGGCGGCGCCGATACCACTGGCAGTCCCCGTGACAAGGGCGACGCGGGTCGGGGCTGACTGTTGTTCACTCATGAAGGTCTCCTTCGGGCTGATGTCATGCCGCAGGAATGCCCAGCCCCAGACAGGGACAGGGTGGCATCGGATGCTGCTCTGCAACATATAGTGAAGATAGCGCTAATAAAGCCACCTTCGCCACCCGACCATCGCCTTGTTGGCCTGCCGGCGACAGCATGCATGGCGTTGAACCGCCTGAAGCCTGCATGCCAGAGCCGTGATGCAACTTGCGCAACCGCCAGGGCGCAGCATGCAACGCGAGCTCAGCCGAAGTGCAATCGAGCTGACAGACCGGGCGACGCCGCACTCCCCAACGGACTGTCATCCAGGGTCAGTTCCGCTCCCAGGCGCTCGGCCAGTTCATCGACGATCGAAAGGCCCAGCCCTGACCCCGAGGTGTTCTGCCCCGCCAGACGCACGAAGCGCTCCCGGACCCGCTGACGCTCACGGGGCGGAATGCCGGGGCCGGTATCCATGACTTCCATGATCAGACCATCGCCGAGAGAGGTCTCGCGGCGCCGAATGCTCAAACGCACTTCCCCCCCCTCAGGCGTATAGCGCAGCGCGTTGTCGAGAAGATTGCGCAGCAGCACATAGAGGCCGTTCTCGTGGCTGATCAACTGCGCGTCGGGCGTGACGTCGACGGACATCCCGACGCCACGCTGGCGCGCCATGGGGCCGAGATCCCGCGCAAGTTCATGCGCCAGATGCCCGAGATCGACGTGACTGCGCGGCACCTCGGCACCACTCTCCAGCCGCGACAGCGTCAGCAGTTGCTCCACGACACGCGTCATGCGATTGACACCATCGACGATCATGCGCGCCGAACGCCGCGAGTTCTCATCGGTGGCATCCGCCTCGACATTCTGGGCATGCACCTTGATGCCGGCCAGGGGCGTTCTCAACTCGTGAGCCGCATTGGCAGTGAAGCGACGTTCCTTGTCGAGCGTGTCGGCCAAGCGTCTCAGCAAGCCGTTGAGCGCATCCACCATCCCGCGAATCTCGTCCGGCGCCTCACTGGCATCAAGTGGCTCTAGATAGCCGGGCTGACGGGCGGTGATCTGTCGGCTGATACGCAGCACGGGACGGAATCCCCGAGAGACGGCGACACCGATCAGCAAGGCGATCACCAGCAACCCGACCACCAGCGCCAGCACGTTGTGCAGTGCGATCTGCCCCGTCAATTCATCTCGTACGTCTTCCCGCTGAGCGGCCGTGACCCAGATGCCGCTGTCAGGGAAATACAGCGTGAAGGTGAACCAGTCGTGATGATCGGTATGCTGCTTGGCATAGCCGGGCAACGGCAGATAGTCGAGCATGACCGAGGGGGTGGAGAGTCCCAGCAAGGGCTGTCCGAGTGCATCCCACATCTGGAAGACCAGCTTGTCTTCATAGACATGACCGAGCGGCGACTTCTCGTGCCCATCCGCGAAGCTCAGGGATGGCGGTCGCAGACTGAACTGCCCCGAGGTCATCTCCTGCAGCCTTTGCTGACGCGCCACCGGCGACAGCGAGGCCAGCTCGGATTGATAGAGGCGGCCCAGCATGCGGGCATTCTGGGCCAGCTGTGCATCGAACAGCTCATCGATCTGCTCACGGGCATCGAAGTAGCTCCAGGTGGCAGCTGCCCCCAGCACGATGATCACCCCCCCGATGAGGCTGCGCCGCAGAAAACTGCGTATCGACTTCACGCGGACTCACCCAGTCGGTAGCCGACCCCGCGTACGGTCTTCACCACGCCGGCCCCGAATTTGCGGCGAAGATGATGCACATGCACCTCGATGACATTGCTTTCCACATCCCCATCCCAACCGTATAGCTGCTCGACGAGCTGGTCCCGACTGAAGACACGACTGGGATGGAGGAGAAGGAACTCCAACAGATCGAATTCGCGCCGCCCCAGCGTCACCTCGGCGCCGGCCAGGGTGACGGAACGACCGGCCTGATCAATGCTCAGGGCCCCCAGTTGCAGGCATCCGTTGGCCTGACCCGCATGACGCCTGACCAGCGCGCGCAATCGGGCCACCAGCTCGGCAATGTCAAAGGGCTTGACCAGATAATCATCCGCCCCGTTGTCCAGGCCACGCACTCGGTCACTGATATCATCTCGTGCCGTCAGAATCAGCACCGGCAGAGTGTGGCCCCGACGGCGCAGCGCGGTCAGCACCTCGAGACCGTCCATGTCCGGCAAGCCAAGATCCAGCACCAGGACATCAAAGGAGGAATGCTTGAGAGTGGCCACGACATCGCCCCCCACCCGCAACCATTCACTGCTCATGCCTTCACGACTCAAGGCATGACCGATACCTTCACCCAACAGTGGATCATCTTCCACGAGCAGCACGCGCATGGGGTCTCCTGATGACAAGCGATACGTGAGAGGGAACAGGGGATATCCCATGCCCCACTGATGACAGATGACGAGAGCGGGATGGCAGCATCATCGACTAGGCGCGATTCCCGGCTCTCTCCGCCCATGGCCTTTGCAAGCCCCATCCCCTGCCCCGTCGTCTTGCGCCGAGGACAGCGCGGCGCTCCTGGCGGCGAAACACGATGCGTTGAAGCGCTTCGCGAATGGCCTCCAGGCCCGAGTCCAGCATGCGTTCCGGTTGGCCGAGAATGCGGCGCAATGCCCAGCCACCTCGAAGTCTCATGCGAGCCAACGCCCCCGGTGCTCGCAACAGGCAAAGCGGATACACCATCTGCTCGACCTGACGCTCGATGCTGATGGGGTGGCATCCTTGATGCCGCGCCAGTTGCATCAGTAGCGGGGACTCTTCCCCGGTGATCAGAGGGGGAACGTGAAGCCTGACATGCTGGTGGGCACAGGCGGAGACCGGGGCGAACAAGTGGCCATCCGGCTGCAGTATGAACTCGACCAATTCCTCCCGCCCCGCCCTGACAAGAGAGGCCGAGAGACATTCCAGTACCCGCTGGCGCACGCCAGGCTGCCAGCCAGAGCCATGCAGAACATGCATGGCACGCCCGGCCTCCAGCTGCCACTCACCATCACCCGGCAAGCTCACCAGGGTGTGAGGACGCGACGCGGGCGTGATGCTGAGCAACTGCTCACACAGCGACTCGCCGGTGACGTCCGAGACGGCGAGGGTCAGACAGCGATGCCGTTGCCCCAGAGGAGTCGGCAGCAGCTGGCACAGAAGCGCGAGATCATCTCCCGGGCGCTCCACCAGTGTCAGCGTGGCGCCATGGCCCGCCAGCTGCCAGCATATCTCCCGGCAACTCGAGGCCATGGGCGCTTCGACGAGCAAGCGATGACCGGCCAGCCGAGAGCTTTCGACAGAACCACCACGGGAGCGAAACGGACGGTACATGGCAACATCCTTGGTCGGGGCATCGTCGATTCGACCATGCCAGGCTGAATGACCTACACGATGCCGACCAACGCTTAACGAAAGATTAAGCAGCGACTCTTTCCTTGCCGTCTGACGGAAGACTTGATGTCCCTTGCCGGCGCCAGACGCCGATGCCCAAGGCTTACAACCCGAACAGATGGACCAGCGGCGGCAGAATGAAGGCCGTCAGGAGTCCCGTCAGTCCCATGGACATGCCCGCGAAGGCACCGGCCAGGGTGCTGAGTGAAGAGAAGCAGTAAGCCGTGCCGATCCCATGGGCAGACAGGCCCATGGTAAAGCCCTTGACGGTATCATCACGCGCACCTGACAGCCGCAGCATCAGCGGACCGATCACACAGCCAAGCGTCCCGGTCAACAACACCAGTCCTGCCGTGAGTGAGGGAATGCCGCCGAGTTTTTCCGCGATCCCCATGGCGATCGGCGAGGTCACCGACTTGGGGGCCAGGCTCAGCGCCACCGGTGTATGCGCCCCCAGGACCAGGGCCAGACCGAGCGTGGTGGTCACTGCAGTGGTGATACCGACGCAACAGGCCGTCAGCAGAGGCCAGAGCATCTGCTTGACGCGGTCAAGATGGTCGAACAGCGGCACCGCCAGTGCCACCGTCGCCGGCCCCAACAGGAAGTGAATGAACTGGGCGCCTTCGAAATAGGTCGCGTAGTCGGTATCCGTCAGCCAGAGAAAGCCGATGATCAAGGCAATCGACACCAGCACCGGATGGGCAAGAGACGCGCCACGAGCCAGGCGGTTGATCACGGTCGCCAGCAGAAAGGCCGCCAGCGTCAGCAACAGGTGCAGCAGCGGAGAGGCACTGAGATAGACCCAGAGAGCATCCAGAGGGGCGAGATTCACTGTTCCCCTCCCTTGCCGGCCATCGGACCTTGCAAAGATGAACGACGATCTATCAGCCGCTGCAACAGCCAGGCTGTCACGAACTGCGTCACGGCGATGGATACCACCAGCGTCACCGCGATGGCGAGCAGGTCCTGAGCGATGAGGTCCAGATGCACCATGACCCCGACCCCTGCCGGGACGAACAACAGCGAGAGATGTGCCAGCAGGCCATTGCTGGCAAGCCTGAGACTGCCGGGCACTCGTTCACGCAACATGGCGCGGAGCAGCTGACGTTGACCGGCATCGTTGTCCGAGATGCGTACGGCGTCACCTTCCCTGTCCGGCGACGGTATCAATCGCTTGCGCAGACGGCCACGCACCATCAGCGCCAGCAGCAGGATCAGCATGCCCAGTACCGGTCCAGGCACCGGCAATACGAGGGCACGTCCCAGCACCTCGCCCACGAACTGACATGTCAGCAGAATGCAGAACCCCTTGATCAACTCCATCTCCGGCCAGTCTCCCCCATCAAGGCACTCATCTGACGTGCGGTAAAAGGCCGAATTGTGCCATAGATGCCCAATCACGGCACGGTGATACCGGGCCGTACCCGCCATGGGCGCGACGTGGGCTGCATGGCGCAGCCCTGGATGCACGTCGAAAGCCCGGCAGTGGCGGCAACGCTGCCTTATGGTAGTGTTCTGACTCGACTGAACCGCCACCTTCTCCGGCAAGGACACGCCTACGCGATGCCAGAATCCTTGATGCTTGATACTTCCATCACTTCGGAATGGGTCGAGACACTTCGACGCGAAGAGGACCATCAGGCCCGCATGCTGCTGGAGCTGGCAGCGGATCTCGCCGGGACTCCCCTCGCCTTGATCAGCTTGCGCAACGCGCGTCATCTCAAGCGTTGGGTAAGCCTGGACGACAGCATTCCCGATACCCTTCCGCTGCACGATAGCCTGTGTGGTCTGGCCGTCATCAAGGGAAGGCCTCTGGTGACGCGCGATGCCTATCAGCATGCTGAACTGCGCGATACCTGTTCAGTGAAGGGGGATGGCATACGCTTCTATATCGGACTGCCACTGCATGATGCCACTGGCGCTGTGGTCGGATGCATGAGCATGTTCGACACCTCTCCACGCCAGTCGCTGCCCGACGATGACACCCTGGCGCGGCTTGATCAGCTCGCTGGAATGATCAGCGAGGCGCTGAAGCGCCTCATGCAGAGTGCCCAGCTCAGTGCAGCCTTGCGCGACAGCTATACCCGCGCCAACTGGATACTGCGCAGCATTTCCGATGGCATCATCGAATGGCAGCTAGGCAATGAACGCCTGACGATATCGCCACGCCTGGAAATGCAGCTGGGCTACAGCGCCGGAACCCTGGACAGCCGACTCGAGGCGCTGCATGAAAGAGTCGCCCCCGAGATGCGCGAAGAGTTCCAGGCGCTTCTCGCGATACAGCGACTGCAGGAAACCCCGTTCAGCATTGAACTGCGCATCCGCACCCGCCAGGGAGACTACCGCTGGTTCAAGTTGCGTGCGCAGTTCCAGGTGCGTGATGACGCGCCCTATCGTTTCATCGGCTCTCTGCTCGACATCCATCAGCAGCACATGGCCGCCGTGGCACAGGCCGACAAGCTATGTCGCTACGAACGTCAGCAGGCCGTGCTGATACGACTCGGCAACGCCCACCATGCCGAGGGCGCTCGGCTCGAAGATCTGATGCCATGGATCTGCCAGCAGGTGGCGGATGCCCTGCAGGTACGCAAGGTCAGTTTCTGGAAGATGAATCCCGAGGGAACCCGGCTGTCACTGAGTCATGTACACGACGGTGAACTGCCTGCCCCGCACGATGCGACCTCTCGGGCATACCCCCGAGAGCTGTGTGACAGCCAGCTGGGAGAGTATTTCACCGCCCTGAAATCCGAGCGCATCCTGGCGATCAGCGATACCCAGCAGGCCAGCAGTGGGCTGTTGTTCAATGGCTATTTCAGCACGGACCTCCAGGCAATTCTCGATAGCCCCGTGCGCATCTCCGGCAAGATTCGCGGGGTGATCTGTTGCACGGAGTGTGGCGGTCCACGCGAATGGGCGGAGGATGAGCTCGCCTTCCTGAGCTCGGCCTGTGATCACGTCTCACAGCTTGCCACCGAGCTTGAGCGTCACGCGACCCAGGAGCGACTGCGTGCCAGCGAGCGTCGCTATCGCGCCACCTTCGAGCACTCCGCCGTCGGGATGGCGCACATGTCCAAGGCGGGCCAGTTGTTGAGGGTCAACCAGCGACTCGAGGACATCCTCGGCTACCCGAGCACCACGCTCGAGGGCTGCTATATCCGCGAACTGATCGAGCCGGAAGACCTGGCATCGCTGCAACGACGCCACCTTGCCTTGATCGAGGGCGGTATCAGTCACTTCACCCAACGCTGCCGCTTCCTTCATGCACGGGGCAACACGGTGCATGCCGACGTCAGCGTCTCCTCCGTCGATACCACCCCGGTGCAGGACGGCTATACGCTGGTCGCTCTGGTCGACAAGACCCATAGTCACACCATGTCCCAGCGACTGATCCATGAAGCCAACCATGACAGCCTGACAGGGCTTCTGAACCGCGCCGCCTTCCGTCGCAGATTGACGCAGTTCTGTGACGTCGTGCGCGAGGACCACTCGCAACATTGCCTGGCCTATATCGATCTTGATCAATTCAAGGTCGTCAATGATACCTGCGGACATTCCGCGGGCGATGCCCTGTTGATCCAGCTAGTTGACGTCATCGGCAATGATCTGCGCCCACAGGATCTTCTGGCACGTCTCGGGGGCGACGAATTCGGTCTGTTGATGCCCGGCATGACATTGGACGAAGCGGAACCACTGCTGGAGCGACTGCGCCAGAGCGTGGCCAATTTCCGATTCATGTGGGACGACAAGCTGTTCAGCGTCAGCGCCAGCATCGGCCTGGTCAGCATCAGCAACGGCCAGAGTGATCCGCATCATCTGCTCAGCGCTGCCGATGCCGCCTGTTATGAAGCGAAGGACGCTGGGCGCAACCGGGTGCATCGCCATAGCGTGAGCGGAGACGAAGTCACTCAGCGGATGGAGGAAATGCACTGGGTCGCCGAAATCACCGCTGCGGTGGAAGCGCAACGTCTCGTGCTCTATCACCAGCCCATCGCCAGCACACGCACCAGGCCGGGCACCCCTGATGAGCAGCACTATGAGGTGCTGGTGCGCATGCTGGGGCGTGACGGCAGCATCATCGCCCCCGGGGCCTTCCTGCCCGCGGCAGAGCGTTATGGGCTGGCTGCCACCATCGATGAATACGTCATCCGGCATTATCTGGCCTGGCTGCAGTCGCAACCTGCCCACCTGGCCAGCCTGACACGGGTGTCGCTCAACCTCTCGGGTCACTCCATCAGCAGTCCCAATTTCCGCGACATGCTGGTCAGCCTGGTACGTGACAGCGGGATTCCCGGCCACAAGCTGTGCTTCGAGATTACGGAAAGCGTGGCCATCACTCGCCTGGGCGATGCTCGCACCTTCTTCGATACCCTGGGAGAGTTGGGATGCTACTTCGCACTGGATGATTTTGGCAGCGGCGTATCGTCCTTCGGGTATCTCAAGAGCCTGCCGGTGAATTATCTCAAGATCGATGGTGCCTTCATTCGTGACATGGACACCAATCGTGTCTCCTACGCCATCGCGCGCGCCATCGCCGAGGTGGCCCGCGAAATGGGCATGCAGACCATCGCGGAATTCGTTGGCAGCCAGGAGGTACTGGCATGCGTGACGTCCATCGGGGTCGACCACGTCCAGGGCTATGCCATCGGCAAGCCTTCACCGCTGGTGGCAGAGAACTCGACGCAGGCTCACAAGGCTTGCGTGATGACGTCGCAAGGCATCGCCAACAACCGCCCGGGGACGCAGCTCACATCTTGAGCGACGATAGCGATCACGCTGTGGTCCTTTCGATATCATGTGGCAGCCCTCGGCACGGCCACTCTCTCGTGAAAGCGGAGTCTGGACGAACCTATAAAAGAGACTGACTGCATGGCAATCAGTCTCTTCGTCAGGGTTGTATAGTTGCTTGATCAGATATCAGCAAGAATTAGACCTTGGTTACGACAGTTTCTTGACCCACAGCGCCGCAGCGTCCACGAGTTTCTGGTGCGCGTGCCGGAAGGCCTCTTCACTCTTGCGATAGGGATCCGGAATCTCTTCGCCCTGCCCCCCCGCCAGCCAGCGGCCGAACATCATCGTCTTGCCACTGACTTGCGGTGCCATCTGGTTGATGGCACGACGATGACCATCGCTCATGACCAGAATCAGATCCGCCGCCGTCAACATCTCGACCGATACCTGCCGCGCACGATGCCCATCAACCTCCAGACCGGACTCGAGAGCGAATCTAGCCGCCGTGGGTTCGACAGGATGATCGACCAATGCGCCCACACCCGCCGAGTGAACCGTCTTGCCCGGCAACGCTTGCTTCAGCAGTGCCTCACCGACCGGACTGCGACAGATATTGCCGGTACACACCACCAGAATATTGTTGAACACGCTGACTTCCTCTTCCTTGTGACGCTTGCACTCATGTCGATGGCCCGGGGGGGAGATGCTTACCCGCGTCCGGACACCAGAGGGCCATTGTCGCATGCCGGCAGCCCGTGCGGCAGGCTTGCGAGGCTCGATGGACGCAGCCTGTGACGTTTCAAGGGGGACGCGCGTGCTCGAATGGCAACACTGAGATGACGCCAGATCGATCACCTCGGCTCTTGAAGGTCAGCGACGGCATCTCCAACTCTTGTCGTGTAGCCAATGAGGTGGCTGATCCAAGGTCGATGTCGCTCATGTGATATCTGCCGCTCGGCCACTCGCTGAACCAGCACCCAGATAGGGAGGCAAGATGAGCAACAAGACACTGACCGCGACCAATCCGGCCAATGACAAGGTTCTCAATGAATACGCCACGCTGAGCAAGGACGAGGTTCAGCAGAAACTGGAACATACGCGCAATGCCTATCCGCAATATCGTCAGCTCTCGCTGGAAGAACGTGCGAAACGTCTGCACGCACTGGCAGACCTGATAGATCAGCGCCAGCAGGACATTGCCACCTTGATCGCCCATGAGATGGGCAAGCCGTATCAGCAGGGCATCAGCGAGACGCAGATCTCCTCCAGCATCGCGCGTTTCTACGCCGACAACCTGCCCACGTTGATGGAAACCGAGCAGCGCGACGTCGAGGGTGCCGTCAGAGCGAAGATCGTCAAGGACCCCATCGGCGCAGTGCTGGGCGTGATGCCGTGGAACTATCCGCTCTATCAGGTCATCCGCTTCGCGACCCCGGCACTGGCAGGTGGCAACGTCTGCCTGATGAAGCATGCCTCCAACGTCCCGGGTTGCGCTGAGCTGATCACCCAGCTGTTCCACGAGGCCGGTTTCGAAGATGGCGTCTTCACCTGGCTGCCGGTGGGCTCCGAGATGATCGAAGACATCATCAATGATCCTGTCGTGCAGGGCGTGACCCTCACCGGCAGCGAGGAGGCAGGCCGCAAGGTCGCCGAGCAGGCCGGTGCGGCGCTCAAGCCCAGCGTGCTGGAACTGGGAGGTATTGATCCATTGATCGTGCTGGATGACGCCGACATCGAGCGCGCGGTGGATCTCGCCATCGCCGGACGCTTCGACAATACCGGCCAGAGCTGTGCCGCCTCCAAGCGCTTGATCGTCGACAAGTCGATCGCCGAGGACTTCTCCAGACGTCTGATCGAGAAAGTGAAGGACATGCGCATGGATGACCCGCTCAGCGAAGGGGTCGATATCGGTCCGATGTCACGCAAGGACCTGCGCGATGACCTGCATGATCAGGTGCAGCGTGCCATCAAGGCTGGCGCCAAGCTGGAATGCGGTGGCGAAATTCCGGATCGCGAGGGTGCCTGGTATCCGCCGACGGTGCTGACCAACGTCACCCAGGGCAATCCGGCCTTCAATGAAGAGCTGTTCGGCCCGGTCGCTTCCGTGGTGGTCGCGGACAACGAGGCACATGCCATCGAGCTCGCCAACGACTGCCCCTACGGTCTGGGCAGCACGGTGGTGGCCAAGGACGACGAGCGCGGCGAGCGTGTCTCGCGTCAGCTGGAAGCCGGCATGAGCTTCGTCAATCGCCCGACCACGCCCTTCGCCCAACTGCCCTTCGGCGGTGTCAAAGGCAGCGGCTATGGTCGTGAGCAGAGCGAATATGGCTTCGGTGCCTTCATGAACATCCGCACCGTCTATGTCGCCAAGCATTGAGGTGACACGTCATCGACATCCTTGAGCACTGAGCTCTCGAGGCATCGATGTCGCGACATCAGGCAGCCCATGGGCTGCAATCAACAACGCCCCGCTTTTCAGCGGGGCGTCTTGCGTCAGAAGGCTCCCAAGCTCTGCACGAGCGCAGGCATCACTTGTCCTGCCTGCGTGCCGCCAGCCGTCTCCTTCAACGAGACACGCACCCCTGCAGACAGGCTTCGCCTTCCAGCTGCACCGTGACGTGCGAGATCGCGTGGGTATCGAGCAGATAGGCCTGGACCCGCTCAAGCACCTCGCCGGGAATGCCGGTATCGGCCACCACCACATGCAGGCTGGCAACCGGGGATTGAGGCGTCAGGCCCCACAGATGGAGATCATGCACGCCATCCACTCCCTCCAGTGTCAGCAGACCCGCCTGGATTTCCTCGTGGTCAAGTTGCTCCGGCGTCCCTTCCAGCAAGGTATGCGCCGAGCGTTTCACCAGCGACCAGGCACCGCGCAGTATCAGTACCGCTGCGAGCATCGACAGCAACGGGTCGGCCTGATTCCAGCCGGTGGTCATGATGACCAGCGAGGCAATGATGGCCGCCACCGAACCCAGCAGGTCGCCCATGACATGCAACAGGGCGCCGCGGAGATTGAGATTGTCCTGATCTCCCTTGTGCAATATCCAGAATGCCGCGATGTTGACGACAAGTCCGAGCACGGCAATCGCCAGCATCGGCCCTGCCAGCACCTCAGACGGCAGCCACAGGCGCTTGAGGGCAGCCATCACGATCGCGACTCCGATGACCAGCAATGTCAGGCCATTGACGAACGCGGCGAGCACCTGGAAACGCGCATAGCCGAAGGTCAGCTTGCGAGTCGCCGCGCGATGTCCGAGGCGAAACGCGCCCCACGCCAATGCCAGCGACACGGTATCACTGAGCATATGGCCGGCGTCCGCCAGCAAGGCCAGAGAGCCCGCCACCAGCCCGCCGACGACTTCCGCCAGCATGAACCCGCCGGTCAGCCACATCGCCAGCATGACCCGCCTTTCGCTGTCAGCGGTCACCTCAGGTGCATGGTCATGATGTCCATGACCATGTGAATGACCATGTGAATGGCCGTGGTAATGACCGTGCGAATGACCATGGTGATGACCGTGTGAATGACCATGCACATGCACGTGTCCGGATTCATGCCCATGATCTTTCGATGTCGTGTCCTGCGACGGTGTCGCCATCCAGCCTCCTGACCACCATTCCTGCATTCGTGAAAAGCCGCGAGATCGATCGCTGCAACGCTATCGATTCCCTCTGCATTAGGCTTATCCTGCCACGGAATTCAAGCTCCATTGTTGAATTTGCAAGTTCCGATATATGACAGCACCGCCTGTATCAGCTTGTTAGGATAGAGATCAGACATTCCCATGCCCAAAGGAACCGACGCCACCCCATGAGCACCACTACCGAGACGACGCCTTCCCGCTCGCCTTTCAAGGCCGACCTGTTGCTCCTGCTGGTCACCATCATCGCCGCCGCAGGCTGGATCTTCTCCAAGGAAGCCATGGCCGGGATGCCCCCGCTACTGTTCATCGGCAGCCGCTTCCTGCTGGCAGGCCTCATCCTGGCGATCTTCGACGCTCGCTCGCTGAGACAGCTCTCCACTACTCGCAAGCTGCGCGCCAGTGGAGTCGGCGTCCTGTTTGGCGGTGCCATGGCCTGCTGGTCATTGGGGGTGGCACTGTCCGAGCAGCTCGGCGTGATCGCGTTCATCAACAGTTTCGGGATTCTGATGGTACCGGTGCTCGCCCGCCTGCTGTTCAAGGACAGGCCGCCGATGAGCACCTGGATCGCCCTGCCCACCGCCCTGCTCGGTTTCGCTCTGTTGGGCATGGGACAACCCGGCGCTACGGAAAGCTTTCATATCGAACCGGCACAATGGCTGATCTTCGGGGCTGCCTGCCTGTTTGCCCTGGTGTTCAACTTCAATTCGCGTCTGGTGCGCAATATCCCGGCCCTGCCGCTGACGGCCATCCAGCTGATGACCACCGGCGTCACCTGCCTGGTGCTGTCGGCCATGAGCGAAAGCTGGCCGGCCGGCATCAGTCTCGACATCCTGAGCTGGTTTCTGGCCAGCACTCTGATCGCCAGCACCCTGCGTTTCTTCCTGCAGATTTACGCACAGAGCCTGACTACGCCCAGCCATGCCTCGGTCATCCTGATGCTCGAAGCGGTCTGGGCGGCCCTGATGTCGGCTGCCTGGTTCGGAGAGCGCATGACCCTGATCCAGATGACAGGCTGCGGACTGATCTTCATGGCCCTGCTGATCAATCGCTGGCAATGGATCGCGCGTCTCTGGCGTCAGCGACGGGTTGCCTCGTGAGTAAAGCGTCCTGACTTGAGTGTCAGGCATGTCGCCACCATGTCTGACGCTTGAGCGTTTGATTTCCCGCCCCATTCCTGTCACCGGAGCCCCCATGATCCCCACGCTACTCGGCGTACTCACGCTGCTGATGGCAGCCTTCACCCTGCTGCCACTCACGCGCCTGCGGCATTGGTCCGTCCGCATCATGGACTTTCCCCGCCTGCAGCTGGCGGTACTCTGGGCGGCCCTGCTGGTGGCCGACCTTCTCGTCGGCGAGCTCGCGACAGGGCTGCGGCTGACGCTGGCTTTCATCGCACTGGCAGGGCTCATCTACCAGGCGCAGTGGATCATTCCCTACACCCGGCTCGCCCGCTGTGAATCGGGCGTCGCGCAGCACAGTGATCCCGCACGTCATGTGCGTCTGTTGACCGCCAACGTGCTGACCAGCAACCACGACAGTGACGCCCTGCTGGCGATCGTCAGGCGCGAGCAACCCGACGTTCTCGTCACCCTGGAGTCCGATGGCTGGTGGGAAAGCCGCCTGGATGTCCTGGAGGGAGATGAGCCGGAGCATGGCTACCGGCATACGCTCAAGTGCCCGCTGGACAACCTCTACGGTATGCATGTCTATTCTCGTCTGCCCCTGCACGACGCCAGCATCGACTACCTGGTCGAAGATGACGTGCCCTCGATGCATGCCCATCTGGAGCTCAAGAGCGGCGATCGCATACGCGCTCATTTCCTGCATCCCGCACCGCCCAGCCCGACCGAAAACGAGGAGTCCAGCGAACGAGACGCTGAGCTTGTCATCGTGGCCAAGAGCGTGGCCGAGAGCGAGCAGCCCATCATCGTGACGGGAGATCTCAACGACGTGGCCTGGTCTCGCACCACACGCCTGTTCCGCAAACTGTCCGGCCTGCTGGACCCACGCGTCGGCCGTGGCATGTTCAATACCTTCCATGCCAGCATTCCCTTGCTGCGCTGGCCGTTGGACCACCTCTTCCATAGCCGGCATTTCAGCGTGGTGCGCGTGGCTCGCATGGAAGCCTTCGGCTCCGATCATTTCCCGCTGCTGACGGAGCTGGCACTGACCCCGAACCAGAAGACGAATCACGTCGATGAAAGGCCCGAGCCTGACGCGGAGGATCACGCCGAAGCACGCGAGACCGCGGAAGACGAAGACGTCAGTCATCAGGATGTCCCGACGCCCGGGCGTTGATCACCGAAGGCGGCTAGCGGCTCTGCCTGCCGCCCTGACTCACGCCCTGTCTGCCACCCCGGCCGGGAAGCGCGCCGGGATGGAGCGGCACCCCACCCTGATCTGGTATGCTGCGCGCCATTGACGCCATGCATGGCGCGCCACGCAACTTCAAGACATCCTCAAAGACCGGACCCACGCCCGTGACCAACAACGACATCATCCGTCGCCTGCGCTACGCACTCAATCTCTCCGACAGCGACATGATCAACACCTTCGCCGCCGCCGACCACGAAGTCACCCGCGCCCAGGTCAGTGACTGGCTCAAGCGCGATGACGACGATGCCCAGCAGCGCATCAAGGACATCGATCTGGCCAGCTTCCTCAATGGCCTGATCAACGTGCGCCGGGGCAAGCGCGAGGGTGCTCAGCCCGCACCGGAAAAGCGTCTCGACAACAATCTGATCCTGCGCAAGCTCAAGATCGCCTTCGAGCTCAAGGACGATGACATGCTGGATCTGCTGGCGCTGGCCGGTTTCGAGATGATCACCAAGTCGGAACTGTCCGCCTTCTTCCGCAAGCCGGACCATCGCCACTACCGCGAATGCAAGGACCAGATCCTGCGCAATCTGCTCAAGGGCATCGAGCTGCGTCACCGTCGCCACGACCCGGAGACCGAGCAGCACGCCGTCGACCCCGCCTGAAGCCTCCGCCAGCCAGATACGACAACGCCGCTTCATCGTGAAGCGGCGTTGTCGTGTCTCAAGGCATCATCACCGGGCCTGATGTCCGGCGCCCACCCGTTCAGCATCTAATCATCATCGCCGTCTTCGGCACTCTTCAGACGCGCCTTGCGTTCCTGCTCCTCTTCCATGGCGGCCATGATGTTCTCGAGCAGCGCATCCACGTCCGGTGCCTCGGGGTCATCCTCGAAGAGACCCGTCAGCTCGACATCCGGGTCCATGTCACCGGCCTCGAACAATGCCCATATCTCATCAGCGTAGCGAGTCTGGGCAAGTTCCGGAGCGAACATCGCATAGTAGGCGGTGATGTTGGCGACATCGCGCGCCAGCATGCTCTTGGCATTGTTGTTGGCCGCTGCGTCCACCGCCTGCGGAAGATCGATGATCACCGGGCCGTAGTCATCGACCAGCACATTGAACTCGGACAGATCCCCGTGCACCAGGCCGGCATGCAACATGCGAACGATGTAATGCATCATCAAGGCGTGGTCTTCACGCGCCTGTTCCGCCGACATCGAGACATCATTGAGGCGCGGTGCCACATTGCCATCGTCGTCGGTGACCAGCTCCATCAGCAGCACACCGTCAAAGCAGCCGTATGGCTGAGGCACGCGCACACCGGCATCGGCCAGACGATAGAGGGCATCCACCTCGGCGTTCTGCCAGGCGGCTTCCTGCTGATCGCGTCCGAAACCGGAGCCCTTCTCCATCGCCCGCTGACGACGGCTGTTGCGTACCTTGCGGCCTTCCTGGTAGAGCACGGCCTGCTTGAAGCTGCGCTGGGCAGCATCCTTGTAGACCTTGGCGCAGCGAATCTCTTCTCCGCAGCGCACCACGTAGACCGAGGCTTCCTTGCCACTCATCAAGGGGCGAAGCACTTCATCGACCAGTCCGTCATCTATGAGCGGCTGGATTCTCTTTGGCGTTTTCATCGCGTTCTTATACGCGTTTTCGCCTCGATCGGGAATCACCCCATCACAATTTTGTGACATGACAGACGCGAAAGCCCCCGGCATCCAGAAGGATACCGGGGGCTTTTTTCATGCCACCACACCAGACCTGGCATGGTATGACGACAGGTGTCAGGCGTTCTTCAAGCTCTGCATGTCGATGACAAAGCGGTATTTCACCTTGCCCTGCTGCATGCGCTCCCACGCCTCGTTGATATTCTGGATGTCGATCATCTCGATATCGCAGGTGATGTCATGCTCGGCACAGTAATCGAGCACTTCCTGGGTCTCCGGCATGCCGCCGATCAGCGAGCCCGCCAGCACGCGACGCTTCATGACCAGATTGCCGCCCTGCAGTGCGGGGTCCACCTCCTGTACCAGCCCGACGAGAATATGGGTACCGTCGTACTTCAGGGTATTGAGGTAGGGGTTGAGATCGTGCGGCACCGGTACCGTATCGAGCAGGAAATCGAAGGTTTCGGTCGCGGCGGCCATCTGCTCATCGTCGCTGGACACGATGACGTGATCGACGCCATTCTCGCGCGCTTCCGCTACCTTGGCTTCACTGCGCGTGAACAGGGTGACTTCACAGCCCATCGCCTTGGCGAACTTGATCCCCATGTGGCCCAGGCCACCCATGCCGATCACGCCGACCTTGTCGCCGGACTTCACGCCGTAGTGGCGCAGCGGAGAATAGGTCGTGACACCGGCACACAGCAGCGGCGCAGCCACCGCCGGGTCCAGCTTGTCAGGGATGGACACCACGAAGCGCTCGCTGACGACGATCCTGTCGGAATAGCCGCCTTGCGTGAGGCTGCCATCGTGGCGATCCGGGCTGCCGTAGGTCATGGTCATGCCCTCGAGGCAGTACTGCTCGAGCCCATCGTGACAGGCGCTGCACTCACGGCAGGAATCTACCATGCAGCCGACACCGACCATGTCACCCACCTTGTACTGGCTGACATCATCGCCGACTTGGGTGACTCGCCCGACGATCTCGTGACCCGGCACGATGGGATACTGGGTGAAGCCCCAGTCATTGCGACCGACGTGCAGGTCCGAGTGACAGACACCGCAATACAGGATCTCGATGGCCACATCATCCGGGCGCGGCTGACGACGCTCGAAATTCCATGGCGCCAGATCGGCGGAATCGGACTTGAGTGCGTAGCTTCGGGTGTTGCCGTCAAAGGTGTTCGCCATGCCAGCTCTCCTTGCATCATGAAAAGTATCAACGTGAAGAAGGAGATGTCGCCGCCTGGATCACTTTTCAACGCCCTGACTCACTGCCTGCTGGCATCTCTGTGTTGGTGTGATCGCAACAGCGCCGCTGGTGTATCACGACATCACGAACATATCACGCAGCGAAATCACCACTTCTTAATTACTTCTGACGCGATCAAGCAGGAAAAACGCAGTCGTGTTATCATGCTCTTCCACCCCTCACGTCTCGGAACGGAGTCCCGCATGGCCAACACTCGTACTGCTGCCAAGAAGAAAGCACCCGCTGCTGTTGAAACATCCGCCTCGCTGGAAGCCCAGATGCAAGCCTTCCTCGATCGTGGCGGCAAGGTTGAAGTGATTGAATCCGGCGTTAGCGGTCAGATCATCGGCCACAAGCCGACCAAGCCCTCCAATCCCGCTGCCGGCAACTGATGCTTCCATCAGGCCCAGACTCGGCCTGATCGTGGCAAGCTGTCAGAAGATCGCCAGCCGCTGCTCGCCATGATTGGCAGCGGCCGGTCTCTGCCCTCCTCTCGAGATGGCGCGACCTGGAACAGCTCTGCTTTCAACAGCTCTGCTTTCAACCGATAGCACCAGACAGGTCAGGGTAGACAGATCAGAGCAGACAGGTCAGAGAAAGACAGACCCGCTCTCCTTGCATGGTGTCAGCAGCACAAGCACTCATCGTCGGAGCCAGGCGCAATGCCTGAGTCATCCCGCGACACCTGAACGACTCCCACGCCGCACGCGCCTCCAGTACCTGCCTGCTCTGTTTCAGGCACATCATTCAGCCTTCCGGTCCCTGTGACAGCCAATGTCGAACTCTCCCACGCCCGCAATCCAATCGTCCTTGCTGACATCCGACTCGCCCACGCGCCTCGCCGTCTTCATCGATGTCCAGAATATCTATTACACCACCCGCGACACCTTTGGCCGGCAATTCGATTACCGCCGACTGTGGGCCGAGCTGGAATCCCTGGGCAGCATCACGCATGCCTACGCCTATGCGATTGACCGTGGCGACCCCAAGCAGCAGCAATTCCAGCAACGCCTGCGTGAGATAGGGTTCGAGATCAAGCTCAAACCCTTCATCCAGCGAGGAGATGGCTCGGCCAAGGGTGACTGGGATGTCGGCATCACGATCGATGTGATGGAAGCCGCCCCCGACGTCGACGAGATCATTCTCGCCTCCGGCGATGGTGACTTCGCCCTGCTGCTGGAGCATGTCGCAGCGCGCCATGCCGTCACGACGCGTGTCTACGGTGTCGAGGCACTCACTGCCCTCGCCCTGATGCGCAGCGCTGATCACTTCCGCGAGATAGATGACACGCTGCTGATGCGCTGAGGGCTTGCCCCCACGATGCCCCACGGCCACATCACGCACGCCATTACCACAACGCCCGCAAGCCTTCCCGTCAGAGGAGGACTTGCGGGCGTTTTCGTCGAGTTGAAGGAAAGCCCCGAAGGCTGGTGGCGTATGTCGCCAGATTGCCCTCTAGCGTTGTGGTGCGGCGGATAACGTCAACTCGATGGCATCGTGACGCCAGTGTTCATCATCGCAGTCCACTGCACGGCCATTCTGATCGAAGTTGATCCGCGTGATGCGCTGCGCCGGGCTACCCGGTGCCGCATTCAGGGCGACGGCCGTCTCGGCGTCGAACACGCTGGAGGCCAGCTCGAAGCTCACGCGCCGGATGCGAATGGCGTACTGGTGAAGGTAGAGCGTCGTCAGCGAATGCGCCGAGAGATCGAAATCGAGAATGCCGGGGAAGCAGTCGCGTCGCAGGTGATGACAGACGTGCAGCACCCGCCGGCCATCGATGCGCCGCACTCGCGTGATGCGATAGACCCCGGCGCCCCGTGCAATTCCCAGACGCTGGGCGATCACCTCATCAGCGGGAACTTCCTGAGCGGCCAGCACCTCGGTGGAAGCGACCCGCTGCTGCGACTGCACCATCTCGTGAAAAGGCAGACATGCCAGCAGGTCATACCTGAGGCGCGGCGGCGAGACGAACCAGCCGCGGCGGTTCTCGCGATAGATTCTCCCTTCCGCTTCCAGCTGCAGCAAGGCATCTCGCAAGGTGACTCGTGTGGTGCCGAACCGCTCGATCATCTCACGCTCGGACGGCAGACGCTGCGAGGCATGCAGCGGCGCTGCTTCAAGATGGTTCAGCAGCCTGCCCTTGAGCCCGGTGACGGGCAAATCCGCCGTGCGCGTCAGGGAAGTTGCGTCGTCACCTGTGGGCTCGATCGATGATGAAGGCATGCGAAGTTCCTGAAAGATAACGAAAGAGAGCGATTTCTGGCGAGTCACTTGCATGTCATCCAAGGTGTCCATCATGACAAGGCCCGAGAATCGCGATCGCTGTGGTCTAGTGTAGACGTCGCCAGACGAGTCAGCCCACGCTCGCCAAGCATCATGACACAGGCATGACGATCCGGTGACAGCGCAAGGCCTTCCTATGTGATGAGCGTGAGAATCCGAGGCGGATGCCTAGCACAGGAGCACGCTGTCATGCAGGGAATTGTCAGGAAATCAGCCGGCACCACGCAGCGTTGCGTCAAAACATGTAGCACTGATGGCTGATGGCTCATTGCCACGACACTGACATCACGACACTGACATAGTGACGACACGCGACTGTCACAACCGCTGCGTAAAGTCATGTCAGCCCCGAGACTGAACTAGACCACAGAAATTGAGGTGGCAGGTCTCGAGGAAGACTGCGCAGGACAATAACCAGCTTTGACCCCATCTCGCCTGCCTGCTCGCCTCGGCGACTCGCTGGCCAGGAATGCACTCTCGCATCCGTTGATTACCCCGTCTGGGAGGATTGTCATTGAAGTCGTTCACCGCTACCTCGCCCCGTACCGCCGGCCTGATGGTCTCGGCCCTCATGGCCACCCTGCTGAGCAGCGCCTCCGTCAGTGCCGCTGAAGTGCCGGACGCACTGCTCAAGGCCGCCCAGGCAGAAGGCCGCGTCGACAGCGTCGGCATGCCGGACAGCTGGGCCAACTGGAAAGACACCTGGGCAGACCTCGAGTCGAAGTATTCCATCGCGCACAGCGATACCGACATGAGCTCCGCCGAGGAAGTCGCCAAGTTCAAGGCCGAAGGCGAGAACGCCACGGCAGATATCGGTGACGTGGGCTTCGCCTTCGGCCCCATCGCGGTCAAGCAGGGCGTGACTCAAGCCTACAAGCCGACCACCTGGGACGAGATCCCCGACTGGGCCAAGGATGAAGATGGCGAATGGATGCTGGGCTACACCGGCACCATCTCCCTGATGATCAACAAGACACTCGTCAGTGAAGATCAGCGCCCCGCTTCCTTCGCGGATCTCGCCAATGGCGATTACAAGGTCTCCGTCGGCGCGGTCGGCAAGGCGTCCCAGGCCAACAACGCCATCCTGGCCGCAGCCTTCGCCAATGGCGGCAGCGAGTCAGACCTGACGCCGGGTCTGGAAGTGTTCGCCGAACTGGCCCGCCAGGGACGCCTGTCACTGGCCGAGCCGAGCATCGCCAACCTGGAGAAGGGCGAGGTGGAGGTCGCACTGCTGTGGGACTTCAACGCGCTCAACTATCGCGATCAGATCAACCGCGACACCTTCGAGGTGGTCATCCCCTCGGATGCCTCCGTCACCTCGGGGTACGCCACCATCATCAACAAGCATGCCGCTCACCCGAACGCCGCCAAGCTGGCGCGTGAGTACATCCTGTCAGATGCCGGCCAGCTGAACCTGGCGGCAGGTTACGCCCGCCCGATCCGCGCCGAGCACCTGACCCTGCCGGAAGACATCGCCGCCAAGCTGCTGCCCAACGAGCAGTACGCCAATGCCCGCCCGGTACAGGACTTCGCCGGCTGGGAAGCCAGTGCCCGACAGCTGCCTCGTCAGTGGCAGTCCCAGGTACTGATCCACCAGCAGTGACCCCCGGCCTCTGCCCAGAGCGGATAGAGCGCGCACCATCCTGACAGACGGCACCGTCCACACGGTGCCGTCTTGAGCTTCACGGAGTCTTCATGTCCCAGCGTGTCATTCTTGTCGTGCTCGATGGCCTCAACCATGCCGTGGGTCGGCATGCCATGGGCTATCTGAGCGCCCTGATCGAGGCCGGTCGCGGGCAGTACCAGTCGCTGGAGTGCGAACTGCCAGCGATGTCGCGACCGCTCTATGAGTGCCTGTTGACCGGTGATCTGCCCGTCGACTCCGGCATCGTCAACAATGGCATCGTGCGACGCTCGCGTGGCGTGAGCCTGTTCGACCTCGCCAGTCAGCAGGGCCGACGCACCGCGGCAGCCGCCTATCACTGGGTCAGCGAACTCTACGTCGCCGCCCCCTTCGTGCCGGCCAGACACCGGCTGCTAGACAATCCCGAATCCGCCATCCAGGCGGGCATCTTCTACTGGCAGGATCACTACCCGGACGACCACGTCTTCAGCGATGCCGAGATGCTGAGACTGCGTCACGACCCGGACTTCCTGCTGGTGCACAGCATGAACATCGATGACGCCGGCCATCGCCACGGCGGTGAGTCCGCGCAATATCGCAATGCGGCGCGTCATGCCGATGTCGCCTTGGCCGACTACCTGCCCTGCTGGCTGGAGGCCGGCTATCAGGTGATGGTCACCGCCGATCACGGCATGAACGCCGACCGTTCACATTCCGGGCTTCTCGAAGAAGAGCGCCGAGTGCCGCTCTGGACCTTCGGCAGCGCCTTCGCCCGCAGCCCCGCCCGCAACCTTCGCCAGCGCGAGCTCTGCGGCACTCTGGCAAGCGTGCTGGGACTGGAGCACGACAAGGCCAGCAACACATCCCTGCTGGCAGGCCCTGGAGGGGACGCATGATGCCGACATTCCTCAGGCGAGTGCTGACCAGCCCCGCGATGTGGCTGCTGCCCTTCGCCATCCTCTTCTTCGCCTTCCAGATCGCCCCGCTGATCTGGGTGATGATCAGCGCCTTCAAGACCTCCGCAGGCTGGGGGCTGGCCAATTTTCAGGAAATCGCCACCTCCCCCTTCTTCCGCCAGGCCATCGGCCGCAGTCTCGAGATCTCGCTGATGTCCAGCGTGCTGGGACTGGCGATCGCCGCCGTGACCTGTCACAGCATGCACCGCTGCGGGCCGGGCCTGACGCGCGCGATGATCGCCTTCACCAACATGACCAGCAACTTCGCCGGCGTGCCGCTGGCCTTCGCCTTCATCATCCTGATGGGGGCCAACGGCATGCTGACCTTGATGCTGGAGCGCCTGGGCATCATCGATGACTTCAATCTCTATTCACGCACAGGCCTGATCGTCATCTACACCTGGTTCCAGATCCCGCTGGGCATCCTGCTGCTCTACCCGGCCTTCAGCACGCTCAAGGGCGAGTGGCGCGAAGCCGCCAGCCTGCTCGGCGCCAACCGTCTGGCCTACTGGCAGCACATCGGCCTGCCCGTGCTCTGGCCGTCGCTGGCCGGCACGCTCACCGTACTGTTCGCCAATGCCATGGGCGCCTATGCCACCGTCTATGCGCTGGTGAACACCAGCTACAACCTGATGACCATCCGCATCGCCAATCTGGTCTCCGGCGACCTCTTCCTGCAGCCGGAACTGGCCAGCGCACTGGCGATGGTACTGGTGGTCATTCTCGTCATCGTCACGCTGATCCAGCAGTGGCTCATGCGCAGGAGCTACCATGTCACTTCCCGCTGAACTGCCGTATCGCCATGGCAAGCCGCTGCTGCCCAGCCTGATGGCGCGTCTGCGCGGGCTCAATCCCTACAGCGTGGTGGTGGGCAGTGTCTTCACGCTGCTGGCACTGCCGCTGGTGGCCACGCTGTTCTACGCCCTTGCCACCCGCTGGGGCGCCAGCCTCACGCCCGATGGCCTGACGGTGAAGTGGTTTCTGGAGCTGTGGACGACCCCCCGTTTTCTCGCCGCATTCGGGCGCTCCCTGCTGGTCGCCGTCGGCGCCCTGATCCTGTCACTGCTGTTGATCGTGCCGGTGGTCTTCCTGGCCCATACCCGCTATCCGCGTCTGGATGGCTGGATGAATGGCCTGATCCTGCTGCCCTTCGCCGTGCCGCCCATCGTGTCCTCGGTCGGTCTGCTGCAGCTGTATGCCGGCGGACCACTACCGATCATCGGCACATCCTGGATCCTGATTCCCACCTATTTCACCATCGTGCTGCCCTTCATGTACCGAGCGCTGGCCAACAGCCTGCGGGCGCTGGATGTGGCATCGCTGATGGAAGCCGCCCAGTTGCTGGGCGCCAGCCCGCTGCAGGCCTTCTTCCAGGTGGTCCTGCCCAATATCCGGGTCGGCATCCAGATCGCCGTCTTCCTGGCCTTCTCGTTTCTGGCCGGTGAATTCGTGTTCGCCAACATGCTGGTCGGCACCCGTTTCGAGACGCTGCAGGTCTACCTGAACAACATTCGCGGGGCCAGCGGCCACTTCACCAGTGCGCTGGTCATCACGCTGTTCGTGTTCACCCTGATTCTCACCTGGCTGGGCAACCGCCAGCCCGCCGAGCAGGCGATGCCGGAAGATGACCCCGAGGAGGCGCTGGCCACCGCCATGACGGAAGGTCTCCCCGCCACGCCCCCGAAAGCTGGCCCTGCCGCCCCCCATTCCCGTACCGATTCACGAGGGCACCGCTGATGCTTGCCACCGATATCCCGCAGACCCACTCTCGCCACGACAGCGATGGCCTGCTGACCAGCGCGTTGCGTGAACAGGCCGCCGACCAGCAGTACCTGACGCTCAAGGGCCTGGCCAAACGTTTCGGCAAGACGCGCGTGTTCTCCGACATCGATGCCGAGATCGCCCGTGGCGAGTTCATCACCCTGCTCGGGCCCTCTGGCTGCGGAAAATCCACCCTGCTGCGCGCCATTGCCGGGCTCAACGACGTGGACAGCGGCGAGATCATCGTCGATGGTCACGACATCACCCGTCTGCCGCCCCAGCGGCGCGGCATCGGCATGGTCTTCCAGCACTATGCGCTGTTCCCCAACATGCGCGTGGCGGACAACGTCGCCTTCGGCCTGCGCATGAAGAAGGTGCGCCCCGAGGAGCGCGAGCGCCGCGTCACGGAAGTGCTGCGACTGGTGGAGCTGACCGACCAGGCACAGCGCTATCCACATCAGCTGTCCGGTGGCCAGCGTCAACGCGTGGCACTGGCGCGCGCGCTGGTGGTCGAGCCCCAGATCCTGCTGCTCGATGAGCCGCTCTCGGCGCTGGATGCGCGCATCCGCCGTCATCTGCGCGATCAGATTCGCGACATCCAGAAGAGTCTCGGCCTCACCACCCTGTTCGTCACCCACGATCAGGAAGAGGCCTTGCTGCTCTCGGATCGCATCTTCCTGATGCATCAGGGCAGCATTCTCCAGCAGGGCAACGCAGCATCGCTCTACACCCGACCGGTAGACGCCACGGCCGCAGGCTTCATGGGCCATTACAATCTGATCGGCAGCGAGCTTGCCCGCCCCCTGCTCGGCTACCTGTGCGATAGCCCGCAGGTCGCATTGCGGCCGGAGGCGCTCTATCTGCAGCCGGATGAGATGACACGCCCCCTCCTCCCCGGGCACCTGGAGGCTGGCCTCGACTTCCCGCTCCAGCCATTGCCGGCCAATGTGGGGCCAGCGCTGCCCGGCGTCATCCTGCGCCATCAATTGCTGGGCAACATCGTGCGCTACGAGGTGGATTGTCAGGGACTGCGTCTCAACGTCGATGTGCTCAACCGCAGTGCCCGCCAGCTGCTGCCCGACCATCTGCGCGTGCAGGTGCATGCCGATCTCGACGAAGTCCAGGCGCTGGGCACGCACGACACTGGCGACAGGTCACGGGTGGCAAATGGGTGAAATGCACATGAGTGAAGTGCCTGGGGGGGAAGTGCGCGGGCTGGCCATCTTCGATCTCGATGACACCCTGCTGGATGGCGACGCTACGGGACTGTGGACCGAGTGGCTGATCCAGCTGGGCTGGATCACGGACCCCGAGCGATACCGCGCCATCTGGGCGCAACAGATGGCAGACTACGCCGCGGGCCGACTCGACATGGAAGCGCACCTGAGCCATCTGCTCTCCCCGCTGGCCGGTCGCACCGTCAGTGAGGTCGAGGCCGAGGTGGACACCTTCCTCGATACCGAACTGCTGCCGCGCCTCTACCGTGAGGGTCGCGAGCGCATCGCCTGGCATCGTGATCAGGGCCATCAGGTCGTGATCATCTCGGCCTCGACAGCCCAGCTGGTGGCACCGCTGGCAGAGCGACTGGCATTGGATGCCGCGCTGGCGACTCGCCTGGAGGTCAAGGATGGCTGCTACACGGGACGCGCCCGGGGCATCCGTACCTTCCGCGATGGCAAGCTTGCGGCCTTGACGCACTGGCTGGCAGAGCATCTCGGCCCCGGTGGACACAACCTCCCCACCTGGGGCTATTCGGATTCACGCAATGATCTGGCGTTGCTGGAGTTCGTCGATCATCCGCATGCGGTCCGTGCCGACCCGACCCTGGAAGCCATCGCCACGCAGCGCCACTGGCCGCGCCTGCGTTGGCAAGGTTACGACTGAGGGACTGAGCGCTTTCACTCCCGAAACAGGCGACGACTGACGCAAAAAAAGGCACTCTATGCCCAAGACGAAAGGCAAAGGAAGCCGCAACATGGCAGAGGTCAGGGTCAGTCGGACCGCAAGGGTCCCGGATCCATTACGCGTCAGGCGTTATCACAAGGCACCGGAGGTCGGCCCCCGTGTGCTGTTCTTCAGCGGCGGCACGGCGCTGACGGGCATCTCGCGCACCCTGACGCGCTATACCCATCACAGCATCCATCTGGTGACGCCCTTTGATTCCGGTGGCAGCTCCGCCAAGCTGCGTGACGCCTTCTCGATGCCGGCCATCGGCGACCTACGCTCACGCCTGATGGCGCTGGCCGATGACAGCGTGCTGGGGCACCCGGAGATCTACCGGTTGTTCACGCACCGTCTGCCTGCCGAAGCACGCCCGGAGATGCTGCAGGCCACCCTGCGGGAACTGGCGGCGGGCCGTCATCCACTCAGCATGGCCGTGGCGGAGCCCATGCGCACGCTCATCTGTCATCAGCTGGGCTTCCTGATCGAGGCCATGCCGGCAGGCTTCGATCTGCGCGGCGCCAGCATCGGCAATCTGATCATCGCCGGCGGCTACCTGAACCATCATGAGCAGCTCGACCAGATCATCTTCCTGTTCTCCAAGCTGGTGCATGTACGCGGGACGGTGCGCGCCATCATCAATGCCGACTGCCATCTGGCCGTCACCCTGGAAGATGGGCGCAGAATCATCGGCCAGCACCAGATCACCGGCAAGGAAGTCGCGCCACTGGAGAGCCCGATCGCGCGCATCCAGCTGGTCGAGGCCAGCGCGAAGGCCAGTCCAAAAGCCAGTCCAAAGGCCAGTGCCAAGGACAATACGACGGACAGCACCACAGAGAGAGAGACGCACAATGACGGCGGTGCCATCGTGCCCGTGCGACCTGCGCTGCACCTCAACAACCGTCAGCTGATCGATTCCGCGGAACTGATCTGCTTTCCGCCGGGCAGTTTCTACTCCAGCGTCATCGCCAACCTGCTGCCCAGCGGGGTGGGACGCGCGATACTGGCCAACCCCTGTCCCAAGGTCTACATCCCCAACTGCAGTCCGGACCCGGAGCAGACCGGCAAGACACTCGAGCAACTGGTCGCGACCCTGATCGAGACCCTGTGTGCGGACCTGGATGTCTCGCGCAACGACTGCCCCAACGAGCATCTGCTCAACATCGTGCTGCTGGACAGTCAGCGTGGCGACTACCCCGGCGGCGTCTCCGTCCCCGCGCTGGAGCGCATGGGGCTGACCGTGATCGACACTCGCCTGATCAGCGAGCAGAGCGCGCCCTACTACGACAACGAACTGCTGGTCACCGCCCTGCTGTCACTGGTGTGACGACCGCCACGCGCCGCCTGGCATGACAACCGCCTCGTATGAACAGAACGCCCCCGCCTGCCAACTTGCAGACGGGGGCGTTCGTTTTCAGGCTGTGCTCTGAACGGAAGGCCAGGCTTACATCACCCCACGTACCGCCCCGAGAATCACCATCGCCAGCACCAGCTTCCAGGGTGCCAGCGCGAAGCGGGTCAGCGCGATGAAGGCCGCCAACGCGATGACGACGTCCAGACGACTCAGCACACTGGTGGTCCACAAGGGGTCATACAGCGCCATGCCCAGCACGCCGACGACCGCCGCATTGGCGCCCGCGAGCGCAGCGCGTGCTGCGGGCCGTGCACGCAGGCGTCCCCACAGGGGTGCCACGCCGATCAACAGCAGAATCCCCGGCAGGAAGAGACTCAACAGCGCAATGATGGCGCCGAGCACTGCCGAATCCCCGCCCACCTGGGCCATGCCCGCTCCCAGCCAGGCGGCGAAGGTGAACAGTGGCCCCGGCACCGCCTGCGCGGCCCCATAGCCGGTGAGAAAGGTATCGGCCGCGATACGCCCCGTCTCGACGGTGGAGGCCTCCAGCAGCGGCAGCACCACATGCCCGCCCCCGAATACCAGCGCCCCGGCACGGTAGAAGATCTCGACCAGACTGCCGGAGGCCAGCAGCGGCAGCGCGATCAACAGCGCGAAGAAGGCGATCAGACAGGCGCGAGCCAGGCGCGTCGAGACCGGCAGCGACAGCCCCGCTGCCCCCGCCTGCTGGCCAACAAGGGCCGCACTGTCATCACGACACAGCAGGCTGCCGAGCACTGCACCCAGCGCGATCACTCCGACCTGCGTCCAGGCGACCTGCGCCCAGGCGACCTGCGTCCAGGCGCTCTGCGCCAGCGCCAGGCCCAGCATGGCCAACAGCGCCAGCCCGGCGCGCCGTCGGTCCGGGCACAGCGTGCGCGCCATGCCCCAGATCGCCTGGGCAACGACCGCCACCGCCACCAGCTTCAAGGCGTGGATCACCCCGGAAGCCAGCGGCCCTTCGAGGCTGGCCGCCACCAGCGCCAATGCCAGCAGTGCCAGCGCAGACGGCAAGGTGAAGCCGACCCAGGCAAGCACCCCACCCATCACTCCGCCACCACGCACCATGCCCAGTGCAAAGCCGACCTGACTGCTGGCCGGCCCCGGCAGGAACTGGCACAGCGCGACCAGCTCGGCGTAGGCCGTATCACTCAGCCAGCCGCGCCGGCGGACCAGCTCCGCGTGGAAGTAGCCCAGGTGCGCGATCGGCCCGCCGAAGCTGGTCAGCCCCAGCGTGAGGAACGTGAGCAGCACGTCCCGATATCGCTCGCGAGAGGATACGGCGGTCACACCGTCGGCCTCGTGCGGCGCCTGCCTGGTTGAAACACGATCGTGACTGGATGACATGTGGCGTCTCTGTAGAAGGTGGCGCTGGGTGCATGGACAGGCGTCGGGGGATCAGGAAGTGATCCCTCAGGCGACACCTTGCAAGGTACTCAGGTACTCAGGTACTGCCGGCAGGCGAATCGGATGTTGCGTGTGACTCCTGCGGCAAGGCAAGGGCCATCACGGCACTCGCCGCCACCAATCCGGCCGACCACCACAGGCAGGCTTCCAGCCCATAGGCCTGATAGAGCCAACCGGACAGCAAGGTGCCCAACAGACGCCCCATGGCATTGGCCATGTAATAGAAACCGACATCCATCGACACGCCTTCACTGCGCGCGAAGCGCACGATCAGATAGCTGTGCCAGCTGGAATTGACCGCAAAGACGGCCCCGAATACCAACAGGCCGATGATCAACCATTCCAGTGGCGCCAACCCCAACAGGATGGCACCACTGATATCGGCCGCCTGTGGCGCATCCAGCGGCAGGCTGGCCATCAGCGCCGGCAGCAGTGCCAGGCCGGCCGCCAGCGACACCGTGACCCAGCGGACGCCGGTGGCGCCGTTCAAGCGGCGTGAGAGCGGACCGGTGATGCGCGGCGCCTGGGTCTGGACACCGCCATAGCCGATCACCCAGGCGGCCATGAGTACGCCGACCGTCCAGAAATGCCAGCCATGCACCTCGGCCAGATAGACCGGCAAGGCCACCACGAACCAGACGTCACGTGCCGAGAACAGGCACAGTCGAGCCGCCGAGAGCACATTGACCGCCCGCGAGGTCGAGAACATCTCACGGAATGCCGGCTTGCGACTGGCCTTGCTCTGCCCCAGTGATGCCGACAGCTTGCGCAGTGACAGCACCAGCACGCCTGCCAGCATCAGCCACATGACCATGACGGTGCCCTGGAAGCCAATGAGACTGAGCGCCGCCCCGCCCAGGAAGAAGCCCAGTCCCTTGAGCGCATTCTTGGAGCCGGTGAGCAACGCGACCCAGCGATACAGCGCGCTCTGCGATTCCTCCACCGGCTGCCCCTTGGGCACCAGCACCTTGATGGCGCTCTTGGCGCTCATCTTGTTGAGGTCCTTGGCGATGCCGGACAGCGCCTGGGCGATCATCACCCAGATGACCGTCAGCATGGGTTCCGGCACCAGCAGCATGCCGAGCGCCACCAGCTGCATCGCAAGCCCCGCATTCATGGTGCGATTGAGGCCGAGCCGTGCCCCAAGCCAGCCGCCGACCAGATTGGTGACGACGCCGAAGGCCTCGTAGAACAAGAACAGCATCGCCACGTCCAGCGCCGAATAGCCCAGCGAGTGGAAGTGCAGCACCACCAGCATGCGCAGCGCGCCATCGGTCAGCGTGAAGGCCCAGTAGTTGCCGGTCACCAGCAGGTACTGGCGCACCTCATGGGGCAGCTCTTGCAGGCGGGCAAGCATGTCAGCGCTCCTGTGTGCTGGCGTCGGTCAGATCACCCAGGCCGACTTTCAGTGCCAGTTCCGCGGTGCGATTGGCGTAGCCCCATTCGTTGTCGTACCAGGCGTACAGCTTGAGCTGGGTCCCCGCGACCACCATGGTCGAGAGTGCATCGATGATGCTGGAGCGGGAATCGGTACGGAAATCGATCGACACCAGCGGGCGTGTCTCATACCCCAGCACCCCGGAAAGCTCGCCTTTTGCCGCAGTTTGCAGCGCCTGGTTGACCTCCTCCACCGTCACTTCGCGATCGAGCTCGAACACCATGTCGGTGAGAGAGGCATTGGCCAGCGGCACGCGAATGGCGTGGCCGTTCAGGCGGCCTTCCAGCTCCGGGAAGATGACGCTGATCGCCTTGGCGGAGCCGGTGGTCGTCGGAATCAGGCTCATGCCGCAGGCCCGCGCACGGCGCAGATCCTTGTGCGGCGCATCCAGAATCGTCTGGGTATTGGTGATGTCGTGCACGGTGGTCATGGAGCCATGGCGAATGCCGAACTGCTCCTGAATCACCTTGATCACCGGCGCCAGACAGTTGGTGGTACAGCTGGCCGCCGTCACGATGCGATGCGTCTGGGCATCATAGAGATGATCGTTCACGCCCATGACGATATTGAGTACGCCCGCTTCCTTGACCGGCGCGGAGACCACGACACGCGCCACGCCCTGCTCGAGATAGGCATTGAGCACCTCGGTGCTCTTCTTCTTGCCGGAGGCCTCGATCACCACATCGCAGCCCGACCAGTCGGTGTCACCGATCTCACGCTGGCTGGAAAAGAGCGTACGCTGACCATCGATGATGACGCTCTCATCGTCACTGGTGATACCGGCGCCCGGCGACCACTGGCCATGCACGGAATCGAATTCCAGCAGGTGTGCGAAGGTTGCGGCATCGCCACCCGGGTCATTGATGCGTACCACGTCCAGCGCGACATCCTCGCGCAGCTTCCACAGCGCGCGCAGCGCAAGCCGACCGATACGGCCGAAGCCATTGATGCCGATTCGCAGAGGTGGCAGACCAGCGGGCAGCGTCAGTGAAGCGCTGTAGGACGGAGCATCATGAGCAGGCATCGTAATTTCCTCGTGAGGGTCAATGTGGGATCAGGGGTGTGACGTGTTTCAGGCGGAGGGCTGGGCAGACACCTCCCTGCCTGCGATGGATATTGGCAGGCGCGTCAACTGGCGCAGCGCTCGGGACGATTGGGCATGGCCGCCAGCCACTGACGCCAGCGCGCCACCTCCTCCTGCTGTGCCTCGCAGGCCGCCATCAGGATCGCGTGTCGCCAGCCCTGCATGGCGGGGCTCAGCCGGTAATACACCCACTGGCCGCGTCGCTCGCTGCTCAGGAGTCCGCAGTCGCGCAGCTGTGCGAGATGGCGCGAGACCTTGGGCTGCGAGATGCCGGGGCGCTCTCCACCTGCGTGGGGCGTCTCGCGTGCCGGCATGTCCTGCTCACGCCGCTCCAGCAGCCAGATCAGCTCGCAGACACACAATTCTCCCGTCTCGCTCAGCAATTGCATGATGGTCAAGCGGGTATCTTCGGCCAGACATTTGAATATCCCCAACGGGGTCAGGGAAGCGGCAGCGCCATCCTCCAGCGCCGCATCGCGACTTGACGACTTCATGACAGCTTCCTTGGGCAGAGTGCGAGAGACGCGAGATCGGTTGACGATCTGACATATGGAAAATCATATATACGATTTTCCATATATCAAGTGACATTCTCATGTCAGCCGCGTGACGGCGTGCATGTCTCACTGATGTCACTCGCTGGGCTCGGTCGGTATCAGAACGGAAGAGAAGAGAAGAGAAGACAGGCGGAAAATCCTCCTCGCCAGCGGTCGCCGCAAGCCCTCACTGTTGCTTGATCGGCACGCATATGTTTCTGCTGACATGAGAGAATGCGCTTGCGAACGAAAGTCCCGGGGCGTTAGTGTGTGCCCATCCGGCACGTGCGGTGCCAATCTGAATCACGCATCCTCAGGGATGCACAGGAGAGTCAAATGGCTGATTTTGCGCAAGTGGTAGACAGCAACTACACCCAGGAAGTCATCGAGAGCGAGCAGCCGGTGCTGGTGAAGTTCTGGGCGCCGTGGTGCGGCCCGTGCAAGATGCTCGACCCGATCGTCGAATCCATCGCCGAAGAACAGGGTGACGCCCTCAAGGTCGTTGCCATCAATGTCGACGATGCACCGGATCTCGCTGCGCAGAACGGCGTCCGCGGTCTGCCGACCATCGCCCTGTTCAAGTCCGGCGAGAAGATCGAAGCCCTGACCGGCGTGCAGCCGAAGGAAAACTTCGATGCCATGATCGCGCGTCACGCCTGATCACATCAGCGCCGGATCTTCCCGGCCTCGAAAACGCCCTCTCGCAGGGCGTTTTTTTTGGACAGCACTGTGACTTGCGTTATCCTACCTGTTTGATTTCATTGATAATTGTAGGCGATGAAACATGCCGTCTCCCGAAACGAGACGCTGAAGACGACCGTCACAACCGCCTCACCAGACAAGGAAGCATTGATGCACAACGCCGTCCGTTCGACCCGATATCTGGGCGTGTTCGCCCTGCTCTCAGGCCTGCTGACGGGCTGCGCCACCGGCCATTCCACCCTGCCCGCCACCACCTCGTCCCTCAAACCCGGCCCGGCCTACGGTGAGATGCGCTCGGTGGCCGTGATGCAGATACGTCCCGGCAACGTCGCCGTGACACCCGCTGGACGAGTCTTCGCGACCATCCACCCGATGGATGGCGATCACGACGTGCAGCTGGTCGAGATCACCGGCCAGAACAGCTATCGTGCCTGGCCCTCACCCGCCCTCCAGACCCACGCCGGCCGCTACAGCGACGCCACCATCGACTCCCCGCTGGGCATCTATCAGGACGGCCAGGGAGGCCTTTGGATCACCGACATGGGCCTGCATCTGGGCAAGACCCGCCTGTGGGGCTTCGACATTGCCTCGGGCAAGCTGATCACCAAGCTGACCCTGCCCACTGATATCGCCCCTGAAGGCAGCTTCGTGCAGGACCTGGCAGTGGATCGCAGTCGCGGCGTGGCGTATCTGGCCGATATCGCCAACCCGGGCCTGATCACCGTCGATCTGGCCTCCGGCGAGGCGTCCCGATTCAGCCAACACGCCGCACTGCAAGCCGAGCCAGACGCCACCCTGAAGATCGATGGCCGTGACATCCCGTTCAATGGCAAGCCCGCCAAGGTCGGCGTTGACCCGATCACCCTGTCCGATGACGGCGAGACGGTCTTCTTCGGTGCCATGACCGGCCACAGCTGGTACAGCGTCCCGGCCAGACTGCTGCGTGAAGATGCCGATCACGACACCATTGCCGCCGCCATCACGCGCGTCGGCGACAAGCCCATCTCGGACGGTGCGGATACCGCCGGGGGCATCCACTACTTCACCAACCTCAATCAGCATGGGCTGGATGTGCTGGGGGCGGACGGCAAACTGACGCCGCTGGTCCGCGACGAGCGCCTCGACTGGCCGGATGGCGTGCGCATGGCCGCTGACGGCTGGCTGTATGTCACCGTCAATCAGCTGGACAGCACGCCGCCCTTCGCAGGCGGAGAGGACGAGGGCCAGCCGCCCTACCATATCTACAAGGTCTGGCCGACGGACGACTGAGCCAGCAGCCTCTCGACACGACAACGCCCGTGCTCCTTCAGTGGAGTGCGGGCGTTGTCGTGTTGGTCCCCTGAACGGCGGAGGCCATGTCCACACGCGGATATTTTCAATAATCACAAAGGTCTTTTGCGAATCACTCCGTTTATCGCAAAACTCAACCACGGCAGACTGCACAGCATCCAAGACCCACCCATTGCTGATGGAGAACTGCCATGCCTCTTGCCCTGCTGGCGCTGACGTTGAGCGCCTTTGCCATCGGGACCACCGAATTCGTGATCGTCGGACTGGTGCCCACCATCGCTCAGGATCTGAGCGTCTCTCTGCCTTCCGCTGGCCTGCTGGTCAGCCTGTATGCCGTCGGTGTCGCCATCGGCGCCCCCGTGCTGACTGCCCTGACCGGCCGCTTCAATCGCAAGCTGGTGCTGCTGGGACTGATGGCGCTGTTCATCGCCGGCAACCTGCTGGCCTGGCAGGCACCCAGCTACAGCTCGCTGATCACGGCGCGTATCCTGACCGGCCTGGCCCACGGGGTGTTCTTCTCCATCGGCTCCACCATCGCGACAAGCCTGGTGAGCAAGGACAAGGAAGCCAGTGCGATCGCCATCATGTTCACCGGCCTGACCGTGGCACTGGTCACCGGCGTGCCGCTGGGCACCTGGATCGGTCAGCACTTCGGCTGGCGCGCCACCTTCCTGGTTGTCTCGGTGCTCGGCGTGCTGGCATTGATCGGCAGCGCCATCCTGGTGCCCAACAATCTCAAGAAGAGCGTACCGGCCACCTTCGCCCAACAGCTCAAGGTTCTGACCCATCCGCGCCTGCTGCTGGTCTACCTGATCACCATTCTCGGCTACGGCGGCACCTTCACGGCCTTCACCTATCTGGCCCCGCTGCTGCAGGACGTCAGTGGCTTCAATGAAGGCGCCATCAGTCTGATCATGCTGGTCTACGGCGTCTCGGTCGCCATCGGCAACATCCAGGGCGGCAAGCTGGCTGACCGCATGGGCCCGATCCGCGCCCTGACCCTGATCTTCGGTGGCCTGATCGTCATCCTCGGCGTGCTGACCTTCACTGCCGCCAACCCGATCACCGCCGTGATCACCATCCTGATCTGGGGTGCCTTCGCCTTCGGCAACGTGCCGGGCCTGCAGGTCTACGTCGTGCAGCAGGCCGAACGCTTCGTGCCGCAGGCCGTTGATGTGGCCTCCGGCCTCAACATCGCCGCCTTCAACATCGGCATCGCACTGGGCTCCATCGTCGGTGGCCAGGTGGTCTCCGGGATGGCACTGACCGACACCGCCTGGATCGGCGCGCTGATCGTCACCGCCGCCCTGCTGCTGACCCTGCTGGCCGGTCGCCTCGACAAGCGTCACGCGTCTTCCATCGCGACCGCCTGATCCGCCGCGAAGCCTACCGCCATCACGACGTGCCCCCGATTCCGACAGCTCAGCCTGCTGGCTCGGGGGCACCGTCGTCTACCCACCTGCTTGCTGAAGGAGTCCACCATGATCTCCCCGACCCGCCCGCTGGATCGCCTCACTCAAGGCCCCCTGACCCTGGGCGTCGAACTGCCCCTGGACAATGACTGGGTCCGCACTGACAGAGCCCCCTCCACGCCCTTCGGCGTGCCTGACATGCGCGCCCATGCCGAGCTGATCGGCCAGGTCGACAGGCTCGGCTTCCGCGCCGCCTGGTTGCGTGACGTGCCGCTGTTCGACCCCGCCTTCGGCGATGCCGGTCAGGTCTTCGAGCTGTTCACCTACCTGGGCTATCTGGCCAGTCACACCGACAACCTGCTGCTGGGCACTGCCGCCGCGGTGCTGCCGCTGCGCCAGCCGTGGCTGGTGAGAAAGGCCGCCGCCAGCGTGCAGGCCCTGAGCGAAGACCGCCTGCTGCTGGGCGTCGCCAGTGGCGACCGACCGGCGGAATACCCGCTGTTCGGTGAGGAGTTCACCACCCGCGGTGCCGCCTTCCGCCACGCGGTGGACGTCATCAAGGGCCAGGCGGACGACGCCTTGCGCGACGGTCAGGCCATCCTGCCTGCCGCGACGCGTCCGCCGCTGTTGAGTGCCGGGCTCTCCCAGCAGACGCCCGAGTGGATCGGTCGCGAGATGGACGGCTGGCTGGCCTACCCGGGCACGCCACAGGATCACATCCGTCGCGTGGCGCTCTGGCGTCAGGTCGCCGGTGACAAGCCCTACGTCAGTTTCATCCACCTCAATCTGGAAGAAGATCCGCACGCCCCGGTGCGTCGTCATCGCTTCGGGTTGTCGAGTGGCCGCCTTGCCCTCATGGAAGAATTGTCGGCCATGCAGGATGCCGGGGTGAATCACATCGGCTTCCATCTGCGCCGCAATCGCCGCCCGCTCACGGAAACCCTCGAGGAACTGGGCCGTGAGGTGCTGCCGCACTTTTCATGAGGGCTGACGGGTCGCACTGCCCTGCCCCCGCCATGGCGGAAAGGATTCACCATTCACGCTTGAAGGAGATCCCATGTCAGATTCCACGGAAACCACCACCCCGCAAGACATCCGTCACGGCACCACCCGAGCGCCCGCCTGGGTATGGCAGGGGCCGGGAGAGCCTGAGGCGCTCGAGCAGACAGAGGTGGACATCGGCGCACCGGGAGACGACGAGGTACTGGTCGCCACGCGTGCCATCGGCCTCAATCCCGTCGACTGGAAGTTCATGGCGATGGACAGCGAGCTGTGGCAAGCCGGTCAGATTCCCGGGGTCGATGCCTCGGGTGAGGTGATCGCCTGCGGCGCGAATGTCACCCACGTCTCCCCGGGAGATCGCATCGCGGTCCACACTACCCTGGCGGGGCCGGGTACCTTCAGCAAGCGCCTGCGGGTTCCGGCGCGGGCCGTGATGCGCCTGCCCGTTACCCTGGGCTTCAATGACGCCGCCGCCTTCCCCTGCCCGGCGCTGACCGCATGGCTCGCCATCGAGAAGCTGCCCGTCAAGGCCGGTCGACGCCTGCTGATCACCGGTGCCTCCGGCAGCGTGGGCCGCTGGCTGATCCAGCTGGCCCGACAGCGCGACTTCCACGTCATCGCCGTCGCCTCCGAGAAGCGCCACGCGGACCTCAAGGCGCTGGGCGCCGACGAGACCCTGACGGACGCCGAGCAGCTGGACGCCCCGGTCTACGCCGTGGTCGATACCATCAATGGGGATCACGCCCGCAAGATGGCCCGCCACCTGGGAGCCAACGGCCATATCGTCTGTATCCAGGACCGTCTGGAGCAGGCGGCCGCGCCGGCCTTCGATCGCGCCATCTCGCAACACGAAGTCGCACTCGGGGCACTGCACTGGGCGGGTGACGATGAGGACTGGGCACGCCTGGTCACGGCGGGGGAAGGTCTGCTCGAAGCGATCGCCGATGGCACCCTGAACCAGCCGGCGCCCTGCATCGAATCATTCACGGCGCTGCCAGCCTGCCTTGCCGAGCTGAAGCGTGGCGAACGCCGAGCGCTGAAATTCGTGATCACGGCCAACGAATGAGCGGAAAGGCAGAAGGCACGC
This sequence comes from Cobetia sp. 10Alg 146, assembly GCF_029846385.1. Classification (NCBI taxonomy): domain Bacteria; kingdom Pseudomonadati; phylum Pseudomonadota; class Gammaproteobacteria; order Oceanospirillales; family Halomonadaceae; genus Cobetia; species Cobetia sp. 10Alg 146. Next base: position 374,888 of record NZ_JARWKT010000001.1, read on the forward strand.
GGCCTGGGTGCGATTGTTGCGACAGTGGCACAGGACTGATGCAGCGCCGCGTGGTTGTCATGTCGCTGATCAAGCCCCAGTCATGAGGGGAACACACATGGATACGCGTCCTTCACTGCACCAGACATCGGGCGCGCTCAACAGGAGTTATTGCATGTCGACTACCCTACCGAATCCCGGCTTTGGCACCTTCCGTCTCGAGGGCGAGACGCTGCGTGACAGCCTGAATACCGCACTGGACACCGGCTATCGCCACATCGATACCGCCCAGTTCTATGGCAACGAAGCGGAAGTCGGACAGATCATCGCCGACAGCAAGGTGCCGCGCGAAGAGCTCTTCATCACCACCAAGATCTGGCACGACCGCCTGGTGCCGGGTGACATGGAGAAGAGTGTCGAGGAGAGCCTGGAACGCCTGCAGACCGATCACGTCGACCTGCTGCTCATCCATTGGCCGTCGCCGAACGATGAAGTGCCGATGGAAGATTACCTGCCGGTACTGGCCAAGCTGAAGGCAGCGGGCAAGGCACGCCACATCGGGGTGTCCAACTTCACCTGCGAACAGCTGGAACGTGCCGTGGGCATCGTGGGGCGTGACGAGCTGCTCACCAACCAGGTCGAGGTCCACCCGTTCCTGCAAAACCGCAAGGTGATCGACAAGTGCCACGAGCTGGGCATCGAAGTCACTGCCTTCATGCCGCTGGCAGTCGGCAAGGTGATGGACGATGACACCCTCAAGGCCATCGCCGAACGTCATGACGCCAGCCCGGCGCAGATCGCCCTGGCATGGCTCAAGATGCAGGACATCGTCACCTTCCCGTCCTCCACCAAGGCGAAGAATATCAAGAGCAACTTCGAGGCCTTCTCCATGTCACTGACCGGTGAAGACATGGCGAAGATCGCCGAGCTGGATCGCGGTGAGCGCATCGCCAACCCGGACTTCGCCCCTGACTGGGACTGATGGCCCTCAGGCCTGTGCCTGATGCCGCGTCAGAGAAATGAAAAGGCCTCCCTCGGGAGGCCTTTTGCATTGCTGTCCAAGGATACTGGCAGACAGACTTCTACGCCGCGGCCGCTCGCACGAATTTGACGTGCTAGTCGCATCCTCACGCTTTATGGGAGGTAGCCTCTATTTTTTCATTCGTATGCGAGAGCGGACCGAGATGGCGTTCCATGACCTGACGCTTGCCTGCCAATCCACGGTCCAATAGTCCCGGCCACAAACTATTGAGCACACCGAAGGATCGCTCTGCCCACCCTATCGTTTGGCGCACTTGCCCACTAGCCAACTGCTTCACCACAAGTCTCGCAACGCTTTCTGGCTCATCAATGGCATTGCCCAATGCCGCGTTCATCTGCTCAACATGTTGTGGATTGATGGGAGTACGAGTTGCCCGAGGTGCAATGTACTGTATCTTCACGGAACTGCCCGCGAGCTCTCGCGCCAATGCCTCACTGAACCCCCTGAGTCCTGCCTTCGAGGCACAATAGGCAACATTGCCAGGGTGGCCGATATGACCAAGCATCGACCCCACCAGCATCAACTGTGCTTTTTCTGCCAACGCCAGGATCGGCAAGAGCTGCTGGGTCAGCAAGATCGTGCTGGTCAAGTTGATGTCGAGCAATCGTTCCACCTTCTCGCTCGACTGTTGGGCAAACCAGCCAACCTCATTCACACCCGCCAGATGTACCACCAGAAAAGGGCGCTGAGACTGAGGACAGGTCAATAGTGCATCACTCAATGCCTCACGGGCACTGACGTGGGTCAGATCAAGTGCCAGCAAGCTGGTTACCACGCCCTTGGGCAACTCATCACGCAATGCCTCCAACGTGTCACGACGACGCCCTACCAACCATAGTTCACAGCCGAGCCTCGCCAGCTCATGGGCCAGTGCCCGTCCTATCCCGCCACTGGCCCCTGTGATCAATACTCTGGATGCGTGAAGCGAGTGGCTCATGCCAACGCCTCCTTCTCCATGGCGCAATCCGCTGCAAGCGCCGCATCAGTCCAGTGGAATGCATCCTCGAGCGCAGCCTGATGGACACTGGAATAGAGATGATAGAAGGCCTTGGCGGCATGGATAATTGCCTGCTGCTCTCCTTCATCGGTGATACTGTCCATGAGGTTGGCGAAGAACTCCATGTGAGAGATATCAAGCTCGCCATGAGAAAAAAGATAGTGGAAGGCATCATCTCCGAGCCCCAGACTGTCACGCACGGCTCGTCCGGCCCCGCTGGCCACAGCAGTACTGGTCCCCTCCAGCACCAGCACCATCCCGAACATGCTGAGTGGATGACGCCGACGTATGCTGTCGTAGGCATAAGCCACCATCAGCTCGGTTGCCAACAGTGGCGCTCGTTGCACCGCCCTCTCACGAGGGACTCCCGTCGCAGCGAGATCATCCAGTACCCAATGCTCGTGTCCCTTCTCTTCATCAATGTATTCCGCGACGGCCATACGCAGCGCGTCTCGCGAGACATGAGCGGGTTCTGACAACTGCGCCCCACAGGCCATCATGAGCGATACGGTATGGCGCACATGGTGATAGGCCTGGGCCAGGAAGGCGCGATATTCCGCCAGGGTGATCTGGCCATTCAGTGCACGGGCCACCAGAGGACCGGACAGCAACTTCTCGCGTTCCGTGGCCGTGGCAGCTACCAACTGACGGTAGAACCCATCAGGCCGGCCATTGTCGGAGGGGATGCCAGCTCCAGAGGCAGCAGGAGTCTGAGTAGCGACTTCGCCAGTATCCGCCTGCCGATTGACAGATTGGTATGATGAGACGTTGTTATTCAAGGACATGATCATTTCCTCAGGAAGCACTGTGATGACGTGACAACACGTCAGACTCTTGGGAAGAAGAGAGGCAGGGATACACGGTCGATGGCGTCGAGATGCGTTGAGCCAATCGCTTGAGATCATCACCACGCAGTTCACGAATACGCGCGCGCCTGAGACGCCCGTTATCCGTCATTTCACCACTGGCAATCGATAATGGCTGCGAGGTATCCGGTGACGCTTTCAGTACCTGCCAGGCAACAAGTCGGGCGTAATCAGGCAAACGAGAATTGAGCAGGGTAATCGCTCGAGCAATGGCACCCTCCGTACACGTGGAGTCTCCGTTGAGCACCGGTGCCAGCAAGGCAATCAATCCGCATAGACCATCACCCTCCACGAAGGCCTGTCGGATACCGGGAATGAGTGCCAGCTCTGCCTCGATCCATCCTGGCGAGACATTTCGGCCCGAGGAAAGGATCAGCACGTCTCTTTGTCGCCCTTCCAGACACCAGCCCCCGGTTTCGAGACAACGAGCGAGGTCACCACTGGGCCATGGCTGATCGGCTGACAAGGGATTCAGTTCCCCCAGATAGCCCAGCATGCGACGGCCGTGGATCATCAGCTGTCCCGTATCATCGAGTGAGAGATTCAGGCCCTCAAGCGGCTGGCCGACACTGTCAATTTCGCCTTTTTCCTCCCCAGGCAACGACAGACACACCACGGACCCCAATTCCGACAAGCCATATCCCTGGGCGACCGGCAGGCCAAGCCTAATGGCACGCGCTAGCAGCGAAGCGGGGACCTTGGCCCCACCTACCGCGACCAGCCTCAGTGAGTTGCGCCAAGGTGACTCAATCGGTGAGCTCTCACACAATGCAACCAATGCCTGCAGCAGATTAGGGACCAGAATCAGGCTCTGGGGCCGACGTTCATCAAGCCAGGATTCAAGCGTCAGGGCATTGAGCCCTCCGCTGCCAATCAATCCAGTGCAACCAGCGGTATCCACGATGGCGCAGCGGCCTTGCCACAGTGCCAGCAGACCACCAGCGAGGTTTTCCAGCAGCACTGCCAGCGGCAGGAGAACGCCATGCCGCTTGAGCGTCACGGGCTCCAATCGTGCCGATAGACCCCCAAGAACCTTTTCAAGATGCTCAAGCGACAGACAGACTCCCTTGGGCGCCCCTGTCGTACCAGAAGTGAACGTGATCAATGCAGTGCCGGCTGGGACGGCAGCAGGGATGGATGAGCGCTGTATCAGATAGACCGCCTCTCCCTTTTCCAACGACAGACAGCGGGACCTCCATTCGCCCTCGCCAATCTCATGATCCAGCTGCGCATGCCATGACTCATCGGCCAGACTCTCAGTGGAAGCCTCTAGACTGGCCAGACGAGTCAACGCCCCCGGTTCAGCGCTCGCGATGGCATCAAGTGCCGTAGTGGCCAACAGATGCCGGCACTGCTCGGCACTGAAGAAATTCGCTACAGGAGTAACGACAATACCCGCCCGCCAAGCGGCAAGTTGGATAACAAGCCACTGCGGACTGTTGTCCCCCGCCAACCCCAGATGGCGAATACCAGCGGCATTGAAGGCGCCTGCAAGTACCTCGATCGCCTCCCATAGCTGCTTTGCCGTGTAATCTTGATCCTCATGGATGGCATCGCGCCCTATCAGCAAGACTCGCGCAGGGTCGACCTCGGACAGGAGCTCTAGCGTCTCCAGCAGTCGTGAGTTCATCTCAGCATCCTCCGTTAGTGGTAGGAAATGCCGGGAATGGTGAAAGGCTTGTCTGCAGAAAGCGTGGTGCTCCAGCCAGCAATCGGCGTCCCATAGGAGAGCTGCCCATACGCTGAGCCTCGTCCAAGGGACGAATCACGACGACGCGAGGATCATGTGCATAATAGCTTCCCCAATCATCCTGGCTGTCAAGGCATGTGGGGTCAGCCTTGCCCATATCACGCATGGCGATACCCAGACGTGACAGACCATTTCTCACCTCGCGCGAAGCCGTCACCACCAGCCACTCGACCTCGAGACTCGCCAGCACCTCAACCAGAGCCAACATCAGCATCCGTCCTGCACCCGCAGTGGCGCTGCATAGTGCACCGATCTCCATTATCTGATGCCGTTCGATCTGACGTTGCTCAGTGTCGGCCAGCAGCGTCTCGATGCGAACTCCAAGATAGGCTTCCACCCTCAAGGGACCTTCATCGGCGCGCATCAGCCCAGTCACTGCATGAATGTCGACATCTCCGATATCAAGCGAATGGCCATCCTCTGGCTCACCCTGCATCACCAGCAGACGAGAATAGTGGACGTAAATGCGCGCACTATGGTGACGCTGGAAACAAGCTTTCACGAAGGCCTCTGCCTGAGGCCGGCCAGCTATATCGCACCAATACAACTCGTTGCGCATCGTGACATCGGATGGCGCTGGCGTCTCAGGAGACGGAGTCCCTATTGGTACAAGAGAAGAAGTACTGGAACGGATAACAGGCGAAACATCATTGCTGACCGCAACTGTCGCTGTCGCAAGCTGAGAGCTTGAGGATTCCATGGGGGCGCCTCATCGAGGAAGATGCCCCCAGACTAGGGTCGTCAGCTTAGCGAAGGCTTAAGACAGGAAGAAAAGGATCGTTACGAGGAAATGCACGGCCTGAGGGTTAGCCGTGCATGCCATTCTGCAAGCCAGGTCGATGGCCACGGAGAGGATTCCGGGATCAGAGCTCCTTTTGCGCCAGAGCGCTACTCGTTACCGGGAGTGAGTGAACCCGAGTGATGCTCTGCGTACCGGGACGCGGCGATGCCAGGTCATGCTCATGCAGCATATAGATCACCGTACGCGCCTTGAACCAGCCCTCCAGACGCTGTGCCATGCGCTGTGCCGTGCGCGCATCCAGCCCGGAGAAGGGTTCATCCAGAATCAGCAGCCCCGGATCCGTCAGTACCAGGCGCGCCAGCCCCAGGCGCCGCGCCTGCCCGCCCGAGACCTGCCGACCTCCCTCACCCACTCGGGTGGCGAGGCCCTGGGGCAATTGCGCCACCCATTCGGCGAGATCCACCGCCTCCAGTGCCTGCCAGACATCCTCATCACTGGCCTGACGCGCACCCAGCCGCAGGTTGTCGGCAAGGCTGGCATCCAGCAATTCCACCTGTTGGGTCAGGCATCCCACAGCATGGGCCAGTGACTCGGGCGAGCAGGCGTCGATGGGCTGTCCGTTGAGCGTGATGCTGCCGCTCTGCAGCCGGGTCTGGCCAGTCAGCAAGGTCGCCAGCGTGGACTTGCCGGAGCCGGAAGCACCGCAGATGGCCATCTGGGTGCCGGGGGTGATCTCGAGAGTGATCTCGTCAAGCGCCTCGAACCAGGCACCGGGATAGCGCCACGACACCTGCTGGATCTGCACCTGCACGGCACCGCTGACCAGGGTCTGCCGACCTTCCAGTGGCCGCGTGGCGGAGGACAGCTCATTGAGTCGCTCGGCAGCGCCCAGGGTAGCACCGGCCTGAGTGAAGGCCGCCGGCAATCCCGCCAAGCCCTCACTCAACGCCATGGCCGCCAGCGGCAGCATGACCATCACCGCCGGCGTCAGTCGCTCATCCGTCATTCCCTGCATGGCGGCCGCCAGCAACAGCAACCACGACAGGCCGATCACCAGACTGGCCAGGCCATTGCCGATGGCCGTGATCACCGCCAGTCGCCACTGATCTCTCAACAGGCGGGTCTCGATCTCATCCAGGCGCTGACGGGCACTGCCCAGCGCCGCATAGGCCTCAAGTTCCGCCTGACCCCGCAACGTCTCCATCAGCGCCGAGCGCAACGACTCCAATGTCGTGACGCGTCGCCGACTGGCCACCAGCCCCCAGCGCGCCTGCCCCAGTGTCAGCCAGGCCCAGCTCAGCAACAGGAACCCCGCCAGCCACGCCGCCGTTACCGGCAGCCAGACAGCGACCAGCGCCACCAGCACCGCGATCAGACCCAGCGCCATCAGTGGCGGAGCCGCCAGACGCAGGTAGAGCGCATCAAGGGTGTCGATATCCGCGGTGAGGCGATTGAGCCAATCACTGGAGCGCCGCGCCGCCACCCGCGCGGGGTCCATCGTCACCAGTGCGGCGAAGGCCGTGCCGCGCAGGCTGGCCAGCAGACGCAGGATGGTGTCGTGGTTGTAAAGCCGCTCCAGATAGCGCGACACGGTGCGCGAGACGGCGAACAGCCGAATGCCGCTGCCGGGGGTGTAGACATCCAGCGTCATGCCCGCACCGGCGGCCAGCGCAGCCCCCGTCAGGGCGGAGGCGGTGATGAACCAGCCGGAGACCGCCAGCAGGCCGAGCGCCGAACAGGCCGTCAGCATCATCAGCACCACGCCGAGTATCAGACGGCGACGGTATTGATCATGCAGGCGCCACCAGGGGGCCAGGCGCGTGAGCGCCTCGCGCAGGGTCACGCCGTCAGTCTCGGGGTGCGTCACGCTCGTCCTCCTGTAGGCTCGTCGCCGTGGCTGTCATTGGCAGGATTCGCCCCTCCTCCAGCACCAGATGACGCGTCGCCATGGCGATCAGCGCCGGATGGTGGGTCGCGATCACCAGGGTCCGCCCTTGAGCGCTCAGCCACTCGAAGCCCGCGATCAGATAACGTTCCGTCTCGGCATCCAGACTGGCGGTGGGCTCATCGAGCAGCACCAGCGAGGCATCGCTCAGAAACACCCGCGCCAGCGCCAGCCGCTGTGCCTGCCCACCGGACAGCCCGCGCCCGCCTTCGCCGAGCGGTGTCGCGATGCCTTGCGGTAAGGCGGCAAGCTCGGTCTTGAGCCCTGCGCGCTCAAGTGCGGTGATGATCTCGGCGTCACTGGCCTGCGGCGCGGTGATACGCAGATTGTCGGCGAGACTGCCCTGCATCAGCAGCGGACGTTGATCCATCCAGGCCAGACGCGTGGCGGGGGCTATCTGACGCTGCCCGCTGTCCGGGGCGACGAATCCGGCCATCACCTGAAGCAGCGTCGACTTGCCCGCCCCGGAGGCCCCGCTGACGACCAGCACCTCGCCCTGCCTCAGCGCGAGATCCAGCGGGCCCAGTACCTGCCCACGCTCGGGGTGGCTCAGACGGACATCCGTCAGACACATCAGCTCGCCCGTCGCGTCTGGGCGGGTATCGGCGTGGCGAGGCGGCGCCATGTCGGCAGCCTCGAGAATCTCCATCAGAGTCTCGGAGGCGGCCAGCGCCGAGGCGCGATCATGGTAGAACTGCGACAGGGTTCTCAGCGGCTGGAAGAACTCGGGGGCCAGCAGCAGGATCACCAGCGCACTGAAGAGGGTCAGCTCATCGGCTGGCCCGATGGGAATGTCACCAAGCAGGCCGAAGCCGATGTAGATGGCGACCACGGCGATGGACACCGAGGCAAAGAACTCCAGCACCGCGGATGACAGGAAGGCGAGCCGCAAGGTGCGCAGGCTGCGCTTGCGGTAGTCATCGGCCACCAACGTCACCTCGCGGGTCGCCAGCTCCCCCAGTCCGAACAGGCGCAAGGTGGTGATGGCGCGCACGCGATCCACGAAGTGGCGCGACAGCCGCGCGACAGCCTGGAACTGGTCACGATTGAGCGACTCGGCCCCCATGCCGACCAGCGCCATGAACAGCGGTATCAGTGGCGCGGTCAGCGCCAGCAGGATGGCCGCCAGCCAGTCCAGACTGACCACGATGGCCAGAATCAGCAGCGGCGTGATCACCACCAGACGCATCTGCACATGAAAGCGCGCGAAGTAGCCTTCCAGGGCCTCCACCTGCTCCACCCAGCGCTGGGCGAGATCGGCGCTATGATACTGGGCGGCGCGCACCGGCCCCAGCGTCTCGAGTGCCGTCAGTACCTCGCCACGAATGGCCTGTCGCAGTCGCTGGCTGGCACGCTGGGCCAGCAGCTCCTGACCACCACTCGCCAGCACCCGCGCGCCCAGCAACCCCAGCAGGCCGATGAAGGGCCACCACAGCGCCCCCAATGACTCGGGATGCTCGATGGCTTCGGTGATCACCCAGGCCGTCAGTACCAGCTGGGCGACCGTCAGGATACCCGCCACGATCCCGGACAAGGCCGCAAATCCAAGCAGGCGACGCTCTCGCGTCGCCTGCTGTCGGAGCCATCTGCCTGCCTGGCGTCGTTCCCGGGTGCCCCGGTCAAGCGTGCCCCGGTCAAGCGTGCCCCGGTCAAGCGTGCCCCGGTCAGCCTTGCCGACCGGGGCCTTGAGTGACTCAGTGATAGCCGACCCCCTGTACCTTGCCGCGGAACACCCAATAGCTCCAGGCGGTGTAGCCCAGCACCATCGGAATGACGAACAGCACGCCCAGCAGCAGGAACAGCTGCGACTCCGGCGCGGAGGCCGCGTCCCACAGGGTGATGTCCGGCGGCACCAGATACGGCCACTTGCTGAAGATCAGCCCCAGATAGGTGAACAGGAACAGTCCCAGCGTCGCGACGAAGGGCTGCCCTTCCTGACGCTTGTTGACCGCCCGCCAGATCAGCGCCGCACAGCACAGCGCCAGCACCGGGAAGACCCAGAACACGCCCAGATGGTCGAACCAGCGTTCCCGCACATACTCATCCACGAACGGCGTGTAGAGGCTGATGACCGCGAAGCCCACCAGTACGGCGATCAGCAGCTTCGGCGTAATGCGATAGGCCCATTCCTGCACCTCGCCCTCGCTCTTCATGATGGTCCAGGTGGCGCCCAGCAGCGCATACCCCGCCACCAGCGCAAGTCCGGTGATCACGGTGAACGGTGACAGCCAGTCGAAGGCGCCGCCCACGTAGACATGCCCTTCGGTGGCGAAGCCCTGGATGTAGGCGCCGACCACCACGCCCTGACAGAAGGTCGCCAGGAAGGAGCCGCCACTGAAGGCGATGTTCCACCAGTGACGATTGCGCGAGGACTTGAAGCGGAACTCGAAGGCGATCCCCCGGAATATCAGCCCCGCCAGCATCAGGAAGACCCCCAGATACAGCGCCGGCAGCAGGATGGTGTAGACCGCCGGGAAGGCCGCCAGCAGCCCGGCCCCGCCCAGCACCAGCCAGGTCTCGTTGCCGTCCCAGATAGGCGCGACCGAGTTCATCATCACGTCACGGGCGTGCTCATCGGGTGCGAAGGGGTACAGGATGCCCACCCCCAGATCGAAGCCATCCATCAGGATGTACATCATGACGCCGAAGCCGATGATCAGCGCCCAGATCATTGTCAGATTGATCATTTCCATCAGCTCAACTCCTTACCGTGCGGCTGGCATCATCGTCCAGACTCTCGTGCGCAGCGGACAGCGGGCGCATCGCGGTCTCGACATCGTCATGGGGCAGTTCCGGTTGCATGCCACCACGGATGACGCGGGTCAGGTAGTAACTGCCGGTCACGAAGACCACCAGATAGACCAGGAAATAGCCGATCAGCGTGGTAAGCACCATCCAGCCGGTGAGTGACGGCGTGACGGCCTCCTGCTGGGTCATCATCTCGTAGACCAGCCACGGCGAGCGCCCGGCCTCGGTCACGAACCACCCCGCCAGCACGGCGAAGAACGGCGCGATGGACATCAGACGCAACGTCTGCAGGAAGGGACGTGAGCGATAGAGCTTGCCATCGCGGCGCAGGAAGACACCGATGAAGGCCACGGCGATCATCAAGAGCCCCATCGCCACCATTACGCGGAACGACCAGAACACGAACCACACCGGCGGCTGCTTGTCAGGTGCGACCTCCTTGAGCCCCGGCACCACGCCATCGGGGTCGTGGGTCAGGATCAGACTGGCCAGCTTCGGGATCGCGATCTCGAAGTGGTTCATCTGCGCCTCCTTGTCCGGCCAGGCGAACAGCAGGAGCGGCGCACCCGACTGGGTCTCCCAGTTGCCTTCCATCGCGGCGACCTTGGTCGGCTGATGCTCCAGCGTATTGATGCCGTGCATGTCACCCACCACCGCCTGCGCCGGTGCCAGCACCAGCAGCAGCCACATGCACATGGACAGCGCACGCCTGTTGGCGTCGACATCGCGCCCGATCAGCAGATACCAGGCACTCACCCCCGCCACCACGAAGCCACCGGTCAGGAAGGAGGCGATCGCCATGTGGGCGAAGCGATACGGCAGGGAGGCATTGAAGATGGCAGCGGCCCAATCCTTGACGAAGAAGTGGCCGTCCACCATCTCCACTCCCGCCGGTGTCTGCATCCAGCTGTTGGTGGAGAGAATCCAGAAGGCGGAGATGAAGGTGCCCAGCGCCACCATCAGGGCCGCGAACAGATGGACCCCTTCCGGCACCTTGCCACGCCCGAACAGCAGCACGCCGAGGAAGCCTGCCTCAAGGAAGAACGCCGTCACCACCTCATAGCTGAGCATCGGCCCGATGAAGTTGGAGCTGGCATAACTGAAGTTGCTCCAGTTGGTGCCGAACTGGAAGGCCATCACGATGCCCGAGACCACCCCCATGGCGAACACGACGGCAAACACCTTCACCCAGAAGGCGGCAAGTCGGTCCCAGGCGGCATTGCCGGTCTTGTAATAAAGGCCGTGCAACAAGGCGACATAGGAAGCCAATCCGATGGTGAACACCGGAAAGACGGCGTGGAATGACACGACAAATCCGAACTGTATTCGCGACAGGATCACGGGATCCAGTTCCATGGGCAACTCCTCACGATAACGATCATCAGGATGGCTGGGCATGTTCCTTCTGGCGGGAACTTGCCCGGCGACAGGTTCACGGGCGAACCGTAATGGGTCACGGCGTCACACCATTAGCAAAAACTCACGACTCTTTCCATCTCTTGACTATGATCAATATCATAGAAAGAGACGGCGACGATGTCGCATAGCATGTTGTCGCAGGACAAAATGCCGCAGCGACCCGATGCCCCATATAGAAAAACTCAACAAGACGGTCTTCTCGCAATATTTGACCATGAACATTGCCTCAGGCGGCAAGCTCTCCTTGATCGCTCATCGCCATGATGAGCGCCTGTAGGCCTTCACGACTTGATCCATATCAAGCACTGAGTTGAATCAGCGCAAGTGGGAGTGTTGTGGGAATAATCAGGGATGTGAAAGCAAGTGCAAGAGCGAATAACGGCGAAGCGCCTTGCGACAGAGAAACGGGGTCAAGATAATGAGGAGGTTTAGAACAGAGAAGCAGGTCACGCGAGAACCGAGCGAACCATACCGAACACATCGAGACACCTGATTGCCGGGGTGTCTCGATGCATGCCGGTTTCTGCTGGCTTCAGCAAGAGCCGATGCGGATCACACCACGCCTTTCGCCTTCATCTCGCGCAACACGGCTGACACGTAGTGCATTTCCGCCGGGGTGCCCAGCGACATGCGACACCAGCCGTCTGCGGGTGGGAAGGCTCGACCGATCAGCACATGACGCGCCTTCATGTCCGCCTGGAATTCCTTGAGCGGCCTGGAAATGCGGTGGAAGACGAAGTTGGTCTGACTGGGTAGATACTCCCAGCCCAGCTCATCGAGCGTCGCGGTGAAGATGGCACGCGCTTCGTCGTTGCTCTGCTTGCTGTGGGCCAGAAACTCCGGTGACTGCATCGAGGCCGTCGCCGCCATGACCCCGGGGTAGGACAATGTCATGGCGTCATCTTCCACGTAATGCGAGACATGCTCGAGACGCTCGGCGTCGCCCACCGCATAGCCGACCCGCAGTCCCGCCATGGCGTGGATCTTGGAGAAGGTCTTGAGCACCAGCACGTTCTTCGCGCCCCCCGCCACCAGACTGTCCGCGGAGCGGAAGGCCGGGTCATTGACGAATTCGGCATAGGCCTCATCGATGATGAACAACGTGTCGGAGCGGCTGGCATTGACCCAGGCGTAGAGCGCATCGCTGGAGATGATGGTCGAGGTCGGGTTGTTGGGATTCACCAGATAGACGATGGACGGGCCGGCGTGGTCCGCCACGGCCTGCTGCATGTCGGAGAGCTTGAACGACCAGTCCTCACGCGAGGATGGCACCTTGTTGATCGCCAGATCATAGAAGCCGGCGTACAAGGCACCATCGCCGTAGGTGAGTTCCGGGATGACCAGCTGAGTGTCCGGGGTCGCATGCGCCAGCACGCTGGCCCGAATCGCATCGGAAGAGCCCGGCGTGAACAGCACGCTTTCAGGGGTCACCTTGTGATGCGTCGCCACCAGTGACTGCAACTTGCCCATGTGGGCGAAGGGATAACGATTGGAATGCGCGATGGACGCCGAGGCCGCACGCTGCGCCGAGGGGGCCATGCCGAGGGCATTCTCGTTGTAGTTGAGTCGCACCGGCGCCTTGGCGGAAGGCGTGAGCGTGGCCGCCGTCGCGGGGGCCTCCTTGGCGAAGGCCTGCGGAATGCCGGGGAGGAACTGTCCGAGGGCCGCACCGGCAAGCGCTGCGCCACTCATGCCCAAAAAGCCGCGCCGTGAGGGAGACGCCGGCCGCGCCTTGCGCGCCGTCTCGCCGGCGCCCTGCCCTGTCATGCCTTGCTCATGAAGGCTCTGCTGTGGCCTAACCGCTTCTGCTACCACCGCCTCTGAAACGTCTGTCATGTCATGTCCTTGTCGTTATATTTATTGATACTTTATGAGCAAAACCAACATATAAGACTTTCGTAAGCCTCACAATCCATCACGCGGTTGCGCCGCCGTAACCCGATGCCCCGCTTCTCGCAACGCCGCCAGGGGCCACTGCCGGCGGGCATGTCTTTTCCTTGCCCCTTTTCCTTTCCCTTGCCCTTTTTCCCTTGCCCTTTATCAGCGAGCCGCTTTTCGCCGGCCCCTTCCCTCGCACTTCTCTTCAGTACCTATCCAGCACCTCTCCAGCGCCTCTCTCCAGCACCTCTCCAGCGCCTTTCTTCAATGCCTCCCTTCAGTTCTTCTCAGCAGTTCTTCTCAGCAGTTCTTCTCAGCAGTTCTTCTCAGCAGTTCTACTCAGCAATTCTTCTCACCAACGCCGGCAGCATGGGCATCAACGCGCGAAAAGTTCCTCGATTCGTGCAAAGTCTGGCGCTGCGCAAAGGCTTTCTGGCATTTCGCAAAACATCGGCCGCCCCTCACAGTGAATAATAATCATTCTTATAAAAGCACTCAGGGAACGCCAACGTGTCACATCCATCCGCGCCATCTGCACTGCCACTGTCACGACTGACCCTCGCCATCGCGCTGGCTAGCGCTGCATCTCCCAGCCTGGTGTCGGCTGACGAGACGCGTGAGCTGCAAGCCATGACCATCGTCGGTGAAGCGCAGACCTCCACCACCGAGTTGACCCGTGACTACACGGTCGGCGCCAGCACCCGCGCCAATGGCCTGACGCTGTCACCGCGCGAGACACCGCAGTCGATCAGCTTCCTGACCCGCCAGCAGATGGACGATGAGGCGCTCACCAGCACTACAGAAGCCGTCAACCGCCTGCCGGGGGTGTCCTCCAATCGTCTCGATGGCACGCGCACCAACTTCCAGTCGCGTGGCTACTCGATCCGCAATTTCCAGTTCGATGGTCAGCAGAGCAACACCAGCAGCTTCTGGCCCTTCGGTGACGCCGAGTGGGACACCGCCATCTATGATCGCGTCGAGGTGATTCGCGGGGCCACCGGCCTGATGACCGGGGTGGGCGACCCCTCCGCCACCGTCAACTTCGTACGCAAGAAGCCGCTGGAGGAAGCCGCCGCCAGCGTGACGGGCGCCGTGGGCAGCTGGGACCGCCGCCGTGGTGTGGTGGATGTCAGCACGCAGCTGGATGATGCCGGCAAGGTCGGCGTGCGCTTCGTGGCCGCCAAGGACCGCTCCGACAGCTTCATGGATGACGTGGAGAATGACCGCGAGACCCTCTACGGCGTGATCGCCGCGGAACTGACACCGGATACCGAACTGAATGTCGGCGTCGAATACCAGCGCTACGACCAGGGCGGCGCCTATCTAGGCGTGCCGCTCTACTACACCGACGGCTCGCGGACCGATTTCGATCAGTCAGTCGCCAACAATACTGAGTGGGCCCACTTCTTCACCGAGAACACGCGTGGCTTCGCGGACCTGACCCACTACTTCGCCAATGGCTGGAAGGCGACCGCCGCCTACAGCCACGGCGACGCCAATTACGGGCTGACCTACAACTACCGTGGCGGTTACGTCGACCGTGACAACGGCATCCTCTACTACGACACCAACCGCCAGGTGCCCACCAGCTCCTATCTGCTGGACTACCGCGGAGACCGGACCCAGAAGAACCTCAACCTGAGCGCCGAAGGTCCCTTCGAGCTGTTCGGTCGCGAGCATCAGCTGGGCTTCGGCTATATGCAGCTGAAGGAAGAGTACGAGATCTGGAGTCGCACCCCGGCGAGCAGCGTGCCGGCGCTGGGCAGCTTCACCGATCGTGACGACCCGGCGCTGGCCGAACCCGAATGGGGCGAGTGGGGCCTGAGCGATGACACCGAGACCAGGCAGGAAGGCATCTACGCCGTCACGCGTTTCTCGCTGGCAGACCCCGTGCATCTGATCCTCGGTGCCCGCCTGACGGATTGGGAGATCGACCAGGACTATCGCGGTGAGCGCAGCTATGAGTACAACGACGAGTTCACGCCCTATGCCGGCCTGATCGTCGATATCACCGACAACCTCACCGCCTACACCAGCTACACGCAGATCTTCAACACCCAGAGTGAACGCGCCCCCGATGGCGCCCTGCTCGATCCGCTGGAAGGCACCAGCTATGAAGCGGGCCTGAAGGCCGAGCTGTTCAATGACCGCGCAGACGTGTCCTTCGCCGTCTTCCGCAGCGAGCAGGACAATCTGGCCGTCGAGATCCCCGGCGTCTATGTCGCGGGCACCACCGATCAGGCCTACACCGAATCCGACGGCGCGGTGGTGGAAGGGTTCGAGCTGGAAGTGGCCGGTGAAGTCGCCCCGGGCATCAACCTCTCCGCCAGCTACGCGCTGGTGGATGCCGAGGATTCCGATGGCACCCAGCTCAATACCAGCTATCCACGCCAGCAGGCCAAGGTCTACGCCACCTGGCAGCTGCCCGGTGACTGGTCACGCCTGACCCTGGGCGCCGGCGGCACCTGGCAGGGCGACACCTATCGTGACGCCGATACCCCGACCGGCACCGCCAAGGTCGGTCAGGGCGATGTCTTCCTGGCCAACGCCATGGCGCGCTATCGCATCAATGACCACTTCAGTACCCAGCTCAACGTCTCCAACCTCTTCGATGAGGAGTATTACACCCAGCAAGGCTTCTACAGCCAGTACCTCTATGGTGCGCCGCGCAGTGCCCTGCTGAGCATGACCTACGACTTCTGAGGACAGGCGCGTCATTTCTCATGGCCAGCCCTTCCGATGGCCAGCCTTTCCTCTGGACAGCCCCTCACGATTCAGGGGCTGTCATCCGCGACCCGATTGAAAAAGGATTCTCCCTTACGACTCACACGACTTTCCTGCGCCATTGGCCTGGCCATCATGGCCGCCAGTCTCGTGCCTGCCGCCCAGGCACAGGCATCAGCGACATCTCACGCTGACACCCCCTCCACGGTATCCGCGTCTGACGCCTCACCAGCGGCAGGGCACGCCCAGCACTACCCGATCACCCTCCAGCACGCCTTCGGCACGACGGTCATCGAGGAAAAGCCGCAGCGCATCGCCACCGTCGCCTGGGCCAATCATGAGGTGCCGCTGGCACTCGGCGTGGTACCGGTGGGCTTTCCGCGCCAGGCCTTCGGGGATGACGACGATGACGGCATGATGCCGTGGGTCAAGGCGCGCCTGGAGGAGCTTGACGCCGGCGAGTACACGCTGTTCGACGAGGGCGATGGCATCGATTTCGAAGCGGTGGCCGCCAGCCAGCCGGACGTCATCCTGGCGGCCTATTCCGGCATGAGCGAGGCCGACTATCAGACACTGAGCAAGATCGCGCCGGTGGTGGCACGTCCGGGGCCGCGCTGGTCCTCCAGCTGGCGCGACATGATCCGCCACGACAGTGCCGGCATGGGCATGGCCACCGAGGGTGAGGCGCTGATCGAGCGACTCGAGGCCCGGATCGCCGAGAACATCGCGGATCATCCCGAGATCCAGGGCAAGTCGATCATCGTGATCAGCCACATCGACCCCACCAATCTGAGCCGCATCGCCTTCTACAACGACAACGATGCCCGAGTGCGCTTCTTCCACGAGCTGGGCATGGTCTCGCCGCCATTCGTCAGCGAGACCGCCGTCGAGGGTCGCTCTGCCGGTCAGATCAGCGCCGAGCGCCTCGATGAGCTGGCCGATGTCGATATCGTGCTGACCTACGGTGGCCAGCCGCTGATCGACCGCCTCAACGAGCATCTGCTGACCTCCCGCCTGCCCGCCATCCAGCAGGACGCCGTGGTGCTGCTGGAGAACGGCCCGATGGGCACTGCCGCCAACCCCACACCTCTCTCGATTCCCTGGGTACTTGACGACTATGTTGACCAGCTGTCCGTCGCCGCTCGCAAGGGCGAGTGATCTCACCCCACTGTCGGCCAGCCGTCAGCGGCGCTGGCTGGGCACCCTGCTGCTGTGGCTGGCGCTGTGTGCCAGCCTCGCCCTGTCGGTGGCCTTCGGTGCGCGGGTGACCCACTGGGCCGACATCACGGGGCTGCTGGACGGCTCGCTGGATTCGATGGCCGAGGCCGCCGTGGCCAGCCGCCTGCCGCGCACCCTGCTGGCCATGCTGGCCGGGGCGGCGCTGGGCGTGTCGGGCGCCGTGATGCAGGGTCTGACCCGCAACCCGCTGGCAGACCCGGGGCTGCTCGGCGTCAATGCCGGGGCGGCGCTCGCCGTGGTGATCGGCATCGCCTGGTTCGGCATCCAGCAGGCCAGCGACTATCTGTGGCTGGCCATTCTCGGGGCGGGACTGAGCGCCGTGGTGGTCTATCTGATCGCCAGTCTCGGGCGTGGCGGGGCGACCCCGCTGCGCCTGGCACTCTCCGGGGCCGTCATCTCGGCGGCGCTGAGCTCGCTGAGCACGGCCATCATCCTGCCGCGCGCCGACATCGGCGGGCTGATCCAGTCCTGGTTGATCGGCGGTGTCGGCGGCGCGACCTGGGCACAGATAACCCCGGCGCTGCCCTTCCTGCTCAGCGGCCTGCTGATCTGCGGGCTCTCGGCGCGCCGACTCAACCTGCTGGCGCTCGGCGATGACATGGCCAGCGGGCTGGGCGAACGCGTGGCGCGGGTGCGGGTGATGGCGGCACTGGGCGCGATTCTGCTATGTGGTGGCATCACCGCGGTATGTGGCCCCATCGCCTTCGTCGGGCTGGTGGTGCCGCATGTCTGTCGCCTGATGGTGGGCAGCGATTACCGCTGGATTCTGCCGCTCTCGGCGCTGGCCGGCGCCCTGCTGCTGACCTCGGCGGACATTCTCGGACGTCTGATCGCACGCCCCGCCGAACTGGACGTGGGCATCATGACGGCGCTGGTCGGCGCACCGTTCTTCATCTGGATCGTCCGTCGCCACAAGGTGAAATCACTGTGAGCCCTCTCCTGCCTGACGCCTCGTCTGCGACGCATCCCACCTCACGTGCCACCCTGACGCGCCTGCGGCGTGCCCGAAAGCGCCAGCGCCGCCTCACGCTCTGGGGATTGCTGGCCGTGGTGCTCGCCGTCTTCAGCCTTGTCCTGATGCAGGGACAGCGCTTCATTCCCCCACTCACGGTGCTTCAGGTACTGCTGGGCGAGAACGTGCAGGGGGCCAGCTTCATCATCACCGAGCTGCGCCTGCCGCGTGCGCTGGTCGCGATTCTCGCGGGCTGCTGCTTCGGACTGGGCGGCGCCGCCTTCCAGGCCATGCTGCGCAATCCGCTGGCCAGTCCGGACATCATCGGCATCAGTGCCGGCGCCAGCACGGCGGCGGTATTCGCCATCGTGATGCTGTCGCTGAGCGGCACGCTGGTGTCATTGCTGGCGATTGCCGCCTCGCTTGGCGTGGCGCTGCTGATCTACACCCTCTCCTGGCGCAAGGGGGTGGCCGGGGCACGGCTGATACTGGTCGGTATCGGACTGGGCGCCATGCTGCAGAGCATCACCGCCTATCTGCTGACGCAGGCGCCCAGCTGGTCATTGCAGGAGGCGCTGCGCTGGATGACCGGCAGCCTCAACAGCATCACCCTGAGTCAGCTACCACCACTTGCCGTGGCACTGGGCCTGCTGGGCAGCTTGCTGTTGATGATGAGCCGGCATCTGGACGTCATGCGCATGGGCGATGACATGGCCAGCGGTCTCGGCGTGCGGCTCTCGCTCACGCGCTTCATCATCATTCTCTCGGCGGTCGGGCTGGTCGCCTGCGCCACGGCGGTGGTCGGCCCGGTGGCCTTCGTCGCCTTCGTCAGCGGGCCCATCGCGACGCGCCTGTTCCGGCGACGCGGCTCCATGCTGATCCCGGCCGCCCTGATCGGGGCATTGTTGATGCTGGTCGCCGACTTCATCGGCCAGTTCCTGCTGCCTGCGCGCTATCCGGTGGGCGTGGTGACAGGCGTGCTGGGCGCACCGGTGCTGCTGTTGCTGCTGATGCGGGAACATCAAGGGCCGGGGCCCTCAGGGCGCAGACAACGACGCAGCAGGCAGCCGACGCCGCCATCTTCCTCCTCCGATCCTCACCACCCGTCATCTCAGCGAGTCGTTTCCTCATGACCCACCCTTCCCTGTGCGTGAATGGCCTGACGGCAGGCTATGCCGAACGACCGGTGCTCGAGTCGATAGACCTCGACATCGCTCCGGGCGAGATCACCGTGATCGTCGGCGCCAATGCCTGCGGCAAATCCACCCTGCTGCGCACGCTCTCGCGCCTGCTGCCTCCCTCGCGGGGCGAGGTGCTGCTGGATGGCAAGTCGATCCACCGCCTGCCGGCACGCCAACTGGCCCGCCAGCTGGGGCTGCTGTCCCAGTCACCGATCGCCCCGGAAGGCATCACGGTGCTGGATCTTGTCAGCCGAGGGCGTCACCCGCATCAAGGGTTGTTCCAGCGCTGGACGCGTGACGATGACACCGCGGTGCTGGCAGCCCTCAACGCCACCGACACCGCCGCGCTCGCCGAACGCGCGGTGGATGAACTCTCCGGCGGCCAACGCCAGCGTGTCTGGATTGCCATGGCGCTCGCCCAGCAGACGGACATTCTGCTGCTGGATGAGCCCACCACCTTCCTCGACATCAATCATCAGGTGGAAGTGCTCGACCTGCTGACGGACCTCAACCACGCTCGCGGCACCACCATCGTGATGGTGCTGCATGAACTGAACCTGGCCGCACGTTACGCGGATGTACTGATCGCCATGTCAGACGGCCAGATTCATGCCAGTGGCCCGCCCGAGCAGGTACTCACACGCGAGATGGTCAAGGAGGTATTCGGGCTGGAAAGCCACATCACCCCGGACCCCGTCACCGGCAAGCCGATGATGGTGCCCGTCGGGCGTCATGGGATGAAAGCCGCGAAGAACTAAGCCATGTCGAGCTGATCACGCTGTTGGATAGGCCAAGGCACATTCAATGCAACACAGTCCACATGAGACATCAGAATCGGTATCACTGAACAAGGGGCCGCCATGGCCCCTTGTTCAGTGCTTCATATGATGACTCTCTCGCGACTAGATATGCGACGACTCACTCAGACTCTTGATGACCAGACTACCCAGCTGACGAGTGTTGTGCGGATTTCCGTTGCCATTGACCAGCGGCAGATGCAGTTGTCTTGCCAATTCACGCAGCACTGGCTGAACAGGGCTCACTGCCTGCATCCCCTGACCATCATCGCGCTCGACTTCGATGCTGCCGTTCTCAAGTTCGCGAACAAGACAAGATGCGAACATGACTTCACGCACGGATTTCAGCTCGCTGCGTGGCTTCGTAGTCTTGGCCAGTCGAGACAACGAGATGCTCTGTTTGCCTGCGCGTTCCGGTGACATCAACGACTTTGCCTCTTCCACTGTGGCATCCAGCAACTTCTCGATCTGCATCTCTTCCGTATTGATACGCAGGATGATGATGCGCTCCACTTCCTCCAGCGGGCGGGGATTGAAAGCAACATGGCCTCCACCGCCCATCATCGCAGTGGTCTTGACCGAGATTCGCTCACCGTCACCGCTTACCACGTCATAGCCACGCTGGTTCACCTCGGTCGCCATCTGACCATTGGTGATCAACGCAGCGTAAAGCTCATCAATGCGCCCGCAAAGATGACGTAGCTCGGTCGGCGGCACGCCTCAGTTCAGTTCAATTTTCATCCCAATAACTCATTTTCTCTACGCTTGAAAGCTTGGCTTCTAAATTTCAGTCAAGTTTATACTCAGCTCTTGACCGATATCACTGCATCGGTTAAGTATACCCTACACAAAATAAAATATCATCGATACATAGGATAGCAATGGAACCTTTAGGAAGAATTTACAGTAGCAACTTTAAATCTCATCATAACCTTTTCGATAGTTTCGTAGGTAAAATATACTTTGTCACTACCGGTAGAAATGCTTGGAATAGTACATGGTCTCAAAAATATAGAGAAGACTGCATGCATCCTGACTTTGAATCTGCGGCAGAGTATGCTGAAAGCTTGAGAAAAAGAGGCACTGTTATATATATAGATGAAATTCCATGTTTAGGATTTTCGTATGAAGATAGTGACTTAGTCGTTACTGAAATCAACACCCAAGAACCTTTAATGGATTTTGATACCAATAGATATACAGAATTATATGGCATTAGTCTATGTAAATACTTATGTGGATCTGATACTACTCCAATGATGGAAAATGCCTATAACTTTTTTAAAAGTACAAGTGGATTTTGGAAACACACTCCTAAATTACATAACTTAATAATATTAGAGCCAGATGACTTTGATGTTATGGTCGAACGTGTTAGCGCAAAAAATGAAAAATATCTACATTATACTTCAAAATCAGTAGGTAGTGAATTTGAGCTAGAGTGGGCTTGGGAAGAGGTAGATATAGATGACTCCTTTATCATAAATAGCTCAAACGAAATAAATAATGCTATTTATAGCAGTAGCTAATTAACATTTAAAAAAGCTAGACTTGATACACCGCAACCCTAGCTGAGACTGCGGTGTATCAAGCTGATGGGGTTAAACAAAAAATCATAGGAATATTTTTTATTATTATATCAAAGAACCAACAAACCTCTAACGACCAAACAACTTAATAGCTACTTACAATTTAACACTATTAAATTAAGTCAAGACTAATACTGAATATATATGCCACTAAAATAATTCTTAGTCAAAAAATTGACCCTATCAGATATTCAATAGACTACGATATTGAAATACATTACATAAAAACATCTAATTCAACTGACTAATGGCTTGCACTCACTCTCGACTGACTTCACCGAGGTGCAAGAGACGGAAAAATTCATCAAATTGGTGCAGGGTACACTTTCGATATACATATCCATGCTGTATGAAATCCTATATAGCATTGTTTTATATGAGGAAATTCTCTCAGGCACACTTCCTGCTAGATACTCATCGAGGCACCGATAGGCATACAACAATCGAAAATCTACACCAATGGAGCGCTAGGGTTCCGGTGACTGGCTGATGGCCGTCACGACTGGTCCGAGAGCACTCGACCTCCAAGCTGGGGGTTACACGGCGGGACAAAAGCCCGGGAGACGCAACGCCTGAAAAGGTCGGCGCCTCTCACTTTTTCCGCCGGAGATAACGACAATGACCCAGCCCGCTCGCCTTTCCCCGTCTACAACTTCCCTCTCGGATGCCTGCGCTCAGGCGCCATCCGCTGCTGTCGCATCTGATTCCCCTGCGGTATCCGCAGTATCCAGCAAGACCTCCCGACATGCCGCGCTGGCCGGCGCGCTGCTGCTTGGCGCATCGCTGAGCCCGCAGGCCATGGCGCAGGATTCCTTCAGCGTGTGCTGGTCGGTGTATGCCGGCTGGATGCCGTGGGAATACGCGGATACCCAGGGCATCGTCGACAAGTGGGCTAAGAAGTACGACATCAACATCGATGTGGTGCAGGTCAACGATTACGTCGAGTCCATCAATCAGTACACCTCCGGCAATGTCGATGGCTGCGCCATGACCAACATGGATGCCCTCACCCTCCCTGCCGCCAGCAGTGTCGATTCCACCGCGCTGATTCTGGGCGACTACTCCGATGGCAATGACGGCGTGATGGTCCGCGACGGCGATTCCATCGAGTCCCTGAAGGACCGTGAGGTCAATCTGGTGCAATTCAGTGTCTCCCACTACCTGCTGGCACGTGCGCTGGACAGCGTCGGCATGAGCGAGCGCGATCTCACCACCACCAATACCGGCGATGCCGATATCGTGGCGCTGGCCAGCAACACCGATACCCAGGCGGTGGTGACCTGGAACCCGCAGCTGGCCACGCTCAAGGACATGCCCGGCTACACCGAAGTCTTCAACTCCAGTGACATCCCCGGCGAGATTCTCGACCTGATGGTCGTCAATACCCAGACCCTGAAGGACAACCCGGACTTCGGCCACGCGCTGGTCGGCGCCTGGTATGAGGTGATGGAGAAGATGAAGGCCGGTGACGAAGCCGCGCTCTCCCAGATGGCCGATGCCGCCGGCACCGACCTCGCCGGCTATCAGGCCCAGCTGGCCGCGACCCACATGTACTACACCCCCGCCGAGGCCGTGGCCGCCTTCAATGCGCCGGGCCTCAAGGACACCATGCAGCACATCGCCGACTTCAGCTTCGCGCAGGGGCTGCTGGGCGAAGGCGCGCCGGATGCCGGCTTCATCGGTATCGAGACGCCTGCCGGCATCGTCGGCAATGAGGGCAACGTGATGCTGCGCTTCGACCCGAGCTATACCGCCGCACTGGCCGACAGCCAGTAACGCCACGCGGTGGATGCCGCACACCAGCCGCAGGAAAGCTGTCTCTGTGGCTGGTGAACCGACCGCCTCCCTCGACCGCACCTCTCGTTCGCACCCGTGGAGCCCGCGCATGAAACGCCTGATCAATCTGACACCCTCCCGTGGTGGCCGCTGGCTGCTCGGTGGCCTGCCCTTCGCGCTGCTGGCCATCCTCTACATCGTGCAGTCCAACCAGCGACTGCTCGACAACCCCAACGACCGCCTGCTGCCGTCCTTCGCGTCCATGGGCGAGTCCTTCGCCAAGCTGGCCACCGAGGTCAACGTGCGCACCGGCGATCTGCCGCTGTGGACCGACACCTTCGCCAGCCTCGAACGCCTGCTGGCCGGCGTGCTGATCAGTGCGCTGATCGGCCTGAGCGTCGGCCTGCTCACCGGCGGCCTGCCGCTGCTGCGCGCCAAGCTGTCCCCGCTGATCACCGTGCTATCCCTGATTCCGCCGATGGCGATCCTGCCGATCCTGTTCATCGCCTTCGGGACGGGTGAGCTGGCCAAGATCGCGCTGATCGTCATCGGTATCACGCCCTTCCTGATTCGCGACCTGCAGAATCAGGCCCTGCGCCTCCCCGATGAGCAGCTGATCAAGGCCCAGACCCTGGGTGCCAGCTCCTGGCAGGTGCTGACCCGCGTGCTGCTGCCGCAGCTGACCCCGCGCCTTCTGAGCGCCACGCGTCTGGCACTCGGCAGCGCCTGGCTGTTCCTGATCGCCGCGGAAGCCATCGCCGCCCAGGACGGCCTCGGCTATCGCATCTTCCTGGTGCGCCGCTATCTGGCGATGGACGTCATCCTGCCCTACGTGGCCTGGATCACGCTGCTGGCCTTCCTGCTCGACCGTCTGCTGGTGCTCGTCTCGACCCGCGCCTTCCCCTGGTACCACGCTGAGGAGAGCCAATCATGAGCCTCATCCACGCCAAGGGTCTCGAGAAGCACTACGGCCAGCAGGTCGTGCTGGAACGCATGAACCTGACCGTCGAGGCCGGGGAATTCATCACCCTGGTCGGCGCCTCCGGCTGCGGCAAGACCACCTTCCTCAAGCTGCTGCTGGGCACCGAGGGCGTCTCGCGCGGTGAGCTGCTGCTGGACGGCAAGCCCATCCCCGGCGAGCCGGGGCCTGACCGCGGCATCGTCTTCCAGAAGTATTCCGTCTTCCCGCACCTCACGGTGCTCGGCAACGTGATCATGGCCGAGGAGCTGGCGCGTGCCCCGCTGACCGGCAAGCTGTTCGGGGCCAAGCGTCGCGAGGCACGGGTCGCCGCCGAGAAACGCCTGGAAGAAGTCGGCCTGTCCCACGCGCTGGACAAGTACCCGCATGAGCTGTCCGGCGGTATGCAGCAGCGCCTCGCCATCGCCCAGGCACTGATGATGAAGCCGCGCATCCTCTTGCTGGATGAGCCCTTCGGCGCACTGGACCCGGGCATCCGCAAGGACATGCACCAGCTCATCCTGCGTCTGTGGGAAGAGCAGCAGCTGACCATCTTCATGATCACCCACGACCTCAAGGAAGCGTTCGAGCTGGGCTCGCGCGTCTGGGTGTTCGACAAGGTGCGTGTCGACCCGCAGGCCCCGCAGGCCTATGGCTCGACCATCACCTATGACCTGCCCACCGAGCGCAGCAAGACCAAGGCGTCGTCTCAGCAGCCGGGCGCTCACCAGCCGGGCTCTGTCCAGACGGGCGCTGACCAGACGACGCTCGCGCACGAAACGCTGACGACGCCAGCCCACTCCGTTTCCCCAGCCACTCTCACCGGAGGCCAAATCAATGAACATACCGCTTGATGCCGCAACCACCGCCCGCGCCAGCTTCACCGCGAAGTATCAGACCCATCTGCCCGGCGGCCATCACTGGTCGATGCGCATGCCGCGTGGCAGCGCGCTCAAGCTGACCGCCCGCGAAGCCAACGCCAATGTCGGCCTGGTGATGTACAACCCGCTGGACACGCTTGAGCGTCTCAATCTGCCGGACACCCTCAAGGGTCAGCACACCTTCCGCCTCACCGAGGGGCACTGCCTGTATTCCGACATGGGCCGTATCTTCGCCTCCATCATCCAGGACGATCTGGGCTGGCATGACAGCGCCAGCGGCAACCTGATGGAGCAGCACTTCGCCGCCAAGGGCTGGCACAAGAAGGCCTATCAGCAAGCCTTCAATGACTTCACGCCCAGCGGCCATGACAGCCTGCTGATCGAGATGGCCAAGTACGGTCTGGGCGAGCGCGACCTGTGCGCCAACCTCAACCTGTTCTCCCGCGTGCGCGCCGATGAAGACGCCAATCTGCACTACGTCACCGACCACTGCGCCGCCGGCGACAGCGTCACCCTGCGCTTCGAGATGGACACCCTCGTCATGCTGCACACCTGTCCGCACCCGCTGGACCCCGCCGAGGACTATCCGCTGCGCGGCGTGGACATGACCTTCGGCACCGCGACAACGATGGATGAGCACGACGCCTGCTATCTGTCGCGCCCCGAGAATGCCCGCGCCTTCGCCAACAATCAGCTCTATCACCTGGCGGGCTGAGGCGCCCCTGGACAGCAGACGGACGCCACGCCGACTGGCTAGTGGCAACTGGAAACGACGCCCCAGATGACAAGGACAAAGGACATCCCCATGTGCACCTCGACACTCGAACACCCCCATGCCCACGCCCCGGCCACGACGGACGACGCCCCGCTGAGCTACGCAGACCCGGCCGAGCAGCCGCGCGAGCTTGAGCGCACCGTCGAGGCCGGCGATCACTTCATCGGGCTGGCGCGCGCCGGTCAGCACCTGCGCATCACTGACCTGCACGGCAATCAGGCCGCCGACACCCTGTTCTTCTCGGCCGACGACACCGCCGAGCGCTACAGCGCGATGGACACCGTACGCGAACAGGGCAAGGTCTACCTGACCACCGGCAGCGTGCTCTATTCCACTCGGGGCCGTGCGCTGCTGACCATCACCGGCGATACCTGTGGCCGTCATGACACCCTGGGTGGTGCCTGTTCCAGCGAGTCCAACACCGTGCGTTACGACCTGGAAAAGCGTCACATGCACTCCTGTCGTGACAACTGGATGCTGGCCATCGCCCGCTACCCGAAATACGACCTGACCAAGCGCGACATCGGCCACAACATCAACTTCTTCATGAACGTGCCGGTCACCGCCGATGGCGGCCTGAGCTTCGAGGACGGCCTGTCCGCCCCGGGCAAGTACGTCGAGATGGTCGCCGAACGTGACGTCTACGTGCTGCTCTCCAACTGCCCGCAGCTCAACAACCCCTGCAACGGCTACGACCCGACACCGGTCGCCATCCGCATCAGCGACTCGCCGCTGAGCTGAACCGCCGAGCTGAGTCGCCGAGCTGACAGCGACGCTTTCGAACACGCATACGACAAGAAACGGCCGAGCCACCCCTGACGATGTCATCTCTCTTGCATCACTCGTCAGCCCCCAAGGCTCTGCCCGGCTACCGGACGACCGGCAGCTCACAGTTTGAAGGCGGGACGACCCGCCGCCGGAAGGATGACTCCGTCATGTTCCACAAGGTCCTGATTGCCAACCGTGGCGCCATCGCCACCCGAATCCAGCGCACGCTGCGTGCCCTCGGTGTCCAGAGCGTCGCCGTCTACGCAGAAGCCGATCGTGAATCCCCCTTCGTGCGCGAGGCCGATGAAGCCTACAGCCTCGGCGAAGGTGCCGCCGCCGAGACCTATCTCGACATCGACAAGCTGATCGCCATCGCCCGCGAGAGTGGCGCCCAGGCCGTGCACCCGGGCTACGGTTTCCTGTCCGAGAACACCCGCTTCATCCAGGCCTGTGATGCTGCCGGTCTGGTCTTCCTCGGCCCGACCGTCGAGCAGATCCACGCCTTCGGCCTCAAGCACGAGGCGCGCACCATCGCCGAGAACGCCGGCGTGCCGCTGGTACCCGGTACCGGCCTGCTGGACGACGTCGAGAGCGCACTGAGCGAGGCCGCCCGTATCGGCTATCCGGTGATGCTCAAGTCCACCGCCGGCGGCGGCGGCATCGGCATGCAGGTGTGTGAGGATGACGCCTCCCTCAGTCGCGCCTTCGATTCGGTCAAGGGCCTGGGAGAGCGCAACTTCGGGGATGGCGGCGTCTTCCTGGAGGCGTATATCGCCCGCGCCCGTCACCTGGAAGTGCAGCTGTTCGGGGATGGCGAAGGCACGGTGATCGCCCTCGGCGAGCGCGACTGCTCCAGTCAGCGCCGCCACCAGAAGGTCATCGAGGAATGCCCGGCACCTAACCTGCCTGAGCGCGTTCGCGACGACATGATCGCCACCGCCATCCGCCTGGGCGAAGCCGTCAATTATCGCAGCGCCGGTACCGTCGAATTCATCTATGACGCCGAGCGTCAGGCCTTCTATTTCCTGGAGGTCAACACGCGCCTGCAGGTCGAGCATGGTGTCACGGAGCTTGTGTGGGGCGTGGATATCGTCGCCTGGATGCTCAAGCTGGGCGCCGGTGAGCTGGACGATCTCGCAACGCTGGCCGCACCGCTGTCCCCCAAGGGTCACGCCATGCAGGCGCGGGTCTATGCCGAGAATCCGCAGCACGATTTCCGCCCCTCCAGCGGCCTGCTCACCGAGGTGGAGTTCGCCAATGACGCCGTAACCGCCGCCCTCGCCGAGGGCAGCCAGCTGCGGGTGGATCACTCCATCGAGGCCGGTTTCGAGGTCCCGGCGTGGTTCGACCCGATGCTGGCCAAGGTGATGGTGCACGCCCCGACCCGCGAGCAGGCACGCGGCGATCTCTCCAAGGCACTGGCCGCCTCTCGCCTCTACGGTATCGAGACCAACCGCCAGTGGCTGTCGCACCTGCTGGAAGACCCGCGCTTTATCAATGTCGAGATCTATACCCGCTGGCTGGAAGGCCTCGAGTGGGCCGCACCGACCTTTGAAGTGATCGTCCCCGGCACCCTGACCACCGTGCAGGACATGCCGGGTCGCCAGGGGCATTGGGATGTGGGCGTGCCGCCCTCCGGCCCCTTCGATGACTACGCCTTCCGTCTCGGCAATGCGCTGCTGGGCAACGCGGCCGATGCCGCAGGCCTCGAGATCACCCTCAATGGCCCGACGCTGCACTTCCACCGCGCCACGCGCGTGGTGCTGGCCGGTGCGCCGCTGCCCGCCACGCTGTCCGTTTCAGCACCTGTAGCCGGCTCCGATGAGACCGCGACACACGACCTTGCCCTGTGGCAGGTGCATGAGATCGCCGCTGGCAGCACCCTGAGCCTGGGCAAGGTCGCCGCCGGCGCGCGCAGCTATCTGCTGATCGCCGGTGGCATCGACTGCCCGCAGTATCTGGGCTCGCGCGCGACCTTCACCCTGGGCCAGTTCGGCGGCCATGCCGGACGTGCCCTGCGCAGTGGCGACACCCTGCCGCTGGCTGATCTCGCCGAGTGCCCCCAGCCCGCCCTGACCCGGCTGCCCGAGGCGCTGATCCCGCAGGGCGCTGGCTTGGTCGCGGATGAACAAGGCGGGAACGCTCAAGACAGGACACAAGGCCGCGAATGGCAGATCGGCGTGCTCTACGGACCGCACGGTGCGCCTGACTTCTTCACCGAAGACGACATCAGCACCTTCTTCGGCCACCGCTGGGAAGTGCACTACAACTCCAGCCGCACCGGCGTGCGCCTGATCGGCCCGCGTCCGCAGTGGGCGCGTGCCGACGGCGGTGAGGCCGGCCTGCACCCCTCCAACATCCACGACAACGCCTACGCCTTCGGCACCATCGACTTCACCGGCGACATGCCGGTCATCCTCGGTCCGGACGGCCCGTCGCTGGGCGGCTTCGTATGCCCGGCCACCGTGGTGCGTGCCGAGCGCTGGAAGCTGGGCCAGCTGGCCGCCGGTGATCGCATCCGTTTCGTTACGCTGACTCTGGATGAGGCTCGCGCCATCGAGGTGCAGCAGGACGCCGTGATCACCGCCCTCGCCAGTGGCAAGCTCGACGCACTGGAGTCACCTCTGGCGGCGACCAGCACCACGCTGAGCGCCATCGCCGAGCAACGTCCGCGTCCGGACGACTCCCCAGTACTCAAGCGCCTGAGCGCCGAGCAAGGCGGCGAGCAGATCGTCTATCGCCGCGCCGGGGATGACTTCCTGCTGATCGAATTCGGCCAGATGGAGCTGGATATCGCGCTGCGCTTCCGCGCCCACGCCTGGATGCTGTGGCTCAAGGAGCATCCGCTGCCCGGCCTGATGGAGATGACACCGGGCATCCGCTCGCTGCAGCTGCATTACGATCCGCGCAAGCTTGCCCTCGCCACACTGATGACGCACCTCGAACAGGCGGAAGTCGCGCTCAAGGATGTCGAGGACATCGAGATCGAGGCGCGCACCGTACACCTGCCGCTGTCCTGGGATGACCCGGCGTGTCAGCAGGCCATCGACAAGTACCAGCGCTCGGTGCGCCCGGACGCCCCCTGGTGCCCGAGCAATCTGGAATTCATTCGCCGCATCAATGGCCTCGCCGATGAAGCCGCCGTGCGCGAGACGGTACTCAACGCCCGCTATCTGGTGATGGGACTCGGCGATGTCTATCTGGGCGCGCCGGTGGCCACCCCGCTGGACCCGCGCCAGCGCCTGGTGACCACCAAGTACAACCCGGCACGCACCTGGACCGCGGAGAACTCGGTGGGCATCGGCGGCGCCTATCTGTGCGTCTATGGCATGGAAGGTCCGGGCGGCTATCAGTTCGTCGGCCGCACGCTGCAGATGTGGAATCGCTATCGCCGCACCGAACACTTCACCAGCCCGTGGCTGCTGCGCGTGTTCGACCAGCTGCGCTTCCACCCGGTCAGCCATGAGGCGCTCGAGCAGATCCGTCGTGATCACCCTCAGGGACGCTATGACCTCAAGATCGAGAAGACCCGCTTCCGCCTCGCCGATTATCAGGCGCAGATCGCCGAGCATCAGGCCGAGACCGATGCCTTCCGTGAACGCCGTCAGGCCGCCTTCCAGCAGGAAATCGACGACTGGCATGCACGCGGCCAGTTCACCTTCGAGGATCAGATCAACGAAGTGCAGGAAGCCGACAGCCTGAGCGATGACGAGCTGGGCATCGAGACGCCGGTCACCGGCAGCCTGTGGAAGCTGGAGGTCGCCGAGGGCGATCTCGTCGAGGCCGGCCAGGTGGTGGCGCTGGTCGAGTCGATGAAGATGGAAGTCGAGATTCGCACCCACACCGCAGGCCGTGTCGTTCGCCTGCCGATCAAGGAAGGCAGCGGCGTCGCCCCCGGCCAGCCGCTGATCGTGCTGTCGACCGCCGTGGAAGCCACTGATCCAGCTGATGCCAGCGCAACAGACAACGCCCAATCGACCCTGTCCTCCGAGGAGACGCTGTGATGATGACCCATACCCCGCACAACCTGAGCATCACGGCGCTGAGCAAGGCCTATCAGGCCGGAGAGCTGACGCCACGCCAGCTGGTGAATGAACTGCTGGCTGCACAACCCGAGCAAGACGCCGCCTGGATCACCCGCCTGAGTGCAGATCAGCTGGAACCCTATCTGGCGCGTCTGGGCGACGTGGCGCCCGAGTCACTGCCGCTCTACGGCATCCCCTTCGCGATCAAGGACAACATCGATCTCGCCGGCGTGACCACCACCGCCGGTTGCCCGGAATTCGCCTATACGCCAGACGATGACGCCTTCGTGGTCAAGCAGCTGATCGCGGCCGGTGCCATCCCGCTGGGCAAGACCAATCTGGATCAGTTCGCCACCGGTCTGGTCGGCGAGCGCGCCCTGCCGGTCTACGGCACCCCGGCGAATGCCTTCGACCCCGCCTATGTGCCGGGCGGCTCCAGCAGTGGTTCCGCCGTCGTCACCGCCCAGGGGCAGGTCAGCTTCGCGCTGGGCACGGACACGGCGGGCTCCGGGCGTGTGCCGGCCTGCTTCAACAACCTGGTGGGCGTGAAGCCGACCCTCGGCCTGCTCAGCGCGGGCGGTGTGGTGCCGGCCTGCGCCACCCTGGATACCATCTCGATCTTCGCACTCGGCTGCGATGATGCCGCGAAGATACTGTCCGTCACCGCACAGTTCGATGCCGACAACCGCTGGGCGCGCGAGCACGACTTCGCCGTGCATGGCCAGACCTATGGTGTGCTGCCGGATCTCGCCGGCCTGCGCATCGGCGTGCCGCCGCGTACCCAGTGGCATACCGACGCCGATTACAGCGGCTACATGGAAGCGGCGATGCGTCAGTGCAAGGCATCGGGGGCCGAGCTGATCGAGCTGGATTGCAGCCCGCTGCTGGCCGCCGCGCGCCTGCTGTATGAAGGCCCGTGGGTGGCGGAGCGCTATCACGCGGTGCGCGAGCTGATCGAGCGCAATCCCGAGGCACTGCATCCGGTGACGCGCGAGATCACCCTTGGCGGTGCCACGCCCCTGGCCGTGGATGCCTTCGATGCCCGCTATCAACTAGCCGAATATCGCCGTCAGGCCGATGCCCTGCTCGCGCAGGTGGACGTGATGCTGGCCCCGACCACGCCACGCCTGCCGACCAAGGCGGAGCTGGCCGAGGCGCCGATCGCGGTCAATTCGGAGCTGGGTACCTGGACCAACTTCATGAACCTGCTGGATCTGAGCGCACTGGCCGTACCGGTCGGCTTCAACAGCCAGGGCCTGCCCGGCGGTGTGACGCTGTTCGCGCCCGCCTTCGAAGACCTGCAACTGCTGAGCATCGCGCGGCTGCTCGAGAAGGAGTTCTCGCTGCCGCTGGGGGCCAGTGCCGTTGCCCGTCCTCAGGCACGTCTCGCCGACAGCGATTTGCCGATGGCGAAGAATGGCCGACTCGAGATCGCGGTCTGCGGTGCGCATCTCACTGGCATGCCGCTCAATCACCAGCTCACCCAGCGCGATGCCCGCCTGGTCGCCCGTACTCACAGCGCCCCCCGCTACCGCCTGTATCAACTGGATGACGCCACACCCGCCAAACCGGCCATGCTGCGCGCGCCAGAGGACGGTACCAGCATCGCGCTGGAAGTCTGGTCACTGCCCATCGCCAGTGTCGGCAGCTTCCTCGCCGGCATCCCCTTCCCGCTGGGACTGGGTCAGATCGAACTCGAGGACGGCCGCTGGGTCGCGGGCTTCATCTGCTCGGTCTCCGCTGACAGCGGCGTGCCGATGACGGACATCAGCGAGTACGGCGGCTGGAAGGCGTGGGTGGAGCGCGGGTGATCCGCACTCGCTGGCAACCTCTCGTCGAAGCTGGATGCCAGACACGCAAAAGCCGCTACCGGATGACCGGTAGCGGCTTTTTTCATGCACTCGTCAGATCAGGCAGCGCCCGAATCATGAAGCACCTGTTGCTCAAGGTGCCTGTCTCTCGAAGTACTTGTGTTTCGAAGTGCTTGTGTCCCGAAGTGCTTGTCGCTCAGGGCGCTTATTGCTCGAGGCTCTTGAGCAGCAGTTCCGCGACGCCTTCAGAGGACATCGGGTTCTGACCAGTAATGATCAGCCCATCCTGGATGGCGTAGGAGGTGAAGTCGTCCTTCTTCTCATAGATGCCACCCTTCTGCTGCAGCGCCTCTTCTCCACCAGGAACGGCACGACGTCAGTGAGGCCGACACCCTCTTCTTCGCCGTTGGTGAAACCGGTGACATGCACGCCATCCACGAAGGGAGTGCCATCCGGCTTGCGGGCATTCAGCAGCACGGCCGGGGCGTGGCAGACAGAGCTGACCGGCTTGCCGGCCGCGTGGAACTGCTCGATCAGACGGATGGAATCGGCGTCGTTGGTCAGATCCCACAGCGGACCGTGGCCACCCGGGTAGAAGATGGCGTCGAAGTCCTCGACCTTAATGTCTGCCAGTACGGCGGTGGTGGCGAGGTCCTGCTGAGCGGCAGTGTCCTTGTCGAAGCGGCGAGTGGCATCCGTCTGGAAGTCCTCGCCCTGGCTTGCCGGGTCCAGCGGCGGCTGACCGCCCTTGGGAGACGCGAGTGTCACCTCGACACCGGCATCCTTCAGCACGTAGTAGGGAGCCGCCAGCTCTTCCAGCCAGAAGCCTGTCTTCTTGCCCGTGTCACCCAGCGTATCGTGGGATGTCACTACCACCAGAACCTTGCTCATGATGCTCTCCTTTACGCGCGGGATAGCCCGCAACGGTCACTTCACGAAATTTGTCGGCGAGGTGATGGTCACCACGTGATGCTCGCCCTGTGATGCTCGGCACGTGATGCTCGCCCTGTGTGGAATCAAGCTTACGGCTCACGTCACCATCGTCATAATCGATAGTCCAGATAGCCACTATCGCTCATACAAATAGCTGTCCTGCGAAAGCGTGCTCAGCGAAGGCGGAAGCCCGCTGTCGAGCGAACCGGCTCACCAGGTCGGCACCAGGTGCACTTCGCGGATATTGGCACGCGGTGAGGCACTGATGGCGTAGAGCACGGCATCCGCCACATCCTGCGGGTCCAGCTTGTCCGGCTTGGGCTCATCGAAGAAGGCAGTGTTGACCATGCCTGGCGTGATGGTGGTGCAGCGGCCTTGGCACTCGGCCATTTCCATCGCCAGATTCTGGCCGAAACCGTAGGCGAACCACTTGCTGGCGCTGTAGATGGAGCCCGCATGATTGGCGCGCCCGGCCACGGAACTGGTAAGGATGAAGTGGCCCTTGCGCTCTCTCAGATGCGGCAGGGTCGCGTGGGCGGTCCACAGCAGCGCATTGATGTTGATGTCGACGACTCGCTTCCACTCCTCGGGATCGCCGTTCTCGGTGCCAGCCTGGCTGACGCCGGTACCGGCATTGGCGAACGCCACATCCAGATGGCCATGATGGGCGACGGCCTGTTCGACGACCTTGGCGAGCTGATCGTAGTCCGTCGCATCCGCGGCGATCGCCAGCACCTTGTCGCTGCCCAGCTCCTCGACAAGCGCATCGAGGCGCTCCTTGCGGCGGGCGGTCACGACGACCTTGTGCCCGGCCTTCACCAGAGTGCGTGCGGTGGCTTCACCGATACCGCTGGAGGCACCGGTGATCAGAATGATCTTTTCCCCTTCGGCTTGCATCTGCTTCACATCACTCATGGATCGCTCCTGTGGGTCGCATTGATCTCTCGCCGTGTCCTGAGACCACCCTACCGCCTGAGCCTCCCATCGTGATAATCGATAGTCCGGATAGCTGCTATCATCCAGACAAATAGTGCTCACTCGTCCGAGTGCAGCCGAGACACTCCGCCTGCTCTGGTAGTCATCATGAAGCTCAATTACGACCTCAACCTCCTGCGCACCTTCCATGCGCTGTATCTCGAGCAGAACGTCACGCGCGCCGGCGAGCGTCTGCACCTGAGTCAGCCCTCGGTGAGCGCGGCGCTGTCGAAACTGCGCGAACTGTTCAATGACCCGCTGTTCATTCGCGACCGCCAGCGCATGCGCCCCACCGAGAAGGCCGACCATCTGTTCCCGACCATCGAGGCGGCGCTGACCGACCTCGACGGCCTGATCAACAGCGAGCGGCACTTCGACCACACCACCGAGAGCCGTCACTTCGAGATCGCCGCCAACGACTACTTCGAGGTGCTGATCCTGCCGCAACTGGCGACGATCCTGCGTGAGCAGGCGCCGGGCATCACCCTCCAGGTGCGCCGTCTCTCGCAGGACATGAGCGAAGCCGGCGTGATGAGCGGCACGACGGATCTCGCCTTCGGGCGCCAGGTCGACCCGCCCGAGAATCTGGTGGTGCGTGAGGTGATCACCGAAGGCATCGACTGCCTGGTGGGCAATGGCCATCCCCTGCTGGAGCGGCTGGATGGCGAGGGCCGCATGACCAAGGCGGATTTCGAGCACCACGCCCATGTGCTGGTTCAACCGCATGCCCGCCTGAAAAGCGGCATCTTCAAGCAGCTTGAGGGTCAGGGGCTGAAGCGCGAGGTAGCGCTGGCCGTCACCTACTTCATGGCCGTGCCTTCCCTGCTGGAACGCTCGCCGTTGATCGCGAGCCTGCCCACCGGGCTGTGCCAGCATTTCTGTCGTCAGTTCGCCGTCACGCTCGTGCCGCCACCCGTGGCCTTCGCCTCCTTCCCCTTCCATCTGAGCTGGCATCGCCGCTATCAGAAGGACCCGGCGCACCGCTGGATCAGGGAGCAGATCATCGCGTGTTGTCAGCGTCTGGCAGAGGGTCAGAAGGTGCTGTCCTGAGCCACTGGTACGCATACGCAAGCCCCCGGAAACGAAAACGGCCCCTCACCATCCAGTGAGGGGCCGTTCTTTTCATGCCACAGGTCATGCCACAGGATTCAGCAGGCGAGCATCAGGCCTGCTCGGCCGCCAAGGCAGCACGATGGGCGTGCAGCTTCTGGTAGCTTTCGATCAGACGCAGGTGGCGATCCAACCCTTCCAGCTGCATGTTGGTGGGCTCCAGACCATGGAAGCGCACCTCACCCTGCACGGAGCCGACCACGGCGGCGATGGTGTCTTCACCGAACATGCGGCGGAAGTTGTAGAGGTAGTCCTCAAGCTCCAGCTCATCGTCGAGGGTGATCTCCAGCACCGCCTTCATGGCCTGGTAGTAGAGGCCGCGCACGACGGTGTTGTCGTTGTACTGTAGGAACATCTCGACACGATCCAGCGCATCCTCGTGCTGCCCCAGCGCGAGATTGATCATCAGTTTCAGCTCGAGAATCGTCAGCTGACCCCAGATGGTGTTCTCGTCGAACTCGATGCCGATCAGCGTCTTGATGTCCATGTGCTCATCAAGCTGGCTCTCTTCGAGACGCTCGCCCAGGTCCGCCAGCTGATCGTCATCGAGACGATGCAGATTGAGGATGTCCTCGCGGTAATCCAGCGCCATGTTGGTGTTGTCCCACACCAGGTCCTCGACCGGATAGACCTCGGAATAGCCCGGCACCAGGATACGACACACCGGCGCGCCGAGGTCCTCGTGCACCGCCATGTACGATTCCTTGCCGATCTCATCGAGGATACCGAACAGGTTGGCGACTTCTTCTTCATTGCTGCCGGAGAAGTCCCACTCGACGAACTCGATATCGGTCTTCGAGCTGAAGAAACGCCAGGAGACGAGGCCTGATGAGTCGATGAAGTGCTCGACGAAGTTGTTCGGCTCGGAGACGGCCAGCGAGTTGAAGGTCGGCGGCATGAAGTCGTTGAGACCCTCGAAGCTGCGGCCCTGCATCAGCTCGGTCAGGCTGCGCTCGATGGCAACCTCAAAGCTCGGATGCGCGCCGAAGGAGGCGAAGACACCGCCGGTCTTCGGGTTCATCAAGGTCACGCAGGCCACCGGGAACTGGCCGCCCAGCGAGGCGTCCTTGACCAGAATCGGGAAGCCCTGGGCTTCCAGTGCCTCGATGCCCTCGACGATTTCCGGGTACTTGGCCAGCACCTCCTGCGGCACGTCCGGCAGGGTCAGTTCCTGCTCGAGAATCTCGCGCTTCACGGCACGCTCGAAGATCTCGGACAGGCACTGCACCTGGGCTTCCGGCAAGGTGTTGCCGGCGCTCATGCCGTTGCTGAGGTACAGGTTCTCGATCAGGTTGGACGGGAAGTAGATCGTCTCGCCATCCGAGCGACGGGTGAACGGCAGAGACACGATGCCACGGTCCGCACGCCCGGAATTGGTATCGATCAGATTGGAGCCACCCAGCTCGCCGTCCGGATTGAAGATTTCGAGGCAGTAATCGTCCAGCACGCCTTCCGGGATCTCGTCGTTCGGGCCCGGCTGGAACCACTTCTCGTTCGGGTAATGCACGAAATCGCTGTCAGCGATGGCTTCGCCGAAGAACTGGTCGTTGTAGAAGAAGTTGCAGCTCAGACGCTCGATGAACTCGCCCAGCGCCGAGCACAGCGCGCTCTCCTTGGTCGAGCCCTTGCCGTTGGTGAAGCACATCGGCGAGGCGGCATCACGAATGTGCAGTGACCAGACGTGGGGCACGATGTTGCGCCAGGAGGCGATCTCGATCTTCATGCCGAGATCATTCAGAAGGCCCGTCATGTTGGCGATGGTCTGCTCCAGCGGCAGGTCCTTGCCCTCGATCCAGGTGCTCTGTCCTTCCGGCGGCTCCGCCATCAGCAGGGCCTGGGCGTCCTCGTCAAGGTTGTCGACCGTCTCGATCTCGAAGCCCGGGCCGGTCTGGACGACCTTCTTCACCGTGCAACGCTCGATGGAGCGCAGGATGCCCTGGCGGTCCTTGTCGGACAGCTCTTCCGGCAGCTCCACCTGGATCTTGAAGATCTGGTTGTAGCGGTTTTCCGGGTCAACGATGTTGTTCTGCGACAGACGGATGTTCTCGGTCGGGATGTTGCGCGCCACGCAGTACACCTTCACGAAGTAGGCCGCGCACAGCGCCGAGGACGCCAGGAAGTAGTCGAACGGGCTCGGCGCCGACCCATCGCCCTTGTAGCGGATGGGCTGATCGGTGATGACCGTGAAGTCGTCGAATTTCGCCTCGAGCCTCAGGTTGTCGAGAAAGTTGACCTTGATTTCCATGAACGATGCACCGCTGTGAAGAGTATGGGCGTCAGCACGCCAGTCTGACGGCTACGCGATGGCCGCCATTATCCAGATTTTGGGGGCCTGCGTCGCGGGTGAGACGAAAAGCGGAAGGCTTGCGCTCTCCTGCTGTCGCCAGCCGCTGAGGGAGGCCGGCGGATCTTCTTCACTTCCTGAAACATCCGGTGCAATCGCCGCCACTTTCTTGACGGTCCGGGGATTGTCACCTATTGGTTAATTTATACGCATAAATACAATAATTGATGCATTGCCATGTTCCGCCCCCTGTCGTTGTCCACGACAGGTCACAACACCCCCCACCAACCACAATAAAGGGGTATGCAATGATGAAGCGCTTCACGACCCGCAAGGTCGCCATCTACGGCAGCATGCTGTTCGGGTTTTTCATGCTCGAGAGCCCGATGATCCTGATGGCCAACAAGATCGAGCCCATGGTGATGGGAATCCCGTTCTTCCTCGTCTGGAACCTGGTGTGGTGGGGCTTCCTGACCGCTGTGTTCCTGTATGCCTACCTGACCAACTGGGGTAGCGCCAAGGCCCCTTCCACCGGCGGCAAGCGCTGAGGAGCTCATCATGACGGGAAGTATCTTGATCATCGCGGCCTTCATGATCATCCCCTTGATCGTCGGGCTCGTGTCCGCGCGAAAGTCCCAGACGACAAGTGAAGATTTCTTCGTGCAAGGGCGGGCCATGGGCAGCATTGCCGTGTTCTTCACGGTGGCGGCCACCTGGTGGAGCGCCTTTGCCTTCCTTGGCTCCAACGCCACCTTCTATACCAGTGGCCCCATCTATCTCACGGCGCTGGCGTGGAACCTGCTCTTCGGCTTCATGTACTACTGGGTGGGCAAGCGTGTCTGGTATCTCGGCAAGCGCTTCGACTACCTGACGCCGTCAGACCTGATGGGCGACTTCTACAACAGTGAAGCGCTGAGAATCCTCGTCGCCGTCATCACGCTGATCTTCACCGTGCCGTATCTGCAGATCCAGCTGACCGGCGGTGCGTATCTGATCGAGGTTGCCTCGGGTGGCGTCGTGCCCTTCTGGCTGGCCGCGCTGCTGTTCTACTTCATCATCATCGTCTATGTGTGGGTCGGCGGGATCCGCGCCATCGCCTGGACGGATGTGATCTACGGGGCGCTGCTGTTCTTCGGGATGATGTATGCGGGCTATTACATCGCCGGCCAGGCAGGTGGCCCGACCAGCATGTTCGCGCAGCTTGCCAGCGACTCGCCCGCGCATCTGACCCTGCCGGGGCCGAATGGCAACATGGGCTACTCCATGTGGTTCTCGCTGTTCGTGATCGTGGCCATCGGCGCCTTCATGGGTCCCCAGATCTGGCTGCGCATGTATTCGGTGAAAAGCGGCAAGCTGTTCGGCTTGATGCCCTTCCTGCTGGGGCTCGCCGCCTTCGCCTACTTCGGGTCGGTACTGACGGGCTATACCGGGGTACTGCTGGAGCCTGGCCTGGAGAATGCTGACCAGATACTGCCCGTCATGCTGATGAACTATGCGCCCTACCTGCTGGCCTCGCTGATCATGGCGGCTGGGGCCGCCGCGGCGATGTCCACGGCCAACTCCCAGATCCACGCGGTATCGACCGTGGTGACCATGGATATCTACAAGCGCTACGTGAACCCGCAGGCGAATCAGGAACGCATCGTCCATATCGGGCGCCTGTCCCTGGTGGGCTTCTCTCTCGCGGCCTACATCCTGGCCCTGACCGTTCCGGGGCTGCTGGTCACCATCGGCATCGCGGCACTGGCGGGCACCGCTCAGCTGATCGTGCCGACACTGGGCGCCATCACCTGGCGCAAGGCGCACCCGCAAGCGGCCTTCTGGGGCCTGAGCCTGGGCATCGTGACCGTCCTGTGGCTGTCCTACGGCGCCAGTGTCAGCAACCCGCTTGGCCTGCATGCCGGCATATGGGGCCTGATTCTCAATGCGTCAGCCTTCGTGATCCTCAGCCTCGCCCTGCAGCGCAAGGATGCCGAGGTGGTGGAACGCTTCGCCCAGGCGCGTCGGGATTACACCGCCGAGTATCACCCGGAGCAGCTGGAAGACGCCGAGGCTGGTCCATCTCGGGTGATCGAAGCCCGCTGACCAGAACAAAGGGCCTGCATCACGCAGGCCCTTTTCGTTTCCGAGCGCATTCAGCCACTCGATTGATTGCTTCCCAATGGACAGGATCGGCCATGAACCCAGTCTCTACTCCCACGCAATTATCTGAATTGACAGCGATTGATGCCCTGGCACTGTTTCGACGAGGCGAGCTCTCTCCCGTCGAGCTGACCCGGGACTGCCTGGAACGTATCGACACGCTCAACCCCAAGATCAATGCCTTCGTGCACATCGCCCATGATGGGGCAATGAAGGCGGCGAAAGACGCCGAAGCTCGCTGGATGAAGGGCACACCCTGCGGGCCACTGGATGGCGTGCCGACCACCTTGAAGGACCTCACGCTGTCGCGCGGCATGCCGACCCGGTACGGCTCCGCCACCACATCCCCGGACGGAGGCAGTGATGTCGATGCCCCGGTGGCTGCGAGTCTTCGCAAGGCAGGCGCCGTGTTTCTCGGCAAGACAGCCTCACCGGAGTACGGCTGGAAGGGAGTGACGGACAACCCGCTGCACGGCGTGACACGCAATCCCTGGAATACCGCGCTGACCTCAGGTGGATCCTCGGGTGGAGCTGGAGCAGCGGCCGCGCTCAACCTGGGCATGCTCCATCAGGGGAGTGATGCAGGTGGCTCGATCCGCATTCCCTGCAGCTTTACCGGCACCTTCGGCCTGAAACCCACGTTTGGCTGGATTCCCCAGTGGCCGACCAGTGCCATGTCGACCCTCTCACACCTGGGACCAATGACGCGCACGGCCTCCGATAGCCTCCTGATGCTCGAGAGCATGGCGCAGCCCGATAGCCGTGATGGTCTGCTTGGCGATCCGGACAGCCTCAGAATGGACACCCGAGCGCCAGTCTCGCTGCAAGGCTGGAAGATTGCCTACAGCCCGACCCTGGGTTACGTGGAAGTCGCGCCAGACATACGCAAGCGAGTGGATAAC
This sequence comes from Cobetia sp. 10Alg 146, assembly GCF_029846385.1. NCBI lineage: Bacteria > Pseudomonadati > Pseudomonadota > Gammaproteobacteria > Oceanospirillales > Halomonadaceae > Cobetia > Cobetia sp. 10Alg 146. The sequence continues at coordinate 416,076 of NZ_JARWKT010000001.1, forward strand.
GCCGTCGCTCAGCTGTCCCGACTGGGCGCGGAGGTCATCGAGATAGATCCGGGCTTCTCCTGCCCGCTGGAGACCTTCAATACCCTGTGGTTCGCGGGTGCCACCCAGGTGGTCGAGAAGATGACCGACAGCCAGCGAGATCAGATGGACCCGGGCTTGCTGGACATTGCAGCGCGCGGGAGCAACATTTCCTTGTCGCAATATCTGGCGGCAAGACGAGAGCGAACTGCGCTTTGCGCACACATGCAATCCTTCCACGAGCAATGGGACCTGCTGATCACTCCTACACTGCCCATCTCACCTTTCACTGCCGGCCACAACGTACCGCCCGAGGGGAGATATCACGACTGGATGGAATGGACCCCCTTCAGCTACCCCTTCAACCTCACTCAACAACCCGCGGCATCACTCCCCTGTGGGCTGGATGACCAGGGACTGCCTGTCGGCCTGCACATTGTCGGAGGAAAATTCCAGGACATGAAGGTGATGCATGCGGCCATGTTGTTGGAGGAGATGCTTCCTGAACTTGTCTATCCCAAGCTCTCGCAATGAAACGGTCATGAGAAAGGCAACGCATAAAAAAACGGCACTGTCATCGACAGTGCCGTTTTGGTAACCATTCTCATATTCTTTGGAGATTGGCCCTATAATCAAAATTATCCACCTGATTTAACGCCATTTATACGCACAACATATACAAACCCAAGTGCTCTACAGACTAAATTTACTAACGTAATACTACCTGTATAACAAAAATGGTCTAGCTGCAGTTACCTTTGACAGCCATATCCAGACTACTCACTTCCAGCATACCTTTATCAGCATCTACCAAGCGTAAATTAGCACCACCGACAAATATACCAACTTTCATGTACTGCTCTATATAGTAATTTGCACCAGGTTGAACGGCCAAGCTCAAGGCGTTGGGAGAAAACTCAGACTCAGTTGATATTTTATAGTTTTCGCCACCTTTCACTTGCTCATAGAAGAAGATGCCAGGAGCTGTTTCTCCGACACAATCACCATCGATCCAAATATCTTTCTTGATGGCAGCACCGAACATTGAGTCTCGCCGATAAATATAGATACCTGCCATACCTTCGTTTGGCATCTCAAATTTCTTGGCTTCTGTAGAATCTTCTATAGGTGTCATATTGACAGACGCACACCCTGTCATTACCGATAAAAAAACAGCTGTACTCGCGTATTTCAATAGCTTCACGATATATTCCCTTTGGTTTATTTTCTTATATTTTGACAGGCATATGAAAATTATCATGAAGAATTGAAAAATACAAAAAGTTTCATATATAACTTAAGGATGATAGAAGCACACTAACTATAGGATCTATCCTATGGGTTACAATGCATATTTCCTGAGCCACGGAAAACAGCCTGTCATCGACAGTGCCTTTTTCACATCTAATGCAATCTCATTGGAGCTTGCCGATCATCAGATCACGATGTAGCCACCATCGACCAGCAGGTCCTTGCCATTGGCCGTGGCCACTTATTCGGCGGCCAGGAGCAGGATGGAAGCGAAGATTTCGCTCGGCTGTTCGAGACGATACGTCGCATGAGCGCCAATCTAAAATATTGTCTCGAGAGCGTACACACTCTCTTGATGACAAGTTACTTTCGTACGCTGCTCAGGGACTGCAAACAGTGCTCTCGAGCAGCCACTTCTAATTAGAAAAAAGAGCTAGTTCTTCTCCAGATCAGTATCGGCCATCAGAGATCCACGAGTCGTCGATTCTCATGGCATAAGACGATGCATCCGGATTGTTGCACCTACAGCAAAGGTGTTTTACATCAGCGCCGCTTTATCAATGACTTGCGAACGCTCATGCTGCGCTCCATTGCTGAAAAGCCAACAGTTCTGGAGTACGTGGCATGAAGATTCTATTGATCAACGGTGGCAAGGCCTTTGCCCATTCCAATGGCGAGCTCAATGCGACCCTGCATGAGCTGGCACGCGGTGAGCTGGCCGAGCTGGGCCATGAGGTGCGTGAAACCGTCATCGTGGATGGCTTTGACGCCAAGGTGGAGGTGGAGAAACAGCTGTGGGCGGACCTGATCATCTATCAGACCCCGGGTTGGTGGATGGGATCATGTGAAGAAAAAAGCCTCCGAACTCAATGAGTTGGAGGCTTTTTTCTTTTGGGTGGTACGCTGGTGGTACACCCAGAAATGTCTCAACGGTGCGGGCTCTCCATCATGACCCCGAAAGCCCATCGCTCAACCGGAGTCCAGACAGTGTGCCAGAACAGCGGGTCCTGAGTCACGGTGAACTCTCGGCAGACCCAACCGGGCGGGTCGATGGAGTCGTGGCGCTCACCTGTCACAGGATCAATATAGCGGAAGACGGCACCGCCCTCCTCACTCCAGGTGTAGTAGCGGCGGACACCAGGGTTGTCCGAGTTGGTGTGCCAACCCATGATGCTGCCGGCGGGATACACGATGGCGTTGGTCATGCGCTTTGCGCCCAGGGCCTCGAGCAAAGGCTGGTAGGACGCATCATGGCGATCCAGCATTACCTGCGTGCCCGTGGCCACCTGTTCCAGGTCCCTGGCCGGTGGGCGGCCGAACATATCGAAATCCTCGAAGGTGTTGAACCGCTCCCAGGTTTCGACGGGCCAGCGTAGCGACTCAAGGATCGCAATAACATCCTCTGGAATCGGCACCAGGCGAACGCTCATGGGTCCATACTCCGCACCAGCATATTTTTCGCCCGCTCCAATAAAACGATCAGTCTTTCGCGGTCACCATCCAGCGTCACCAGACTGACCTTCCCTTCTTTTGTGCGTCCGACGGCGATCAGCGTCTCGAGATTTTCACCCTGCTCACTGATCTCGTCGATGGTGTCGCGGATCATGTCATCCATAGCATTACCCCAGTCTGAAGACGTCGCCTGTCGTGATATTGCCGCCATCGGAATCGAAGGAAATCCCGAGCCCGCCGTTATAGACCCACCCCTTCACCGAAACGTCTGTCTGGGTCTTGATGGTCGAAGTCGAACGATAGGCATCGTACTTGTATTCTATGTTGTAACCACCCCGCGCTTTCGGGTGGTAATAGTCATGGCTTGCGGTCGGCTGTGGCCGCCCTTCACCCCGCGACCCTTTGCTTTCGTCCGACTGCGTGTGGCTCTTGTCGAGCACCAACTTGCCGTCGATCCAGGTGCGGATTCGCACACGAACGAACCATTTGATCGCCCCCGTGCGCGCGACCCAATAATCGCCACCATCGCCGGTACGGTCCTGAAGACTACCGCTGCCGTAGCGACCACTCATTGAGGCCGCGACCCGTGGATAGGATGTCAGGCTCAAGCGGGAACCGGATGGCATCTTGGACAGTTTCTGTGTGGCCACATGGCTGGCGGAAATCTCGCGGTAATCCGCATCCCGGTGCCCATAGCTGTTACCACCCCCAGTCAGGCTGGCGCTGCGGCGCTCGTCGTTGTCATTCAGGCGAAGTGCCCCGAAGGGCGACTGGCCGTTGACCGTGATCGACTGCACTTCCAGGTTGCCCCGGATCATGGCGTCGTTGAACTCGACATAGCCGCTCTGCAGGATGGCCCACCCGGTCTTCCCTGACTGGAAGTTGTCCGAGAACACGTCACCGGAGAAGCGCGCCGCGCTGCGCACGTCCAGGTTGTTGACCTCGATGGCGTCGGCGCGGATCAACCCGCCCACGGTCGTGATCGGGGTGCCGTCGCCCTTGGTCAGCTTGCCGATGGTGATCGGCCCCAGCTGCCCTTCCTGGATCGATGCCTCGGCAATCAGGGCGCTGTTGATGTAGGTGTCACCGCCGGCAATGATGAACGGCTTGCGGGCATCCTTGCTGGTCCGACCCACGGCGAAGCGGTCCACATCGAAAATGGCGTCGATGCTGTCGCCGTTGTTGCCCACCACGAAGCCGCCGATCAGCCCGTTGGTCTGCACCTTGGCATACCAGTAGGAATTCAGCGTCGTCAGCTCGCCGTTGATCTTGCCGACCTCGGTCCCGAGCTTGGTTTCCACGGCCGCGACGTCCTTGCCAATCTGGGACTGCGCCTTGGTCAATGCTGTGTTGGTGCTCTTGATCGAGTCTTCCAGCTCCTTCACTTCGCTGTTGAGCGAGTTGCGCACGCCCGAGACATCGCCCTTCAGCTCGTTGCGCACGTTGGTAACACTGCGGCTGGTCGAGGTGACACGGTTATCGACCTTCTCGATCTCGCTGGTCAGCTCGGTCTGTGCGGTGCTCAACTTCCCTTCCAGCTGGGAGCGTGTCGTATCGATCTTCTTACTGGTGGTGTTGATCCGGCCATCCAGGCGCTTCGCCTCGCTGTTCAGCTCCGACTGGACGTCGCTGATCGTGTCCCCCAGACGCGATTCCACGTTGTCGATCTTGCCGCTGGCCGCGTTGATGCCGTTCTCCAGCTCCTTGACCTCGGACACCAGGCGGGAGTTGGTGGTGGCGATGCTGCCTTCCAGCGCATTGCGGGTCGTGTCCACCTTGCGGCTGACGCTGGTCACCCGGTCATCGACGCGCTTCACTTCCGTCTCGCGCACCGAATTGGCCTCGGCGATGGCCGAATTGAGCTGCGACTTGGCCGTGTTGATCTGCTGGGTATTGGCCTGGTCACCGGCCACCCGAGCGCTGGCCTCCTCGTTGATCGCGGCGGTGATGGCCGGCAGGTCTTCCTCGGTGGCGGCCGGCTGGATGCTGATCAGGTCGATCAGCACCTTCTTGCCGCTGTTGCTGGTGTCGCCCCAGATACCGAGGTAGTCAGCCCCGCCGTTGTTGGCCGCCGGCACGTCCCACAGGAATTCGAACAGGGTCCAGTCGTCCTCGACCGGGAACCGTTGCCAGCCGCTGTTGCCCACCTCGGCGGTCGAGTAGGCCACGGCGAACTCGCTCGATGCCTGGCTGGCGGTGGGGAAACGCTTGGCATAGCCCGTCACGCGGATGCGCTTCTCGGAGAAGTTCTGCGCCATGCTCTCGGTGATCTGGGCGTTGACCCCGCCCGTCGCGCCGCCCGAAGACGGATTGCTGCCGCTGTAGCCGATCACGGCAGACTGCTCGCCGCCGAAGTCATCAGCGGTGTAGGCCGAAATCGTGGCCCCGCCGGGGGCATTCCAGCGATCGTAGTCCGCCCCGTCTTCAAAGCTGCTGACCCATACGGGTGTGGCATCGAGGCGGGCCGTGATGCTCTCGACGGCACTGCTCAAGGCGCTGATCGCACTGGCGCGGGTCTGTTCTTCCCGTGTGATGTCGGCCACGTTGCTATCGACCCGCGCGGACAGTTGCCCCAGGTCACGGGCCAGTGACTCGCCCTGCTGGATACGGGTCGTGCGCTCCTCGAGGATGGCCGCTTCATAGTCCTCGGCCACCTGGGCGATCTGGCTCTCGAAGCTGGTGGTCAGGGCATTCAGGCCGTTGATCCGCGCCTGGCGCTCGGTGGCCAGGTCCGCGAATGCCTTGTTGCTGGCAGCGGTCAGCGTTTCCTGGGTCCGGGCCAGGGCCTCGTCCCCTTTCACGCTGGCCTGGCGGACGCTGTCGATCTCACTCCCCAGGCCCTGTGCCGTGGAGCGAAGGGACTCGGTTTCACGGGCCAGTGACTCGGTTTCTGACGTCCATGCCTCGCGGTTGGCCTCGATCGCCGCCGTCCGGGCCTTGGCTTCATCCACCAGGGCATCGGCGCGGGCCTTGGCCTCGGCACTGACCGCCTGCTGGCGGGCCTTGGCTTCCGCCTGCAGGGCCTTGACCCGATCCTGGTGCTCCTCGAGGATCGCCTGGACCCGAGCATCCGTCTCGGTCTTCAAGCGGCTGTTCACGGACCCCGGCTCGAAGTTCGAAATCAGCTCGATTTCCTTGCGCAGCTCCTCGGCCAGATAGGAGGCGTCGATTTCCTCGGTCAGGCGCTCGATCAGGTAGCCGATGTCCGCGATCTTGGTGGCCGACACGGCTTCAGACCACGGGCCCACGGTGCCGAAGGCGTTCACGAAGCGCAGCCAGTACCAGAAAGTCTGCGCCTCCTCGCCCGGGATGACATCGAAGTAGCTGGCCCCGGCCCCGGAGCCCAGGACATCGGACTCGTTGAAGTCGTTGGTCTGGCCCCGGCGAATCTCGACCACACGAATCTGGTAGCGGGAGCCCGGAAAATCCCACAACAGGTGGATGCCGTCGAACACCCCCAGGGCGTAGACGCCCGTGGGTCGCGGCGGCGTGGCCAGGTCGCCACCGTCACCGACCGGCAGCACCGTCGGCAGGCCGGTCAGCGGATTGATTCGCCCCAGCCCCTGCACCAGACCGCTGTCCACCAGGTCGTTGAAGGTGACGGCAGCCTCGCCCGGATCACCGCGCCGGCCCAGGCGCACTTCCGTGGCCTCCTTCATGGCCTCCATCCAACGGCGGAGTGTCGGCGTGGCGTCGCGCGGGATGTCCGGCAGCGCCGTGATGCGTTTACGCGCCATAGACCAGCTCCTGTGTGGACCCCGCCAGGACGGCGGAATAGATGGCCCGGCGGCTGTCCCCCTTGGAATCCATCTCGAGGGTCAGCTGCCACTCGCGCTTGCGGCCCCAGGCCGGCAGCCGGAACGGGTCCTCGCTCTGCACCGCCAGGGTCAGCTCGCGGTCATCGCCCCGGATGGTGAGCGTCACGGGGTATTCCGAGGCCATCACCTGCCCCAGGCCAAAGGCCCGTGGGCGATCACGCACGACACGACTGGTCCAGGACACGTTGCCGGCGGCGGTGCTCATGACCTCGGTCAGGTTGGGGATGCCGAAGCCGTCGGCGACCAGGATGGTGCGATCGTGGCGGCTGTCCCGCGCGGCGCACGTCATCTTGCTGAACAGCTCGGCGGAGCCGGATGACACCAGGGTCAGCGAGCGCGGGTCACTGGGCGTGATGGCGTAGAGCGTGTCGGTCAGCGGGACATAGAACAGGTAGCGGCCTTCGAAGGCGAACGCCTTGAGGGTCGCCGGGTCCAGGTCCTTCCAGTCCTGAGCGGTGAAGATGCCGCCGGTCAGCAGCTGGGCTTGCTGGCCATCGACCGCGACCAGGCCGTCGTGGCTGGCGTACACGACGAAACCGCCCACATCGACAACGCTGTCGCGTGAAAGGCATGGGTAGTCGTAGTCCATTTCCTGCGGGACGGCGGCCTGCGGGTCCGCGCCATAGCACCAGTACGGTTTGCCGGTGGTCCCGACGAACAGACCGTTGGCCGTGGACTGGATGGCCGTGATCTGGGTCTTGAGCGGGAAACGGTACTCATAGGGCCAGGCGTGCGGCAGCTTGACCTCGGAGTAGCACAGCATGTTGCCGTAGAAGCCGGCGAGGAAGTTGGAGCCGACCGCGTCGATCTCCTTGATCTCGTCCGGTGCCGGGTGCCAGCTGTCGGTGGGCAGCACCTCGGCTTCTTCCCCGTAAGGCACCGTGTCGGTGAAGCTGGCCTGGGTATAGGCCACCTCGCCCACGTACTGGAAGTAGGTGCCGCTGGAACCGGACGTGGAGCGGTAAACGCGCTTGCGGGCCGCGCCCGTGAACCGGCGCTGGCCGGTGTCGCTGTTGCCCAGGGGAAAATCGACCGTGACGCTGAAGTCGAACTCGATCGGCACCTCGACCCCGCCGGACGCGATCGAGGGCGGCCCTTCCTGCCCCAGGTCATCGACCAGGGTGAAGACATACACCACCCGCTGGCGGTTGAGGTCTTCTTCCTCCATCCCCTCCGGGATGGACTCGGATGCGAGCCGCGCCAGGGGGGCACCGTCCGGGGCAGGCACTCCCAGTCGGTAGGACGTCGGCGTGATGTTCACCGAGTTGTCAGAGTAGTTGTCGCCGATGGTGTAGCGCGGCCCTGTCGAGTCCGCGAAATAGATGCGCCGCCATTCGTCCTGCGGGGCGATCAGGGAGTCGATGCCGCGACGCACCTGATCGGTGAAGACGAACCAGGCATCGGCCATGTGCGAGTAGAACATCGACTCGGCCGTCTTGAGCCCGCCCGTGCGGTTGCCCTTGAGCTTGCTGTAGTTGGTGCTGGCGAAGTTCACGGGCAGTGCCGTCAGAGCACCGCGCTGGAACCCGGCATTCACCGCGCGTTCGGACAGACCCTCGGCCAGGCGCGATGGGTCCACCTGGGGCGCCATGCCCTCGAAGGTCAGGATTCTCATGCGGCCTCCACTTGCACATGCCAGGGGGCGTTGTAGTCATCCGCCGCGTATTCCAGGTTGGTGGCCACCCGTTCCATCCAGCCGCGCCCGAAGTCAGTAAAGGAGGACAGCTTCACGTAGAAGCGGATGCGCTCGGCATTGAACCGCTTGAGCACGTCGTCGATGTCGGCACGCTCCAGGGCGCCCAGGGTGACAGCTCCGACACGGCCATCATCCGCGACATCGAGTGCGCGCTGCAGGAACCGGATCGCGGTACCGGGCCCGTGGTTCACGGCGGCGTCGAAGGTCTGATAGGCCACGGCCGGCGGGAACTGGTCCGCCTGGGCGCGATCCCAGAAGTCGCGGTGGTAAAGCTGCTTGGCCCGATCGAGGGTCAGATTCTGGATGTCCTCTCTCGGATAGCGGGCCGCACTGATACCGAAGCGGGTGCCACGCAGCACCCCGACCCCGACGCTGCCGCCTGTCCAGTTGCCTGGGTCACGGCGGTACAGGGATAGCCCACCCTCATGGCCAATGACGCGCTCGAATGCCACACCAAATGTCATCATCGCGGGAGCCTCCGGCGGATATACCAGGCCCGCCGTTGTTGGAAGACGATGTAGAACAGCACAGCACTATCGAACAGGTGCCATGCCACGGAGCTGGTCGTGAACGCGAAGGCATAAATCCCCCGCGAATTGATCAGGATCAGGTAGGTCACGGCGATCATGGCTTCCATGATCAGCAGGTCCGTTCGTCGGCCTTTCGGCACGATTCGGGCAGTGAGAACCGCGCCGAATATCACGACGACGGATGCAATGACGTTGAGCCAGGAGACAGCAGTGATCATTTCCTTCCCCTCCAGATGTCCCGCAATGTGGTGGACCAATTCACCATGAACTCGTGCGGATCACGGGCGAATTCCGCGCCCACCTTGAAGATTCCCGTCAGGATGTGATCAGCGACCAGCACCACCAATGCGAGAATCGCGCCTTTTGCCCCTGGACCCATGTCCTGGTCGGGAATGTCCGCCAAGTACAAATTCATTACCCCGCCTACGAAGACTGATACGGTCAGATACCGTAGCCAGTCGAACCATGACCGTCTTGTTTTTGAATAGAGCCATTTGACCAGAACGGCCCCGAATATGATCAGCGCTGGTACAACCCATTGGGCGGTATTTTCGGCGGCAATGCGCTTCAATTCATCCGACAATTGCCATCCCTCCTATCGCTTGACGCCCATGAATTGCACTGCGCCGGAGTAGCCATTATAAGCATTGCTTATTATGCGGGGCTACTTTTTCACTTCGCTATACAGAGTGGGCTTGCTGCCTTCAACGGCGCGTTTCAGCTCGCGGACGATCTGGTCATCCAGCGTGTTGCTGGTGCTTTTTGCCAGGCGTTCCGCCAGGACGATCAGCAGGTTGAGCAGGAACCGCTCGGTAAGCAGCGTGGTGGCCATACTGGTGAGGATTTTCAGGACGATCGCAGGCATTGCAGACTCCAGGGCCCCCGCTTGGCGGGGGCGATGTGGGTTAGCGGATTTTCACGTAGTTCAGCGTGTGGTCGGACCCGGTGGGGACATCCGGGAGGTAGAACTGGGTAGCGGGATCAAATAGGCTGATCGTTGTCTCAGTCAGTTCACCTACGTGCGGCCCCCCGTCCCTTATGATTGACGGTGAACCCCAATCCAAGATGAACTTGCCTCCACCGGCTTCAATAACCTCGGGTTTCCTTGCCGAGGTAGACCCAGAGAACTTGAATTGCGCTTTACCAAGTTCTCCCTGATCATCTAGCAAACGGAAACGACTGCTCCCTACATACAGAAGAAAATAGTTACCGATCGCTTGCCGTGGAGCCATAGCATTGGAGTCCAGGTCATGGTGGTCTTCCAATATTTTGCCGTCCAGGGTCATCAAGGCTGCACGATCTCCATACCCGACGAATAATTTTGTCCCGGCAGCGAGTATTTGGACCCCAGTAAAGCGGCTATTTATAGACACTGACTCGAACCCGTCCCGCATATATCGCGATAGAAACTCAGCTTTCGACAACTTCAACTCGATCGCATAAGCGCCATCGTCGTACATGGTAACCACGATGAAACCATGGAGGGTTGTGACTGCGATGCGGAGGGCAACCTTACTCCCAGACGTGCTGTACATCGCCCTGCATGACGCATGGATGATATCCATAGCATCCCACCCGTCTGGCCAAGGGAATGGCGTGCGCCCGGAAAGTATCGGGGAAGTGTCCTGGTAGTAGCCATTGTAGGAACCGCTGGTTCGAGTCAACTTGGTAGCCGAGTTCAAGAGGGCACCGGATATCTCCCCCGTTGTATGAAACACGGTTGGCGGCGTCCCCTCGGAAGGCGGTATCACGTAAGTAACATCATCAACCACTGGGTCAGACGAATAGATATACCCAGGACTTACCAGCCCGTCGTCGGTGGCGATATAGAGCGCGCCGACCTCTCCAGCAATGATGGAACCATCTCTGTCGCGTCTCGGCCCCAGATACATCAGTTTCCCGTTCTCATACACGCCTGCACCTGGCGAGTACCCGTGTGGCTTCGCAATGAAGCCTTTGGAAGATGAGAAAGCGCGGGCCCAAGTCTGGCCATCAGCGGAGGTGACAACCGAATAACCATCGGTGTTATTGACACGATCTTTGGTCCACGCCCAATAACCTCCCTCCTCTATCGCCAAGCCGATCGGGGCTTGATCTGCATTCTCACCGATAGCTTCTTTTTGTACTAACTGGACTATGGCATCGTTGAGTTGCACAACATTTGCGGTAACAACATCGCCTGGTGTAATTGGTTTGAACGAATTAAGTATGTCGAGGGACTCACCTGCTTCTGGTGAATACAACAACACGTTGCCGTTGTCTGGGATGGGGGCGGCATCCTCATATCCGATCAGAGTGCCTTCAGGAAGGATGTAGGATTCCTCGCCGGTATAAACATTAAGCAGCAGCGCTGCTCCGGTTTCATCTTTGAAAAGTGCGAAGTGAGAACCAAGAACGGGTCCTGAATAAGTGACCTCACCCTTGGTGTCGAAACTCGCCAACTTTGTCAAGGCGCCCGGACTCCCACTACTCAGGTCCAGTCGCTGGAATGTGTACGTCCCGCCATTTGCTTGTATATCCAAGCGCCAAGCGCCATCATTTTTATGGGCGTCCGCCGCGAGACTAGTAGAAAAACCAAGCTGGTAATTGCCGCCTCCGATCGTATAGACAGGCTGTTGGTTGAAGATGTCATACCCAGTAACCGTGACGTTTCCTGAGTTGTAATCGATCGCCACTTCTTCGATATAACGGCCGGCACAGGGCGGTCTCAAGAAGCCATAGATGATCCCCTCCATACCCATCTGAACCATGTTGATAACAGTGCCGGAAGATGACAGCGCTGTGACTTCCGTAAGGAAACAGGAATTTTCGCTATCAATAGCCCCGATGATGTGGCGGCCGTTATCTTTCGTTGCATGTAGAGAGCCGAACCATGAATAGCCTTCCGGGGGCAAGATGCCATCGGTAAATGATACGCCGTCCTCAGATCGCTGGAGGGCGATACCCGCCGCAGCAGGCGCGTGATAAACGACGCCCGCATCATCCAGGAAGAAGCCCGCATAGAACGTCGGTGTCCCCAGAGGGGCCTGATCCAACAGCACAGCGTAATCGTTGGTGGCGTCGAAGATTTTGATACCACCAAAGAAGGTCGTGTAGACCTTGCCGCCGGCCGTCAGGGTCGGGCGGGGGCGCACAGCTTCGATGGCGTCCTTGAGCCCCTGGGAAGCTGGAGCAGTCACTGCCTCAAAAACGGCGCCGAACTGTGTGCTTGCCAGGCCAGCTGCGCTCTCACGGGCGATAGTACGCCCATCCAGCGGGGCCCAGTCATCTGGCAGTTTGGTGTTCACTGCCACGGTACGCACGTCGCCAACCTCCCAGGACGGCAAGGACGCCAGGTCGCGTAGACGCTGCATGGCATCAGCGGTCAGCCGGGCCTCGACTCGCTCCCCTGCCCCGTGGGCCACGGCATCGCCCTCGTAGCCACGCTCGACGGTCAGCAGGGTGTCATCGATCGCCGTGACCTTCACGACCTCGATGTTGACCCCGTAGCGCGAGGAATCGGCAAACACGGTCAGCGTGAACCAGTCACCCTCACCCATCGTGTCAGGGAATCCATGCATCTGCGTCAGCACCAGCGTGGTGTCGCTGGCAGCGGCTGGGGTGTCCAGGACGCCATAGCAGTTGTTCAGGAATAGCTGGGCCATATCAAAGCTCCGTGACGACGATCAGGAAATCCACTTCCTTGGTGCGCGATTCGGTGTAAATCAGGACCGTGAACTTGTAGCTCTGCCCGTCTTCACCGCCGGTAATCCATAACTTGACCCGGTCAGGAGACACCGAGGTCTGTGTCACCTCGATGCCACTGGGCGGGTCCACGATTTCCAGGTTCTCGACCTCGTCGCCGGGCGATAGCCACTCGGACATGACGATGTCGTAATCCAGGTGGTCCCTGGGCTGCTTGCGGAATGTCTTCATGCGACTTGGTACTCCCTGTTGGTCGCCGCGACCGTCATGCTGCGATCAGTTGCCGGGACCACGATGGTGCGGCGATCAGGGGCAGCGGCGCCGGGATTGATGATGAAGGACCCGCGCCCGACACTGGCCCGCGCAGTGCATTGGCCTGGGGGTGCTGAGGTGATGCGGAAAGCCACGGCCCGTTGGTCCGCCGTGGGCCGCATGAGCGACTTGGCATACCAGACGTGGAAGATGGTGACCTGAGTGGTACCACCGCGCGCGTAGCTGTGGCTGGTGCCCTGGCCCGAGGTCCAACGGCGGTTATCCGCGATCGAGATCACATTGGCATAGGCGTCGTTGGCACTGGCACGATAGGTGACCCCGTTCTCGGCCAGCTGGTCGCTGACCGAAATCGCCAGGGCCTCCATGCCGACCCAGCGCAAGCGCACGGCCTCGGCCACCGGAGCGCTGACTGCCACCCCCTTGGCCCGCATACCGACCCAGCGGTAGCGGATGGCCTCGGCCAGCTGATCCGATCGGGCGGTCGTGCTGCCATCCATCCCGACCCAACGCAGGCGATTGGCCTTCACCACCGGGTCTGCGATGGCGACCAGGTCCGCCTCGGCATAGATCGAGCGGTAGTGCGTCGGCTCGGCCTCGGAGTCCGCCGTGGCATCGAGTACGGCATCGGCATAGATCGAGCGGTAATGGATCGGCTCGGCCTGTGTCTCGGCCGTCGGCTCCATGACGGATTCGCCATAGATCGAGCGGTAATGGATTGGCTCGGCCTCGGTCTGCGCCGTCACGGTCGCGCGCCCTTTGGCAAAGACCCAGGGATTGATACGGGTCACGATCGCGGTGCCGGCGGTGGCCACTACATCGCCGCGTCCATCCCGATCCATGTAGGGCGTCAGGATCGCGTCGCTCTGCGCGGGAGACACCCCCGCCGGGGCCCAGGTGTAGTTGAGCGCGTTGAACCACTGCTCGGCCTCGGCCTCGCTCTGACCCGTGGCGTAGGAGTAGGCCACGCCGTCGCGGGTGATGGTCGGCGCGATATGCGTGAAGGCTTCCCCGATCGGGTTGCCCTCGATAACCGTAATGCGAGAGGTCCGCGTCGTGGCGTCCACCTCGCCGGTACTCTGCCCTTCCACGCCGCGCACCAGCCAGAGTTTGTCGGGATCGGTGACCGACTCGGACTGCACATAGACCTGGCTGTAACCCAGGATCGTGTTGGGTACGGCACGGGTAGACGACCTGGCGACCGCTGTCCCCACGGCATACCGCTGACGGACCCGCAGGACATCGACGTCGGATTCATCCAGCCAGCTGATGGTCTGGGTACGGGCACGGACCAGTTTGGCCCAGGCGGTGCGGTCAGGTGGGACATCGGGGGCGAAGCTCCGGGCCTCGATACTGCCCCCCATGTAAACCAGTGCGACTTCCCGGCTCGAGGGTTCTGCCGCGACCACATCCGATTCGCTGATGGCCTCGCCGCCCATATAAGCGTGGCGCCAATACTCGCCCTCGGTATCACTGACAGCGTCGAGGATGGCATCCGGGACCACCTGCCGGACGGCAGCAGCTGTCTGCTCAGAAACGCTGACCACCGTGGAGTCAGCGGTTTTCGTAACACGGATATCCGCTGTGGTATCCGCATCGGCGTAAAGGTCGATTTCCGCGAACACGGGGCGCAAGCCATCGGCTGCCATGAACGCCGTCGCGGCCGACTTGGCCTTGGCCCGAGTGCGACGGGAATTGTCTGCCGTTGACTGCGCCTCGGCGGAGGCAGTCCCTTCTGCCCAGAGTCCTGTCGCGCCGCCGTTGAGCGGCGCACCATTCAGCGGCGCGAACATGGGCAGTTACCCCTTAGCGGAGAATGATTTGCACGCCGCCGATATCGACGGACAGCACGTCATTGACCTCGAGGGTCTTGGAGACAGTGAAAGCACCGTGGTACAGCAGGTTACCGCCGGTCTGGGCGTCGAAGATGCCGTAGTGGCTGATGGTGACGGAGCCATCGGCGATCGGCGGGAACTGGATGACCTTGGCGTTGGAGGACATCATGCCGTCGCCCGACACGGTCGGTGCGGTCCAGCCGTTGCTGATCGTCTCGCCCTTGGCCGCATCCTGACGCAGGTACGCGGAATCGGTCAGCTCGTTGCCGCTCGCTTCATCGGTCGGGTCGGAGGTGAACAGGGCGATATAGATGGAAGACGGCGTGGACAGCGATTGCCCGCGCAGAGTGGCATTCAAGATGCCGGATTCCAGGTAGTCGGAAAAAGCTGCCATTAGTCATTCCTCGTAAAAGTTGGCTGCAATAAGCAGTGCTTATATTGTAGCCGGTGTTATAGGACCAGGCCAAGCAACGGGATGGAATCCCGGCCGACTCGACCATACTCCCCCTGGACAAGGCTGTAGGCCCGTTCGGCCGCCGGCCCTGCAAGCGAGACGCCGACGGGGCGCCCGTAATCCATGCCGCTGTATGCACCCACGGCCAGGGACAAGGGCCCGAGAAGCCCTGCCCTATCGACCAGCTCGGTGATACCGCCACCGGACGCCCAGTCGGTGTCGAAGGCGCGCCAATCGTATTCGTCGTCGTCGAAGGTACTGTTCAACCCTTCCTTGGCCATGTCGCGCAGCATGACGGCGGCGAAGGCCAGCGGGAGCCCCATGGCAATCCCGACCTGGGCACTGGCCGTCGAAGCCAGGATGCTCTGCCCTTCCCGACGCCGCTGGGTATATTCCCTGGCCACACCGTCGATGAAGATTTTCTTGCCACCCCAGGCGAAGGACTTGAGCTGCCAGAACAGCGAGAACCACGGATTGGAGGCCCAGCCGGGGCGCATGGCCGCATTCGGACGCAAAATGGACTCGTCCACGAAGGCATACAGTCCCTGGCGCAATTTCTCGCCGGCCGGCGTGTCGAAATTCTGCCCCTCGCTGTAGAACGCGCTGACATCCTGCGGCGTCAGCCCCAGGTCCTGCAGCTGGCGGATCGCCGTGGCGTCCCCTTCATTGGCCTTGCGTGTGGCACGGGTGATGAAGCCCAGCCCCATCTGGGTGGCAAGCGCCCGGTTATGATCCGTGATGGCCTGGAGGCCCGTGATCTTGAAGAACACGTCCGTAGCCCAGCGGACTTCCGGTGTCATGAAGTCGTTACCGTAGCTGTTGTGCAGCGCATCCATGGTCATCTGCGACTGCACGGTGCCAACACGGCGGGCCAGCTCGGCGCGCTCCTCGCGGGTGAACTGGGTCAGCGTTTGGTACAGGTCCTTGAATGCCGACGTGCTGTGCATGCGCATCGCGGTAGTCGCCAGATCAGTCACCTGCGAGATGGACGCCAGACCGAGGGTGGTCATGTAGACGTAGGCCCCGACGGCGGACAGTCCACGGCCGACCTTGGGCGGCAGCTGCTTGCCGAACAGGCGGTTGCTGCGCCCCATGTAGTTCTCGACGATCTCGCGGGCCAGTACCTGGTCCTGTCCTTCCAGCTGGTCGATCTCGTTTTTCACCTTGGCCGCCGGGTCGTAGACCATGACCGGGTCCTGGCTGGTTTCGACGCGGTGCTTGAGCTTGGCCAGGTAATCCTCGTCGATCGGTTGCCCCTGTGAGCGACGGTATTCCAGGTCCTCGACGACGGCCTTGCCATCGCGCTCCGCCCCGAAGGCACGCTCGAACTCGGCACGGTGGATGGCCGAGCGGATGTGCATCACGAAGGAGGACTTCGGTGTCTCCAGGAACTTGCCCGCCTGAAGGTCGGCGTTGCTGACGTTGGTCAGGACGCGCGCGGCCTTGGCATTGAGCCCTGGCCCGGCGCCGGCCTGATCCGCTGTCTGCAATTCGACCTGGCCGCCCTGCTGGGTGATGGCCATGAAGATGCTGTCAGCCGACGCCGTGTCGATGCTGCTGTCGGCCTTCATGATCAACGCTTTGAACTCCTCGGGCCGCGCCATCATCTCGGAGACGTTATAGACGCGCGTCCCGTAGACGCTCTTGCTGTTGAAGCCGTTCACATGGGTTTCCAGGTGCTGACCCAGCTCGGTCATCAAGTCGAACAGCGGCAAGGCGTCCTGTGGCAGCTGATCGCGGGGGACTTCACGCTGCACCAGGGTCATGACCTGCTCGGCGCGGCGCTCGTTGTCCGGGATGGCCTGGTCAAACTTGCGCAACCAATCGGCGGTTTCCGATTCGCGGCGGTTCATGTAGCCGGCGGTGGTGGCGTCGCGGCGAGTGCCTGGGGCACTCCAGAACATACCAGCGATCCGGGCACCGCGCGGTCCCATCTGGCGCAGGCGACTGTCATCGGTGTAGACGATGTCACGCAGGGCACGGGCCCCGGTCTTGAGGAAACGCGGCGAGCGGTCATTGACCCACTGCTGGCTGCGGGTGAACCAGCTGCTGCCCGCGTTATCCGCCACGATGTCGGCCACGCTCTCGGTCAGCGGATCAGCGACCGGGAGCCCTGGCTGGTTGGGGACCACCGGCATGCGGCGGGCCTGCTGTCCGCGTTCACGGGCGCGTTGTGCCATCTGACGCACGATCTGCAAGCCGTCCAGGTCGCCTTGGGGGATGCCATCGGTTCGCGGCGGGCGCTGGCCGTCATCGACCAGTCCTGCCAGCCAGTCCTGCTGTTGGTCGGCACGCAGCATGGCTTCGCGGGCCTGGGCATTGCGCTCGCGTGCCGTCTTCTGGGCATCCCGCGCAGCCTGCTGGGCATCACGGCGAGCGCGTGCCTTCTGTGCTGTCTCGACGGCCTGCTCGAACTGTTCACGGCTCGCCTCGACACCGGCACCATCCCATGCCTGCTTGCGGAGGGAATGAAGCTCGCGGCGGGCCTCCCGCAGCTCGGCGTGCGCGTCTGCATTGAAGCGGTTCCGGCCGGTCGTCGTCTCCCGCTCCAGACGCATGACCCGCTCCTGCAGCTCGGAAGTCTGTGCCAGGGTGTCGAAGAAGCTGTCGGCGGTCTTGTTGCCCTTCATCCGCGTCGGCAGCGCCATCTCGCCCTTCTTCACCAGTGCCGTCATCTGGCGCTTCACGCCGTCGAACAGGCCGCGCAGCTTGGTGCGAAGCTCGGCGAATGCGCCGGCCTTGGCCACCATGGCCTGGTTGCTGCGCACGCGGCGGTGCATCCAGCTGGAATAACGGTCGGCGACCCACTCCTCGAAGCCGGTTTTCGGGTCCTCGTATTGATGCACCAGTCCTTCCCGGCGGTCCTTCTCATAGGCGCGGTACAGGGTGTTGAACCGGCGCTTGTCCTTGATCAGCGTGTTGAGGTGATCGCGGTAGGCCACATGGCCCAGCTCATGCGTCATCACCATCGCCATGGCGTCCGTGCGGGGACGGCCGTTGGCGTCGGTGAGGCTGCGCAGGAAGATGACCGAGGTATCCCCGACATGAATGGTCGTGCCGGCGGCGCTACGCTTGCCTGCCAGCGTATCCTCGAGGCTCTGCCGGATCGCCGGGGTGCGCTCCATGTGGAGGTGCCCGTTCTCGCTCATGGCCTCGTTGAGGTCTTCCATCGAGGTGGTGTCGGTGGCCACCAGTACGCGCTGGCGCAGGTTGGTCACCCGACGGGCCAGGTGGGTCACATCCGCGACCCAGGTCGGCAGGCTCTCGTCCACGAAGGTGTCGTGGCTGGTTTCCTTGAGACGGCGCGTTTCTCGCGGCGTCGCGGTGGAGCCCCGGCTTTCGATCTTGCGCTCGCGGGTATCCACCCCGCCTTCCTGCTCGGTCAGGAACCATTCGTGCTTGGCCTGCTCGTTGAGCGCGGCGATCACATCGTTGGGGACATGGTCGATCGGACCATCGATCACGGTGTCGAGCTGCACCAGGCTGACCGCGTCACCGTACTCATGGATCAGGGCGGTACGCTGATCGGCGTTCATGTCCTCCCACAGGGCTCGCGCCTGATCCGACGGCCAGGCGATGTCGGTATCGGTCACGATCTCGATGGCGCCGTGCAGGCCCGGAGCCAACAGGATGTCCCCCGCTTCGTTCTGCTCATACTCAGACGGCATGGTGATGCCCTGGTCGTGCAGCATCTTGCGGGAGCGACGGAATCGCTTGAGCGTGTCCTGAGTCCAGGCCAGGTTGCCTTCCTTGTTGCGGCGCGTCGGAATCGCGGACAGGTGCGACAGCAACAGCACGCGCTGCTGCTCGGTGATCGCGTCCGAATCACGCAGCCGGATTTCCGCAATACGTGGCCCCATGACCGAGAATGGCAGGCCATAGATATTCTTGAACTGCACGAAGCTGGTCGCCTGCTGCAGGGCTGGCGATGCCTCGGTGTTCGGTGCCCAGGCCGCGATGCGGTAACCGCTGTCATCCAGCACGGCCAGTGCGGTGGCCAGGCCAGTGCGTGAGCGCTGTGCCGTGGTGTTGCCCCCGAGCCCTTGCGAGACGTCCATGCCGGCGGCAGCCAGTACCTTGGGGTTGACCCAGATCGACTGTCCATTCGGGCCGGTCATGCGCAGTGTGTAGCGCTTGGCATTGTCGTTGCGCGGCTCCTCACGCCCGGTCCAGCGGCCACGATCGAGGGCATTCATCACCCGTTCGGTGGTGCCCTGCACCGTGCCATCCTGGGCATGGAACGCGGAATCCCGCTCGGCCTCGGTCGGATCGCGGCGGCGGACCAGGGCGTAGTGCTCCGCACCGTTCTCGCGCTTGTTGGCGAACGTAAATTCATCGTTGGGGAAGCGCTGCTGAAGTTCCTGAGCCTGCTTCACCATCGCGGTCGGCACCAGGTGCTGGTCCCCTTGCGGCGTAGTGATCAGGGTGGTGGCCATGTTCTCGGTCACGGGGCGCCAGCCGAGGTTCTGGACTGGCGCACTGCGGGCACGCATGTCATAGCCCTTGTCGCGGCGCGTCAGGGCAGTCGGGTCGAGCTGTTGCGGCCGGGTCTGGATACCGGCGCTGCGGCCTGCCCCTGGGTTGACCTCGTCGATCATGGCCCCTTCGGCCATCGCGGTAACCGGGCGGGTGCCCTGGGGCTCCGGGGTGAAGACGTCGTACACCAGCGCGCGGCCATCCGCATCGCGGTCCACTCCCTGGCGATCGAGGAAGATGTCGTTGATCGCCTGATCGAGTCGGGCGTCCGAGGCATCCTGTGCCAGGTCCGGGTCCTCGAAGTCCTCGCGGCTGGCGGGACGCTCGCGGCCGGTGAGCTTCATGTCGCGGGGCTCGGAACCAACCGCCGGGTCGAAGTCCTGACGCGGGGCCGGCTGGGCCTGCGGCTGGGCGGGCTCCGGGGTAAAGTCCTGACGCGGTGCCGGTTGCGCCTGCTGGCGGGCGGGCCCGTTGCGCAGGTCGAACTTGCGAGCCGGGGCCGGTTGCGCAGCCGGTTGTTCTGGCGCTGGGGTGAAGTCCTGACGCGGGGCCGGCTGGGCCTGCGATTGCGCCGGCTCGGGCGTGAAGTCCTGACGCGGTGCCGGTTGGGCCTGCTGGCGAGCGGGGCCATTGCGCAGGTCGAACTTGCGCCCTGGAGCCGGCTGGGCCTGCGGCTGGGCGGGCTCCGGGGTGAAGTCCTGGCGCGGGGCTGGTTGAGCGGCCTGTTGCTCGGGCTCCGGGGTGAAGTCCTGACGCGGTGCCGGCTGAACCTGCGGCTGGGCGGGCTCCGGGGTGAAGTCCTGACGCGGTGCCGGTTGCGCCTGCGGCTGGGCAGGCTCCGGGGTGAAGTCCTGACGCGGGGCCGGTTGCGCCTGCTGGCGAGCGGGCCCATTGCGCAGGTCGAACTTGCGAGCCGGGGCGGGTCTGCCTTCCCGGTCTGCGGCCTGGATTTCAGCGGCTTCTTCATCCGAGATCAGCAACGGATTGCCATGCTTGTCGTGCGTGCGGGCAGGCTTCGCCGCCGGCTTGGCGTTGGCCCGCGCTTCCCGATCCGCCAGGTGCTGCTCGAGGCTCGTGAACTCGACGCGGCCCCCGTAGTTCTTCAGGCGCTCGGCAGCGGCCGGTTGGTCATCGCGGTCGATGACTTCGGAATGGATGACAGCGTTGTTCTCGTCACGCACGGCAGCGGCCATCGCGCGGTCAGGGGCGATGTCCTGCTTGGACCGGCCATAGCCCAGGGCCTCGGCCATCATGGCGTCGCTGCCACCCTCTTGCTCGACCCGCTGGGCCAGCTCGGCATCGCGGGTATAGAAGGTGCCGTTGCGTGTACGTGCGGAGTACACGTCTGCGGCATCAGCCAGTCCGGTCGGGGCCGGTGACGCACTGTTGACCTCGACGCCCCGCTTGGGGTTATTCGGGTCCATGGCCGCTCGGAACTGGGCATCCACATCGGCCTGGCCTTCCGGCATGACGACACCGGCATCATCCGGGGCTGCCTGCGGCTGTGCCTGGGGCTGCGCCTGGGGCTCCGGCTGCGGGCGGCGGGTGTTGACCACATAACCACGGTCGTCCACGACGGGGTCGAAGCGGGAGGCGAAAGCGTCGGCGCGCTCACGCAGCGACGGGCCGGCATCCGGTGTCGGGGCTCCCGGGGTGCCATCAGCGGGTGGTGTGGTGCCGTCATCCAGCGGTGAGCGTCCTTCCACCACATTGCGGCCAGCGCCCTGGAGCATGCCGATCGGGGCATCGATCGCGGCACCACGCGCGGCACCCGCAAGGGCGCCTGCAGCGGCGGACTCGATACGACGGTGACGGGCTTCCTCGGTGCTGGCATAGCCTGGTTGCAGGTAGTCACGGAACTGAATCAACAGCTCCTCCTGCGCTGCCTCGGTACCGCCTTCCGCCACGGTGGCTTTCCCGACCTTGCGGCCGGTCTGCGCCAGCAATGAAGGGGCTTGCCGGGCAAGATCAGTCCCCAAGCGGCCGGACTGCTTGAACAGCCCGCCGACCACTTCAAACGCCTGATTGGCCGCGACGGCATCGAGGGCTGCCATGCCGCCGCCGATGGCGGCTGCACCCCAGGGGGATGGATCACCTGCTTCATGGGACTCGCGGTAGGCTTCGCCGGCCGAACGCGGGTAGCCCCCGGCGGTGGCCGCGTACAGCGCGCCGCGCTGTGCCATGGTGGCGCGCAGCGTGTTGTCGAGGATGTTCTGATCGAGTCCGGTGCCACGGCCTTTGGCCACGCGCTCCAGGGAGTCGCGCAGCTCCTTGGTCAGCATGGTCTTCATGGTGGTGCGCATGGCCAGACCTTCCGCTGCACCGCCGGCAGCGCCCACCGGACCTGCGGCAGCCGCGCCAAGGGCTGCGCCGATCGTGGCGGATGCCATCCCCTCGATGATATCCGGGCCGAGACGGCCCAAGGTCGTGACCGCCCAATCGCGCAGTACGCCGGGCGTGCCGGAATCCAGCACGTCATGGAACGTCGGAGCCCCTGCCGCGATGTCCTGCCCCTCTCGCATGTCGCGCAGGGCCGAATCGATCAGCGCCTGATCTGCCTCGCCGAACATGTCCTGGAGCATCGCGCCGGCAAACTTGATCCCGCCCTTGAACTCCTGCACACCTCCCGAGAAACTGCGGCCGAAAGACAAGGGCGCGTTCTGAGTGCCCCCGAACTGGGCGTCCGGGCGCTGAGTCTCGAGCGAGTATTGGGGTTGTGCATTGCGGCGGGCCAGCTCGTCGCGGATCAGGTTTTCATAGGCCATTGGGCGCCTCTCTGTTTATAAGCTGTGCTTATCTTAACGACCTGCGCCGCCCTGGCCTAGCGCAGCTTTGAGCTTGCCGATCTCATCCCCAAGGATATAGTCGCGGCGGACCTTATCACTGAAATCGCTGCCTTCGGCTCGCAGGCGTTTGTCTACCTGCAACAGCACCTCGGTGCGGGCCCTCGGGTCATCCGCGAACTGATAAAGGTTTTGCCCGTTCATGGCTTCTTTGTAGCGTTTCCGGGCGTCGTCGTATTGTTCTGCACCTTCGACCGTCTTGAAGATTTCCGGGTTCTGTGCCGCCAGGAACAGGGCTGCCGGGTCTTTCTCCAGGTGCTCGTTATCCTTGAACGCACGCTCCAGTGAGTCAGGAATCCAGTCATTGTTGGTCTGCAACTGCTGACTGAGCTGTTGCAGACGCACGTAGCCGTTGGCCACGGCCTGGTTGTTCCAGTCGGTGCCCTGCAGGCCACTCGGGAACAGGTCATACGCATCGCGGATATCGGTACGCATCCGGGGCAGCACGCGCTCCAGCGTCTCTTCATCCAGTCCCATCGCCTGATAACGGTCGGTGGCTGTATTGGTGATGGTGTCGATGGTATCGGCGACGTTCTGGAAATCATCCCGCGCATCGCCCTTGGCCTTGATGCCCTCACGGAGTGTCTTACCCTGCTCGGTGATCAAGGTGCGTGCTGTCTGCTGCTGCTGGGCGATATCGTTAGACGCCAGTGCCGTGGACTGCTGCATGGCGGCACCAATCAGCTGGACCGCATCGGCCGAAACGACCCCGGTGTCCACATAGCGCTTGAACTGGGCATCATCCAACCAGCCAGCGGCGCGCAGGCGTACCGCCTGAGCGATCTGGGCATGCGTCGGGCGCCCTGTGCCGGAGTTGACCGAGTAGGTCGCCGAGGCACCATTCGGGGTCAGGGAGTTCACCATCCCGCTCATCGCAGCGGTCATTTCCTGGTCCGAGGAGGAATCTGCCAGGGCATCCATCGTGGCGGTGCGGGTGATGACTCGCTTGGCCTGTCCGGGGCCGATGCCCTTGCCGTCCACCACGCGGCGGGCAATCGGGTCGCCCTTGGCCGTGGCCCGAAGCCCGGCATCCGTGGTCTTGGCCACGTAGTTGCGGGTTTCCTTGAACGGAATCTTGTTGATCCACTCCGCAACATCGACGTCGGCGCTGCGCGGGTCACCGAGCTTGAGCTTGGAGCGGTTGCGGCCGGTGTGGTTGGTGCCATTGACCCAGTCGTTCACCATTCCGGGGCCGGCGTTATAGGCCGCTGCCGCCATGATCGGGTCGCCATACGTTTCGACCTGCTCGTCGTAGTAGGCGCGCCCCAGCCGCATGTTGTAGTCCGCGTCGTTTTCGTAACGCTCGCGGTCCCAGGGAATGCCGTTCTTTTCGGCGACTTCCTTGGCGGTGGCCGGCATCACCTGGGCGATGCCTGTCGCCCCCTTCGGGGAGCGCAGCGGTTTGCCCTGACTATCGAACTGCTCGCCGTTGCTTTCAGCCCCGATCATGCGGTTCCAGGTGCGATCGATCTCGGCGCCGAGGTTGGCCAGGCGTTCGTTGCCGGCATTCAGGTTCTCGGTGCCGACGATCTGCTCGACCCCCTTCTCGGCGAAGGACGCCAGCTTGTCTCGCGCCTTGCCCACAGTATCGGTGACCGAGTTGTAGGCATTCTGAATGACGTTGTCATCCCCGGTGTACTCGATATCGAGGCCATTGCGACGGAATCCGCCCGTGGATTCCTCCTCGGACTCATCACCGCCCCAGCGTTCCCAGATCGGCGGCACGGGTTTCGCGGGCGCTTCCGGCTCGGCTGGAATCCCGAGACGGCCGATGGACGGTTGGCCCTGCGGCTCACCCTGCGGCTGACGACCAGCCTGTGGAGGTACGGCCAGCGGGTTGGCGCCACCGTTGCGGGTGACCGTGGTAGACGCGCCCATGCCCGGCGTCGGGCCCTGCAGATTCTGGAACTGAGTGGCGAGGCTACCGGAGCTGTCGAACAACGTGCGCAGATTGTCGCGGGCCCACTCGGCGCCATAGACCTCCACCCCATCACCATCCGCATCCGGCAGCGGGGTAAGGTTGCCATCCGCGTCGCGGGCCAGCGGGATCAGCATGCCGGTGCTGCCGTGCTCCTGTTGGAGCTGGCGGAAGGTAGGTTCATCCATGCCGAATTCGGCGAAATTGGACTCGTCCACGTAGTCCAGGTCATCGACCTGTTGGAGCCCCATGCGTTCGCGCACGGGGTTGTTGTTGTAGGCATCCAGGAACATCCGGCGACCGGGCTCGGTCTTGAGCGCGGGCAGGACGCCACCCGCCTCGGTCTGGAGCTGATCGAAGCGGTAGAATTGTTCGGTGGCCAGCTGGCGCTTCTTCTCGTCGAGCTGCATCCGCTGCGTTTCCGCTGCGTTCTGCATGTACTCGAGGTCCGCCTGGCGCTTGGGTGCGCCCTCCTGCCACTGCCGGGAGGCGATGTCGAGCTGGGCTTCCTTGTACGGGTCGATCTGATTCTGCTGGCCCAGGTTGTAGCCCTTCAGGCCACCACGCACCAATGCCTCGATCGCGGTCAAATCCATGTTTCGTTCCTCACATAAACATCATGGCGGCCATGGCAGCCGTGGCGAGCATCTGCGTCTGCTGTGCATCCTGCGCCTGATCGGCGCTGGCCTTCTGCGCCTCGTATGCCTGGTTGCGTGACGACGCCATGCCGGCGGAATTGACCAGCCCCCCGGTGGCCTGACCGACCAGCTGTTGTCCGACATCCGTCAGCGAGGTGCGGATGTTCTGGTTGCGATCGATCTGCGCCAGATTGGCCGTGTTGTAGGCATCGGACGTCGCCAGGGCACTGGCGCGCTGTTGGTTGGCCGCCACCGGAGCACCGCTGATATCGGCCAGGCCGTAGCGGGATTTCATGCGAGCATTGGCCGCGTTGCTGCGCTCGTTAGCCGCCTGCGTCTGGGCCATGGCCGGTCGCGTCAAGTCCTCGCCAATCGACCCGGCCAGCTGGTTCTCGACCGGGGTGTAGGCGTTGCGATAGCGCTCCCACTGGGCCTTGAGGACCTTGGCCGCGTTGTCGTTGGGGCTCACGCTCTGCGAGATTGTCGGGACAGTGCTCATGGCGCCTCCTTACTGGCGGTTGTACCCGCCCGGAATTGCGAGCTGGTCAGTGAAGCCGTTGGGGTTGGTCGTCTCAAACAGACTCTGCCGGAGCGCCTTGTTGTTCGTGTACTGCTGGTATTTCCCCATGCCCATGGTGGCCAGCGAGTTGAGGGCGCCGAACTGGGCATTGCTCTTGGCGATATCCGCTTCCGACTCGCGCCGGTAGGTGTCGAGCATCGCGGCGTTGTTCTGCTGGCCCAGCTGGGTGAGGCTCTGCTGCTGCTGACCCGCGATCCCCAGCCCCGTGTTGATCGCGGCGAGAGTATTGCCGTCCCGCTGCTGCCGATCCCCCAGCACGGACTGTGAGGCGTTGGAAGCGCCGGCCGCCTTGAGCGCCGAGTTGATGGCGTTGAGGTTGGACAGGCTGGTGGCCACGTTGGCGTTGCCGAACGACTGCTGGAAATCATTCGACGCCTCGCGCATGAGGTCGGCGTTACCCCGCCCCTGCCGCAGGTTGGTCGTGGAACGGTCCACGTTGGCCAGCATGTCGTCTTCCAATGGCGCATACATGGTCGCGTAGCGGTTCCACTTCTCGACACCCTGCTTGGCGAGTTCCTTTTCTTCCGCCGTGGCTTCCGGCTTCTTGGGCGAGCTGCCTTTACCCATGGTCCACCTCCTTTTCGAATACCAATGACATGACCTTGTAACCGTCCGGGGCCAGCTTGCGGCCCCATGCCGGGCGCGTCGTGGTGAAACTGATCCTGTCCGCGCGGGCATTGACCGCAATCGCATCCATGCCATCCAACAGGTCGCGCAGCATGGCGGCGGGAGCCCCGACCCGGATGTAGGACATCCACGACCGCAGCACGCGGTCCCCGGTGGCTTCCGTCTCGATGTGGTAGACCGACCAGCCCCACGGGCGATCGCCGTCGGTGAGGACCACCATGTCGGCCATGTTCGAGGCGATTGCGGCATAGACATCGGCCGCGATCTCGGTCACCTGGGGGCTTTTGGCCCGGATGGCCTCAACCCCCTCCTCGAGGAACGGGTACAGGGTGCGAAGCTCACGAACTGAGGTCACGGTATTCAGCATCAGTAGCCCCCGTAGCGCACGACGCGGGTGGCAGGCTGATCCAGCCCTTCGGCCTGGCGCTTGGCCTGGGCCACATACTGCTGGTAGCGGGCCATCTGGGCGCGGGCGAAGTTGGCATCGGTCCAGCGCTGGCCGGGGATGGTGAGCAGCCAGGCAGCGGCCAACGCCACCAGGGCCTCGCCCCACCGCTCGCCCAGCCAGTCCGGGATATCCATGGCCGACCGGCGAGGGATCAGCGTCATGACGCCCTCGAGGCGGTACTGAGAATCGGGCACCGGAGCCAGGACCATGTCATCCGCACGGCTCCAGTAGTAATGCGTCGGGCGACCGCGCTCGGCATTCGGGTCCTGATTGCGCATCATGACCTCGCTGTCCCGGCCCTCGAGCCGTTTGCCGTCCAGGCCGATCCACTCCAGGGAGGACACCGTGGCCGACCCTTCCGGCTCGATGGGGTAACGGTCTAACCCCGGAACGGCAAACACCTGGAAGGGAACCTTCCAGATGCCTGTGTCCTGACAGAATTGGCGTGCGGCCCTGCGCAGTTCGACCCAGATGGTCGGCTCAGGGCAGCCCACCACATGGATGGCGGTATCCTGTGTGAGGGCTGCGATGTCCATTATGGTGCTCCAGGT
The DNA here is from genome assembly GCF_029846385.1 of Cobetia sp. 10Alg 146. Taxonomy (NCBI): domain Bacteria; kingdom Pseudomonadati; phylum Pseudomonadota; class Gammaproteobacteria; order Oceanospirillales; family Halomonadaceae; genus Cobetia; species Cobetia sp. 10Alg 146. Next base: position 443,165 of record NZ_JARWKT010000001.1, read on the forward strand.
GTCGGGTCTTCCCCTTGGGCATTACGCTCGGTCTGCATACGCACGCCCAGGCCCTGGGTGAATGCCTGGTAGTACCAGCCTGCCTGCTCACGGTTGGCGGCGAATTCCGCGTCCTTGGAATAGGCGCGGTACAGCACGTAATCCGTGTAGGCATTCAGGTAGGTGGCAGCCAGCGGCAGTGTGGAATCGAGGCTGTTGACCATCGGCGGCTCGGCCGAATAGATCAGGTTGATCGATCCACTGCCGTCGGAAGGCGGGTACACGTAGAAGCGCGTCGGATCGTGCGCCTCGAGCATGTAGTGGCGGACACTCGGCTGCTGGTTCATGAGGTGCCAGTCCGGGTGGCCGATGTCGAGGACATCACGGTCGATGCGTCGGATCGAGGACCCGTTGACGTTGCGCACCACGTCGATCACCACGATCGCCCCCTGCGGGGCCTGCTGGAGCGTCCCGGGGGACATCAGCATCGTGGTGTTGACCGGGTGGGCGCTGGGCTTGAGCTGGACGATGGCCTGAGAGGCATCGTTGATATAGCGGATCAGCTCGTCATCCAGCCACCGGACACCGCCCTCGGTGTTATCCAGGGTGGTGTCACGAACGCGGGTGATGACATCGCGGGCGGTGATGGGCATGGCTTACACCTCGCCTTTTTCGATCTGCTTGGCAGCGGCATCGCGCAGATGCGCCGGGATGTCCTGACCAAGCTCGGCTTCGATGGCATCCACGCGGACAGCGCCGTCGGAGGTCAACTTGTCGGCGTTGTCTTCATCGATGATCTTGCGCATGGCAGCGGCGATTTCACCGACCGTCGGGCCCTTGCCGCCCTTCTTGGCATCGGCCTTGGTGTCGGTCTTGGCATCGGCCTTGGGTGTCGCCGGCTTCGCCTGACCCGCTTCGCGGCAGCCAGCGGTCAAACACGCTTGAACCGCGATGTCTGGGACGGGTCGCGGTTCCTCGGCCTTGAAGTTGAGCGAATGGCCCTGCTTCGTGGAGACGTGCCGGTCGATATCGGATACGAGATTCGTAGGCATGGGATGTCCTCGTTGAAAAAGGGGGGCCCCGAAAGACCCCCAATGCCCCGTGGTAAACCGTTTACGAGTTGGCGACGTCCAGCACCAGGGTGCCGAAGTCTTCCTTGCGGCCAGTCACGTCGGAGTGGAAGACCGGCTTCTTCAGGCCGAACATCTTGCCGATCGAGATACCGTGCTGGTTCTCGTAGTCGAAGCCTTCTTCCACCCAGTACGGTGCGCCGATATCCGCCATCCCCATGGCCTGGGCACCGCAGATCAGGACGCGGTTGCCATCGACGTTGCCGGCGGAACCCCACTTGGAGGAAGCAGCCATGCCCTTGGTGTTCGGCGAGTGGCGGAACTGGTGGATGACCATGCCATCGACCATCACGCTGTTGGCGCCCGCGAACAGGGTGTTCTTGTCACCGCGCACACCCGCATGGCGGACGTTGGCGATGAAGTCCGGGTCGAGCTTGAGCTGCGCCATGGTGGTCGGGCTGACAAAGACGTGGAAAATCTCGTCGTTGTTGCCGGTCTTGATGCCGCGAATCATGTTGTCGCGGGCATACGCCTGCGCCAGCACGAGAGAGGCATAGGACAGGCGGTCGCCGGCTGCGATCGCGCTGGTATCACCGTCCTCGGTGATGTCAGCACCGCCGTTGGAGACGCGCAGGTGGCGACCCTGAGTCGGCGCGGTGACGTGATCCGCGAATTCCAGGTCAGCCAGGTTCTGGCCGGTGGACTTGACCGGACGGGCAGCACCGTTCGGGCGCAGCGCGTAGTCCCAGCCTGCCAGCGTCTGGAAGCCGAGCTGATCCATACGATCGCCGAGCCAGTAGGCCAGGACGTCGCGGGAGTTCTCGCGGAAGTTGATGACCGTCTTCTGGTCGGCGAGACGGCCGGCCAGGCGGTTGGCGTGACGCAGTTGATCCAGGCCGATGACCTGATCGAAGGCACGCATTGCTTCTTCGTTGCCTTCGAGCATGTTGTCCCCGGTCACACCGTCACCTTCAAGGTCGGCGAGCAGCTGGAAGACCGCGCGGGTGCCCTTCTCGGACTTGGTCAGCTCGGTGATGCGAGTGATCATCGAGTTGGCACCCTTGCCTGCAAAGCGCATCAGGAAGGAGTTATTGCGGGCTACCCGCCACAGATCGCGTGACCAGACTGTCTTCTGCTCGTCGGTCAGCGCGGCAAAGTTCGTCAGTGCCATTGGGGCACCTCCTTTGGAAGCTGATCGACAGCCTTGGTAGGGAAGCCGGACGGCTGTCGTTAAGCCGGTTCCCAGACCGTGTCGTGGTCTGTACGAAACACATCCGTTTGCGGCGGGTGGGCCACGCGAGGGACGATCTCGCGGTTGATACTGTGATTATAAGCAGTGCTTATCTAATGGGCAAACCAATTTGTCCAGGTAATCCGCCTTGAGGACTTCTGCCATGGGCTGTGCGCCCATCATCTCGGCCATCTCGACGAAATGCGCGATACCTGCCGGGTGTAGCCGCAGGCTAATCGTCTCGTGCGGGGCGCCACACCCCGGGATGACCTCGATCCAGCCCTCGCTGGTCAGCGCCTCGATCGCAAACTCGGCCTGGTCTTCCGCTGCCATGCGCGGGAGCAAGGTGAGTTTGAGAAACCGGAGGATGCCGTAGGGCCCCAGGTAGGAGAAATGGCGAGCGTCGTCCTTGTCGATCTCGATGAACTCGATCCGGGCCTCCCCAGGGGGGTGGCCCAGGACCGAGAAGCGTTTGAGGTCATCCGGGAGCGCGGCCATCATACCGGGTTCAGCTCTTGTGCCAGACGGTACCCCTCCATGCGCCACAGCTCGTTGACGGCCTTGGTCATGGCGTTCTGAAGCGCGTAGACCTCGCCCAGCTCGGCGTTGAAATTGGCCGGGTCCACGCAGGCACTCATGCCTTCCGCCACGGTGAAGCCATTGGGCAGCATCAGCACGCAGTAGGTGGTGGTATTGAGCACGAAGTAATGCGGCTCAAGCTGATCGCGCAGCGCATCGATGCGCTCGACGGTGACCTTCGTTTGCTTGTCCATTACAGGTAGTCCCCACGGGCACGGGCCAGGTCCTCGTCCGACAGCTTGTCGAACTCGGATTCCGGCAGTGTGTTGACGTCCGACTGCCCATCGTTGCGGGTACCGGGCGTTTTCGGTGGCTGGCGGTTGGCCATCTCGCTCTTGCGCTCCAGGTCGCTGTTCGGCTGGGGCTCGGCCTGAGCCTGGGCTGCCGGTTCCTGTGCCGGTGCCGGGGCTGGCTGGCCGGCCTTCTGGATGCCGTAGCGCAGCGCCACGGTATCAGCGGCTTCGCGCAGTGCGTGGCGGGGCTCATAGCCCTGCTGCATGTAGAAGTCGCGCAGTGCGGTCGTCTCGCGCAGGACATCTAGGTCGTGGCCTTCCTTGGTCTGGTCCATGACCGGGTAGTCCTGGATCACCTTCTCGGCCTCGGCCTGAAGCTCCTGGTGGACGCGCTGCTGCTGAGTGGTCTGCTGCGCTTCCTGGCGGGAGGACTCGCGGGCCTCGTTGAGCCACTGATCGCGCTCGGCCTGGCGAATCTCGGCGCGCAGCTGGCGGGCCTTCTCCGCGTCGCCATCGAGGATCGCTTCGTGGTACTGAGCATCCAGGGCCTCGAAATCCGGGCCCTGCGGCGGCTGCTGCGGCTCCTGTTCCTGCTGTGCCTGCTGCTGCGGCGGCTGATCGGGCTGCGGCTGCTGCTGGCGCTGGATTTCCTGCAGGCGGCGTTCAAGCTCGGTCTTCTCGGACTCCAGGCGGTGGCGCTTGGCCACTTCCTGATCCAGGCGGTACTTCGGCACGCGCAGGCCGTTGTCGTCTACTTGGGGCTCCGGCTCGGCCTGCTGCTGGGGCTCCGGCTCGGCTTGCTGCTGGGGCTCCGGCTTGGGCGCAGGTTCCGGGGCAGGTTCCGGGGCAGGTTCAGGGGCCGGCGCGGGCTCCGGGGCCGGCGCCGGCTCGGCGTCATCACCGCGATCGAGCGGGGCGTCACCGAAATCGTCATCGTCGAGGGGGTCACCCCCGGCGAACATGGCATCGAGGTTGTAATCCGGTTCCTGGGTATTACTCGTCGGTCTGGACATCGTCGTTCCTCGCGGGGCGTTGTTCGCCATCCTTGCGGTTGGCGTTGATCCAGGCGGTGGAAATCTGGGTTTCCTGCTGGAGGTTCTGACCGCGCATCTGCGTCAGGCTGGTCTGCTCCTGGCGCTTCTGCTGGGCCTTGTGGGACTGCTCGGACAGCTGGATACGGGCCTCGAGCTGCTGCAGGTGCTTCTGCACGTCGGCTTGCAGCTCCATGATGCGAATCTGGTTCTGGATGGCGGCAGGATCGGCCTCGGACGCGGTCTTCGCCTCGATGTGGCCGGTTTCGGCCATGAGCTTCTGGAGCGCGGCCTGCTTCTTGCCAAGCTCGAGCTTGATGTCCTGGATTTGCGCCTGCTGCTGGAACTGCGCCATCTGCATTTCCTGCTCGGTCGGCTCGGCCATGCCCTGCTGACGCTTGAGCATGTCGGCGATCTCGGTGCGCTTGGCCAGGTGGCTGTATTCGACCAGGACGTGCGGCGGAATCGGCACGCCGGCAGAGGCCAGCTGCATGGCCTCGTTGAACTGGCTATCCCGGAAGGTGTCGGTGGCCGGCTGCTGGGTGACCACGATGCCGTACTCCCCCAGGGTGATGTCGTTATGGATGCCCTCGGCGGTCTTCTGGTTGATCACCAGCTCCTCGTCCTCGGCATTCGGGTCCAGATCGTTGGAGATGAACAGGACCCGTTCCTCGGTGTAATACTCCTGCACCAGCGAAAGGATCACCTGGGCGATCATGTGGCGGGTGCGAGCGAGGTTGTCGAGCGGCTTCTGTACCTGGACCTGGCCCCGGGAAATCTGCGACTGCAACGCGCGACCGGACATCTCGGCGCTGGCGTTGCCCTGCATGGCGTCGTGGATGCCCGAGATGTCGCGGATGGATGCCTGGGACTTCATCGACAGGCGGTCGATGCCGGTGGGAATCTGGTTGGGCTGAATCTTGCTCGGTGCGGTGGTGCCGGGGTTGTAGCGCAGCACCAGGCCGGTTTTCGCGCCCTCACGCTCCAGGTCGTTGACCGACATGCCATCGGCCAGTGACCCCTCCTCGATCATCCAGCCCGAGTTGGCCGTGGTGTTGACGATATGCAGCTCCTGGGAGGACAGCTTGTTGTGCTGCTCCTGGGGGCTGATCAGGTTGCGCACCATGCCGAATGGCCGGCCGCGACGGTAATACGGGAAGAACGGCACGATGGTGAACCGCGTATACGGGGACCAGTCGTCGTGCAGCACCTGATTGCCCGCTGTCACCGTCCAACGAATCTTCATGATCGTCTTGTCGATGATCTGCAACTGATTGTCGCGGGCGAACGCGGCCGCGCGGTCATCCGTCCACGCATCGGGCACCGGGCGGATATCCCCGCGCGCGCCGACGAATACCTTCGCCTTGTGTGGTCTACGCCACTGGCGTTCGACGATACGCACCGACCGGATGGTGCGGTCCTCATTGCCGTGCTGCCCTACCACGCTGCGGGTATCCCCGAACGTGGTCTGGAAGCGATAGCAATCGAGGGTGTCGTCGTGGTCGGCCAGCTCGGCGTGTGCGCGGATGGCGTCGGCCTTCTCCTTCCCGTACTCGACCTCGATGTCGTCGATCGAGGTCCAGCGGGTCTTGAAGAACTCCTTCCAGTCCTCGGGGTCGTAGGACTTGGCGTCGGGGTCCGGGATGATATCGGCCGGGTCCTCGACATCGAGCTTCACTTCCCCGAAGGCGTTGTGGTCGAAGTCGATGCGCACGTCGAAGTAGCCGCGATCGTTGATCAGGCCGTCAGCAAAGACCTCGGATTCCTTCCAGTCGTATTTCTGGTCGTCGAGGATGTACTGCACCAGCTTCTGGAGCATCATCGCGCGGTCGGCGTCGGCCTTGCGGCGCGGCTTGAAGCGGATATCGGCCCGGTTGGCCGCCTGCTCGCCCAGCACCGTGTTGACCGCCGGCAGGATGTGATTGATGGTCAGCGCCGGGCGACCGGCCTCCTCGAGCACGCGGCGATCGGCCTCGGACCACTGCTCGCCGTAGTAGAAGGCGTCGAATTTCCGCGCCTCCTCGACGTACTCCTTATGCCCCGCATCTCGGGCGCGGACGTAACGGTGCCATTGCGTGCGGGTAATCTGGGAATCGTCCATGGACATAAGGCGTCGGCTCAGTAGTGGTGCGGAATAGGCTTGGTTGAGTATAAGCAGTGCTTATTATCGTATCAAGACGACATGGCACTGCCCTTGGTGCCGCTGACCACATACTGTTCGAGCTTGTCGCGCCAGGACTTCTTCGGTTTGGGCGTGATCACCGGGCGCGGGTTGAACTGCTCGATCATCTGCCCGATCCACGCCAGCGCATCCACCTGGTCATCGTGCTTGCCGTTGGGGAAGCGCAACAGCTCGGTCACCAGGTCATCGAGCCAGGGCGCGGAGCGCGGGAAGAAGACCCGGTGCATCTCGATCAGGCCGCGCACCGGACTGGCACGCACCTGCTTGTCGCGCTTGCCCGGCTTCAGGGGCTCGATGCGCATGCCCATCTTGCGGCGCTGACGCTTCTGCTCGTTGATCAGCGGCCCCAGGGCCAGTTCGATCTGCCCACGCTCCGCGCCCATGATGGCCGGTCGCCAGCGGTCATAGCAGGCGAACATCTGATCGACGATCTCAAGCGAGCCCCAGTGCCCCCGGTACATGTCCAGTACCCACACGTTGAGCGCCCGATCGATGCCCACCACGATGCCGACGGTGTAGTCGTTATGTTCCTTGGTGCCGATGGCGAAGTCCCAGGCCGCGTAGACCGTGAGGTCGTCGAGGTCGGGCCGCTCGGTGGGCGTGTAGTAGCGGAAATCGGGCAGCTTGAAGTAGTCACCGTCCTCGGCCACCGGGTCCTGCTGGTAGAGCGCCTGCCAGTCACGGACACCCACGGCGTTCTTGATGCGCGTCAGGGCCTCGATCGGGTAACGGTCAGGGTGCAGGGGCTCCCCCTCCTTGCGGAAGGCTTCATCCTCGGTGGCGATGGCCGGATAGCGGATGACCTCCCAGCTGTCGCCCTGCCCGTTGGCCTCCTGCTCCAGCAACCAGCCGGCGAGGTCGTCATCGTGCCAGCGGGTCAGGATGATCAGGATGCCGCCACCGGGCGCCAGGCGGGTGTAGGCGGTCGAGGTGTACCAGTCCTTGATCGAGGTCCGGGTGGTGGCCGACTCGGCCTCCTCGCGGTTCTTCACCGGGTCATCGATGGTCAGGATATGGGCACCCCGGCCCGTGATGGGGCCGCCGACACCGGCCGGCACGAACATGCCCCCGCCACGGGTCATCCAGCCTTCCGCGTTGCGGTTCTCGGCATCGAGCCCCTGCTTGGGGAAAATCTGCCCGTAGCGCTTGTCCTGGAGCTGGGCGCGAATCTTCTTGGAGAAGTCCGTGGCCAGCGACGCGGAGTAGGACGCGGTGATGATGTCGTGCTTGGGGTAGTTGCCCAGGTGCCAGGCAGGGAAGTTCTGTGAGGCCAGCAACGACTTCCCGTGACGCGGTGGCATGAACAGCATCAGGCGTGGGGACTTCTGCTCGGCCACCTGACGCGAAAACCGCTCCAGCCGGCGGCAGATATCCTTATGGACCCATCCGGCCTGGTACGCCGGATTCTGGTAGCGGACATAAGGCAACAGGTGCTTGCGGGCCAGGGCTCGGCGGGCCAGCTCCTGGCGGGCCAGCAGGCGGGCTTCGGTGGCTTCCTGCTCCTTGGCACGGGTTTCCTCGACCACTTCCTCATACCGGGCTTCCAGGGCGGGGGCAGCGGCCTTCACTCGCTCCTTTCGGGCCGATTCCATCTCATGGTGCTCGCGGAGACGGCCAATGGCTTCTGCCGTGGCTGCCGCTTCCGCCGGCCGTTTCGCTTCCCGTTCGGCAGTGACTTCCTTCCAGGCTTCATCGACAAGCTGTTTCGGGCCATTGGCAGGCTCCCCCCGTTCGATGCTGCGTTTGATCAGGTCGTAGGTCGTGGTGCAGCTCGGACAGCGGCCCTTCTCGTCCATCATGTACTTGGGCAGGTCCATCGCGCAGCCGGTGCAATTCATTGGACCTCCTCGAACTCGGCGTCCTCGGCGTCGGGCTCCAGGTCATCGGAGCCGGCCAGACGCACCAGCTCGTCGGTGTCCATCTCGCAGACCTTCTCGTAGGTGACCTCGGCATTGATGCTGACTTCGCGCTTCTCGGGCTCGTAGCAGCCGTTCATCTTGCCCAGCTCGCGGATGGCCATGATTTCCTCGGTGGCCGTGGCCGCCTTGGCGTGGGACTCCATCAGCATCATGTTGAGCATGTCGCGGTTCACCTCGACGTGAGACGCCATGTAGAGGTCGCGCAGGTAGGACAAGGTGCCGGCGACGTGGGGGCGTGCCTGCACTTCGGGGATTTTCGCGGGTTTGATGCCGCTGGCCTTGGCCGCCGGCATGAGGGGGACCCCACGCAGGAGGTGTTGCACGAAGGTCGCTTCCTGGGGGTCAAGGGACGCCAGGCCGAGGACGCCTGCCGTATGGCGAATCTGATCAATGTCCATGGAGGGTGGCCCTACGGTAATAAGCAATGCTTATAGTATGGGCCAAAAGATTAACGCTTGTGAAGCAGGCAGATTTTTTACTCGGGGTGTTCGACCTCATAGGCCAGGTAATGACACTCATAGGCCCGTTGAGTCATTGCCTTGCGCATTTCGGTGGTAGCTTGCGGGTTCCCGCGTAAGGCGAGGGCCAAGGTGTCAGTGCCCTCGGTCGTGTCCTCCAAGGCTCGTTCGAGCTGTTCCTGCTCCATCTTTTCGGAGAAATCGAGGGGACTGATCTTTTTACTCCAGGCGCGGTGTTGCGCCACGGTCAGATAGCGCTCGTAGTAGTCTGCGCGCTTCATCAGGTGCTGAGTCATGTCAGCGTAATCGTGAGTACGATCCCGGAAGCGTTTCAGCTTCGGTTTCATGCTCAGGGACGCGAAGTCGATACAGGCTTTGTATTCCAGGAAATAATCATAGGCGGTGTCCGAGTCCACAGGTTGCTGGGCGTGGGCCGTGGGTGCGAGGCACAGGGCCGTGGCGGCGGTGAGGAGCAAGCGTTTCATGGCAAAAGTCCTAGTACATTGAGCCTATGACGAGTCTAGGTGTGAACGTGCATTATCGTATATGATACATTAGTGATTCTTTATTGTCATTTGAATAACATACTAGCCATCTATCAAAGTCGAGGTTATATATCATGCCCAAAAATCAAAAGCGCTCAATCCCCTCCCCAATAATATCAATCTTAATGGATGAATTAACTCCCCTTAAATCCAGAAACAAACTTGAAAGCATGTTTATGTATGCAGGAATAGAAATAAATCCAATCGAACCAAAAGCTCAAATGGTTAAGCAAACGCTTGAAGAAGCCAATTTTAAAGAGCTAGATCCATTATCAAAACTTGGAATATTCATAAAGCCAATAATGGACCACAAAGAAGAAGAAGTAGGGTGCCCGTGGGATGATGAAGAGGTCAAACCTAGCAATGATGAAAAACTTAAACGCCATCTGAAAGAAACGTTAGACAAATGGGGACTATGTTACCATAAAGACGGCACTATAACGAACGGAATTTCACCATCTTCCGCTACACTAGAAGAACACTTAAAGATTAAAAGTGTTCCAGCAATAGAAGAGGAATTCTACCGTGCTATAAAAACAGCCAGCACGGAACCTAGGCAAGCTGTTTCAGCTGCATGCAACATTCTTGAGTCCTTGTTCAAACAGTATATACATGACAAAAAACTAGATATCCCAGCTAAACAGGATATACAGGGATTGTGGAAGGTAGTTAAAAATGATCTGGGTTTAGATCAAAGTATTACTCAAGACAAAGATTTAAAAGGAATACTTCAAGGCATTAATAGTATTGTCAGTAATACTGGTTCTTTCAGGACACATGCTAGCGTAGCACATGGCGAAAGCCCTAAGAGATATAAGGTACTGCCAAGACATGCAAGGTTAGTCGTTAACTCTGCGCACAGCTTGGCTTTATTTATATTAGAAACTTGGGAGGATCGAGATCATGCCGCAAATCAAAACCAGATCTGATATAAGCGGATCTCTATTTCATCTAACTCGTGCTCGGACTGGTAAGAATCCTAAAACAGGCTTGCAAGTTCTATGTGAAATACTTGGAACTAAAAAGATTAAAGGTAGTGGTAATTTAGGATATGTGAAAGGCAAAGTTGAGGCATCTTGCTTTACCGAAAGCCCTCTTTCATCCTTGATTGAATACTTGCCAACTGAAGATAGCAAGTCTCGCTATGAATGCTATGGAATTGCTTTTAGTAAAAAATCGGGATTTAAAGCAGGTGCAAGACCGGTAATATACCTACCGGACAATGAATCTCAATGGATACCAGAACAGGAAAAGTGGAGACTCGTACAGCTCTCTTACGATCATGGTATAGATTGGACTCATGAACGCGAATGGAGAATAAAGGGAGACTTAGATTTAAGTCAGCTAGCAGGGTTCTATATCATCCACCACAACCCATCCGAACAAAAAATTATTAGAAGACATCTTGATGAAAAACTAAAAAAATTGGTTCGTGGTTATTTGCCAATGGAGCACTTAGCAAAAATATTGTAAGTACCGGGTCCATGGGCCCCCCCGTTGCCCGTCAACGGGGGACCCTTCCCCCTTTTCCGAGTTCCGCGACCCCCCACCCCGGCCCCTCGCCGATGAACCTACTTTCGAGGCCCCCCACCCCCCGTCCGAGGACCGAGGACAGCGGACCCGGGAGCGAGGTCAGCGGCCTACGGCCGCGGCCCTCACTCCCCTGAAAAGCGTTCCCGATTCGAGAAGCGTGCTTCGTGCATGGACAGCACCGAAACGAGCGTTTGATTCAGCGCCCGCGAGCCCCCGCAATCGCGTGCCCAACCGTGGCCCAACAACCGGGACACCCCAACAAGACCGTCAACCATGCACCCTACAGCCTGTCCCAGTTTTTGCGAAAACCGGGGCAGCCGCCCCGCGACCAAGGACCAAGGACCGTGGCCAATCGGCCGCTGATCCCCGCAACGTGACCGCTGGGACACGACTCAGGACCGAGGACCAGGGCAAAGGGTGCTGATCCGTGCCCATTCCTTCATCGGTAAGCTCCGTGAATGCCCTGAATGCGACGCACGAAAATCCGAGCATATTAGTTTTTTCTTACCTGTCGCGGCTAACAGACTCCGACAAAGGTAGCAGGAATAGAGCGAAGTAATGGGATCGAGAACATCGATAGCGGATTGCCTATTGACGGACATGGAGCAACTGAGCAGGTCAGCGTTAAAAGGACCTTCTGTCCCGGATGGCCAGTCAACGCAAAAACTGGCCCTCAATCCGGGACAGCGTTTTCGGCAGGCGTTTCAATGGCTTACAAAATCGTGGCCCAGTTGGTCCAATTTCTCCCTATTTCCGCACCTCTATACAGTGCTTTTTATACGCTATAGAGGGCCTATTATTGCCCTTTTTATGCAATCACTAACTTAAATAGTTTAAGTAAAACTGGGACAACTGGGACAGAAAGGTCTGGAACCCGCATGGTTGAGCGGCCCGTGGCCTCTGTCCCAGTTTTCGCACATTGAACCCACAACTGGGACAGCAAAACCCGCCATCGCCCTGTAGCCCGCGCCACTGCTGGCCTCGCGCCAAATGGCCCTCAGCTGTCCCAGTTTTTTTCAATCCGGGACAGCGGAAAAATGTCGAGTAACAAACGTGAAGGCCCTGACTCCGTCAGGGCCAGTGCGTGAGGCCCATGTCACATCCCGTGACTCAACCGGAGCCTTGACCATGATCAACCTGATCCTCGACATCCTCACCGGCCGCAGCCTGCTGGCCTTCGCCCTGCGCCTGATCGCCCTCGCTGGCCTGATCGCTGCCTGCCTGACCGTGGCCCACCCCCTGACGCTGCTGGTCATCGCCCTGGCGTCCGTCGGCAATGCCTATCTGTTCGCCTACCTCACCCGCGTCACCCTGACCTTCTTCCGCAAGCGTGCCGACGAGAAAGCCCGCCAGAAGGCCGAGGAGGAGCGCCGCTTCGAGCAGGCCCGTGACATCACCCCGCGCGAGAACGCCGTCCAGCGCCGCGCCCTGGCCCAATTCTGAGGAGGCTGACCATGGGACCTTTCCTGATGATCTCGATCGCCGCTGCCTCAGCCCTGTTCGTGCTGATGATCAAGCTCAACATCCGCCGCGTGCTGGGCTATGACGCGGCCGTGGACTTCATCTCGACCACGATGTTGGTCGGCATGTTCTCCGGCACCATCACCGGCATGGCCGCTGCCGTGTTCGCCGGCTGCCTGCTGTCGATCATGCTGTTGATCGCCAAGAAGCTGGTCGGCTACGAGCGTCTTGAACGCGTCGGATTGCAGCTGCGTTGGCGCTATTACCCACCGGCCTGGCGCCAGTAACCCCCACCATCGTCTAACGGGGCTTCCCTTGAGGCCCCGTTGGTTTAACGTAATATCTGCATTAGCAGCATCGCAACACACATAAGAAATGGAGTTCCCCAACAATGACCGCCATGTTTGATATAAGCACTGCGAATATTGGCCAACGCCAGTGCCTGTCACGCCTCGACACCGCCCTGCTGCCCTATGCCGCCCAGGGCCCGTATGCCAGTACCCACAACTGGCCCTACTACCTGATCCATGGCGAGAAGCAGACTGTCTCGGTCCGTCGCATCAAGAAGGAGGACGTAGGCGAAACCTTCGTGGTCTACGAGAACTTCGGCGACTACACTCAGAAACAGCGCCAACACCATTGCCCAGATGTCGAGCACCTGCACAACCTGCTCGACATCCTGATCTAGCTCCCAGGCCCTTGCCCTCTGGCAGGGGCCTTTTTCCGTGTCCCCCAGGCCCCGCCTTCGGCGGGGCCATTGCGTGCCGGTCGTGAACCCATCCAGAGGATCACGACCATGATCATCACCCACACCGTCCTGTTCTGTGACTTCAATGGCGACATGCACGATCAGCGCTTCATCACCCGGCAAGCGGCCATCAACTTCGCCTTGGGCCTGATCGAGAACGGCCATGCCACGCCTGACATCTATGATCAGGCGGGGCGTAGCGTGGCCATCCCGGACACGGCCGGCGCGCGCCCGTTCTATTACCCCCCGCTGTCAGCGTGAACCCCAGGCCCCGCCTTCGGCGGGGCCATTGCGTGGCAGTCGTGAACCCATCTGAGGAGAACACGACATGCCACACGCCATCGATCATGGATCGGATTACCTGCACAGCCTGCCGGAGCCGCAGGACCCGCTGGAACTGCTGTTGCAGGCAGAGGAACAGGCGCTGGAGGACTGGGACGACAGCCGCGACCGTCCCGACTTCGCCCGCGTGGGTCGGACAGAGTACATCCGGCAGCGGACAGCGTTCCTGCTGAAGTGAACCGAGGGCCCCTGCGGGGGCCCTTTGTCGTGGCAGTCGAGGCCCTGACTTCGTCAGGGCCAGTGCGTGAGGCCCGTGTCACATGTCGTGACACCCAACCGGAGCCTTACCCATGAGCCGATACAACCAGAACGATCTGCGCGACCAGATGAGTGACCAGATGGCCGACTACGAGGACACCGCCCCTTGGGAGGATGCCCCTGTCGCCGCCGCCACCACTTCTGCCCAATCCGAGGACACTGCCATGACCACCCAGACCACCGCCGCTGCCACCACCGACACTCTCGATGCATTCTTCTCCCAGCTGGGGACCTACCCGCGCCAGAACGTGCTCGAGCGCCTGATTCAGACGCTCGTCAGCGAGTCGGCCCGCGCGGCCCACTTCGCTGACCGCATCGAGTTCGGCGACGATGCCATGCACGCCTGCGGCGAGCCGCTGGAGCTGGACGAGGCCGGTTTCGTGAAGTCGCCGGTCGATCTCGACATCCGCCCCGAGCCCGACACCGCTGGCGTCGAGCCGCGTCGTCTGTCCGAGAAGCAGTTCGAGCTGCTCAATTCCCTGCGTGACGACGAGGTCGCCGCCCTGGAGATGGTCAGCGAGCTGGCAGACGTCTTCCGCGCGATCTGCGGCGACGAGATCGCCTTCAGCACCCGCCGCACCGAGCAGGGGCGCTACGAGAAGCTGACGAAAGCGCCGTCGGCCCTCAACCACGAGTATCAGCGCGCACACGCCGCATGGCTGACCAAGCTGGCGCGTGATCAGGATGCGCAGAACCGTGGCTTCAACGCCGCTGGCAGCGAGTCGCTGACTCAGCAGACGCGCCGCCGTCGCGCCAGCGTCATCGCCAACCTGTAACGGCCCTCGGCCCCTCGCCATTGGCGGGGGGCCTTTGTCATGACTGTCGAGAATGTCGTGCTGCTAGGCCATCTTCCTGTGGGCTATCATCCACGATCTCTCGACACCAGACTTTGAAACAACGATCTTTCGACACCAGACATTTCAATAATTAACTGATTTAATTTTGGCTCCACTGACCTTAGTAGTTCCAGCTCACTTTCATAACCTTCTTCATTATCAAGCGCACCGGTTACATTCACATCATTGCGAATGATTTTAAGGCTCTCTTTTGTAGCTAGCAGCCTATTGACGAACAAAGAGTCTAGCATAGTAGAATTTACTACTAAAATTTCTTCGATCTGTTCCTGTAGTTGCCGAAAAATTTTCAAATCTGGATAGCAAGGAAAGTCCTCATTAAAGTCCATAGCCAACTCACCATACCTATACTCTTCAACAAGATACTCAAGCGCATAGATAGTATCTGCCAAAGTTTTCCGCAGCTTCATCAAACTATCTTTATTGGTATTCCATATCCGGTCTCGCTTTAGCCCCTTTTCATGCATAAAATACACACACACGGTTGTGAAACCTACCGCTACTAACAACCAATCCGTTAACTTTGCCTCCGAAAAAAACTTCAAATCGCCCAAATAACCCAATAACAACCCGCATATAACTCCGAGAGTAAATTTCCACATAGCGGGCCTCAACTTAATAGAAAAAATCTGACTTTAGATATTTGATAAATTCTTCATCTTGGAACAGCATAACTCCAGTCGTCTCAGCTACCTCATAAGCAGCACGGGTGTATGAAGAATTCGTCACAACAAATGCATGACCAACATGGTAATGCTGCTTAGCTGTATATGCTTCTTGTACTGCTTTATTTCCAACAGGAGTGGAATAAAGCTTTAGCTGGACGACTGCTGAGTACCCAAGTTTACGTATAACAAGATCTGCACCATGGTCACCCGAAGACTTTGTCAGCTCCACATCGAACGGTGTTTCTCGTTCAATACGTGCATGCATATATGCCTCGTATTCTAACCCGGTGCCTGTAAACAATTTAGCATTATCTAGCGGCTCAGATTCGGCTTCTGGCTCTACCTCAATATCAAGATCGAGGATTTCTTCCTCGATTTTTTTTCGCGCCTTTCTAACAACGCGACTGAGATATCTCTCACCACCTTCCAATGAAAAATTTAAAAACAGGTCATCTTGAAAGTTTCTAACCATAACCTTAGAGTCATCATTGTAACGGGAGAATCTCAAGCAAGGGTCGTTGCTTTTCGCAATGTAAATTATTATTTGCCTAATAGTTTTAAGTTCAATATCAAGATATTCATCATTAATAATATCCCAAAGCGTTCCATCAATTTCCTTACTGTTCTTTCGACTAGAGACAAACCTTTTGATTTTTTTACGAAAGTATTTTAAAGCACATTTCTCTCCAATACCAATAACAATACACTGAGAAACAAAATATGCCAAAGCATCATCATAATTTCTAGGCAAATACAAGGCGCTGTAATTATTTTTACAATCAATCTTGTAATAAGACTCCCTAAACTCTCCCATATCTACCACAACTTGATCGAAAAAGTAGACTATTAAGTTTTCTTTAGGTGAAGAGCCTCCCCCTGACAATAAATAATTCCCCATATTGCCGAACTTAGTAATTTTCTTGTTAGTTAAAGCCAAATCAATTGCATTGACGAAATCTTTGAGCTGCTCAGGATAGCCCTTAAAGAACTTAATAACCTTAATCGTCAATTCATGGTTTTGACAAAATGATGATTCTTCAAGCAATAATATTCCCGTAACTTCGCGCAAAAATCTATTATTTAATTTCACACCGTCTTCATCTATCTCACAATGCCTCAGAGCTTCATAATCTGATATTTTTACATCAAGAGCGATAGCAGCCTGGTGATAACTTTCATACTCTTTATCCATGAACACGGCTTCTGTTTCTAAACTCTCTAAGCGATCACGGATCTCAGCTGCTTCGAGTATTTTCGTATTTTGCTGCCGAGTCTTCTTTTCTTCTATATCTAGCAGGCCTTCGAGTCTATGGTCCCAAATATCTATATCGCCACTTTTGCACTCAGACTTAAGCTTCTCTAACAAATGATTATTATTAGCCTCTTCTAGCATCCTCGAGTTCGCCTGACGACGCTGCTTTTCTTCCACGCTTATCAAACCTTCGAGTCTACTGTCCCAAATATCCATACCTTTAACTTTTGTAGTAGCTCGTAACTCATTTAACCAAGTATGAGACTCCGCATCTTTTAACATTTTCGAATTCGCCTTGCGACGCTTCTTTTCCTCTATACTTACCGAACCTTCGAGCCTATTATCCCAAACCTCTACATCACCAACTTTAAATTCAGGTATAGCTTTCCTTACAAAAGAATTATTTTTTGCATCTTCTAACATTTTCGCATTCGACTGACGACGGTTTTTTTCCTCTATTCCAACCAATCCTTCGAGTCTAACGTCCCAAACATCAATATCATCAACTTTACAGCTAGACTTAACACTCTCTAAATAACGATTATTTTCTGCATCTTCCAACATTTTCGTATTAGCTTTACGCCTCCTCTTTTCGTCATCTTCAACATGACCTTCGAGACGATCATCCCAAATATCATACCCTTCCTTCGTTGATACCTTCATCAGTCTCTTGACATACTCATCATTGGCCTCTTGTTGCATTGCATTCTTATTATAAAAATGCCAGAGAATCGCGATACCCAAAATGGCAGTAATGATTAATGCTTCCATGCTCGTTTCCTAATTCCTATTTTGTCTAGCTTACCAAACAGGGGGTGCTTTTTCCTCGGCTTGACACCAAAATAAGCACTGCTTACCGTTACTGCGTAGCCTCAAGGAGAACCGCCATGTACTCGCGTGAAAGTTACGTGAACCAACGCACCAGCCACCACGACTATTACGTCCAGTTCGTGGGTCCCGAGGAAATGGACAAGGTCGAGGACGTGATCGGCCGCGAGCGCATCCTGTCGAGCATGGACTATCACTTCAACGACATCCCCGACGACGAGTGGGACTGTCTGGGCATCGCCCCGACCTACGAGGAGCGCGCCCCACTGGCCGGTGACAGCCCCTCGAACCGTGGCCGCCGCTGCACGTTCAAGGCCGCTGCCCGGCTGATCCGCATGACGCACGCCCCGATTCACCCCTGGGTGGTCGAAGCCCGCCTCCCCGGTGGGCAACGCACCCGGGCCACCTGTCTGGGCACCGTGGACGGGCTCCATCAGCGCCACGTCGTTGAACGCACCCCGCTCCATGACCAGGAGCCGGCACCGGAACGCCTGACATTTCTCGCCATGGCTTCTGTATAAGCACCGCTTACCAACAAGGCCCCTACCATGTTCCCGAATTCCCATACCGAGCAACTGCTGTCCCTGAGCACCTGCCATGTGCCCCAGGCCGAACTGTCCGTGCTCAATGATGCCATCCGGCACCGCGCCGCCAACGGCATCGTGCGCGATACCGCCACCCTGCTGATCGTCGATGAGCAGGTCCCCCACCTGCCCCAGGACAAGGTCCCGTTCCTGATCGACCTGGCCCTGCTGGCGTCCCGCACCGGCCACACCTGGCTGAACCTGGATCGGGATGTCCCCCCGCTCCTGACCCTGCCCCAGTTCGACTGGGAGAACCCCCGCTCGCACGACAACGTCACCCTCGCCTATCTGGCCCTGGGCGCGTCACAGGCCAAGGAATTCTCCCAGGCGGTCGATGCCCTGGAGGAAGGCGAGCTGGGTTTCATTGGCCGTGTGACGGAATTCGCCCCGATCCTGGACATGGCCTGGCGAGTCCTCGACAAGACGGACGTCCCCTACGAAGGCGTGTTCGCCTACGACATCGCCGAGCCCGTCGGCCGCTGGCTGGTCAAGCAGTACCTGATCCGGGACGAGTTCCCGCGTCCCTTCCTGGTCTATCAGCACGCGCTCTCGCTGATGGGTGTCAATGAACGCATGGCCGAGGGTTTTTGATATGCCATCCCTGCTCGCTACCACCAACGGGCTGCACGCCCGTGACCTGATCAACCGCCTCAAGTCCCTGGGGTGGACCAACATCGCGGTCACCTTCGAGGACGAGGTCACGCCCCTGGAAGGCAACAGCGTGGACACGCTGATCGACGAGCTGCTGGCCACCGACGAGCCCAGCACCCTGCTGGCGACCTCCCCCGGTGGGCACGAAGTCGGCGCCCTGGTGCTGATGTACGACGTCGATGAGAAGGACATCGTCATCGACATCGCCAGCGACAACGAAGCCGCGATGAACGACTTCGAACGGATCGATGAGGCCATGAAATGAACATGCACATCGGAAGCATAAGCCAGGGCACCCTGCGCCCGCAGGACCTGATCCCGACCTTCCTGGCCGCGCTCGCCGAGTACGACAGCGCCGCCCACGAACAGCTGGTCGCCCAGCCGCACCCGCCGATCCCGGCCTATGTCCAGGACGAGGGCGACGACAGTGAGTGGTGGGATAGCGAGGAAGCCGCCTTCCTGCAGGAGGAGCTGATCAACGCCCTGGAGAACGCTGCCCCCGACGGTACCTACTTCGGCACCCACGAAGGTGACGGCGCCGACTTCGGGTTCTGGTCCCTGGGCCAATGGCGGGTGATCACCGAGGACGATGAGGTGCTGTCCACCCACGACACCCAGACCGAGGCCGAACACGCCCTGGCCGTTGCCCTCGACCATGAACACGACGCCTACCTGCAGGCACCGGGAGACTACTGATGAACCTCAAGGACCAGACCGTTCAACAACTGCGTGACTCGGGCCACGTCGTCATCGTCTGGACCCCGGACGAGATTGGAGACGCCGATGGTGGCGTGCTCGAGGAGGTCGCCATCGAGCGTGGCAACACCTACCTCGAAGACTTCGACGAGGAGGAGTGAACATCTGCCACCCGACCATGACGGTGTACCGCGCCCGCGTCCAGCAAGGGGCACGGGTCTTCACCCTCGAATTCCTGGCCGGCGACATCTGCCACGCAGAACTCAAACTGGACCACTACGGCTTTGACCCTGACAGCGTGCTGGAACTCGACGCTGCCCCTTCGCGCAACGCGCGTCCGCTGCACCCCATCACCATCCTGTAGGAGCGACACCATGATCATTCTGGCAACCATCCCGCTGGCGCTGGCACAGATGTCCGACCTGGTGGAGTACCAGACCGAGGAGCACGCCATTCAGCGTGAGTTCTTTTATAAGCAGTGCGAATCGACCGGCCGGGTCCACCTGGGCTACGGCAAGATCGAGATCGTGGACGAGAGCGCGATCCGCCACATCCAGCGTCCGATCTTCGTCAATGTCGGCACGACCTGGGTCACCAGCACCGGCCAGGAGGTGAAGATTCTGGAAACCCGGGCACCGGGCAACCACCCGATCATCGCCATGCAGCTCGGCGGCACCATCACCCGCCTGTTGCACTTCGGCATGGACGGTCGGGTCAGCACGGACCCGAGCCACCAGCTGGCCTACCCCGCGCCGCTGCGCAACGAGAAGCGCATGACCATCGCCAACCTTAAGGAGGTCAAGTCGATCTCATGAGCCATTTCACCGTGGAAGGACGCCGCTGGTTCGACGGCCAGAACACCTACCACAGCGTCCACGTCCAGATGTTCGGCGATGACGATTCGCCGCCGCAGCAGCTGACCGTGCCCTTCGCCTATGGCGGGGGTACTCAGTACGAGCTGACCGCCCTGCGCCACCTGCGCGACTTCGGGGTCCTGCCGCCGGCAGGCCCCAACCACTTGCTTCCTGCGATCGAGGCCACCGGGGCCTCCCTCAGCAGCAGCGTCACCGACGTGGAACGTCGTCGGAACCTTCACTCCCTTGGCCAATAAGGACAATCAGTCATGAACCTCTATACCCCGAAAGACCGCAACGGCAAGACCTTCCACGTCGGCGACCTGGTCGAGATCGGTGAAGGTGCCCCGGAAGAGTTCCACGGAGACAAGGGGCGAGTGAATCGCGTCATCCGTCTTGAGCACCTGCCTCGGATACCGGCCTTCACCGGACAGCAGGCGATGCTCTCGCAACACCCGATGATGATCCTGGACGACGAAGACGGCGAAAGTTCCGCAGTTTTCGCCAACACCCTCACCATCCTGGAACAGGGTGACGGTGAGGAGCTGGTCTTCGAGGTGACTCCCCAGCCTGTCCCCCAGGACGCCGATGGCCGCGACATCCAGGTCGGCGACAGTGTCCGCATCGGCGGCGCGCGCGTGAAAGAGGAGCACCAAGGGGTGGTGCGTACCGTGGAGAACCCGAACCCGCCGATGGAACGCATCGCGCTGATCAACCCCGAGCTGTTCATGCTGATTCAGCTCGGTATCGCCCCGCCCGAAGGCCACATCGAGCTGGAAGACGGTGTGGTGCATATCGATTCCATCGAGGTGGTCGCTACCGCTGCCACCGTTGACACCGTCCACTAACACACAGGAACTGGCCATGAAGGTCTACACCTACCTCATCGATCGCAAGGACTTCACAGGCTATGCCAAGAACATTGCCCTGGAGGGCCAGGTGCTCTACCCCGGTGGGCAGTCCGTCGAGGACTACCTGGCCGCGACCCCGGGCACCGAAGCCATGACCGAGGAGGCGTTCGAAGCCTTCCAGCAAGAGTGGCAGGACGCGCATTACCTGAGCGACCCGGCGGCCGTCATCGACGAGCTGGCCTTTGACGAGGCGCTGAATGTCCTGCCCCCCCTGCGCTACACCCGCGAGAACGGCATGGTCAGTTTCCTGATGTCCGAATTCACTACCGGCAGCATTACGACGATGTACGCCAAGTGCGACGGCGTCTGCCTGTGCAAGGCGGTGGACGTCCGTCGCAAGGATACGTGGATTTCGCCTGCCGATTTCGATAAGCACCGCTTACCAACCGAGGGGTTCTGCGAATGACTATCCAGATTCATGGCGCCTATCTGCGCGCCACCAGTGACGAGGTCGAGGAGCTGCGTGGCCTGCTGGCCGAGAATGATGGCTATCAGATGCTGTCCATGGAAATCCGCCTGTGCGACCTGACCGACAACACCAGCCCGAAGAACGTGGCCCATCTTGTGGCGCGCAAGCTCGGCGACGACGACCTCGCCCAGTCGATCCAGAACGAGCTGGACGAACTGCTCTGTGACGACACCGACAACCTCTGGAACCTGATTCAGAAGACCATCAAGGACTGCGACCAGCTGGACTGTGTCACCACGGTCGATGGGCTGGTGCTGGCCGACTGGCACCAGAAGACGCTCACCCATCTCACGCCCGACCACCCGATGGACGACAACGTCTTCGACTCGGTGGCCAAGTACCTCGATGCACGGGCCCTGGGCAAGTATCATCTGTGCGTGCCCTACATCGACACCCTGTCCGGTACCTCGCTCAAGCACGACCTGGCGGACCTGCGCCGCAAGTACCTCCAGACCTGGGCGCACTCACGCATCCCGGTCACCGACCGCGCCGCCATCAGTCAGGACTTCGCCCTCTGGCTGGATGAACAGGTCCACAGCGAGGCATGCGAGGAGGCCCTGGCCGCCCAGGCCACCCTGGGGGAAGTCATCATCCCTCGCCCCTCCATCGAGATGCGCTGCCGGCAGGCGGTCATCGCCCTGACAGCGGGGTACCTCGGCGCGGCACCCTACGACTTCCAGGCCATCCAGAAGCTCACCAATGACGTCGAGGAACTGGAACTGACCTGCCGGCTCTACGCCGACGACCTGATCGGCTGGCTCAACAGCGTCTGTCGTCCGGTCGGCGCGGCCTACGCCACGCTGGTGACGGCCGACCCGCAACCGCTGCCCAGCCACAACGTCATCAACCAGCTGATCCGCGATCACATCAACACCGCCCTGGAGAACGCTGATGGATGAGGCAACCAGGGCCCGCTATCTGGCCGACCCCAACCTTTGCCCCTTCTGCGAGAGCAACGACCTCGAAGGTGGCTCCGTCTCGATAGATGACCGACACGCCCGTCAGGCCATCACCTGCCTGCACTGCTACGCGATCTGGGTTGATCAGTACCACCTCAGCGACATCACTGACATCGATATCCCGAAGAAGTGACATGAATGCCATGACAGAAACCAAGCGTGCCCAGCACCCGTTCGAAGCCATCACTGCCGAGGCATACCGCCACCGTATCGCCGGCAACAAGTCCAACCGCGACGACGCCCTCAAGGCGCTCAAGAAGCTGACCGAGGAGCTGGAGATGCACCACGGCGACCGCCTGCCCGGCGACGTCGAGCTACACACGCTGGCCAACTTCTTCCTGCCCACGCCGGCCAAGAAGCCCAAGGACCTCTGGGAATGGGTCGCCAAGGCCGCCGGCACCGATGATGTGCGCTACTACCTCAACTACGTGCATGTCAGCGAGAAGTGGATCGAGGCCACCGACGGCCACCGCCTGCACCGCATCCCGAATACCGAGGGTGTCGAGCCCGGGTACTACCAGCCGGCCACCCGCCAGAAGATGGAGGTCGATGGCAAGTTCCCCGATACCGACCGCGTCATTCCGGGGATCGCCGCGATGGAGGCCCGCGAGGACGTCCAGCTGGACCAGTTCGAGCAGATGACCTTCCCCGACAACCGTCCCAAGTACCGCAACTATCTGAAGCTCGGGCAGTCGGCCATGAACCAGCGCTATGCCGAGGAAGCCCTGCGTTTCCCGACGCCGGTCGGTAGCCAGTCGAAAGTCACGGCATACCTGCCGGACAATGCGTCGTCATCCGTCCGCTTCGATTTCGGTGATACCGGCGCCATCGCCATCGTGATGCCCGCCCGCGTTTGAGGAGCCCGTCATGATCAAGCACCACACTGAGTACCGCCTGCGCATCGAGCAGGACCTGACCCCCTCGAACCCCCGCACCGAGGATGACAACGCGGGGGTGCTGGCCCTTCGCCACAGCCGCTATGAGCTGGGCGACATCGGCGGCATGGAGCAGGTGACCCGGTTCCTGGAACCGCTGATGACCCAGTACATCCAGGAGGCCAACTTCCCCGGCGACCTGGACGATGACCAGGTCATCTGCCCCAAGTGCCGGGCCGACGAGCGTCAGCCCAGTGATGATTGCAACCGCTGCGATCACAGCGGCTGGATCAGCAACCCGTTCGAGATCGAGATCGAGCAGACCTTTAACGGCCAGAACATCGTCGAGCTGTTGCAGCCCAACGACCTGGCGCATGTGGGTCGGATCATCGAGATGCTGGAGGAAGGTGGCCTGCTCCCGGAAGGCACCCTCTGCAAGCCGGTCTACCTCTACGACCATTCAGGGATCACAGTCAGCCACTCGTCTTTCTCCAGCCACTGGGACTCCGGCCAGGTCGGCTGGCACCTGTGGATGCCTGACGGCAGCGAGATACTGCCTGACCCGGACGCCACCCTGACGGCCGAGCTGGAAACCTACGACCAGTACCTGCGCGGTGAGGTCTACGGCTTTGTCGTTGAGGCACGCCCTGCCGTGGCCTTCGGCTTCGATGGTTCCCCGCTCAAGCTGGCGGACGACGATCTCTGGTATGTCGCGGACTCTTGCTGGGGGTTCTACGGCAGTGATCACAGCACCAACGGCATCGCGGAACATCTAAGCGATGACTGGAAGCCATTGCTCGATGAACTTGAATGATCATATAAGCGGTGCTTATTATCGTGGACCCCCACAAGGAGCGATATCGACATGATTCTGGCAGGTCCTGAAATCCTCGAACTGATCAACAGCGGCGTCATCAAGGGCGCCGCCCCTGAATATATCAATGGCTCCAGCCTCGATGTGCGCATCGGCGACGAGGCCCTGATCGAGAACCTGAACCGCTCGGCGATCATCGACCTGGGCGCCAAGGAACAGCTGGACATGGAGCGTGTGAAGATACCGGCCGCCGGGATGATGATTCATCCGGGGGAGTTCTTCATGGTCGCTACCCAGGAAATCCTCGACCTGCCTGACGATCTGTCCTGCGAGTTCAAGCTGCGTTCCAGCGCCGGTCGTGCCGCCCTCAACCACGCCCTGTCCGGCTGGGCTGATCCCGGCTTCTACGGGACGCTCACTCTGGAGTTCCAGAACGTCTGCCAATACCACCGTCTGCTGGTACGTCCTGGCATGCGGCTAGGACAGCTGGTCTTCCACCGCCACGCCTCGGCAGGGGAATACAGCTACCGCAAGCGCGGCCGCTACAACGGCCAGGTCGCCGTCACAGCCAGCATGGGAGTTGCCTGATGCACATCTTTCTCGATTTCGAGAGCTACTACGCCAACAAGTACACCCTGACCGGCCTTACCTACCCGGAATACATCCTCGATGACCGCTGGCTCTGCCAGGGGGTCGGGATCGCCATCGATGACGGCGAGATCGAGTATTACCCCGAGCATGAAGTCGAGGCCGCGATCGCGAACCTGCCGCTCGAGGAGGCCACCCTGGTCGGCCAGAACCTGATGTTCGATGCCACCGTGCTGGCCCTGCGCTACAACCGCTACGCCAAGCACTACGTCGATACCCAGTCGCTGGGACGCGGCATGTGGCCGGGTCAGGACGTCAGCCTCGAGGCCATGTGCCAACGGGCCTGGCCCGATGATCCCGACATGCAGAAAGGCAAGGAGCTGGCCAACTTCAAGAACTGCCGGGAGCTGGACGCCGAGCAGCAAGCGGTCATGGGCAACTACTGCAAGCAGGACGTCCGTCTGACCCGCGCCCTGTTCCACTATCTGCGGCCCAATATTCCCGACAGCGAGGTCGAGCTGGCTGAACTGACACTGCGCATGTACATCCAGCCACGTTTCATCCTCGACCGCCCGCTGGTGGAAGGCTTCCTGGAGAAGGAGCTGTCCCACACCAAGCAGCTGATCAAGGACTCGGGGCTGGCCAAGACCACGCTGTCCTCGAATCCCAAGTTCGCCGAGTGGATGCGCGAGAACGGCATCGAGGTGCCCCGCAAGGTCAGCCCCAGCACCGGCAAGGAAACCGATGCCCTGGGTCAGAAGGACCCGGCATTCCTGGCCACCATGGCCGACTACCCGGAGTTCGCCCACGTCTGGAAGGCCCGCGCAGCGGTCAAGTCCACGCTCAACACGACCCGTGCCCAGCGTCTGCTCGATCTGGACGACCAGCTCGGACGCATCCCGGTGCCTTTGTCGTTTTACGGAGCGCACACTGGCCGCTGGTCCGGCACCCAGAAAGTGAACCTGCAGAACCTGCCCCGTGGCGGTGATCTGCGCAAGGCGCTGACGGCCCCGCCAGGCTACAAGGTCCACGTCGCGGATTCCTCGAACATCGAGGCCCGTGTCCTGGCCTACGTGGCCGGTGAAACCAGCCTGCTGGAGATGATCCGCCGCAAGGAGGACATCTATAACGACATGGCCACCAAGATTTACGGCTACCCCGTCGATCGCAAGGCCAAGAACCCGGACGGCAGCAAGAAGCAGGAAGAGGAAGGCAACGTCGGCAAGACCGCCCGCCTCGGCCTCGGCTATGGCATGGGCGCCCCCAAGTTCCGCGCGACCCTGGCCTCCGGTCCCATGGGATCACCCCCGATCCTGGTATCCCAGCACTTCGCACAGACGGCCGTGGACACCTTCCGTGCCGACAGCCCCAACATCGTCAACTACTGGCGGCTGCTCACTCAGGCCGGTTACGACATGATGCTGCCCAAGACCGATTACTGGATCGGCCCGATCCGGGTCCGATATGAACGCCTCGAGATGCCCAATGGCATGGCGCTCAAGTACCCCAACCTGCGCGTCATCACCGACGAACAGGACGGACGCGACCAACTGGTCTGCGATCGCCGCAACGGCAAGACACAGCGCATCTATGGCGGCATCCTGGCCGAGAACATCGTCCAGGCCCTGTCCCGCACCATCGTGGCTGATCAGATACGTGCTGCCGTGCGCGAATTCCCCGACAGCTACCTCGTTCTGGCGGTCCACGATGAAATCGTGATGATGATGCCGGACGACAATAGCGACGACCGTCAGGCCCGACTCGAAGACCTCATGCGAGTGTCACCGGACTGGGCCTCTGACCTGCCGCTCGACAGTGAAGGCGGCTGGGATACCTGTTACTCGAAGTAGCGCTGCTAAGGATCATCACCTATACATTTACTATTTCAGAATGTGGAGCCCCGACATTATTAAATATGTCAAGCTTCGCTTTGTTATTATCAATATAAGAAAAGACCCATATCTCCATCCCCTCTACGGAAAATAGTTCGCAGGGGATTTCAAGTATTTCACTATTATCAAAGGCAAAGCTAGCACTATAGTTATCCAAGCTATCTATAAATACCATTAATATAGGTTTTGTAATACCTTCCTCACCAAGCCTGTAATTCATCTTTCGTATATTATCCCTCTTTCTAGCTTCCCTTCCAATGTCTGCCATTAACTTACTTTTATCTTCGCTAGCTTTACCTAATGGCATCGCCAGAAAATACCCTGTCTCCGACTCACTTTTAAAGAGAGACAGTGAATCTATACCATTATCCTGATATAGGCTGCAAAGATAATCTGATGCCATATAATTATAAAAGTCTCCACATATCAATTCTTTATTGTCAATCTTGTTCTCCACCTCTATCAATATTTTTTCAATCTTTTTTTCTAAAAGCTTTACCTTTGAGGTTACCTTCAACCTTACCACCCAAAAATAGTTTAATTTATCACTTTTAAAGTAACGTTCTCCTTGTGGTATTTTGTTACCAATTACAGCTCTTAATTCTTTACTTACCGAGTCGGTTGCAGAGGTAACCTCGACATAACGCCGAGTAGACTTATCGTATACCATAAAATCTGCTTCACCATTAGATTGTGCTTCGTGGTAAATAACTTTTTCTTCTCCAAACTTATTGACAAGAATTTTCTTTGCCAGTGCCTCTGCATGATCCATATTAATACACCTCTCGTCCAAAGTTATCTAATGTCAAGTAATCTTACACGGCAACTGACTTATTAGAACATCATGTAAGAATATACAACTGCTATCTCTTTAGACTATTGACTAATAACCTTCTCACCTTCAAAGAGAGCCCTACGGTTTGCAAAAATTCTTATCGCAATTATAATAAGCACTGCTTACCAAAAGCGCCCTTCCAGGTTTCATTACAACAAAGGAAAACGCCCCAATGGTTAATATCGACACCCTCAAGACTGCCACCAAGCGCGTGACCCAGGCCAACCGTCGTATCGAGACTCGTGAAGAACGCATTGCGACCAAGCGCGACGAGATCGCCACTCTGGACGCCGAGGTGCGCGCCGAGCAGGACCGTGTCGAGATGAACAAGAAAATGGGCCAGCTCAACCGCGCCCACGCGGCTCTGGATCGCATGCTCAACTCAACCGACAGCGACAACGAGGAAGTGCGCGAAGCCCTCGACAAGCTGATCGAGGTGGCCCAGGAGCAACGGGCCGCTGCCTAAGCCGCCCCGCTGCTTCTCGCCCC
This sequence comes from Cobetia sp. 10Alg 146, assembly GCF_029846385.1. Lineage (NCBI taxonomy): Bacteria > Pseudomonadati > Pseudomonadota > Gammaproteobacteria > Oceanospirillales > Halomonadaceae > Cobetia > Cobetia sp. 10Alg 146. The sequence goes on from NZ_JARWKT010000001.1 coordinate 470,953, forward strand.
CGTGGATTCCACGGGGGTTTTTTCGTGCCTCAAGAACGGAGCCTGCCCCATGTCCGAGTATGAACTGCCCGTTTCCATCGATCTGGAAACCCTGTCAGTCCGACAGGACGCCCGTATCACCACGATTGGTGCCGCCGCCCGCGTGAACGGTGAGCTGGAAACCTTCGTCTGCTACCTCGACGTCAAGACCTCCCAACGGGACCGCCACATCGATCCGAACACGCTGACCTGGTGGCGCAAGCAAGGCGAGCTGTATGACCAGATGATGGCCCGGTGCGCGGACGGTGTATCGATGCGCGATGGCCTGCTGGCATTCCAGTCCTGGTACATCCAGCTGGGCGACAAGGATGCCCGCCTCACGCCCTGGGGCAACGGGTCCAGCTTCGATGTCGCCATGCTCGAGCACGCCTTCCGGTCCCACGGCATGCAACCGCCCTGGGCATTCTGGATGGCGCGTGACTTGCGCACCCTCAAGGCTCTGGCCGAGGACCTGGGCGTATACACCAAGGTCGAGCGCGAAGGCACGCACCACGACGCCCGTGATGACGCCATTCACCAGCTCCGCATGATCGAGACTCTGAAAGAACAGCTGAAAGCGGCTAGACCACAACAATAAGCACTGCTTATACTCAAGCGTCACACGTCAGATTTATCAGGGGCTCTATGGATCACGACCTCGACGACGAGAAGGCGCAGGAGATCGCGGAGGCCATGATTGATCATGGCCTTCGTGCTGCACGGCAAGCCTCTCAGCTACCACCGGCCACAGGTCGGTGTTTCAACTGCCAGGAAGCACTCGACGACCCCGAGACACGCTTCTGCGACACAGACTGCCGCGATGACTGGCAAAAGCGCCAACGTGCCAGCCATTTCAGGAGGGGATGATGGACCAGTTCCCAGCCACATTCGTCAATGCCCAGGTCCACCTGGGGAAAACCTACACCCTCGAGGGGCGGCAGAACCCGCCCCATGCCAAGAACCTCACCTCGATCGAGTACCCGCTGACGGCGGACTTCGAGGGACTGGACACCTTGGCCAAGCTGATCGCCCGCCACTCCGGTGGCGGCGATGCGTTCTTCACCGGGCACTTCCCGACGCCACTGGCCAACGAATCCCGTGCCGGTCGCAGCGACCCGAAGTTCCGCCCGCAGATTCTGGTCATCGACATCGATGACATGCCCCTGGGCAACATGGACCTGCCGCGCCCACTGGGCAAGGAAGCGCTGACCGCCGCTGCCAACCGCGCCCGTGATTATTTGCCGGACTCTCTACGCAACACGGCCTGCGTCGCGCATGCCAGTTCCTCCTTCGGCATGAAGCCCAAGACGGCCAGCCTGCACCTGTTCTTCCTGCTCGACGCCCCCGTGGTACCCGGCAAGCTGAAGGCGTGGCTGACCGAGGCCAACTTTGCGCACCCGGACCTGGATGCGCAGATCGAGCTGAATCCGTCCGGTCAGTCGCTGCACTTCACCCTGGACCGCTGCACGGCGGACAACAGCCGGCTGATCTATATCGCCACGCCGTTGTTCCTCGGCGAATTGATCCGGGACCCGTTCACCTCTCCCCAGGAGCGCGTGGCCCTGATCCCCGGCGAAACCCCGGTGGCCAACGTCTCCAAGGAAATCAATGCGGTTGTCCCCCAGACCGCTGACAACCTGATCAAGCAGAAGGTCAAGGAGCTGCGCGCCCTGGCCCAGCTGCCCAGCCGTGTCGGCAAGACCAAGGTCATCGAGACGCGCAAGGGTCACTACCACGAACTGCTGACCAACCCGGATACGGTCAGCATCGAGATTGCCTACGAGAACGACCCGTTCGTCTACGCGAACCTCAACGGCGGTGACTCCAACGCCTATTACTGGCCGAAGGACAACCCGAAGTACATCTACAACTTCAAGGACGAGCCTGTCGTCGAGATGGTCAAGGTGGCCCCGGACTTCTACCGGGATTACATGGCCTCGATCTCGGATGAAGTCGTCGATGAAACTGTCTCACCGCTGGTCTTCCGCGACCGGGATGCCGATACCTACTCGACGGTCCTCTACAACACCGAGGACAGCACCCTGGTGCATCACGCCTATGCCAGCCGTGTGGCACTTCGGGACTTCATGCTCCAGTACGGCGCCGACCTTCCTGACCCGATCGAGTCCTGGCAGGTCAGCTTCGACCCGAAGTCCACCACGGGCCAGATCGACTCAACGAACAAGCACTTCAACCTGTTCCGCCCCTCGCCGTACATGATGCGCAAGCCGGAAATCAGCGAGGAGTTCCAGGGCGTCCAGTACGGCTATGCCGCCGGCTACCTCAACCAGGTCGCGCCCAACATCCACAAGTTGATCGACCACGTCGTGGGTCACGGCCAAGCGGAGTATGAGCACTTCATCAACTGGCTCGCCTTCGCCTTCGTGTACCGCGAGAAAACGTCCGTCGCCTGGATGTTCCACGGGGTCGAGGGCACCGGCAAGGGCTTGCTGTTCCACCAGATCATCAAGCCGCTGTTCACCGAGCGCTACAGCTCCCTGAAGAAGATTTTCGACCTGGAAGACAACTATGACGGCTGGCGCGAGCAGATGCTGCTGGTCGTCATCGATGAATTCCGCATGGCCGATGCCAAGGAAGGGAGCCGGATGTACGAGAAGCTGAAGAACATGATCTCGGAAACCAGCGGCTCGGTGCGCCACATGCGCTCCAACCAGAAGAACGTCGAGCTGTTCGAGAACATGATCTTCTTCTCCAACACCCGCGACGCGCTGAAGATCAGTGCCACCGACCGCCGTTTCTGTGTCGCTCCGGCCCAGAACACGCCGATCAATGCGCTGTACGACACGGCCAAGTTGATCTTTGCCATTACCCAGGAATTGCCGCAGTTCGCGGACTTCCTCACCACCTTCAAGATCGACAAGGCATTCGCCCGTATTCCGCTCCAGACCGAAGCCAAGGCGGCGATGCGTAACGCCTCGAATACCTGGGTCGATGACTACGTCGATGCACTGCGCGGTGGCGACTTCGAGTGGCTGATCAACAACGTCCTGGATGTTCGCCCGACGCAACCGGATGACGCGGTACGTCTCAGCCAGGCGAGCGAGGTGTTGGCGCGGCTGGCGATCGACATCCTCGAGGCGGGTGAGTCTCGGGATTTTCTCAACCTCGACGACGCGCTGATTCTCTACAACGCCCTGGCGGGCGACGTCACTCGGAAGCTGAGTTTTTCCAAGATGATGGCCCGTTACGGCCTCAACTTCGAACGTCGTCGCATCGCAGGCCAACGGATTCGTGTCGCCCCCGTCGCATGGGAAATCAACGAGGACGTCGATCTCATGGCCTTGATCCGTGACAACGGCACCCCGGCCCAGCAGAAGTCGCTCTCTTCCATCCAGACCCACTAGGAGCCACCCCATGAACCTCTTCGGTAATGGGCGCCCCGACGGCGCCACCACGCCTGAAAAGCAACCGGCCGCGACGCCCAAGGGGCCGAGCGTCACCAACCACAGTCTGTTCGCCGGCAAGCGCCCGGACGCCACTGCCCTGGCCGAGGATGCCCTGTCACTGGCCGAGGCCCCGCGCGGCCCGGTACCGGCCTGGTCGTTCTCGGTCCTCAAGAAGTTCGAGGAATGCCCCTACCGCGTCTACCTCAGCAAGGTGGACAAGATCGCCGAGCCGTCCAGCGAAGCCGCCGATCGCGGTAACCGGATTCACGACGAGGCCGAGCACTTCATCCGTGGCGAGCTGTACACCGACAGGGTGCCCAAGAACCTCGAGAAGCTGGGCTTCGAGTATCGCACGCTGCGCGAAGCCTTCGACGAGTCCCCGGAGCAGTTCGAGCTGGAACAGAACTGGGGCTTCACCGCCACCTGGGGGCAGACGGGCTTCTTCGACAAGGACGTCTGGTGCCGCATGAAGCTGGACGTGTTCCGTCGCTGGGGGACCTCGGCCCACATCATCGATCACAAGACCGGCAAGAAATTCGGCAACGAGCTGAAGCACTCCGATCAGGGGCTCCAGTACGCGGTCGGTGCGTTCAAGCGCTACCCGGAGCTTGAGTTCATCAAGGTCGATTTCTACTACACCGACCAGGGCCAGAAGCTCGAGAAGTCCTTCACCCGTGAGCAGGCGATGGTCTTCCTCCCGCGTATCGAGAAGCGGGCCTTCGCGCTCACTAACGCCACAGCCGAGCAGCTGTCCCGTCCGAAGCCGTCGAAGAACAACTGCAAGTTCTGCCCGCACGCCGAGACTGGCGCCTGCCAATGGAGGGTCGCCGAATGATCACAGCCCGGTTCCTGCAGATGGTGCAACGGGACCGCCCCTTCACCGTGGCGCAGTGGGCCGAGGCCATGAACCTCGACCGCTACAAGTTCTGCCCGCCGCGCGTCTTTGCCCGCCTCTCGGGCACTCCCCTCCACCTGATAGAGAAAGGAACCACTCATGAATCTAAGCAAGCCCCTGGTCGCCATCGCCCTCACAGGCGCGATGCTGGCCGCAATCCATAACGCGATCGGCTACTTGCTGATTGCCCTGATGATCATGGCCGCTGCCCTCGGGCTGTTGTGGCTCATGACTCCCAGGAGACGTGAATGACGTTCTTGCTCTTGCTCCAGAAAATCGCGTTCACCGCGACCACCGTCGTGCGCACCGTGATGGCCACCCTGCAAATGATCCAGTTGCTGGTCGTCGTCGTGGCAGCGCTTCTCAGTGCCAACCGTAATCGCAAGGCGTATGCCTCATAGGAGACTCCATGGAGCTGTTTGATCATCAGGAACACACCGCTGTCTTTCTGACGAACACTCCCCGCGCCTGGGTCCAGAGCGACCCGGGAACGGGCAAGACGATCAGTACGCTGGAAGCCTTCCGCCGCTGGCGCCGTGACGGTGGCCAGGGTCGCATGCTGGTCCTCGCTCCGCTCTCGATCCTCAAGCCTTCCTGGGGCGATGACATCGCCAAGTGGCTGGGTGACGAGTTCACCTACTCGATCGCCTACGCTAAGAACCGCCTGGAAGCGTTCCTCTCCGGCGCCGACATCATCATCACCAACCACGATGCGGTGAAGTGGGCCACCAAGAAGGAGAACGCCCGATTCATGCATGAAGCATTCCCCGATGACCAGGAACACTGGCTGGTCATCGATGAGGCCACGGCGTTCAAGAACGCTACCAGTCAGCGGTCCAAGGCCATGCTGACCCTTCGCACCTATTTCGACCGTCGCATCGCCATGTCCGGTACCCCGACGGCCAAGGACGTGCTCGACATCTTCCATCCGACGCTGATCATCGATGACGGCGAGCACCTGGGGAACAAGTTCTTCCAGTTCCGCAACCAGGTCACCGACCCCATCCAGGTCGGCCCAGACCCGAAGATGGTCAAGTGGGTCGCCAAGGACGGTGCCGAGGAACACGTCGCGCAGGCACTGGCCGATATCTGCATCCGCTACCGCTTCGAAGACTGCCTGGACATCCCGGCCAACCAGACCCTCACCTATCACGTCGATCTCTCCCCGAAGCAGCGGGCCCTGTACCTGCAGATGCTTGAAACCAATGTGGTCGAGAACGACGACGGCGAGCGGGTGACAGCGGTCAATGCCGGTGTCCGCGTGCGCAAGCTGCTCCAGCTCCTGACGGGTGCGGTCTACAACGGCGACGGTGATGTGACCACCTTCCACCAGGACCGTTATGACCTGGTCATGCAGCTGGTCCAGGAACGCGAGCACAGCCTGGTCGCCTTCAACTGGAAGCATGAGGTCGAGGCACTGACCAAGCTGGCTGACAAGCTGAAGATTCCCTACGGCGTGATCGATGGGTCGGTGAAGAACGAGGACCGCATCAAGGTGGTCGAGGACTTCCAGGCCGGTCGCCTTCAGGTGGTCTTTGCTCACCCGCAGTCCGCCGGCCACGGTCTGACCCTGACCAAGGGCACGGCCACGATCTGGTGCTCCCCGACCTACAACGCCGAGCACTACCAGCAGTTCAACCGCCGCATCTATCGCGCCGGCCAGACCAAGGCCACGCAGACCATCCACATCGCTGCCCGTGACACCGCCGAGGAACAGGTCTACGAGCAGCTGGAGGGCAAGCTGACCCGGATGGATGACCTGCTCGCCCTCTTCCAGCAACGGACGGCGGCATGAAGCATGTCGTGTTCACGCATCACGCGCGGGCACGGTGGGCCGCTCGCTTCGATGACCTCGACGGCATCGAGGACGAATGGCACCAGGCACGACCCGCGTCTCGCAGAGTGCGCCAGCTCCTCGGCCACCGCGCATTCCCGCACATCCGCAACAACAAGCATGCAGGGGCCAAACCCGGCTTCTACATCACACGGCGCTGCGTCTTCCCTGTCGTGCGCCTCTCCAACGGTAAAACGGTCGTGATGACCGTCTACAACAGAGACTTCTGACATGAGCGAACTCAACGACCTGATCACTCGTTTCAGCGAAGCCAAGGCCGAGCTGAAAGATGCCAACGACCGCGCCAAGGTGCTCAAGAAGCTGCACGACGAGCTGGAATCACAGCTGCTCGAGTACCTGAAGGAAAACGAGCTGGATCGTGTGTCTGCGGCGGGCCATACGGCCAGCTACAGCACCGAGACGGTCGCCAGCGTGGACGACTGGGAAGCGTTCTTCGGCTACGTGAAGCAGCACGATGCGTTCTACCTGCTCCAGAAACGCATCGCCAGCGCCGCCTACCGCGAGGTGCTGCAGGTAGACGGTGTGGTGCCGCCGGGCACCTCTCCGATGGAGCGAGACAAATTGTCATTCCGTAAGGCGTGACAATTCAATAATCAGTGCTTATATTTGGGGTTGTGCGTCACAACCTCAGAATCAATCGAACCAATAGGACCGATATCATGGCTAACGATCTCATCGTCAACAATGACTCCAAGAAACTGCCGTCTCACGTTGCCAACGCAACCGGCGCGGGTAACGAGAACGTCAGTTCTGCTGACATGGCCATCCCGGCCATCAAGCTGCTCCAGGACCTCTCCCCGGAAATCAAGAAGGACAAGGCGGAATACGTGCCTGGTGCAGAGCCTGGCAAGATTCTGGTCACCCTGGGCAGCGCGCTGCACGACGAGCTGATCCTGATCAACCTCTACTACGATCACGAATACGCGCTGTTCCGTAAGCGCAAGTTCGGTGGTGGTTTCCATGGTGCCTATCCGACCGCCGATGCCGCAATGGCCAAGGCCAAGGAAGAAGGCGGTGGCAGCACCGAGATGTTCGAGGTGGTGGAGACGGGTCGCCACACCGTCCTGATCGTCAACCCGGAAACCGGCGAGCTGCGCCCGGCCATCCTCAACATGAACTCCACCAAGCTCAAGATCAGCCGCCGCTGGAACACTGATCTCAATGAGTTGGGCGGTGACCGCTTCTCCAGTGTCTGGAAGTTGAGCGTCACTTCTCAGTCCAACTCCAAGGGCGACTTCTACAACTACAAGGTCGAGAACCTGGGCTGGGCGTCCGAGGACCTGTACGAGCACGCCAAGCAGTTCTACACCCAGATCAAGGCGTCCTTCGAAGAAGAAGCGGAGAAGTCGCGCGAAGCAGCATAAGCACTGCTTACTGACCTTCAAGATAAGACCGGCTCCGGCCGGTCTTCTTGTACCCCCACCTTGAGAACGGATGACCAAGACAATGCCTGTGACACAACGAGTGGTGTACGTCGCCTCCGACGGCACCTCACACGAAACGGAGCAGGAAGCCCGGGATCACGAACTACGGCTGGACCTGGCGCCTCGAATTGACGATTTTTTACGCAGGAATGCTGTAGGATCAACCGTGCGTAGGAACAAGGTCGCTGACCTCGTTCTCGATTTTTCGTTAGAATTGCTATCGCCCCCCGTGCCGCTACCCCCCTACAGGGAGGAAAGCGACGATGAATGAGCACGGTTTTGTGCGAAAGGTACATCGGGCGCTGAAGGAAGAACGCAGGCTCACCCGCATCTGGAAGATCAATGACAACTTCCAGGGCGGTGTGCCTGACGCCTTCTATTGCGCTAAAAATCAACTGTGGGTTGAATATAAATATATTAGTGGAATCCCTAAGCGGGAGAGCACAGTTGTTACCCCCGATGTATCAGAATTACAGTACGAATGGTTGGAAGGCTTACAGAAATCTGGGATAGAAGCGTGGGTTGTCGTTGGTCACCCGAAGGGGGTTCTGGTCATTACTGATCTGGACGAATGCCGACAGGGTTATACGACGAAAGCGCTAGTCGAAAAGTCCGTCTCGTTTGCCGATTTCATACATTCGATACTGTATATTTGTACAAGGCCGTGAGCGTTTGGGGGGTATGTAGTAGCCCCTAACTCCGTTGGAGCTGAATCACTATGACTGCCCCGAACCGCCGGATCACAGAACGCGACCGTGAAGTCGCGCAGCGAATAAAAGCCGTGTGGGACGCTAACAAGAAGAACCTGGGTCTAAGCCAGCACCAAGCTGCTGCTCGTTTGGAGATGTCACAACCCGCCCTCTCGCAGTATCTGTCTGGAAAAGTTGCTACCAACACCGACTTCATCATTCGTTTCGCCAGTCTGATGGGTGTCGAACCGCGTGAGCTGGACCCGAAAATCCTTGTCAGTGAAGCCTACCCACGGATGACGCTCGTCACACGATCTGTCATGTCTAAGGGAGGAATGATGAGCAACGCCACCAAAGGGGAAATAGTGGATGTCACCGCCGATGCCGCTATACCCGCCGAGAACCTGACGGTGATCGTGGTTGATTGCGACCACTACCAGCCTCGCTATTTCCTGGGCGAACGACTGCTGCTTCAACATGTTGATCCCAAGGAACTGAAGGAAGGTGAAGAGGTTCTTGTCTACCGGGACGATACAAACGAGCTGTTCCGTGTCGGCAGTAAGATCAGCTACATCATCCAGCTCGATGACGCCCTTAAACCGGGTCACGTTATAAGCAGTGCGGATACTCGGGAGGACATCGACTTTTATAGAGTGGTATCACGCCTATGAAAGACCTTGTTGCACTTGCCAAGAACCGCAAGTCAGGCGACAAGCTGACTCATGCGCAGCTGAGGGCATTGGCCGAGAAACATGGGCTCAAGTTCGCCACAGTACGTTCCCGGTATGTGCGCGGGCACAGGGGCGACAAGCTGGTCGCCCCCATCCGCCCATCCTTCCAGGCCCGGTGCAAGGCCCACGGCATCGCGCCCAAGACTGCCTATTACCGCATGAGTCAGCTAGGCATGACGGAAGAAGAAGCCCTGACAACCCCTCTGCGCGGGGGGTTGGTCCGTCAGGCAGTCGCCAACGGCTTGAGCCCCGATACGTTTTACCGCCGCCGCAAGCTCGGCTACCCCATCAAGCGCTGTTTGGACCCACGCCCCATTACCTACTCTGAGTCCAAGCGCTTGCGGAAATAAATAAGCACTACTTATAATAATCACACCAGTAACCAGTAGGAGCTACCATGAAAACCGAATTCGCCCTGCTAGCCCTGTATGAAACCGTCACGCTCCCGCTGCCCAAGGTCGCGGAAGATATCCTGGGCATCGCCCTGTCCACTGCCCGGAACCAGATTTCCCAGGGCACCTTCCCGATCAAGGTTACCCGCATCAATGGCAAGCCGATGGTTCACATTACCGATGTTGCGGAGTACATCGACAAACAGCGTGCGGAAGCCGCCGCCTGACCGCTTGCCGGCGGGCCTAGTGCCAAGGTCATTCTTGCAGTGTCCTTTGCGCTAGGCCCGCTCTGAGGCAAGCGGCAAGGAGGTGATCCTATCTAGCCAAGGACCAGACGCTGTGAAGCGATGACTGGTACCAGCGCCCCGGACAACCGGGGCGTATTTGTTTGCCCTATTCCCCCTCTCCAGCCGGTGGGCGGTCCTTCTTTGCCAGCTGCTCACGCTCACGATTGACCAGGTCTTCCGGGCGCAGATTCGTATAGCGTTTCAAACTTCCCCAGTCCCGATGACCTGACACCATTGCGACTTCCTGAATCTGATATCCCTGTTCAAACAGACGGCTAATCCCCTCATGGCGCAGGTCATGGAAACGCAGGTCCTTGATCTCCAACCGCTCACAGATACGGGTAAATCCACCGCCGATCTGCGTCTTTGTGTAGGGGAAAATCCGCTCGTCTACACGCGGCTGTCGCTGAATGATTTCCAGGCTTCGGCCCATTAACGGGACGCGCTGGTGGTTGCCCGACTTCATGGTGGGGTGTTTGCGATCGCGGATCACGATAATCCCCGACTCTGCGTCCAGGTCATCCCAACGGATCGACAGAATCTCGCCCTGGCGCATGGCGGACTCCACGGCGAAATCCACTACATCATGCAACGGTGACGTCAGCATGTGGCGGGTGTGGTACGCCGCCGTGATGATCGCGTCCAGCTCCCTGGGCGATGCACGACGCTCACGGCTCTGCGGCTTGCCGGACAAGCCTGACCGCCCGACCTGCTTGCGCCACTTCTTCATCTCCACCACATACGACGACGGCAGGTCCAGTGTCATGGTCGCCGTGGACAGTGCGCTGGACAGTGCCATCAAGGTGCGCTGGTTGGTCGCGGGGGCAACGCCATCGTGCTTGACCCGGTATTCACAGAACTTGACCAGGGCGTTGTAGTCCAGCTCGCCGATCGGCATATCGGAGCCGAAATACTCGTTCATGATCTTTGCGTCGGTCAGGTTCCGGTAGTCCCGGCGGTGCGACTGATGCTTCAGATGCTCGACGTGGGACTTCCATATCTCACCCAGCGTGATGCTCTGTAGACGCGCGTCTTCATCCATTTTTCCCGAGGCCATGTCATCCTCGATTTTTCGCGCCCACTCCTGGGCCATGCCCTTCGTGCGGAACGTTTTGCTCTGCACGGGAAACCCTTGTTTTCTAACGATTGCTCTCCAGCTGCTCCCCCGCTTTTGGTATGTTGCCACGCTGCCTCCTTGGTACAGTGCCAAGCCGAAAAATGGCTCGATTCTGGGTTAAGAAACACTGTTTGAGAGTACCAAAATGTGTACCATCCCCTCTCATTTGGTACCAGTAAGTCATTTGGTACACTGATGATACAGAAAGGGCCGTAATTGATGATATACAACGGTAGCGTGGAGGAAGACAAAAACGCCGCAAACCCGCGTGGTTGACGCCCGCAAGTAACATTAGAGAATTAGTATTAATCGCCGGGAAAAAGCGCTATTCCCATGGTGGATGGGCCTGCCGTGGACCGTGAAGCAGTATCTCGATGATGTCCTGACAGAAGGCCATGGTGCCTTGTATGCCAGCGATGGCCGTCACCGCACCAACCCGACCCAGGGCTACGGCACGGGTGGCTTGATGCAGGGCCGCAGCTACATGCTGTCACTGACCTGGAATGCGCCCCTCGAAGCCTTTGATGAAGCGGGCAACTTCTTCGAAGGCAAAGGCATCGATGCCGTCTACTATCCCGTGCACAAGGCGATGGAATTCCTGGGCATGTCGGCACTTCCGACCTATCTGGCCACTGATGTGATCAAGAATCCCGATCTGGAGGCTTATACGCGGGCCTATCGTGAGCATCTGCGCGAGCATATCGGCCGCGCCTGAAGGCTCTGAGGAGAACCCACCAGCGCTGAGAGCCATCAAGCTGTAACTTGCCTTGAACAAGAAGCCCGCCATCAGTCATGTTTGACGACCGATGGCGGGCTTCTCGCGCTCTAACGGATAACGACCAGCGCTCACTGTTGCAGTGACACTGACCTCAGAAACTCCAGCGGGCATGCGTCCAGAAGATCCGCCCGGGCTCATTGACGCGTACGTCGCCCTGCAGCGGATCATCGTAGAAGCGATTGACGTGGTAGGCGTAGGCCTTGTCGAACAGGTTGGCGATGCCGGCGCTCAGCTCGATGGCGTCAGTGACACGATAGCCCCCTTCCAGCCCGACGATGCCGAAACCTGCCGTCTTCTGTTCGCTGTCGGAGATGCGTGATTGGCGTGCTGCCGCATGGAGACGTGCACCGGCCCACCAGGCATCGGCGTCATAGCGTGTCGCCAGATAGCCATTGAACGGTGCCACCTGGGACAACGGCGTGCCATCGCTCAGGTTGGTGCCGTGGGTGGCGGCGACGCCTGCCGAATGCCGCCAGCCATGCTGCTGCCAGCTGGCCTCGAGCTCGAGACCATAGATCTCGGCTTCGACATTGTCATAGGTGGTCAGCGAGTCCCCTTCGGTCAGCTCGATCCAGTCATGCACCCGGTTGTAGTAGGTGTCCGCCGAATAACGCCAGGCGCCCTGCCTGACCGCCACCCCCAGTTCGAGCTGCTGATGGATCTCTGGCTCAAGCTCGGGATTGCCCAGCCAACCGTCAGTTTCGGACTGGCGGTTGTAATAACGCTCGGTGGCGGTGGGGAAGCGCACGCTGCGACTGAGCGCCGCGTAGCCTTTCACCGCTTCATTGACGCGATGCTCCAGGCGCGCCAGCGCACTGAATTCCCCATCCCGCTGACTGACCTCGACATCCTCTCCGTACTGATCCCGCCAGGCGGAGATGGCCGAGGTATTGCTGCCCACCACCTCATCGGCATCTCGCGCATCGCTGAGGGAGACGTCATAGCGCGCGCCAGTCACCAGGCGATTGTCGGCATCCAGCGTGGTATCCAGTTCCGCGAACACCCCACCGCGCGTGCGCACGACATCCGGCCAGGTCTGACTGTCCGAGAGGCTGTCCAGCGACATGCCCATCCGGGAGTCGGCGTTGCTTTCCAGACGCTCGGCGTCAGCGCCCAATGTCAGTGTCGCGTCACGCCCGGCGACGGTCAGCGGGATATCGCCCTGGGTGCTGGCATACCAGGTCTCGGTGGTCGCGCTGGAGAACATGGCCATGTCGCTCATGTCCATGCCCGAGCTCATGTCCATGCTGGAACTCATGTCCATGCTCGATCTGGAGTCATCAACGTCACGCAGGGTGACATTGTCCATGTCGTGCACGACGCGGGCATGGTTGATCTGCGATTCGGTGTGCGAGAAAGGCCCGGCATTGTCGATGGTCAACTTGAGGTACTGGCGGTCCATGTCACTGCGTGGCGCATCCATGGTGGGATAGAGCGCATCGTCGATCCTGACGACAGCGACCCCCGCCTCGATGGCGACATCCTCAGTGGCGAAGGCGCCGACACGGACACTGCCATTGTCGCTGCGATAGGCACCAGACTGGGTATCGCCGTTGCCGTCCTCATAGTTGTTGCGCTCGGAATGCTCGACGTCCAGCGCAGCCCAGACATCGCCCTGCTTGGCGGTCAGCGACAGCGTCTCGCTGGTGGCATCATCATTGCTGCGCCAGCCGGTCCCCAAGGTGCCATGCACGCCGTCATCGTCGGTGCGTGATGGCGTGTGACGCGTCACCTCGACGGTGCCTGCGGCAAAGCTGGGACCACGACTGACGCTCTGCGCGCCCTTGTAGAGGGTGAGATCCGACTGACTGCCGGTGGTCGCATAGCCCAGCGTGGTGTCCATGCCGCCGGGGCAGGCCGGATAGAGCGGCGCCCCATCGACCTCCTGAATCAGGCGTTCACCGCCCTGCGCCCGAAAGATGGCCGAGACACCATGACTGCCCAGACGAGAGCCACTGACGCCGTTGACCTCACGCAGCTGCTCACCGATATCCAGATTGCCCTTGGCATGCCCCTGGCTTGACTCGACGATGGGGCTGGCCATGGGTGCCTCGGCCTCGACATGCACCAGAGGCAGTTGCGAGACGGAGCTCTCCTCGGCGTGGACGCCAAATGAGGCACTGCTCGCCAATACCGCCGCGACCGTCACTGGCAGACGCCGACGACTGGGCAGACCGCTCATGGCCTGCGCGAGCGGAGAAGACGGAAGTGATGGGAAGCCAGTTGAGGGAAGTGATGGGAAGACGGATGACGGCTTCATGCGCTGGCCTCCGCCGCATCGTGGTGACGAGAGGCACTGACACGAATCCACAGCCAATCGAGCAGGCCCATCACGATCAGCGAGAGGCCGACCAGCGGGAAGATCACCCCGATGATCATCATCAGGCCCCAGACACCGGCGATACGCTTGCGCTCCCTGGGCAGCGGCGGGATACCGATACCGCCCACCGGACGACGCTTCCACCACATCACGCCTGCCCCGACGCTCATCATCACCATCGCGAGACACGCCATCAGCAGAATCAGCTGATTGATCAGGCCGTACTGCTGCCCCAGATGCACATTGATGCCCCACTCCAGCGCCCGTCCCAATGGCCCGTAGTCGGCGTAATGCATGTCGAGCAGCACATCGCCGGAGTAGCGATCCACATGCACGACCTGCTGGCGCTCCAGCGCATCCGGATACACGGAGCCGGTATAGACGCCCTGAGCGGTGCTCGGCAGATTGATGGCATAGCCCGGCGCCAGGCCCTCGCGAGCGAAGATGCGTTCTGCCTCGTCGAGGCCGATATCGGCGTGGGCAATCGCCGCAGCGCTCAGTGGCACAGCCGCTTTCACCGGCGCGGAACTTGCGCCAGAGCCGCCGTGACCGGCGTGCTCACCCTCGTCGACAATGGGATCAGCGGCGTCACCCGGCAAAGAAGATAACGGGATAACGGCTTGTTCAAGCGACCAGCTGGTCAATTCCTGATCCACCAGGCGGGCATCCGACATCGGCGTGTTCACGCGCACGCCATCGGGGTACCCATAGTTATGCCCATTGGCCAACTCGTTGACCTTGGCCCCCCAGACCATCGACCACGGCATGCCGGTCACGGCGAGAAACACGATGAAGCCGGCCGCGATGATGCCACACACGGCGTGCAGGTCCCGCCACCACAGCCGGCGCGCCGGCGTGGTCCGCAGCGTGACCACACCCCCTTTCTGGCCCCGCGGCCACCACAGATATAGCCCGCTGAACACGAGCAGGATCGACCACCCGGCAGCGATCTCCAGCGCCGCGTTACCGATCGGCCCCGTGATCGCGAGGCTATGCAGACGACGTACCGTCCACATGATGCTGTCGCGGTAGGCCATCTGCCCCTGGACTTCGCCGCTGTAAGGATTGACGTAGACGGCCTGCTTGCCACTGCCATCGGCTGCCACGATATCGACTTCCGTGGTCAGGTCACGGGCGGGAGATGGCACGACGCGCACCGGCGTGCCCGGAAGACTCGCGAGCGCCTGATCCACCTGCTCGCTCAACGGCAGGCTTGTCACTGCCGGATTCTGAGCACTCTGCGTGACGGGCGTGTTGACCTTCATCAGGTCGGAATGGACGAATTGATCGATGCCATCGCGGAACAGGTACAGGCCTCCCGTCACGGAAAGCAGTACCAGAAACGGCAGCACCAACAGGCCGGCATAGAAATGCCAGCGCCATACTGCCCGGTAGATATCGCTGAACCCCCGCCCGGCGCGGCTGGCGGTTCCAGTGTCTGTTGCGGTCTTCATTGCACAAATTACCCATCAGCAGGCGCCCCACGTGCGACGGATCCAGGGTCCGTCGGTCAACGCGGGGTCACCGAACATGGTCTGGAGCCGTCACGACGGCCCCGGAAGCGTTCACGCAAACACTGATGGGAAAGGCGGTGCCCGCCCGGGAGGACGTAGATGGACACCGATCTCCCGTCGGGAGACCGGCAATGGGCGAGGCGTGGCGTCTCGCCCGAGGACTGCCAGCATCAGTACCAGCACGGCGGCGATCAATGCCAGCGTGAAGGCGGCCATGCTGGCCAATGGGCAATCCGAGGCGGCAGAACTGTGGGTGATCTGCGCCTGGGAGCCACTCTCGCGTGCCGCGCGAGTGATCCAGTCGCTATCCCCGCTGACCCAATGCCCGGCGCCGGGGCTCTCGAAGACAGCGTGATCATTCACCATCACCACACGTGGCGCCGCCAGTGGCATCACCAGCATCGCGGCCAGCGCCAGCAACATCACGAAGACCGCGTGGCCATTGGCCGCCGTCAGGCGTGACAGTGCACGGTGGAAGGAGACGGACTCATCTCGAGTCTGGCGCGAGCATGGAGCCGACATCATGAGGCCGACTCCGCTGGCACATCATGCCCCGCGCCCTGATCTATCGAGTCGTGCACCGAGTCATGCACCGAGTCGAGCAGCTGTTCGATGCGATCGGCTAGCTGGGCCGGCGTCTGACTGAGCGGCAAGGTATCGCGCAGTCGGCCCTGATCATCGAGAACGAGAATCGCCACGCTGTGGTCGATCATGTAGTCGTCAGCAGGATGAGCGGCTGGACCGTGCTCGCGCACATGAAACTGGAGGCCCAATCGCTGCGTCAGGGCCTTGAGACTCTGCTCATCGTCCGGGGCCGTGCGAAGCCCTGTCACCGGCAGGTGGAAGGCGGAAAGATAGCGAGTGAGGACAGGCAGGGTGTCGCGGGCGGGGTCCAGGGTCAGGAACAGCGGGTGCAACCTGTGTTGATCCTGAAGGTCCAGGCGCTGCCAGACCATCTGCAGACGCGCCAGGGACAGCGGACAGATATCCGGGCAATGGGTGAAGCCGGGGATCAACAGGCTCAGATGCCCGGATTCTTCACCGGCTAGCGTGCCGGGAGTCAAGGTGCCGCGCGTTGAAGACAGTTCCAGCGTCGTCGGCCAGGCCTCGCGCGGTTGATGGGAGGCATTGAACCCCATCACCAGCACGATCAACATGATAGCGAGAGCACTGAGCCCCATGAGGGCCAGTTTGCGCAGCGACATGAAAGCCCCGGAAGCATGGCAATGAGCGTCACCGCACGATGCGGTGCGCCTGGACGATGGGTCCTGACTCTGTCAGTTGCACGGATGCTAACGGTTCAGTCGCGAGATGCGACAAATGCGACAAGTTGCCACGCCACGCTCGGTGCACGCTGCGATAGCGACAAGCCATCATGACCATCATCAGATTCAAAGTGCGCCGCCCACGGACTGCCACGACACTAGGCTCATTCCCTCCCTCTTGTCATGAGGTCCCCCATGATTCAACGCCTGTCCCTGCACCCAGCCATTCTGGAGGTGCGCGATCTGGAAGCCGCCTGCCGCTTCTTCCAGGAGACTCTCGCCCTGCCCACATTGCTGCGCAACGCGACCAGCGCGACGCTCGAACTGCATCACGCACCCGATGGGCAGACCAGCGTCCTGTTGTTGCAGTTGAGCGCAGAGCAACCGGACAGCCGCAAATTGACTCTGGAGGTGGATCGCGATGACTTCCCCCACGTCAGGTACCTGCTGCAGGCCCACGGCGCACACTTGATGGAAAGCCACGGCAGCAGCGCCCCGGGCTGTGCCTGGCAGGTCCTGGACTGTGTGTTGCCTGATGGGCATCGCCTGCGCGTGGTCAGCATCAACCCCGAGCGCTGCGCGCCGGTGATCAGCCGAGGTGTCAAGAACGCGCAGTGAAAGACGCGCAGTGAAAGACACGAAATAAAAGACACGCCGATGGCTCATGCCGCTAGCGCCCTTCTCCATCCGGCGAGGTTCTGAACCAGACATTGCCTGCGCTGCCTGGTGACCGCAACTGGAAGGGCGCTGCCAGTCCTTCGAGCGCATTGTCGGAGGGATTCTCCGCAGAGGGCACGCTTTCCGCCAGCTGGAAGCCCCCTTCCGCGGAGCATTCAAGCGTGCCGGGGAGCAGGTTCGTCACCTCCTGCAGCAAGGGCTCGATCAGTCCCAGGTCAGTGGTAGCTCGCAATTGATCGAACAACGAACGTACCAGTGCGGTCACCAGATCACCGTCCTCCTGAAGCTGCGTCCCCACGGGACAGTACAGGGTTCCCACCTCCACTTCTGGAACACAGACTCCCAGCAGACTACAGGTGGGCAATGCATTCACCGTGCCCAGGGTCGCATCCACCAACGCATCCACCGGGCCGAGGTAATTGGTGAGAATGTCATCCTGCGCGACGGTCCCGGGGGGTGGCGTGCACAGGTCGAGCACCCCGGTGCTCAACAGACAGCTGGTATCCGCCGGCGGATTCTGTTGCTCTTCCAGCGTGAACGTCTCGCAAGGCGTCCCCGCGATCACCTTCTGCGATATCCAGCGCGACTGCACGTCCCTGCCGCTGAAAGGACATTGTTGGGGTGTTCCGCGATAGAGAAATCCCGGCAAGGCAGCAGGTTCGCCGGGGCCGATGGCATAGACAGGTCCGCCCTGCAGCGCATGCAGATAGCTGACACTGCCGGCATTCACGTCACCGGCGATATCACGGCTGTCGGTCGCTTCATCACTGGCGGACTTGAGACAAGGGTCACCACTGCAATTGGCAGTGGCGTAATAGAGTGGCTCACGACTGGAGAAGCGGTCATCCCGTATCCCGATCAAGGCGCGACTGACCACGGGAGGCTGGCTGCGATCGAAATACAGAATGCGCGGGGCGTCATGCTCATCGACATCGAAGACCTCACCCAGCGCGCGCCCGTTGGCATCCTCGACCACCAGCTCGCGTGACTGCTGGGTCATGTAATGCTTGAAGAGGGCATCCCGTATCGCCGCCAGCCCGACCAGCGAGCCGATGATCAGGATCGAAGTGATCAGGATCAGCTCGATGGTGATGATGAAACCGCCCTGTCTGCCAGGCGAACGGCATGCGTGAGTGACCGACCTCTTATCTGCCGCCATGTGCTTTCCCCCGAGATGATTGTGCTGGCGAGGCTGTCGGCCTCGCCGCATTACCACAGCTCTCTCATCAGGATCAGAACCTCCTGAACGCGCAGACTGGCCGGAAAGATCACCAGCACGAAGAACAAGGGGCCGCCGACGAGCAACATCGGAAACAGCGCCTTGACGCTGCGTTGCTGCATCGCCTTGCGCTGGCGCTCGCTCTGTTGGCGCGCCAGCTGGGCGGCAAAGGCTTCCAGCACATCATGCAAGGGGTTGCCCATCCGGTTGCCCGCCACCAGCAACATGGCGAACTGGTGCAATTCGCGGCTGCCAGTGCGCCTAGAAATTCGCGAGGCGGCTTCCTTGAGCGACAACCCGCCTTCCAGTTCTGCACTGAACAGCTCAAGCTCGAAGGCCAGCGGATGGGCAGGCGGCAGTGCCTGACGAGCAGCCTCCCGCAACGATGCGGCCAGCGACAGGCCATGGCGCTGATACGCCAGCGAGACGGCCAGCAGATGGCCCAGCGCCGCGGCGATGCGTGTCTGGCGTTCACGCCGACGCTGCCCCAGCCACAGATGCGGCAGGAGGATTCCCATCAGCAGGCCCGCCAGAGCGCCAAGCCCCGTACCCATAACGCGCAGAACCAGCAAGCCCAGCAGAACGGGCAACATCAGCTGGAATACCCACCACCAGATCACGCGACGCGACTCCAGCCCGGCCTGACGCATGCGCCGACGTGGCGTGAGTGAGCGGCCTTGTCGGATGTCATCGGGATTGCGCAACAGCTCCTGCAGCACCTGCGCGATGCCGCTCTGCTCCAGACGAACCCTGAAGGTGCTCTGCAGGGCCAGATACAGCGCCAGCAGCGCGCCCAGCACACACAGGATGATGATGTCCGGCAGGTAGGCGTCGGGGAGCGACCATGACGGCAGCGAGGCAAGGCCATTCATGGCTGCTTCCTCATCATGTGACGCAGCCAGGCAAAGCCCAGAATCTGGCAGCACACGGCGCCCAGCAACAGCACGCTGCCCAGCGGGTGCTCCAGCAGCAATCTCAGCCAGTCCGGCTCCTTCCAGAGAATGAAGGGCACGATGGCGTAGGGAAGCAAGGCGATCACCAGCAGGGAGTAGCGCGCGCCGGACAGTTCGGTACGCAGCTGACGGCGCATCTGGTAACGCTCATGCAGCGTGGGCAGCAGAGAGGGCAGCAGGCTTGCGAAGCTCATGCCACGCCGCTCGGCGCTGATCATCGCCGCCGTGAACAGTCTGACGCTCTCGCAGGGGTAGAGGCGCAGCATCCGCTCGCAGGCCTCGTTCAGTGACAGTCCCATGTCCAGCCGATAGACAAGCTGCATCAGTTCGCGGCGTGAGGCCTTGAGGGACGATGCCCCCGCCAGGCGCAGCCCGTTGCGCAGGTTGTCTCCCAGCTTCAGGCTCGCTTCCAGCATGTCCAGCGCCTGGATCAGATCCCCCTCGAAGCGGAAGATGCGCCGACTGGCGAATTCATGCAGCAGGAAGCCGACCAGCAACAGGCTCGTCATCAATGCCAGTGAGGCAAGCAACAGGTTGCCGGGGAACCAGCCGAGGAAGATCACGAAGATCATCACGCTGCTTCCCCACACGCCCGCCACGAACAGCACCGGCCGCATGCTGATGTCCAGCAACGCCAGCAGGCGCTCGAGACGTGGCATCTCTCGGCGGTGCATCAGCCCGAGCGTGGTATCCGCGCCCATGAAACGCTGCGCCCTGATCATGCTGATGATCAACCACAGGGCAGACAGCGCGATGCAGACCAGCAGCAGGATCAACATGTCAGTTCCCCTGCGGTGACGGGCCCTGGCACCAGCCATCCCTGACACCGCTTGCCAGGGAGGCCCCGCGCGATGCCAGATGCGCGAGGAAGGCATCCAGCACCTCCGGGTCGGCCTGATAGGCGTCTTCATCACATGCCTCACCGGCCGGCATGCCTGCACGACGCTGCAACAGCTCACGAGGACGCGCCTCACCCAGCCAAGCCAGGCTGGCAAGCTGACGGTGGCCGTCGGCATCGCGCTCGAGATGCACGATCAGCGCCCCGCTCAGACGCACCATCTCCTCGATCACCTGACGGTCCGGATGAGCACTGCTCATCAAGGCCAGTGCCAGCATGCGCACCGGCACATCCAGCGCGCCATTGGCATGCAGGGTGGTCAGGCTGCCGTCATGCCCCACCGTCATGGCCTGCAGCATCTCGAAGACTTCACCACCACGTGCCTCGCCGACGATGATACGGTCCGCGCGCATCCTCAATGCCGCGCGCAGAAGCTCCCCCAGCCCCTGTGGGCGCGGCGTGTCTCCGGCGACGGGATAGCTTTCCAGCCTGACGACATGCGGATGCTGCAGATCCAGCTCGGCGCACTCCTCCACGCTCACCAGCCGCTCGCGCGCATTGATGTAACCGGCCAGATGGTTGAGCAAGGAGGTCTTGCCGGCCCCGGCACCGCCACTGATGACGATGTTGAGCCGAGCGATCACGGCCGCTTCCAGCAACGCCAGCAGGCCCGGACTCAAAAATCCGCTGTCCACGAGCCTCGCCCCGGTGAGATGGTGCCGGCGGAACCGGCGAATCGAGACGAGGATGCCATCGGGGGTCAGGGGTGCGCAGACTGCATGCAGACGACTGCCATCGGCCAGACGTGCATCCACGATGGGGTTTGAGGCATCCAGGTGCTTGCCGAGCGGCGCGATCAGGCGCGCGACGAAGCGCTGCAGATGCGCCTCGTCGTCGAAACTGAGTGAGGTGGCCTCCAGTCGCCCGCCGCGATCCACCCAGATCTCATCAGCGCCATTGACGAGGATGTCACTGACGCTCTCATCACTCATCAACTCGGTGAGCGGACCGAAACCACAGAGATCATTGGTCAGACTGGCCAGCAGTCGCTCGCGACTGGGCCCATCGAGCTGGATCTGGTACTCCTCGCAGAGCACGGTGAGGGATGAGGCCAGGCGCTGCTGCACCCCTTCCATGGCAGTCTGGTGATCCCCCTCCAGGTCACCCTGGCGCGTCGCAAGGCGACGATAACGCACGGCCTGTCCCTGCTCATCGGCCAGACGCGTGACCAGTACGCGCTTGAGACGATCCATGATCTCGGGCGCGATCAAGACACGTGTTTCAGCAACTGAGACCTCCTCCACTTCGCTCACCGCGAGGCGTTCAGCATCCTGTGAGGACGCTCGACCACGTCGCATGCGTGACAGTGCGCCGTTCATGAGGAAATCCTCATCCCACCAGCCGCTGCCTTCAGGGCATCGCCCCGACAGTGCCCTGCCGTCGCCAGGCGCAGCAGATGGGCACGTGCCGGTTGATGGTCCTGCCTGCTGGCCAGACTGGCATCGAACTGACGGCAGGCGTTCGCCAGATGCCCCTGCGCCTCATTGATCAAGCCACGGTGATACTCCACCCGCCAGGCCGGCGCCCCGAGACGCGAGGCCAGCGTCAACTGCTGCTCGGCATCGTCATAACGCCCCTCGACATAGCCCACCGCCGCCAGCCCTTCATAGAGACCGGCATAATTCGGGTGCAGCAACATGCCACGTTCAAGCACGTTGCGCGCCAGGGTCGTGTTGCCCTCTTCCAGCGCCAACTGACTGCGCAGCACGAAGGCCTCCGGCGGGTGCGAGGGCCCGATGCTCATCTGATCGAGGAAGAACTGGGCCTTGTCTCCACGCCCCGCCGCATGACTCAGCAAGGCATTGAAGTACAGGACTTCGGGATTGCGCGGGTACTCGACATGCAGCCGCTCCGCTTCCCGCAGCAGGCGCTGACAATCCACCATCGGGCTCGCCACATCCTCAAGCTCCAGACAGGTTCGGCCCTGCACCATCAACTGCTGATAGCGCTCGTTGAGGTACTCGAGGCGATCTCCGGCATCCGGGCGAGACTCCCGCATGCTGTCGATGGAGCCACAGCCAGCCAACCACCCCACCATCACGCCCAGTACCCCAAGACGACACACGGATTCACGAATGTTCATGACGGACTCCTCAACGCGAAGATGGCAGACGACTCAGCGGCATGTCGGCAAGACGGCTGGCACCATCCGGGAAACTCCACTGGGCGACTTCATTGATCGGCTCCCGTATCAAGGTGGGGGTCACGATGATGACCAGCTCCTTGTCGACATCGGAACGATTGAAGGAGCGTGTCATCCAGCCGAGCAGCGGGACGTCACTGGCGCCGGGCACGCGGTCTTCCTGGCCACTCATGTCACGCGAGACCAGTCCGCCCAGAATCAGCGGCTGCCCGTCGCGCAGGCGCGTGGTGGTGCGCAGGCTGCGCACATTGAAGGCGGTACTGTTGAGTTCGGAGCCGGTGCTGTCGGCAATCTGCTGAGTCAGCAGGGTGTCCGGCGTCGAGATGGTGGGCAGCACATCCAGCGTGATGCGATCATTTTCATCGACCAGGGCACGCACGCTGAGCTGGACCCCGAACGACTTGAAGTCAGTCCCGCTGAACACCCCGTTGGTGTTGGCGCCCAGGGTGTCATCCTGGCCCACGCCGGAGGGCGCGAAGGCGGACGGGACCGGAATCTCGCCGCCGACCTGGAAGACCGAGCTCTCGCCGGCCAGTACCGTCAAGGTCGGACGCGACAGCGTGCGCGAGATGCCTTCGTTCTCCATCAGGCTGAACAGCAGGTCAAAGGCGATGTCACTGCCGCCGATCTGCAGGTTGTTGATCAGGGTGCCATCCAGAATCTGCAGGGCATTCTCGAGCCCCGAGGCACCGGCGGCGCCGGTCTCGCCCAGCGCCAGCGGACCACTGGCGTTGTAGCCGTTGGTCATGATGCTCAGGTCCGGACGCCAGGCCTTCATGCGCGAGCGATTGACCTCATGCATCTGGATCGCCACCCGTACCTGCGGCACGTCACGCACCTCGATCATCGAGATGAGGCGCCCTCCCGCGATGGAAAGCACCTTGGAGCGGGCGATGTTGTTGCGGATGTTGTTGCTCAGGCTGCCGCCACCACCGACACCACTGCTGGAGGTGATCGAGCCTCCATAGCCCCCGGCGCGAGCGTTGTCCCCCATCAGCGCCCCGGACTCATCCGCCAGCACATCGATCCCCGCATCACCACCGGCCAGCGGACTGCCCCCGACGACGCGCGCCGCGACGTTCAGAATCCGCGTCAACGCCACCTGATCACGCACCTCCCCTTCCAGCAGGAAGGTATCGAAGAGATCATTGGGCATCTCACCGAATTGCAGCCGCCTGACCGTGACCTCCTCTCCCCCCAGCGACGCGATGGCCTCCTTGAGCTTGTCGGCAACCGGCTTGGGCTTCTGGGTCACCTTGATGAGGTTGATGACCGGGCTTGCCATGCTGGTGCTCATGCCCATCGTCGGTGCTCCTGCCTGCAGCCCCATGGCGGCGGCAGGCTGGGCGGCGCCACGCTGACCGGAGAGCAGGTAATCCATCGCGGCCTGCTGGGCGGCCTGGCGATAGTCTGCCGTGGGCACCTTGCCGCGCATCACCAGTACAGGCCTGTCCGGGGCGGAATGAATGGAGATGGAGGGGTGAATCTCGCGCAGCGCACTGCCCAGGACACTCAGATCCGGGCTCACGCTGAACAGAAAGGATTCGTTGCTGCCATCGGCGTACCACACCATCACCGTGGTACGACCGACTTCCTTGCCCAGCATCAGGACTTCACGGCCGCCGATCACCTCGACCTCGATGATGCTCTGCTTGCCGACGGCAATGCGTTCGATGTCCTTGCCGAAGGCCAATCGCGCGTGCGTCCACTGCACCAGGGTGCGCGAACGGGAACTGCCGCTGCTGTAGGCCGTATCCACATTGATGAGCCCGGCGGCGGGGAGATCACTGCCGACCAAGGCCGGCTTTCCCACGGCAAGGGGAGCACTGTCCACCTCGGCCGCAATGACGAGATGACTTGTGCCGGCACTGAAAAGTGCCAGACACAACAGGAGACGAGGGGTCTCGGGAAGAAGAGTGGAAAGCTTGTTCATGGGCACTCCGGGGTAAGGCTGATCTCGAGGATCACGCCGAGACCGCTGATCCAAGAAAGACGTTTTCGGTATTCCTTTCACGAATCGTCGGGCATCAGATGAGGAAAAGGCCCTGTCTCCACCAGCGGAAATCCTACAGCGTTATGTCCACGCTTCGACGCTGCAATCCCTGGAAGATCTCGATTTGACGCGTCTGAACGGCAGGTGCGATTGGCAAGCGATGTTTGACCTCCTTGCCATGCAATACCAATGACACTCTTTCCTGGGCGCCCAGACTTGCAAGCCGGAAGATATCCTCAGGAAGAGCCGCGATGACCAGGCCGGATGTCTGACTGGAAGACTTGCCGATGGCCTGGGGTGACAGCGATGACAGGGGGCCACTCTCCACCGGAGAAGGCTGCGGATTGTTCATGGTACCCATCAGGCGAACCTGCTGTGCGATGACACGGACTCGCCCGTTCAGGCTACCGATGACATCGAAGGTATCACTGGGTTTTATCTGTGAGACGGGGAAGGAATGACTCGCCATGGGGAGCGAGAAAAGTACTCTGTCCTCAGGAATGTAGTGCGAGAGACTTTGACGTTTCACCGGCTGGAGATCCTGAGGCTGGATGACATCCCCCGGCAGACGATTGCGCGTCATGACCTTGCCGATTGCCATGCTCATGTCCTGCAACCCTCCTGCCACATCCTTCATCATCTTGAGTTCCAGCATCTGAGGGGTGACGATCTGACCCCGAGCGATGAGATCGTTGGCCACCAGCACCTCTTCAGCCCCCACACGCTCGTACTGTCGATACCCCAACAGGCTTGCCATCGAGGTGGATATCAGGAAAACGACCATGGCGATCGTCGTGCTGCCATTGAGACGAATGTTCATGGCATCCTCCGATATTCAGTTATGGCATGGCGGGCGGGCCGGGGATCCTGACGCTGATACCCGACCCGTGACGATGTCGATTACGGAGTGAAGCTGCTGGCACTTGCCGCATCATCCGCAGCGCCACCCGTACTTGGCCCGGAGCCATTTGCAGCGCCGGACTCGGTGAAGTCGACCGCCACGAAATCAAAGGTGACTTCGTCACCGGCATTGGTATCGGTACTGTCAATGAAGCCCGAACCTTCCAGGAATGCCGTACCTTCCGCGTTGACCAGACCATCAAATGCATAGGATTGATCAAGCTGCCCGATCGCCTCCGCGACATCCTCCATTTCCGCCGTCAATGAATCTCGCATGGTGACAAGTCCTACCACCATACCGATGACCATCACCGAGAGAATCAACACCAACTCGGTCGTCATCACGAAACCTGCCTGGGACTTCTTGGTTGTCTTTTTCATCTGAGAATCTCCAGTGAGGATATCTGCGTCAGCGTCGCTTTCCTGTCCGACAATTCGTGGCCACCGTCAGACTGTCATCTGCATCGTCTGCCCACGCCATGAAGACTAATGGATTCAGAGAGTTTCAACTGCAAACCAATGTGTCGCGCCATGTCACACCGGAAATGGCGTAGCCATCAGGCATGAAAAAGGCACTGTGCGAGTCGCATCAGTGCCTTTTTCGATCAATGTTGGTCGGCTTGGAAAGCGCCGCTCAGACGCCGTGAGGAATCACCGGCAGAATCGCCAGCCCCGTGTGCCGAGATGGAAATGATCACGATGTGCCGCGTTGTAATCCGGCCCCAGCACGGTGCCGAAGCTCTCGCAGGCAGCGTCCTGCACGGCGCGCAGGAAACGCCCCGGGGCATCCTCATCCTCTGGTGCCGTCCAGTCGCGTGGCAGGCGGACCTGACGCCCATCCGCCAGCGTGAAGCCTGAGACATCCAGCGCATCTGCGGTGGCATGCTCACTGCGACGTGCGTTCTCCCGCCCATAGATGTTGCGACAGGCATAGCTCCCCAGATGGGTCACCTGCGTCACCCTACTCCCCATCACCTCCTGCGCCGCCGTCTGCAGGCCATGGCGCTCGAAACGCAACCAGCTCACGGCCAATGGACAGCTGGCGATGAAGGACTGGTTGAAGCGAACGCCCTGCCCCTTGTCCGTGTCCCCGGGCACGGCATGCATGCGCACGCTGTTGATGAGCCCACAGCCACTGTCACTGGGGCGATCTGGCAGAAAGGTCACCCGTTGCGGGGCTTCCCGCTCGACAAAGGCGCGACAGGCGGCCGGATCATCGTCGAGTCGTGAGAGCTTCCAGCCGGTCAGCATGCCGGGCGGGTCGGCCAGCTGCAGAGGCGTCCACGGCAGATGATGCTCGGGTATCCAGCGTGACAGCACGAGGATGTCCCGCTGAAGCGCGACGCCCAGCAGGATGACTGCCAGGCACATCAGCGTGACCCAGCGGCCCTTGCGTCCTGCCTTGCGTTGCGGTCTGTCCATGACATGTCTCCTCTTCGTGGCTCGAGTCCCTCGTCGCCGTGCTCGGCTCCCGGCATGCCTGAGACATCTCCCATGCATGCCATATCAGAAACAGTGAAATGAAGGATGAGGCGCTGCCAGACACTCGCCTGTCCACTATGCTGGGCGCAATCCAGCAGAGCGGTCAGACGCACCCTGATGGGCCGCGATCCTCTGACTGCCTCTGCACGGCAACGCGATTTCAGGAGCGAACATGACGACAGCATCCACCTCACGACTGGGCAGGATACCGCTCTCGGTGCTGGACCTTGCCCCCATCCGAGACACCGGCAGTGTTGCCGAAACCTTCCACAATAGCGTCAGCCTCGCCCAGCATGTCGAAGCGCTGGGCTTTCATCGCCTGTGGCTGGCAGAGCATCACAACATCGATGGGATCGCCAGTGCCGCGACATCAGTGCTGATCGGCCATGTCGCCGGCAAGACATCACGTCTGAGAGTCGGCTCCGGCGGCATCATGCTGCCCAACCATCCCCCTCTGGTGGTGGCCGAGCAGTTCGGTACCCTGGCCACGCTCTATCCTGACCGCATCGACCTGGGACTCGGGCGAGCGCCGGGCTCCGATGGCATCACCATGCAGGCGATGCGCCGCGATCCCTCCGCCGGCGTGCACGACTTCCCTCAGCGGCTGGCCGAGCTTGAGCAGTACCTGGGCGAGGCCTCCCCCGCTCAGCGCGTCAAGGCCATGCCGGGCCAAGGCACGCATGTGCCCCTGTGGCTGTTGGGGTCGAGTGATTTCAGTGCACGCCTGGCGGCCGAGAAGGGACTGCCCTTCGCCTTCGCCGGCCAGTTCGCGCCCGGCTACATGCTGGAGGCCATCCGGCTCTATCGTGAGAACTTCACGCCCTCCGCGGTGCTGGACGCGCCCTACGTGATGCTCGGCCTGCCGTTGATCGCCGCCGAGAGCGATGAACGCGCCCACTTCCTGGCCAGCACCCAGCAACAGAAGTTCCTGAACCTGATCCGCGGTGAGAGCACGCGCGCCCTGCCACCCCGCGAGACGCTGGACTGGTCAGCGCGGGAGGAAGCCATGGTCGGCCAGAATCTGGCAGCCGCCATCATCGGTGGGCCTGAGCGCATTCACCGCGAACTCGAGCACTTGCTGGAAGTGACGCAGGCGGACGAATTGATGTTCAACTCAGACTTCTATGACCATGCAGACCGTCTGAAGAGCTACGAGATACTCGCCGAGGTCGCCAGGCGTTGACCGAAAGGGGATTTCCCCACCACGCCCCACCCTCCTGCCCCACGCAAGACGCCGCCCACATGACATGTGAGCGGCGTCTTGCTGTCAGAGCACAGGCTCGGCTCAATGGTGATCGCGCGGGTTCACTCGGCGATTCTTGACGTCCGGTGCACGACGGATGCGGTCTTCCTCGGCCAGGCTATCAGCCTCGAAGACATCCGCACCGACCGGTGTCTCGCCATGACGGCGATAGAGCTGGCTGAGCATCTGGCGGCGGTCTGCACGCAGCTCCTTCACCAGCACCACGATCATTCCGTAAAGAATGAAGGTGAAGGGCAAGGCCGAGAGGACCGAGGCCGACTGCAGGCCCTTGAGACCGCCCGTCGAGATCAGCGTCAGACAGATGGCCGCGATCAGCACGCCCCAGACCACACGCTTGTAGAGCGGCGGGTTGATCGAGCCGGCGTCCGTCATCTGCGCCACGATATAGGAAGCGGAATCCGCCGACGTCACCAGGAACACGAAGATCAGCAATATCGCGACAACGGACAGCACATTGCTGAAGGGCATCAGATCGAACATCTCGAACAGCGCGGACGTGATGTTGGCATCCGTTGCGGCAGCCAGTCCGACATCCCCGCCCAGCTCCATGTTGAGCGCCGCGCCACCGAAGACACCGATCCACAGACAGGCCAGCAGCGGCGGCACGATCAGCACGCCCACCACATATTCCTTGATGGTGCGTCCCCGCGAGACACGCGCCACGAAGGTACCGACGAAGGGTGACCAGGCGATGACCCATGCCCAGTAGAAGACGGTCCAGGAACTGTTCCAGTCATTGCCGTCATAGGGCGACATGCGCAGACTCATGCCGATGAAGTTCTGCAGATAATCGCCGATCCCCAGCGTGATCGTCTTGAGGATGTCCAGCGTCGGCCCGGTGAACAGCACATAGAGCATCAGCGCGATGCAGATGCTCATGTTGAGGTTGGACAGCCGCTTGATGCCCTTGTCGAGCCCGGACCAGGTCGAGGCCATGTAGGCACAGAACATCACCCCCATGATGATGAACTGCCACTGCCAGCTCTCCTCCACTCCGAAGACGAAGTGCAGACCACCATTCATCTGCAACACACCAAGCCCCAGCGACGTCGCGACCCCCATCACGGTGGCCACCACCGCGAAGACATCCAGAACTGGCCCGTAGCGGCGCACCTTGGGGTGCTTGGCCGTCACGGACGACAGCACCGAGGAGACCAGCCCCGCCTGCCCTTTCCTGAACTGGAAATAGGCGATGATCAGCCCGACGACCGAGAAGGCGGCCCACTGATGGACGCCCCAGTTGAAGAAGGCATATTGGATGGCGTAGCGCGCGGACTCAGGCGTCTCCCCCGGCATGTCACCGAAGGGAGGCTTCAGATAGTGCTGCATGGGCTCTGCCATGCCGTAGAACACCAGCCCGACCCCGAACCCCGCCGCCAACAGCATGCTGACCCAGGAAAAGAAGCTGTAGGAAGGCCGGCAATCCTGCGGCCCGAGACGGATCTTGCCGTATTTGCTCAGCGCGAGGCTGACCAGAAAGATCACGAAACCAAAGACGGAAATCAGATAGAACCAGCCGAACATGCTGGTCACGGCGCCAAGCGCCTGATCAGCCAATTCACCGAAACGGGTGGGGAATCCTGCCCCCAACGCGACCAGACCCAGAATGATGATGACTGACGCGCTGAATACGCGCTTTCCTCCAGATGTCATATATCGCTACTCCCTGTTAGCTGTGACAGCGGTGAGGTGGATCGCGCACCAGCGAGAAACGAGTAGCGCTATCGCCAACGAATATTCGCAGTGCCTTGTAGACATGACTCTGATTCCCCAGAACTTCAAGGGCTAGCGACGGAAAACTTGCGTCTGGCCGGCGCTGGGTGCGCCAAGGGGCAGGCAGATGACGGGCATCATCCTGATGTCGGAAAGCGGCGTGTGAATTCATGGCAGGCGAAGCTTGCCAGATGATTCCTGACAGGCAGCTCATGACAGGCGGTTTTTGGCAGGCGGCTCCTGACGGGCATTGGCGAACACGCCGAAAGACTTCTACATTACTTGTACACAAGTGATAGAAAGATGACCTGCCACGGAGAGAATCCCCGATGCCTGTTCAAGCCTCCACCTCGCGCCACACGGCGAACACCGAGAATGCCACCCTCCCTACAACGCCCCCTGACACACTGCATGTCAGCTCACCTGCCGAGCGGCAGGCTGAGGCCAGCATGACGCTCGACTCCCTGTCGCGCGCCCTGCAACAGGGCATGGTGCCGGTCGTCGAGGTCATGTCATTGGATGGCATCTACAAGGTGCGCATTCACCACTGCCACGGCATTTCCGATCTGACTCGCCTTGATGGCAAGGCCCTGTGGTTCAAGGGCACGGGAGAGATACGCGACCTCATGAGATCGCGGGGCATCAGTCACGGCGTGCTGACCTGGGCGGATCAGTGGGGGGATGAGATGATCGGCATGGTGTCGCGCTCCCTCACTCAGGAGGAATTGCTGGCCTGGGGAACGCGGATCTGCTTTCGCTAGCGATGACACGCCCAACGCCTCGCAGGCTCTGTGGGGCTCTCCGGCAAGCACGCCCTTCTGCCACCAGCTCCTGCTGCCAGCTCCCACCGCTACGTCCCATGACAAGACAGGCCCCCGGAGAGACTCCGGGGGCCTGTCTTGTCGTCTTGCTTTCTTGCGTCACCCTCGCGTCACTCTTGCGTCACTCTCGCGTCACCCTCCCGCCGACGCCGCTGACCTCATCTGTCGACACCCAAGGATAGACACCCAGGGATGGACACTGGCCAGGCTCAGACCTCGGCCGCTTCTGGCGCTGTCTCGGGATGCCTTTCCAGCAGCGCCAGCAGGTGGGCCTTGCGTGCCTTGAACAACTCACGGTGCTCATAGTCTCGCTTGTAGGTCTGCTTGGAGACCACGGCCGTCTCGAACACCTCGAACGGTGCACCATTGCTGGCGAAGCGATTGTCCAGCGCCATGAACGCCTCGATCAGAGAAGGCGTGTAGTGCTGACGCAGGCTCTCGTTGAAGAAGTAGCCCACCGAGAAATACGGCATGAAACCGTGGCGCTCGGCGTCCCGAACGAAATCGGCATACAGCAGCGTGGGATGCTGACGGCCGATCCCCAGCTTCGCGTGATTCTTGGCACGATTGGACACGAACACGGCCGTCTGGCGTGGCTGGAACAGATGCTCCACGAACAGTGCCAGAACCCGCGTGACCACCGGGGCCCCTTGCCGGGCGGCGATGAACCAGGCTTCCACGGGCCGGCTGGGCGCCTTGTGCTGACGGAAGGTGAAGACGCCATGTCTGGCGGTGGCGCCGGGCAACCATATCTCGAGCGGCGCCAGGCAGAACGTCGTGGCATCCGCCCAGATGCCACCGAAGCGACTCAACAGATAGAGTCTGAGAACATCCGTCTTCATCGCCATCGACAGCCTGACGGTGGATAGCTCGAACGCTGCCATGAGGTCCACGCCCAGCACCTGCTCGAGATTGTCAGCGTTCAACAGGCGCACTTCGTGATCCGGATTCTGTCTCTGCCAGGATGCCACGCTCAACTGCACCACTTCCGGCGCCTCTTGTAGCGGGGCGTGCCAATACATCCAGATGATCTTCTCGACGCCCTGCTGCTCTTCACTCGTCTGGCATTCGCACGCGGCGCGCAGATGCTCAAGCGCCGCAGAGGCTTGCTGATGCCGAGGGGTGCCGGGCTCAAGCTGGTCAATGCCGTAATGGGCGTCGTAGCGACGACTGAACCAGGGGACACGCTTGCGCAGCCAATAGCCCTTGTTTTCAAAGGTATCACTGGCAATGAAGGCGTTGATCATCACGATTTCCGAAAGACGAAGAGGTAGCTCCAGAAGCCACGAGGGAGCGATGAATGGACAGGACTGCCGGCATCTCGACACGCGACGGTATCAGGCACAGCGGCTTGCGACGCTGTGGCGACACCCTTGTGACGCTTTTTCGATGACGGCACTCCCGCGATGTTACAACAGCCGGCCAGTGCCGTCCTGCGGGTGCACAATGTCAGTCGTTCACCTCGGACGGCATCGTGTCATGCCGGCTCCTGCACCTGGTGGCCTGCCTCCCGGCAGCGTTCGGGGAATTCCTCCCAATGCTTGATGAGCTGCCAGGCGCCGGTATCCCGCAGCACCTCGGCGTGGCCCGGCGGAATGTGGCTGGCCCCCAGATGCCCCACGACCTTGAGACCCGCAGCCACGGCTGCCTGCATTCCCGTGCGGCTATCCTCCACCACCAGGCATTCCTCGGCGGAACGACCCAGCGTCTTGAGGGCGAGCAGATAGAGGTCGGGCGCCGGCTTGGGGTTGATGACGTCATCGGAGGTGAAGATCGGCAGTTCGCGGTCGCCATTGGCCGCGGCGATCTCGTCCAGAATGCCACGCAGTCCCGAGCTCTCGAGATTGATCTTCATGCGTGAGGCGGAGCTGTTGGACACCACCGCCAGGGGCAGGCGCTGATCGCGAATCCACTCGAGCGTCTTCACCACGCCCGGCATGGCCTCGAGGCCATTGGCGAGACGCTGATCCACCTCCAGACGAACCTGCTCCAGGGCATCGGCCGGCAGGCGATGCTGACTGCGGCCTTCCAGGTCCACCAGGATGTCACGCGTCATCATCCCCAGGCAGCGATCCAGCTCATGCTCGATCTGCTCGCTCGTGCCGAGATCCGGCAGCCACAGCGGCAGCTTCTCCTTGAGCACGCCGTCGGCAATGATCTCGCTATCGACCAGGACTCCATCACAATCAAATATCAGCTGTTTCATTCAATCTCCAGGCAATCAAAGGGAGGTGCATGGCATCGGCCTGTCACCCGAGGGGGCTTGTCAGGGCAACGATGACGCCATGACAGTCATCATTACCCTCATTCATGAGGGCGGAGGCGACACAAGGCAATCCTTGAGCACGAATTGCCGTGTTCCGAACGTCACCATCGCGCATCCCTTGACCTCGCCAAGCAAGATGCACTGCAATGAGAAGGTGTGACAGGGATTCTCACTTACTCGAGACGACCACGCAGGAGGAAGTATGCAACATCGTACGTCCACCCCATGCCATCACGCCTCACATTCCACGCGCGGCTTCGGCACTGGCCTGCTCGCTGGCGCGGCCGCGGCGACCGCCTTCTTTCTGGGGCGCCGTCTCAACAGTGCTCGCAAGGTCAGCAGTGGCCATCCGCTCAAGCACCAGGTGCTGGACGCGGCCTCGCAGGTCATGCAGCGCAAGTACCCGATGGAAGCGATGAGCACCTACCTCAACGGCTTCCACCATTACGCCGATGACATGGGCCGCCAGGTGGAAGCCAGTCATTTCTGCATCCACCTGGAACATGATCTCCACCAGTGCGTCATCTTCGATTCCAACCGCAGCGACGCACGTCTGATCGGGATCGAGTACATCATCAGCGCCGAACGTTACGAGCGTCTCCCCGAAGAAGAGAAGCCGCTCTGGCACAGCCATCACTATGAGGTGAAGTCCGGCATCCTGGTGGCTCCGGGCATCCCGGAACTGGCCGAGCGCAGTTACTTCGAGGATCTGGTCACGACCTACGGCAAGACCTTCCACACCTGGCAGATCGACCGCGACGACTTCCCCTACGGGATTCCGCAACTGATGATGGCCTTCACCCGTGACGGCCAGATCGACGAGGAGCTGATGAAGCGCCGCGATGAACGCCTGGGCATCAGCACCGAGGAGCGCCGCCGGAAGCGTGCGGATATCGCGATGCCCAAGGTCAGTCCGAAGGCCAATGGCGGCCCGACACCGCCTGACAACGAGTCGCATCAGCCGCCTCACGAGAGCCTGGACGACCAGCGCTGACCCTCTCTCGACAGCGAATGACGCGACTCATGACAGCACTCATGACAGCACTCATGACAGCACTCATGACAGGGCGCCCGGCAATTGCCGGGCGCCCTGTCATCTGAGCAAACCACTCGGGGTGGCTTCTTCTCGGCACCACCTCGATCGTGGCGGTCGTGCTGGTTGTAGTTCTGGTCGTCGCTCTGGTCGTCGTGCTAATCGTCGCTCTGGTTGTCGTGCCGCGGTTTTCCCTCACGTGAGGTGGAGGCCATCTTCTCGAGTTCCTCCTCGCTCATGGAGTCGTACATCGAACGCGCCGCGCCCTCCAGCTCGCTCGCCTTCTGCTCTCCCCGGCGCGCGGCCAACGCCGCTCCTGCTGCCATCTGCTGTGCTCTGGACTTGGCTGGCATGACTCTCCTCCCGTCACTCTGGATGAATTTCATGCGCCATGATCGGCGCCAGCGAGCCTGACGCGGTGACTCGCTGTCATGCTCATTCACCGCCATGCGGCTCTCCCGCGAGCTTTTCAAGCCTCGACAAGCCTTGAGTTTCGCCCCGCTGACCCAAGGCCATGAACAACAGGCCACGTCTTGTCTGCGATGCGCCAGCCACAGCGTACCGCTCATCCATGCAAGCGCCATATGCCATCCATCGATAGGCCCCGTTCACCCGCAGGAGAGCCGCCATGCCCGACGCCGAATTCCCCCTCGACCTGACGCCACATTCCGCCCAGGATGACCTGACCACCCTGGACGCCGAGCAGCTGTCGCGCGGCTATCAACGTGGCCAGTTCGACCCGCTGCAAGTGACACAGGCAGTGCTCGCCCGTATCGAGCGACTCAATCCGGCGGTCAACGCCTACGTGCATGTCGCGCATGACACGGCGCTGGAGGCGGCGCATCACGCCAGACAGCGCTGGCAGGCGGGCAAGCCCCTGAGCCCGCTCGATGGCATCCCGATCTCGCTGAAGGATCTCACCGATGTCGCCGGCATGCCGGCGCGCGAGGGCTCGCTCACCACGGCGGCCACGCCCTGTCAGCAGGACGCCCCTCCGGTGCGGCGCCTGCGCGAGGCAGGCGCGATTCTGCTGGGCAAGACCAATACCCCCGAGTTCGGCTGGAAGGCCGTCACCGACAATCGCGTGCATGGCGCCACCGGCAATGCCTGGAATACCGCGCTGACCCCGGGCGGCTCTTCAGGGGGGGCGGCCACCGCCGCCGCCCTGAACCTGGGAGTCCTGCATCAGGGCGGGGATTCCGGCGGGTCAATTCGCATTCCTGCCGCCTTCAGTGGTGTCTTCGGCTTCAAGCCCACCTTCGGCTGGACAGCCCAGTGGCCTCCCGCCCAGGCCGCGTCCCTGTCCAGTATCGGGCCGCTCACCCGCAGCCCGCGCGACGCCGCCGCCATGCTCAATGTCATCGGCCGTCATGATGCACAGGACCCCTACGCCACCCGCGGACAACCCGAGGATTGGGGCGTGGAGATCGGCACGCCACTGACAGGCCTGCGAATCGCCTACTCCCCGCGCCTCGGGCAGGCCGATGTCGACCCCGGGATCGCCAGTCGGGTAGCACGCGCCGCAGAGCGTCTGGCAGGGCTTGGCGCCGAGATCGTGGAGGTCGATCCCCCCATCGACTCAAGCCTCGAGATGTTTCGCAAGATCTGGTTCACCGCGTCGCTAGGGGTCTGGAAAGGCTGTGATGCCCGCCAGCGCGAACAGCTCGACCCCGGCCTGGTCGAGAATGCCATGCGTGCCCGCGACTGGACCTCGCTGGAGTTGTTCGAGGCCTTCGAGGCCAGGCACCGGCTCACCCAACAGCTTGAGCGCTTCCATCAGGACTACCCTCTGCTGCTGACGCCAAGCGTCGCCGTCCTCCCCTTCGCACTGAATCATCAGGTGCCGCCCGCCAGCCAATGGCACGACTGGGAGGAATGGGCGCCGTTCTCGTACCCCTTCAATCTGAGCGGCCAACCCGCCGCCTCGGTCCCCTGCGGATTCACTTCGCAGGGACTGCCGGTCGGCTTTCAGCTGGCAGGCGCCAGGCACGCTGACGTCCATCTCCTGAAAGCAGCCACCGCCTATATGGACGCCTACCCGACCGCGCACCCCGCCGAGCCCTACCGCCCGAGGTGAGGTCGCGCGGCCGCACTGGCTGACCGGCGACCTTCACAGACGACAACGCCCGCCACTGCCTCTTCATCAGGGGCGGTGGCGGGCGTTGGCATGTGTTGCCTGTCACCCAGGCAAGAGGCAATTTCCAGGGCTATTTCAATACGCCATGCAAAAGGCGATTCACATGACCACGGCCCCGCGAACTCACCCGATTACTTGAGCGAATCCTGATTGCCGATGCGGGCCATCATCTCGGTGAACATCTGGATGTCCAGCAGCAGATTGTCGACACGCTTGAACTCTTCAGAGGTATGCCCGGTATAGGTCTCGCCCGGCATCGACGGCCCGAAGTTGATCGCATTGGGCAGCAGCTTGGCGGTCGTGCTCCCCGCCGAGGAACGCGGTTCGGCATCGAGTCCCGTGGTATCGCCGAAGATGTTGAGCAGCGTCTGGAGCCAGGCACCACTGGGGTCACGCAGCATCCAGTCGCGAATCTCGACGTTCAGCGCCACATCCATGCCCTGCTCCCTGGCATAGGCTGTGAGCTTTTCCTTGATCACCTGGCTGAGTTCCTCAGGCGACTTCTCGCCCGCCGGAGCCCGCACGTTGACCGCGACACGCAGCGCGTCGTCCTCCTTCTCCAGATAGGTCGGCGTCACCTTGAGCGGCCCCATGAATTCATGGGAGTAGGCAATGCCCAGCAGCTTGCCGTGATAATCCAGCCCGTAATTGTCATTCAGGTAGTGCACGGCATCTTCATAGGCACTGTCCTGGAAATCGATACCGGAGGTGGCCAGCAGTCCCGCCAGTCGTGTCACCGGATTCACGCCATTGGCCGGTGCCGATGAGTGGGCCGACTTGCCCGTCACCGTGACGATGACGTCCGCGCCCTTCACTTCACTGGCGACGCTGAAATCCTTGCCGTGCTCGTTGACGTAACGGCTGCCAAGCGCTTCCAGCTTGTGGTTGAGCGCCTTGGCGCCCGCGGCATCACTGGCGTGTAAGGTGGCGACGGAGCGCTCGGGAATCTGGTTGGTCGCAAGTCCCCCCTTGAAGGAAGTGATCGCCGGCAGGGCATCCGCCGCCTGCCCCGTCTGTGTCTCGCGTGCCAGCGGGAAGCGCGCATCGATGGTGCCGAAGCCATTCTCGGCGGTGATTGCCGGATAGCCGCTGTCCAGCACGATGTTGTATTCGGGCAGCGCGTTGTGCGCCTTGTAATAGGCGAAGCCGTCACCACCGGTCTCTTCCGTCGTCTCGATCATCAGGCGAATGGTGCGCTTGACCGGCACCGCATTCTCCTTGAGAGACTTCATGGCATACAGCGCCGCGGCGATGGAGGCCTTGTCATCCTCGGTGCCACGCCCGTACAGCTTGCCATCGATCTCGGTGACCTCGAACGGATCCAGGTGGGTGCCATCCTCAAGCGTCCAGCCCTCCTGGTCCGCCGGCACCACATCCCCGTGGGTGAGAATGCCGAACACATTCTCCCCCGTCCCCTTGAGCTCCACCTCGAAGACACGGTCATCCACGTTGCGGAACGTCAAGCCGAATGCCTCGGCCTTGTCCTTGATCAACTCACCGAAACGCGAGATCTCGGGGTTTTCATGCTGGGGTTTCTCACCGACCTTGAAGGTCGGGATCGCGACCATTTCCTTGAGCAGCTCCTGGACGTCATCGCCATACTGCAGTCGGTTGTAGACCCCCAGCAGGCGATAGACGTTGACGAAGTCATCCCCCTCCAGCGGCTCGCCGGCCAGATAGTGGTCAATGGCGCCGGAAACCGCGCTGTCTTCCTGATTGCGTTCCGCGACCTGCTTGAGGAAACCGTTGAAGTCTGCCGCCAGTGTCTCCTGCCCCTGCTCGACCAGACTGGCCAGCTGCTCATGCTTGAGCGTGTGCTCGCCCTGCGGCGCGCGCTTGCCAGTGTCATCGGCTGCCATCGGCTCATCTGCGCTGACAGGCAGCGCGCTGCCAAGCCCGAGCGCCAGGCCCAGCGCAAGGGCTGTCTGACGGGAGGTGGCGTGAGTGGCTATGCGGGTACTCATGGGCATGTGCATCCTTGTGTTGGGCAGGTATCCACGTCATCAATGGCCTGACGGCAGGAGGTGGGAGCAGGCCCCTCACCGACCTGCGCCATCAGGCGGATCCCGCGACATCGAGACGCTGTCATCGGCCACGCCGTCGAACATGCTGGCCGTGACCTGTTCCTTTAGTGAAACACAAAAAACTTATACATAAACACCTCATGTATTGAGCCGGGGCTGGCCAGCCCCTGCACGCCTGACACTCATGGGCCCTTCCCTTGCGTGTGGTCAGTTCCAGCGCTTGAGCAGAATCTCGATGAACAGCTCCGCGATCGGTGACAGGGATCCCCCACGGCGCCGCAGCAGGCCAATGGTGCGATCAATGCGTGGCTCGGGCAGCTCACGCTGACACAGCACCTCGTGCTCCGGCCCGGGCATCGCCATCGACGGCAGGATGGCGACGCCAAGCCCGCTCTCGACCAGCCCCAGCGAGGTCGAGAGATGCTGGACCTCGTAGAAGCCGTCCAGATGCAATCCGGCGGACAGCAGGGTGTTGTCGAGCAGAATGCGGTTGCCGCTGTCACGCGAGACGGTGATCAGGCGCACATCATCCAGATCGCTCCACTCGACGCGCTGTTTCTGTGCAAGCGGATGGTCGCGACGCAGTGCCAACACGAAGGGATCACGATAGATGGAGGTGAAATCCACTGCCGGGTGGTGGGCACTGACCATGTTGATACCAAAGTCTGCCTCCCCCGAGACCACCCTTTCGACCCCTTCATTGGCACTGACATCCAGGATGCGAATCCGGATGCCGGGGTAGGCGGTGTTGAACTCGCGCACCACGCTGGGCAGGAAGTAGAAGGCTGCCGTGGGCAGGCAGGCGATGGTCAGCACCCCCTTGCGGTGGGTGGCCAGCTCGCGAACGCCCACCAGAGAGGATTCGTAATCTTCGAGCAACTTGCGGGCTTTTGGCAGGAAATCACGTCCAATTGGCGTCAGTCGGCTTTTCCGTGTCGTACGCTCCAGCACTTTTGCACCGAGCACTTCCTCCAGTTTCTGGATACGGCGCGACAGGGCCGGCTGCGAGATGTGCAGTCGCTCCGCCGCTTCATTGAAGGAATGATTCTCGGCCACTTCGACAAATGCCGACAGATCCAGAAACTCCAATCTATGCATGCAACTATCCTATTGATTCATTATTCGGATTAATGCGCGTAATGGTGACAGTATAGTTTTTATTTGCATTTGATGCATAGATCATCGGCTGTGATGCTTCAGAAAGGCGCAAACAGACAGGAGCGTGTTCCAACATGATGCATTCACTTCCTTGCATGATCCTACGTGGCGGTACCTCTCGGGGCCCCTTCCTGCGTCTGGATCACCTCCCCGCCGATGACGACGGCCGTCGCGAAGTCCTGCGCCAGGTCATGGGCTCCGGCCACGCATTGCAGATCGATGGGCTGGGCGGCGGCAATTCGTTGACCAGCAAGGTCGCCCTTGTCGGCCCCTCCACGCATCCTGAAGCGGATATCGACTATCTGTTCGCCCAGGTCGATGTGGAGGGCGACAAGGTCGATTTCTCGCCGAACTGCGGCAACATGCTGGCCGCGGTCGGCCCCTATGCCATCGAGACCGGCATGATCCCGGCAAAGGGTGACCTGACCCGGCTGCGGATTCACAACCTCAACACCGGCACCCTGATCGATAGCCAGGTCCCGACACCCGATGGTCGCGTCGCCTACCTGGGCGACACGCGCATCAGTGGTGTGCCCGGCGCCGGCAGTGCCATCAAGCTGGGCTTTCTGGGCGCTGTCGGTGCCAAGACAGGCAAGCTGCTGCCCAGCGGTCAGGTCATCGACGTGATCGAGGGCGTGGAGGTGACCTGCCTCGACTCCGCCACGCCGGTGGTACTGATCGAAGCGGCAAGTCTGGGCTGGGCAGGCAACGAAGCGCCGGCCGAGATGGACGCCAACCGTGACGCGATGGCACGCCTCGAGAAGATTCGCCTCAAGGCGGGGGAATTGATGGGCATGGGCGACGTCAGTGACTCGGTGCTGCCCAAGCCGGTGATTCTCTCCGCTCCGCGCACCGAGGGCGGCACCCTGTGCGCACGCTACTTCGTGCCGCATCGCTGCCATGGCGCGCTGGCCGTCACGGGGGCCATCACGCTGGCCGTCGCGACCAGTCTCCCCGGCACTCTGGCCAACCGCGTGGCGCTGGCCGCCGGCACCCTGACACCGGGGACTCTGGCGGAGAAGGTGAAGCTCGAACACCCGGCCGGGTTCCTGGACGTCGAGGTCGAACACGCCGATGACGACCCGATGACCCCCAGCCGTGTGTCCCTGCTGCGCACGGCACGCAAGATCATGAATGGCGAGGTGTTCTTGAACCTCCCGGACTCGCTGGAAATGCCTGAACGCGCCTGAGCGCAGTCCGCGCGCGTGCAGGATCGCCAGGCTGTCACGATCGCATGCGACTCAGCGCCGACAGCGCCTCGACAAGCGTGACGAAAGTACTGCAGAAGATTGATTTACAATGCATTTGATTGAAATGAAATGACCTCTCTGCGCCGCCATGCAGTTAGCGCATCACTGATTGACAACGCATTCCAACAATAATCAGGAGTCAGACCATGTCCCTCATCGTGTCTACGCCCAAACGCCATGCCCTCAAGCGCCATGCCCGCACCACCGCCCTGGCCGTCATGCTGCCCGTCATGGGCCTTCTGCCGCTGTCTTCCGCCGTGCACGCCGCGGCGAAAGTCCCTGACACCCTGACCTGGACCGTGCCCTTCGGGGTCGGGGGCGGCACCGATGTCTGGGCACGCTTCATGTCCAACTGGGTGACCAGGGACCTGCCGGGCAACCCGGCTGTCGTCATCGACAATGTGCCGGGGGGCGGTTCCATCACCGGCGTCAACCTGTTCAGCAAGCGTGCCGGCGATGACGGCGACGAGATGGTCGTCACCTCGGCCTCTACCCAGTATCCGGCCATGCTGCGTGATCGCCGCGTGCGTTACGACTAT
This sequence comes from Cobetia sp. 10Alg 146, assembly GCF_029846385.1. NCBI lineage: Bacteria > Pseudomonadati > Pseudomonadota > Gammaproteobacteria > Oceanospirillales > Halomonadaceae > Cobetia > Cobetia sp. 10Alg 146. The sequence goes on from NZ_JARWKT010000001.1 coordinate 512,116, forward strand.
GCCGACTGGGAACCGATCCTCGCCGCCCCGACAGGCGGTGTCGTCTATGCCTCAAGCTCGCTGGGCAAGGACAGCGCCAGTGTGCTCGAGGCCCTCGCCTCCCAGACGGTGAAGTTCGCCGGCCAGAACCCGACCGGGCTCGAGATGCCGGTGCTGATGGCGTTCGATCTGCTCGACTTCCAGGTTGATCCGGTCTTCGGCATGAAGAGCCGTGGTGAAGGTCGCCTGGCCTTCGAGCGTGGCGAAGTCGCCCTCGATTTCCAGACCACCTCTGCCTACAGGAGCAACGTCACGCCGCTGGTCGACGCCGGCCAGGCCGTGCCGCTGTTCAGTCTCGGCGTGATGAATGACGAAGGCCACATCGAGCGCGACCCGTCCTTCCCGGACCTGCCGACCTTCTCCGAGCTGTATCTGGCGCGGGAAGGCCATTCACGCGATGACGAGGCCTATCAGATCTTCCACAAGTTCTTCGCCTCCGGTTACGCCATGCAGAAGATGCTGCTGGTGCCGAAGGGCGTCGATCCAGCACTGCTGGAGCAATACCGTCAGGCGGCACGTGACATGGCCAAGGACCCCGAGTTCCTCAAGGAAGCGGCGGTGAAGGTCGGTCCTTATGGCCTGATGGTCGGCAAGGCGGCAGCGGCGCAGTTGCAAGACGCCATGCAACTGAGCGAAACCCAGCACGAATGGGTCAAGCACTGGCTGATGGAACGACACGGTATTCGCCTGCAATCTCGTTGAAGCCCGCTGACGCTCTCCAGCGCCATGACGCTGGAGAGCGCAAGAAGCACCAGAGAAGAACAAGAGGTTGAGCAACGCCATGATCGACACCCTCCTGTCCAGCATTGGACACGTCTTCACGCTGACGCATCTGCTGTTCATGATGATCGGCATCTTCGTCGGCCTGCTGGTCGGCATCATCCCCGGCCTGGGCGGCATCGCCGGCATGGCGCTACTGCTGCCGTTCCTCTACGGGCTCGACCCCGGTTATGCACTGGGCATGCTGATGGGCATGGTCGCGGTCATCCCGACCGGCGATACCTTCGCCTCGGTGCTGATGGGCATCCCCGGTTCCAGCGCGTCACAGGCCACGGTGCTTGATGGCTTCCCGCTGGCCAAGAAAGGCCAGGCGGCGCGTGCGCTGACCAGTGCCTTCCTGTCCTCCCTGTGTGGGGGCGTGATCGGTGCCATCATCCTGACCGGCTTCATCCTCGTCGCGCGCCCCCTCGTACTGGCCTTCTCGTCAGCAGAGCTGTTCGTGTTGACGCTGCTGGGTCTGACGATGGTGGCGGTGCTGTCCGGCAAGAACCTGTTCAAGGGCACGGCGGCCTGTGGTCTTGGCCTGCTGGTCGGTGCCATCGGTGCCGCGCCGGCGACCGGCGAGTACCGCATGAATCTGGATATCGATTATCTGTACGACGGGGTGCCGCTGATCGTGCTGGGTCTGGGCATCTTCGCCCTGCCGGAGATCGTCGAGCTGCTGCTGGGACGTGGCAGCATCGCCAAGGACGGCAACACGGACCTGGGCAAGGGCTGGTCTGCCGGCATCAAGGATGTGGTCAAGAACAGGTGGCTGGTCGCGCGCTGCGCCGGGATCGGCAGCCTGATCGGCACCATTCCGGGTCTGGCGGGTTCCGTGGTCGACTGGATCACCTACGGCTTCGCAGTCAAGACCGCCAAGGACCCGAGCCAGTTCGGCAAGGGCGACATCCGCGGCGTCATCGCGCCGGAGTCCGCCAACAATGCCTGTGCCTGTGGCGCCATGGTGCCGACCCTGCTGTTCGGGGTGCCGGGCTCCGGGACGGCCGCCGTCTTCCTGGGGGGCCTGTTGCTGCTGGGCCTGGAGCCGGGCGTGTCGATGATCACCACCAATCTGGACATGACCTACACCATCATCTGGTCTTTGGCGCTGGCCAATATCCTGGGCGCGGGCCTGTGTCTGATGCTGGCGCGTCCGGTCGCGCAGCTGACACGTGTGCCCTTCGCCATTCTGGCGCCGGCCATCACCGTGCTGATCCTGTTCGCCGCCTATCAGGCCAGCCGCTCGCTGGGTGACTGGGCCGCGCTGGGCATGATCGGCATGCTGGGCGTGCTGTTCAAGACGGCAGGCTGGTCGCGTCCGGCCTTCCTGATCGGCTTCGTGCTGGCACCGGGTGCCGAGAACTACTTCTATCAGAGCATGCAGTTCCACGGCGCCGAAGCCTTCCTGCGTCCGGGCGTGCTGATCATCCTCGGCCTGATCCTGCTGGCCTTCTTCCTGCCGGTGATCCGCAAGGCGATCATGCGTCGTCGCCAGACCCATGAAGTGGTCGAGACCGCGCCGTCCCCAGAAGAGGATGTGCTGGAATCACGCGGTTTCGGTGGCGTCGACTTCCTGCTGCTGGGCCTGATGGGGCTCGCCGGCCTCTGGGCGCTCTACGACGTCAAGGATTTGATGCCACTCGGCAAGGCCTTCCCGACGCTGGCCGCCTTCATCACGCTGGTCTCGGTGATTGCCGTGGTCTTCAACGGCTGGCGTCGCGGCATGATTCGCGTCAAGCAACCGGCCTTCAAGGCAGTGGGTGTGGTACTCGGCTTCTTCGGGTTGATCGGCGTCAGCGCACTGCTGGGCTTCGTCTCCACCGCCGTGCTGTTCTGCCTGGGCTTCCAGCTCATCGTCGCACGCAAGTCAGCGGCGTTCGCGGGACTCTTCGCCCTGGGCGTCGCGGTCTTCCTGCTCGGGATGCAGGCGGCCATGAATCTGCACTATCCGACGGGACTGCTGGATGACGTGGTACTGCCGATGATTCCCTTCCTGTAAGGCCTCTCGCGCCGCAGACAGCCACGCAACGCAGCGCAAGAGATACCAGGCAACGACACAAGAGAACGGGTACCCTGAGGGTGCCCGTTCTCTTTTCACGCCCGACCATGACAGAGGCTGACGGCCAGCAGTGCTCAGTCAGCCCGGGGCCGAGCCCGCACAGCCTGGGGCGAGAGCCCGAAATGACGCCGGTAGGCCGTCGCGAAGTTGCAGGCATGCGCATAGCCGACACGATGCGCCACCTGCTGCACACTCATGCCCTGCAACAAGGCCTGACGTGCGCGCTGCATGCGACATTCGCGCTGATACTGGCTCAGCGAACAACCATAGGTCTCGCGAAACTTCTGGCGCAGACTCGACGCGCTCATGCAGGCAAGCCGCGCCAGTTCCGGCAAGGCATGCTGACGCTCCGGCGCCATCTTCAACCGCTGACGCACCGCCTCGAGATGCCGACACGTACTGCTGGATGTCTCCGGGTACCCCGGCGTCAGCCTCTCGTGAGCCCGTTTCTCTCGTCGATTGGCGTTCGGGGCTCGGCCGTCAGCGCCCCTGTCACGAGCGACCCGATCCTCGGACACCTGACCGGCATGACACTGCCGAGCATGCCGGCGACGCAAGGCACCTCCCAGCAATTGCAGGCCCAGCCCTTGCCATTCCAGCAGACAACATGTCTCACGAGTGTGCTCTGCACCGTCGAGGCGCTGCGCCAGACATTCCGCCAGCTGCTGACGAAGGCCTGACCCCGGCCGCCACCGGCGAGGCTGAGCCGGCCAGGGGGGCGAATGCAGATCCCACTCGGCAAAGCGCTGCAGGATGTTGTCGGACTGCTGACGTTCATCCTCGATATGCAGCACCACACACCGCAGCCGCCCGGGGAAGTACCCGACGTTCAGAGCATGCGGGGAACCCACCATCGGGGCACGAAAGGCGCCGCCTTCTCCCCGGGTGACATCGATCTGGACTCGCGTCTCTTCCGCGACCTTCTCGCTTGCACTCAAGAGGGGCTCAGGACACGGGCACGTGGCAGTTGGCGTCGCTGCCATGCCCGACAGCCTCAGCGTGCCTTCCAGTATCAGGCAGACATAGAGTCCTTCATGGAAGGGATGCACTTCCTGATAGCCGTCACGGATCGTCAGATCACACAGCACCAGACGCCCTCCGGGCCAGACCGGGATCTCCTGAACCCAGCCGGTGCTGTATGCATAGCGGACGGACTGCCAGCCCCCCCTCCGCACACCGCACGGAGGCAAGGAGGAAGCATCCTGCTGTCTCAAGCCCTGCTGTCTCAAGCCCTGCTGCATGAAAGCGCCATTCCCTGGAGTCATGGATAGGTAGGAGTTGCCTCTGGGCGTGCGAGCGACGTGCCATGACATCGAAGAAATCGAGGAATTGACTGCCTCACACCTTTATTTATGCAAATTCCCTTGATAAGAGCTGCTTTAAAATACAACAGATCTCAAAAGCAAAACAATCTCATTCATATTTCGCGCTGCGACTCTCCCTCTAGCCTTCTCCACTCGCCTTCTTCCACGCACCCTCTCCCGACAGTGCCTCCAACACCCAAATGTGCGTCGCGATGACAAGCGCCAGGCAATCAACGCCAAAGGTTTGACAGTCACCGGGCATCTGTCACTAATGGTGGCCTATCCACCCAAGGAGCACGCTGCATGTTTCTGCTGATTCTCTTTGCCGCCATCGCCATCGGCATCTCGTTCATCTGCTCCGTGCTGGAAGCGGCGCTGCTGTCGCTTTCCCCAAGCTATGTGGCAAGCCTGCGTGAGCAACACCCCAAGCGCCATGCGGCGCTGGCCACCCTCAAGGACAACATCGACAAGCCGTTGGCCGCCATCCTGACGCTCAATACCATCGCACATACGGTCGGTGCGACAGGCGTGGGGGCACAGGTGTCCGTCGTGTTCGGCGAGGCCTGGGTCGGCGTTGCCTCGGCGGTCATGACGCTGCTGATCCTGGTGGCCTCGGAAATCATCCCCAAGACCATCGGTGCCACCTACTGGCGTCAGCTGTCCCCGATGCTGCCCGGCGTGCTCAACATCATGGTCATCTCGCTCAAGCCGCTGATCTGGCTGTCGGAAATGATCACCTCGCGGATCGGCAAGCACTCGCATGACATTGATCTGCGTGGCGAGATTAAGGCGCTCGCACAACTGGGGCTGGAAAAGAAGGCGCTGGAAAATGATGAGCAACGCGTCATCACCAACATCCTCAACCTGCATGAGATGAAGGTGCGTGATGTGCTCACGCCACGTCCTGTCTGCCAGACGGTCAGCCCCGAGATGACCGTGGCCGAGTTCAATGACCAGTTGACGGTCTGGCCCTTCAGCCGCTACCCGGTGATGACCGCCGATGAAAGGACACTGGGCATGATCCACCGCGCCGATGCGCATCAGGCCGAACCCACCACTCCGCTCAAGGACCTGATGCGCCCGATCAGCGAACTGCACGCCGAAGACAACGTCGAACAGGCCTTCGCTCGCATGCAGCGCGAGCGCCAGCACCTGTGTGTCGTCTACGACAATCTCGGCAACTGGCTGGGGGTCATCACGCTGGAAGACGTGATGGAGACGATTCTCGGCGAGGACATCATCGACGAGACGGACAACGTGGCCAATCTGCGTCGCTTCGCCCGCCAGCGCTGGATCAAGCGCATCGGTGCCGCCCCCTCGACACCGGACGACGCCCGAGAGAGCTCTTCACAGAACGACACATCACCGACAGAACACAAGGCATCAACGGAGGACTCCAAGCCCGGCCAGTCGTGACATGGACTGCGCGAGCCCCGCGCGCGTCAGGCGTGAAACCACCGCCACACTGAACGACAGAAGCCCCGTGACAGCCAGACAGGAGACTGGCCATCACGGGGCTTCTGTGTCGAAAGGCATCGTGCATCGTGAGATGACGAGGATTCAGCTGGCCTTTGCCGTCTCCCTGGCCTTTTTCCGGACATACAAATGCACGGAACCGCCTTTGACAGGGCGTTGCCATTTGTCCAGATACTCCAATTGCTGAATCACTCCCCCCAGCTTGCTGGCACCATGATCCGCCGGCGTGAAGCCGGGCATCTTCTTTTTCAGGTAACTTCCCAGCGCTGACAGGGCCGTCCAGCCATCCGTCTGTGGCAGCTCGTTCAGTGCATTGAGGATATGCGACCTCAGCTGTCGCTGTGCCTTGGTCGGCTTGACGAGGGTGACCGTCTCGGCCGGCGGCTTGCTCGGGGGCTTCTTCACGACAGGCGACTTGCTCGAGGGCTTCGCCATGGCGGGCGTATCCGGCTCCCTGCGCAGACACTCGGTATGCAGGAAACTGTCACAGGCGGAAACGAAGGGTTGAGGGGTCTTGGCTTCCCCGAAGCCATGCACGCGCATGCCGCTTTCCCTCAGACGTGTCGCCAGGCGCGTGAAATCACTGTCCGAGGACACCAGACAGAATCCCTCCACATTGCCCGCATACAACAGATCCATGGCATCGATGATCAAGGCGGAATCTGTCGCGTTCTTGCCCTGGGTATAACGGAACTGCTGGATAGGCTGAATGCCATGGTGCAGAAGTGGCTCCTTCCAGGGCGTCAGATTGGAGGTAGTCCAGTCCCCATAGGCGCGCTTGATACTGGCGATTCCCAGTTTCGCGATCTCCGCCAGCAATTCCTCACAGACGGCTGCCTGGGCATTGTCTGCATCAATCAGTACCGCAAATCGATCTTTTCCCGTTGGTGACATGTCTCGCTCCATGATCTACGTCACAGGAGTCTCAAGGTCGCTCCTTGGGTCAATATGTCATGAATCCTGCAAGACAATCACTCGGTAAATCGTCGTTTACTCACGTACGCTGAGCTTCCTCTGCGTCAAATCCCGCGATCAAGGCATCCATCAGCAATCTCACCCGGCGCGGCAGAATCGACGCCTCCGGGCGGACGAGGAAGATGCTGGTATCGGCACCGTCGCCACGAATGTCTTCCAGCAGCGGGATCAAGCGCCCAGAGGCCAGGTCATCGGCGATCAGGTAGTACGGCAGACAGGCAATGCCACGCCCTCCCAGACAGGCGGCGTGCAGGGTTTCCAGGGAGTTGGAGAGAAAGCCGCAACGCATCTCGGGCAGTGACCTGAGCCCCCAGGCGTTGAAGCCACCGGGGAGATTCAGGATCAGGCTGACATGCTCCGCCAGATCCGCCACTGAGCGCGGCGTGCCATGTCTTGCCAGATACTCCGGCGATGCACAGATGACACGCTGATTGGTGGCCAGCCGCCTGGCGATCAGGCCGGGCTCGGGCTTTGCGGTGCTGCGGATGGCCAGATCCATCCCCTCATGCACCAGGTCGACCACGGCATCCGTCAGGGTCAGGTCCACGATGACCTCGGGATAGCGCTCCATGAAGCGCATCAGCAACGGCATTACCTGCAATTTCCCCAGTGCATTGGAACACGAGAGACGAATGCGCCCCTTGAGTGCACCACTGCCCTCGGCGATCTCCTGCTCCACATTGCGCAGCCGCTCCTGCAGCTCACGTGTCTCCGAGGCATAGAGCTGACCCGCTTCACTCAGGCGCATCCGCCGTGTGGAGCGAATCAATAACTGCGCGCCCAGGCGCTGCTCGAGATGCGCGATGCGCTTGCTGATCGCCGAGTGGGTAATGCCGAGCTGTCGCGCGGCTCCCGTAAAGGTGCCGGCATCGACCACGGCATGAAAGATATCGAGATCCGTATACGTTTTCATATGTTCCATTGGCTCACGGATACTGTGCTCACACACCGGATTATCACCAGACACTGCCCATGTCACCATGGCATCTGTTCCTTCCATGCCATATTCAGTGCCCAGAGACATCGCCACCATGATAGATCAGCCGACCGCTTCCGCCCTGTTCACGCCCTTCACGCTGCCTTGCGGGCGAGTGCTCGCCAATCGCCTCATCAAGGCCGCGATGTCGGATTCTCTCGGTGATGGTACGGGGCATCCGAGTGACGCCCAGATGCGCCTCTATGAGCGCTGGGCGGAAGGCGGCGTGGCGGCGGCGCTGGTCGGGGAAGTGCAACCGGACCACCACCACGCCGAGAAGCCCGGCAATCTGGTCCTCAATGCGCAGTCCGACCTCGCGGCCTTCACGCAACTGGCGCAGCGCGGCCAGCAGCACGGAGCCGAGCTCTGGCTGCAGCTCGGCCATGCCGGCGCGATGGCCTACCCGCCGACCAGTACGCCACATGGCCCCAGCGCGCTGGATATCCCCGGGCTACGTTGCGAGGCCATGAGCCTGGAGGCCATCAAGGCCTTGCCTGCCGCCATGGCAACCACGGCGCGCCTGGCCCGTGACGCCGGGTTTGGCGGGGTGCAGGTACATGCCGCACACGGCTTTCTGCTCAGCCAGTTCCTGTCTCCCCTCTTCAATCAGCGCACGGATGACTACGGCGGTAGCCTCGACAACCGTATGCGGCTGATGCGTGAGGTGATCATTGCCATGCGTGAGGCCGTTGGCCACGACTACCCGGTGGTGGTGAAACTCAACTCGAGTGATCAACTTGAGGGCGGTTTCGAGGAAGCCGAAGCGCTACAGGTGATAGCAGCGCTCGATGAGCTGCCCATCGATCTGATCGACATCAGTGGCGGCACCTATTTCCCCGGCGCCAGCTCCGCGTCGGACGCCAGTGCCAGCGGCCCCTACTTCGTCGAGTTCGCCAGGCGTGCACGCGCGGTGACGTCCCTGCCCTTGATGGCAACCGGCGGCTTCAAGACTCTGGCGCAGGCCGAAGACGCCGTGGCACAAGGCGCCGTCGACTTCGTCGGCCTGGCCCGCCCACTGGCGCTGCACCCGTCACTGCCCACGCTATGGCGAGCGGGAGAATGCCCCGCGCCAGAGTTCCCGCGTTTCAGCGCGCCGCCGGAAGGTGGGGTGACCGCCTGGTATACGCTGCGCCTGACCCAGCTGGGCGAGGACCGTGAGCAGGAATCACTGGGCGAACTGGAGACGGTGCTGGCCGACTATGAAGCGCGCGACGCCGCACGCGCCGAGACCTGGAACGCGCACTTCGCCGACTGTCTCCGCGACTGAGCCGCTTCTCGAAGTGGCCAGATACACGAACGCCGCAGCGCTGATGCTGCGGCGTTCGTGTGACCAGCGCCTTAGACAGGGGCTCCCTTCAGAGGCGGCAATGAGGCTTCTTCAAGCGGCGCAATACACACCGACTGAAGGAGCCTCACTGCCACCGCTACCCCCTTGTTGCTTGCCATTGCGCTGGTAGCTGCCCTTGCCCTTGCGCGCCTTCACGACACGCTGCTTGAACATCGGGGTACGCAGCACTGCCTTGAGGGCGTTGTCCTGCACCTTGCGCTTGTGAGTCATGGTGTCTTCTCCTGTGGCCTCTCTGTCACCGGCCCAGTATACGCCCTTTCGCCATGCAGAGTGATCAACCTCCGCTTACCCCTCGTCGCTGGTCTGGTGAGTGAATAGCCCCGCAGATCCTCTAGAAAATCCTCCAGCGAGGATCATTCGATAATCTGGCACCCTTTTCCTTTCTGATTTCTGTTCTTTCTCCATTCTCACGCCACTCACTACTCCGACACTACGCTCACATCCTTCTCACACCCTTATTTACTCCACACCTCAAAATCACGAGCGCCAACCTGCTTGACAAAGAGGATATTTTATCCCACCAACCGCTTGACAAATTACGCATTGAAGAGACAGAAAATCATCCACCTCCCAAGCGGCATTGCAACACGGAAATCTTCTTTTTTCTACACAGAAAAACACGCCAGACAACGCCATAGAAATCCACCACGACATAAAAAAGATACTGAAAATCAACAATTTACCAAATAACTACACCAACCATGAGCCGATAAACCACATCCTTCATCCTGGCCATTCTGGAGAAAGACACAATCCACAAGGATCTTGCCACTAAAGCCTAAACACTCTCATGATCGTGTACACTTCATGCACTCAGAATCAACACCTCACATTTGAGATGACGCATCATTTCTGCGAGGATGCCTCACGTTCCGCGAGCCGTAGATGGCTCTCAAGGCAATAAAAAATACGCCTTCCGTGCTCAGGCTCAGCGAAATTACAGGTGGCCAGTCAACTGGATTCCTTACCTTTCCAGGCCACCCAAGCGCTGGATAATGCTCATTATTATCGCGATCCACTACAGAGGAAAAAGCACCTGGTCAACACGACATCCCGCAACGCGGGGTTCACGGAACACGACGTCTCATTACAGTCTCAACAGGAAATACCCATGACAAAACGCATTGCGATCATTGGCGCAGGGCCGAGTGGCCTGGCACAGCTGCGCGCCTTTCAATCTGCCGCTGACAAGGGTATCGACATTCCCGAGATAGTCTGTTTTGAAAAGCAGAGCGACTGGGGCGGCCTGTGGAATTACAGCTGGCGCACCGGTCTTGATCAAAATGGTGAACCCGTCCACGGCAGCATGTATCGCTACCTGTGGTCCAACGGCCCCAAGGAATGTCTGGAGTTCGCGGATTATTCCTTCGAGGAGCACTTCGGCCACCCCATCGCCTCATACCCGCCTCGCGCGGTCATCTTCGATTACCTCAAGGGTCGGGTCGAGAAGGCGGGCGTGCGCAAGTTCATTCGCTTCAATTGCCCGGTGCGCCACGTCAGCTTTGACGATACCCGCGAGCAGTTCACCGTCAGCGTCCATGACCAGCAGTCGGACACGGTCGTTCAGGAGCAGTTTGACCACGTCATCGTAGCATCGGGACACTTCTCTACCCCCAACGTGCCCGAATTCCCGGGGTTCTCGGAGTTCAATGGCCGTATTCTGCATGCACATGACTTCCGCGATGCGCTGGAGTTCAAGGGCAAGGACCTGCTGCTGATCGGCAGCAGCTACTCTGCCGAAGATATCGGTTCACAGTGCTACAAGTATGGCGCTCGCAGCATCACCACCAGCTATCGCACCGCCCCGATGGGCTTTGCCTGGCCGGAGAACTGGGAAGAGAAGCCGCTGTTGCAGAAAGTGGACCGCGACACCGCCTACTTCCGCGATGGCACCCACAAGAAGATCGATGCCATCATCCTGTGCACCGGCTACCTCCATCACTTCCCGTTCCTCGATGAACCGCTGCGCCTCAAGACAGCCAACCGCATGTGGCCGCTCGGTCTCTACAAGGGCGCTGCCTGGGAAGCCAATCCGCGCCTGTTCTATCTCGGCATGCAGGATCAGTGGTACACCTTCAACATGTTCGATGCCCAGGCATGGTGGGTGCGTGACGTGATTCTCGGTGAGATCGCGCTGCCCAGCCGCGAGGCCATGCAGGCAGACAGTCAGGCATGGCGTGACCGGGAAGAGACGTTAGACAGCGATGAATCGATGATCCGCTTCCAGGGCGATTACGTGAAGTCACTGATTTCCAAGACGGATTATCCGAGCTTCGATATCGACGGCGTCAATCGCACCTTCCTCGAGTGGGAGCACCACAAGCACGAGAACATCATGACCTTCCGTGACTACTCCTATCGCTCGCTGATGACCGGCACCCTGGCCCCACGCCATCACACGCCCTGGCTCGACGCGATGGATGATTCGCTGGAAGCCTTCCTGGCGCAGCCCGAACGCGACACCCGCCAGGCAGGCAGTCAGACAGCCGCCGAACGCTCCCTCGCGACTGACAAGGTCTGAGTGACGGACAGGATCTGATTGACTGACAGCCTTGTGTCACCTGACATGTGACGTCGGCCCACAGAATGCACAACGCCGCGAAGCATGGCTTCGCGGCGTTGTGCATTCTGTGGTTGCGGAGCAAGAAGGCCCCGATGGATCAGAGGGTCTTCTTGCTGCGGAATGACGCTTTCTCATGGCGCAGGATATTGACGCTCAACGAGATGCAGACGCCAGCCGCGATCAACAGACTGACCGCCACCATCCCTGAATTGCTGAAGAAGAACGCATAGTTGGCAGCATGTACCGCAGTATCGACAGTTTCCATGACAAGACTCCTGGAGAAGAAAGAAAACGAATCGGCCCGTTCGCTCCGTCGCTGGCTGGCAGCCAGACTTCAGGACAGATGGCAACGAACGCTGCAACAAACGAGCCAATCCTCATGCGGGTGATCGTCAGAACCGACTCAGCTGATATCGGGACGCTTGTCCATCGGTGCTGCCACTACCCCACCGGAACGTGCCGGAACGCTGGAAGATGACTCGGTTGCCATGCTCTCCGGGTAGGCCTTGGCCGGCACTTCGAACAGGTCCAGCCCGAGCACTTCGACATGCGGCGGCACGCGCAGCAGGTTGAACTTCTTGAGCAGATAGGCAACGCCCCAACCCGGCACGAAGCCCGTCACTGCCATCACCACCGCGCCTGTCAGCTGCCCGGTGAAGGAGACGTCCGGCACGCCTTCGCCGACATTCGGGAAGCCCGCGGCGAAGACACCCACCAGTACCACGCCATAGAAGCCGCAGAAGCCATGTACCGCGAAGGCGCCGACGGAGTCGTCCAGGCCACGCTTCTCGAGCAGCGCGCCGATCTTCGGCATCAAGGCGCCACCGGTGACGGCCAGTACGAAGGCCAGGCCCGGGTTGTAGAGATCCAGCCCCGCCGCGACGGTGATGATGCCGCCCAGCGCACCGGACATGGTCCAGAAGGGATCACGCGAGGACAGATAGGCACCGATCACGCCGCCACCGAAGCCCATCAAAGTGTTGAAGGCGAAGGCCGAGAGGTTGGTGCGATTGCCGTAGATGGTGGTCCAGCCGATGTCACCGGTGTTGAAGATGATGCAGCCACCCAGGAAGCCGAAGAAACCGACGATGATCAGCATCAGCCCGATCAAGGTCATCGGCATGTTGTGCGGTGCGATCACCTGCGGCTTGCCATCGTCACTGTACTTGCCGATGCGTGCCCCCAGATTGAGCAGCACGCCCAGCGCGAAGAAGCCGGCCACGGCATGCACCACGCCCGCCGCGCCGACATCGTGGTAGCCCAGCTTGTGCAGCATCCAGCCATCCGGATGCCAGCCCCAGGCACCCGCCAGGATCCAGACACCCGCACCGAGAATCACCGCCAGCAACAGGAAGGCGCCCAGGCGGATGCGTTCGATCACCGCCCCCGAGAGAATCGAGCCCGTGGTCGCACCGAACAGGGCAAAGGCCGCGAAGAAGATACCGGTGCCCATGTCATCGGCGTCCGGGCGCATGCTCGCGCTCCACGGCAGTGCCGCGGAAGCCTCGATGGGAATCAGCCCGTTGGGGAAGGCGTTGTAGATCCACCAGCCCACGAAGTAGAAGGCGGGGATGATCGAGGCCAGCGTCAGCACGTTCTTCATGCCGGACGCCAGGGCATTCTTGGAACGGGAGGCACCGATCTCATAGGCCAGAAAGCCTGCGTGGATCAGGAACATGATGGCGGTACACCACCAGTAGAACACCTCGATGTTCATCGCCTGGTGCATATCCAATATGCTTTGCAACGTCTTTTCATCCATCGTCTTTTCTCCTTTTCCGGGCCGGGTCTGCCACCGCATGCCTGCCGGTGGAAACCCTGTCTGCCCGAAGGTTGTTGTTGTTTTTCAAGGGGGACCTGCTGGATAAAGCAAGCGACATGCCAGATGACCCCTGATGGCCACCTTCAGTAATACGTTGTTTTCATTGGCATCTTCTCGAAATCGTGGACACCTCTTCACATATGAAGCCCGGAAATCACCACCTGGCAAGAGGGTGTTCGTTATTGAGGCAGGCAGGCGGCGTCCTGCACCGTGATATGACGTGAGTCGTACTGCATATACGGATCGTCACCGGCCAGCCTCACGCGCGAGGTCTCGGTCATGCGCCATGCATCACTCAGCTGCGCACCTTGAGACGCTCAGGATCATGGAAAGGCAATGTCACCACCTCGGCGACGAGACGCTTCTGGTGGCCATCCAGCTGACCGATCTCAAGCTGCGTTCCGGGGCTTGAGAAATCCGGGGCAAGACGACACATGGCGATGGACTGGTTGAGCAAGGGAGAGCGGGTCGCGCTGGTGATCACCCCGACCGGATAACGCCCGTGATAGACCAGATCGCCATGGCTGACCAGCTCGCTGCTGTCCATCTTCAGGCCCATGATCCGATGGCGGGATTCCGGCGTCTCGCGCTGCATGGCCGCACGCCCGACGAAATCATCCTCCTTGCTCTTCATCGGCACGGTGAAGCCGATGCCGGCCTCGTAGGGAGACGTCTGCGGGCAGAATTCATGGCCAGCGAAGATCAACCCCGCCTCTATCCGCAGCATGTCGAGGGCATCCAGCCCCAGCGGCGCGATGCCATGTGGCTCACCGGCCGCCCAGATCGCCTCCCACACGGCCGGGGCGTCATGCGGATGACACCAGATCTCATAGCCCAGCTCACCGGTATAGCCGGTCCGCGACACCATCAGCGGGATGCCATTCGGCCCCGCCAGGCGACCGACCATGAAGCGGAACCAGCCCAGCGTTTCCACCTCCGGCTGGGTACGCGCATTCCAGATCAACGGCGCCAGCACCTCGCGGCTCTTCGGCCCCTGCAGCGCGATGTTGTGCAGCTGATGGGTGGAGTCGCGCACCGTGACGCGATAGCCCTGCTGCTCTGCGAGATCCCGCAGCCACTGGCCGCTGGCCGGATCACCACAGATCCAGCGGAAGGTCTGCTCGCCCATGCGGAACAGGGTGCCGTCATCGAGCATGCCGCCGGTTTCCTGACACATGGCGGAATACACCACTTCTCCGATGGAGAGTCGGCGCACGTTGCGGGTCAGCGCATATTGCAACAGGCGTTCGGCGTCCGGTCCGGCGACCTCGAACTTGCGCAATGCGGAGAGATCCATCACCGCGACCCGTTCGCGACAGGCCAGATACTCGGCCCGCGCGCCCCACCCTTCGTAATGGGTGGCCAGCCAGTAGCCGTGGTAATCGATGTACTGCTTGGTCAAGGCGGAGGTGCAGGGATGGAAGGCGGTGGGCAAAGTCATGCGCGGCAATTCCTCGGGCCGGTTGCGATAGGCGATACCGCGGGGGAAGTCATGTTCAGCGGCGTAGATACGCACATGGATATCGGTCGGCACCCAGCCGTTGGCGGCGTCGATGTCGTCCGGACAGGCGGATGAGGCACAGATGAGGTCACGGTCGGCGCGCAGCAGCACATAGTCGCCGGGACGTGACCAGGGCTCATCCACCGCCAGGGTGCCGCAGGGCTGTACCCAGGTATTGAAGAAGAAGTTGATGGCCGGCCAGCTGGCACGTTGTCGGATACCATGAGACGCCGACAGGGCATTGTTGAAGTTGACCGTGCAGCTGTCGTGACCGAAGTAGCCGTGGTGTTCGTAATACTGCGGCGAGCAGGCCAGCATGAAGCTGTCATGACGTCCGACCGTGTCCTGGATCACCTCGAGCATCGGATGCAGGTGCTGATCAAAGAACACCGAATACAGTCCCGGATTGGGCATGCAATGCCCGGACAGGCTGCGCGTGGCGCCAGCATCCAGCCCCAGCTCCTCGCCCTGTGCCCAGGCAGTGGCGTCGAAGGCCACGAAGTCGGAGCACTGACGCCCCGCCACATCGATGATCTGGATCCACTCGCCCTGCTTGACCTCATAGACCTCGACCGTCCCCGCCGCGACTCTCGTCTCCTGGCGGATCGGCGCCAGCGGCACCGGCAGATGTTCCAGCCCCACAAGCCCTGTGCAGAAATGGGACACCTCAAGCTCAGTGGCCAGCCGCTCTCCTTCGATCGTCATGTCACTGCCGGGGGCCAGCAGAATCAGGCGTGCGGCAGGCGCTTCCAGCGGCCAGCGAATCTCGGCCGGCAATCCGGCCGCTGACAGGCGCTGCCAGTGCGATGGCGGGCAATGCGCGACTCCCAGCGCCTCCAGGCGTGCCTGAGTGTGCGGACTCCTGTTGCCGGACATCTCCTGTGCCTCGCTGGCCTGAGGCTGACTGGCGAAGGCGTGATCTCCCTGGCTGACGACGCTCGCGAAGTGCGCAAGCGACGCCTCGATTGTCGTGCCTGCCCCCTTCACCGCTTCGCGGGGACTTTCCCCGCTCTGCTGTGCCGCATCGGCGGCTTCATCACCCATTGCCTTCAGCGCCAGCCACTCACAGGACTGCGCACCGTCCACGGATGACACCTGCACGCTATCGCCGGGCGACAGATCAAGTGCCAACACCTCCAGGCCGGCGATTCGGTAACGATACGGCTGGTTCGGCGTGGCAGCGGGTATCTCGACTGCAAGTCCCATCCTGGTGATACCTCTTGTTGTCATGGCAGGCGAGCCAGTCGAAGGAAGTGCTCGAAGGGCAAGCCTGGATCAGATGTGCCTGGATGGTGCATGACCCCTTGCGGCGCGCACCACGTTCTTCATGGTTAATTAAATTTACTCTCAGTAGATGCGACGACAATCCATCAAGAGAGGTACCCATGAAGGAGTAATCCATTCGCTGGCATGAAGCTTGCTGGTGTGACACTCGAATCATGGCGCGCCGCAGGGGCGGCGAAACGACAGAGGAACTCGCATGGCACTCAGTCTCGGCGCATCGAAGACAGGCAAGGCGCCTGCATCGCAAGGGATAGCGCATCGCCTTGATGTCCAGCGCGCACGAGGCTGTCCCGCCGATGCCGAGACTCCCGTTCGCCCTGCTACCATCCCGCCGCCTGATCTGCGTGACAGACACCACCTCGATGCCATCACCTTGCGCATCGCTACCTGCGCTGACCTTGAGGAGGCGTTGCCATCCGTGCTGAGAGAGCTGCTGGACATGCTGAACGGCTGTCCTGAAAGCGGCATGGCGCACTCCTCGATTGGCGAACTCTGTGTCGTGCATCGCGCACCCGGTCAGGCGACCCATGCGGTGATTTCCCCTGCCGGCATCGCTTTGTCAGCCGCTGCGCGCCAGAGATTGCAGGAAGTCGTCAGGGATATCGGTCGCGATCCCGGCGCTCGACAGCAGGCGTCTGGCATAGCCGGCACGCCAGGTGGCGTGCTGATCGCCCTCACGGACGCCACTGACAGCGGGGAGACGGGCAGAGGGGCGACGGGCGATGGCTGGTTATGGCTTGGAGAGCCGGCAGCCGCAGCCCCTTCACGCGAGACACCGCTGGCACACGCCGTCATCGACGCTCTGAGCCGTGGGCTGGCATTGCAGCAGCAGCAACAGGCGCGTCACGCCGAAGACAGGCAGGCAGCGGTGGCACAGGCCCTGAAGAACGAACGACGACAACTGGCGGCGGAGCTGCACGATACCCTCGCCCAGGAATTGAGTTACCTGCAGATGCAGAGCGCACGCCTGACACGTGCCGCCCGCCATGCGCCACAAGAGGTGCAGGCACTGGCTGAGGAGGTGCATACCCAGGCCCGGCGCACTTTCCGCCAGACCCGTGAACTGATCAATGGCGCGCACGCCACTTGGGGAGACGCGCCGCTTGCCTGTGTGCTGGAGGCCTTGATCGAGGAATTCGAGACCCGTTCCAGCATGGTGTTCGAGCTCGACAATCGCATCCAGTCACTGCACCTCCCCGATGCCCTGTCCCTGCAGGTGATGTTCATCGTGCGCGAAGCGATGACCAACAGCGTGCGCCATGCCCGGGCCACCCACCTGCGCCTGCAACTGCGCTATCAGTCCTCTGGGCCGCAGCTGGCGGCGCGGGTGTTGCTGACCGTCGAGGACAACGGCTGCGGGTTCGATCCCACCGAGATCCCCGCCGCGCATTTCGGGCTGGGCATCATGCAGGATCGCGCACGCCACCTCGGGGCCGACTTCGCCATCACCCAGCCTCGCCAGGGCGGTACCCGCGTGACACTGAGCTGGGAGCGCCGCGACACATGACCGCGACACGACAGACACCCTCGACGCACCCGACACGTCAGACACTCCCGACAAGAGTGGTACTCGTCGACGACCATCCGCTGTTTCGGCGCGGGCTTGCCGAGCTCTTGAGTGAAGGTGGCCTGTTCGAGGTCGTGGCCGACTTCGATGATGGTGCGCATCTGCTCGAGCGCCTCCCCGCCCTCGCCCCCGAGCTGGTGATCGTCGACTGGCAGATGCCGCAACTCGATGGCCTGACCCTGATGCGCCATCTCAAGCAGCGTGATACCGCCCTCAAGGTCGTGCTGTTGACCGCCTCCGACGACAGCCGACATCTGCTGGATGCCATCCAGCAAGGGGCGGATGGCTACCTGATGAAGGACACCGCCCCCGAACGCATTCTCGAGCGCCTGCAGGCCGTCATCGACGGCAAGCTGGGGCTGGAGGAAGAGACCTTGCTGCTGCTGGCCAGGCGCCTGCAGCAGGACCACCGCCAGCGCTCGGCACGCGAACATGCACCGCCGGAAGGTGGCGTTCCCACGCCGGGTCCGGGCGTGCCGCTGACCGAGGCGACAGACGCTGCCCTGACTGACGGCATGGCTGAGATCGAGACGGCGGACTGGCATCGCGGTCTGACCGAGCGTGAGCGCGATACCCTCAAATGGATCGGGCGCGGCCTCAGCAACAAGCTGATCGCGCGCGAGCTGGGCATCAGTGACAGCACGGTGAAGGTCTACGTCAAGAATCTGCTGCGCAAGCTGAACCTGCATTCACGACTGGAGCTGGCCGCCTGGGTTTACGCCCACCCGCTGACGCCAGCGAGTGATGCCAGCCGAGCGCCCACCGAGGACGCGACAAGCGCCAAAGAGGCCATGACACGGGCCGAAAAGGAGAGCCTGAGATGATGCGCTTTCTCGAACAGTTCGCCTCCGCCTCACCCGCCTCGACTGCCTCGCCCTTCAGCGCACAGGCGATTCTCGACAGCCTGAGTGATGCCGTGGTCGTGGTGGATGCTGACAGCACGCTGCTGTATGCCTCGCGTGGCTGGCAGGCCCTGAGCGGACACGAATCGAGCGGCCCACGGGAAGACACGCCAATCGCCTCTCGGACGGAGGGGGGCGGCACGGCACCGCGGCGCCTGCGGGAAGCACTGCACCCCGCAGATCACGCCCGCTGGGACGTGCTGGCCCGCCACGTGTCACGCCGTGAGCGGCCTGACTGCTGGCGATTGCGCATCCTCGGGCCGGACCACCACTATCGCTGGTGTGAAGTCCGTAGCCAGTCACTTTCGCTGGCATCGCCCTGGCCCGCCACGCTCACTGTGCATGACATCAGCGAGCGCGTGCAGCAGGAGCAGATCGACGCCGCCAACCTGCGCAGCCTGACGCGCCTGATCAAGGGCCTGCCCGCGATGGTCTATCGCGCGCGCAACAACCGCCACTGGTCGATGGAGTACATCAGTGACGGCTGCCTGGCCATCACCGGCCTCAGCCCGCGCGACCTGCTCGATCATCCCTCCCTCACCTACGGCGACATGATCCACCCCGAGGATGCCGACCGCGTGTGGGACCAGGTACAGGCCGCCCTCCAGGCACACACACCCTTCACCCTTGCCTACCGCATTCGTCACCGCGATGGCGACGTGCGCCGGGTACAGGAAAAGGGCCATGGCATCTATTCACCTGACGGCACGCCACTGGCCGTGGAAGGCATCATCTTCGCCGTCGACACCTCGGACCTGGCAGGGGATTCCGCATGATCCGGTGGGTATGGCACCGGCATCGCATACTCCTTTATGGCTACCCTTTCCGAGCAATGTGCAGCCAGGTCACATCTCGCTAGCCTGTTTCGTTGTCAGTGTTTCTCGACGTCATCACGTCACGAAACCTCAGGTAACGCATCAAGACACAACAAGAACAGGATGGTATCCATGACCCAACGTATCGCGATCATCGGCGCAGGCCCCAGTGGACTGGCTCAATTGCGCGCCTTTCAATCCGCTGCCGACAAGGGCATCGAGATCCCCGAGATTGTCTGTTACGAGAAGCAGGATGACTGGGGTGGTCTGTGGAATTACAGCTGGCGCACCGGCCTGGATGCCCACGGCGAGCCGGTCCACGGCAGCATGTATCGCTACCTGTGGTCGAATGGTCCCAAGGAGTGTCTCGAGTTCGCCGACTACTCCTTTGAAGAACATTTCGGGCGCCCTATCGCCTCCTACCCGCCGCGCGCCGTGCTGTTCGACTACATCAAGGGGCGTGTCGAGAAGGCTGGCGTGCGCAAGTACATCCGCTTCGGCTGCCCGGTGCGCCAGGTCACCTTCGATGAGACTACCCAGCAATTCACGGTCAGCGTGCATGATCAGGCGCTCGATCTGGTGACCAGCGAAGAATTCGATCACGTCATCGTGGCTTCCGGGCATTTCTCGACTCCGAACGTGCCGGAATTCCCCGGTTTCGCGACCTTCAATGGCCGCATTCTGCATGCGCATGATTTCCGCGATGCACTGGAATTCAAGGGCAAGGATCTGCTGTTGCTCGGCAGCAGCTATTCCGCGGAGGACATCGGCTCGCAGTGCTACAAATACGGTGCGCGCAGCATCACCACCAGCTACCGCACCGCCCCGATGGGCTTCAAATGGCCGGACAACTGGGAAGAGAAGCCGCTGCTGGTGAAGGTCGATCGCGATACCGCCTATTTCAGTGACGGCAGCCATAAGCGAGTCGATGCCATCATCCTGTGCACCGGCTATCTGCATCACTTCCCGTTCCTCGAGGAGTCGCTGCGCCTCAAGACTGCCAACCGCATGTGGCCGCTGGGGCTCTACAAGGGCGTGGTGTGGGAAGAGAATCCGCGCCTGTTCTATCTCGGCATGCAGGACCAGTGGTACACCTTCAACATGTTCGATGCCCAGGCCTGGTGGGTGCGCGATGCGATTCTCGGCACCCAGACACTGCCGGCGAAAGCGGCGATGCAAGCCGATAGCCAGGCATGGCGCGAGCGTGAGGAAACGCTGGATAGCGACGAGGCGATGATCATCTTCCAGGGTGACTACGTGAAATCGCTGATCAGCGAGACCGACTACCCGAGCTTCGATATCGATGGCGTGAATCGCACCTTCCTCGAGTGGGAGCATCACAAGCACGAGAACATCATGACCTTCCGCGATCACGGCTATCGCTCCTTGATGACCGGCACCCAGGCGCCCAGACATCACACGCCGTGGCTTGAGGCGATGGATGACTCGCTGGAAGCCTATCTGGCCCAGACGACCGAGGCCGAGGCGCCATCCGACGAGGAGTCAGCTGCTCAGGCGACGACCACGCCGCTGGCCTCCTGACGCTTTCTGGTCACCTGACGCTCTTGTGAGAAGGAGCTGCGCGGACGACTTGCCAGGCACCAGGCGGAGGGGCTCCCTCCGCCTTTTCATGGCCAGAAACATCAACAAAACCTCATATAGACTCGCATTCATGCAACGCATGTCTTTCGCTGGCGATTGAACGCCTCATTTTCCCGACACCCCACAAGGACGCCCGATCACCATGCGCATCACGCTCTATTTCCTGATCTCGACCCTATGCGAAATCGGCTGGGCCACGGGCCTGAAGGTCGCCGACACTCCCCTGGAATGGGCACTGACGGTGCTGCTGGTCATCATCAGCCTGAGTCTGGTCACCCAGATCGCCAGGACACTGCCCGCCAGCACCACCTACGCCATCTTCGTCGGCCTGGGCACGCTGGGGACGGTGGTGACTGACCTGCTGTTCTTCGAGCTCGAGTTCCAGTGGTCCACGCTGGGCTTCGTGGTGCTGATGCTGATCGGCATCATCGTGCTCAAGACGGCCCCCGGCGCGCCTGCCGATAAGCGGACTCGCGCGAGTGCCACACCACAGACCACCGTCAGTGAATGAGCAGGAGGGATGACATGGATTGGGTCTATCTGATCGCCGCCGGCTGCTGTGAAGTCGTCGGCGTCACCGGTTTCAACCAGTACGCCAATCAGCACCGCCGCATGGGCGTGTTACTGGTCGCACTGGGCTTCAGCGCCTCCTTGAGCCTGCTGTATCTGGCCATGGACACCATCAGCCTGGGCATCGCCTATGCCGTATTCTCCGGCATCGGCACCGTGGTCAGCGCCATCATCGGCGTACTGTTCTGGCGTGAGCACTTCTCGTTTCGCCGCATGGCCTGCATCGGCCTCATCGTGCTGTCGATCGTCGGCCTCAACCTGACAGGCGGACATTGATCATTGCCATTCGTGCAATGACCAATTGCCGTCAGGTGCCTTTTTCTGTCGTCGGCAGTGCACTAGCCTCTCGGGCAACATTCGTGATCATGCCATTCAGGAGTCTTGCCATGAGCCTGTCCTTCTACGCCGTCAGTCACGAGCGCGGCTTCTCTCCCACGCCCCTGCCCATCTGGACGGACAACGGTGACGTGTCTGACCTCTTCGAGACCGAGGCGACACCAGAGGTGGTCCGTCAGGAGGTCGAGGGTGTCCCGGGCGCCTTCCAGCTGCTCAATGTGCTGACGCCTGCCGAGGCCGACAACTTCGTCGCCGCCCTGGAGGCAATGGGCTTCGAGGAGGATGCGCCCGTCTCCCTGCCGCGTTCGGTACGCCACAACCACAACGTCAATTGGGTCGTCAGTGACGCCATCGATCAGGTCATCTGGGCGCGCTCGGCGCCACTGGTGACCGAGCAGATCCAGGGCGAAGGCGCAAAAGGCATCAATGCGCGCTTTCGTGTCTATCGCTACGAGGCCGGCGACTTCTTCAAGCCGCATACCGATGGTGCCTGGCCGGGTAGTCGCGTCATCAATGGCGAGATCGTCCAGGACGCCTATCCGGGCCTGATGAGCCAGTACACCTTCCTCATCTTCCTGAGCGATGGCTATACCGGCGGGCGCACCGAGTTTCTGGTCAGCCGTCGCGACCCCGAAAGGCCTGCCCAGTCACAGGACGACATCCAGACAGTCTCGGTCGCAACGCCCAAGGGTGGCGTGCTGTGCTTCCCGCATGGCTCGCACCCGCAGCACTGCGTGCACGCAGGCGAGCCGATCCGCGATGGTGCCAAGTACATCATCCGCAGCGATATTCTCTATTGATGACCACCTGCCGAGAACCTGCTAGCGACCGGCCAGCCGCTCGCGGCGGGCGAGCAGGAAGTCGACCCAGGCACGCACGCGCGGGTTGTGCTGATTCTCGCGTGCGAAGACGACATGGATGCCAGTGTCGAAATCCGACGACGTGACCTGATGGTCCTCCAGCACCGCCACGAGGCGTCCCTGGTCCAGTTCTTCACGGATGGCCCAGAGCGGTTGCACCACGACACCAGCTCCCTCGAGGGCTGCCTGGGTCAGAATGTCGGCGTTGTTGGTGCGCAACGCGCGTGCTCGCGCCGAGATGCGGTGCTCCCGCTCACCCTGCACCAGCCGCCAGTGATGATTGGCGGTGGTATAGCTGAAGGTCAGCAGGCGGTGCCGCTCCAGGTCCTCAGGCTGACGAATGGGCGGCTGGGCACTGAGATAGGACGGCGCCGCGGCCAGCACGAAACGCTGGTCACTGATGTGCCGTGCGATCAGACTCGAGTCTTCCAGATGGCCGATGCGGATGGCGACATCGAACTGCTCCTCGATCAGATCCACGCGCTGATCACTGCTGACGATATCCAGCGCCACCTCGGGGTAGCACTGCATGAATTCACTCACCAGCGGCGCAAGATAGAGGCGCGAATATCGCCACGGCACCGAGATGCGCAGCGGCCCCGCGACTCGCTCACTCAGCGTCTCGAGCTCATCCGTCAATTGAGCCACCTCGCCCAGGATGGCTCGGAAACGGATCACGGCTCGCTCACCGGCAGGCGAAAGCCGCACATGGCGCGTGGTGCGCACCAGCAACGGCTCGCCCAGCTGTCGCTCCAGATGATTGACGTGACGCGTCGCCGTGGAACTGGCGATCTCCAGCTCACGCGCAGCCGCATTGAAGCTCTGATGCTCCGCCACCTTGAGGAAGGTGCGCAGTCGTTGGGTCAGTTCGTTCATGGCTCTCCACAGTGAATCCGCCTCTCACGTAGACACCGGACCTTGCGCCCGATGGCATTCGCCGATGCCGAGCATAACACCCTCGCCATCCGGGCTTCGCAGCGGCCACTTTCACTTGAGGCGGCTTTGCATATTAGCGGTTGCCTAACGCTTGCCTGCCACGGATACTGTATATAAATACAGCCATGACAGGAGAGCTTTCCATGACCGCATCTGCCCCCCTTGCCACTCACGAGACGTTGGCTCGCCCTCATCCCGCTCCTGCGCCATGTGAGCTGCCATACCCCCACATCACGGGGCGTGCGGGAATTTCCGGCTTTCCGTCACCGGCCGAGGATTACGCTGGCCGGACATTGGATCTCAACGAGCGGCTGATCAAGCGTCCGGCAGCGACCTTCTTCATGACGGTGGCAGGTGACAGCATGGAAGGCTTCGGCATCTACGAGAATGACACCCTGGTCGTGGATCGCTCCATCGACGCCCGCCCCGGACATATCGTGGTGGCGCTGGTCGAGGGCGAGGTGGTGGTCAAGCGCTACGAACTGATCGGCCAGCGGCCGTATCTGTGCTCCGGCAATGCCCTGTATCCGCCGGTGGCCATCGTCGATCTCGAGTGTCAGGTCTGGGGGGTGGTGCGCTCCGTCATCCACGAATACGCGGTATGAGCGCGCCGATGATCGGGCTGGTCGACTGCAACAACTTCTACGCCAGCTGTGAGCGAGTCTTTGATCCGCGCCTGGAAGGCCGCCCCGTGGGGGTGATGTCCAACAATGACGGCTGCGTGATCGCGCGCTCTCAGGAACTCAAGGCGCTGGGCATCGAGATGGGTACCCCGGCCTTCCAGCTGCAATCCCTGGTACGCGAGGGGCGCATCCACCTGCTCTCCTCGAACTATGAGCTGTATGGCGACATGTCGGCGCGCGTGCGCGACGTGCTGGAGGAATACAGCGCGGGGGTCGAACCCTACTCCATCGACGAGATGTTCGTGCGCTTCGATGGCTTTGACCGCAACGCGATGCTGGCGCTGAGTCGTACCCTGCACCGCAATGTGCGCAAGTTCACCGGCATCCCGGTATGTGTCGGCGTGGCCCCCACTCGTACCCTGGCCAAGCTGGCCAACCGTACCGCCAAGAAGCGGCCGGAATTCGGCGGCGTCTGCGTGCTGGAACCTGCCGAAGTCGGCACCCAGCGCCTGCTGGAAGACACACCGCTGGGCGATGTCTGGGGCGTGGGCCATCGCCTGGTCGAACGGCTGGCACTGCAAGGGCTGCATACCGCCTGGGACCTGCGCTGTGCGGACCCGCGCGCCATCGGTCAGCGCTATTCCGTCGTGCTGGAGCGCACCGTGCGCGAGTTGCAAGGCACGCCCTGCTTCGAGATGAACGACCCCGATGATGCCCGTCAGCGCATCATGACCTCACGCTCCTTCGGCCGCATGACCGATGACATGAATGAGCTCAAGGATGCCATTCGCCAGCACGCCCAGCGCGGCGCCGAGAAGCTGCGCCATCAGGGCAGCCAGACACGTGCCGTGCTGGTCTTCCTCAAGAGCAACCGCCACCGCCCGGATCTCCCGCAATACTCGCCCAGCACCATCATCGAACTCCCCGAACCGACCAGCGACAGCCGCGAGATACTCGCCGCCGCCCATCAGGCGCTCGAGCGTATCTATCTGCGCGGCTATCGCTTCATGAAGGCAGGCGTGATGCTGCTGGACCTCATCGACCAGCCCCGAGAGCAGCTCTCGTTGCTCGACAGCGAGGCCGATATCGCCAGACGAGAACGCAACCAGCAGCTGATGGCGACACTGGATGCGATGAATCAGAAGATGGGCCGTGGCACCGTGCGTCTGGGCGTCGCGCGCCCGGATGCCGCCTGGCAGCTGCGCTGCGCGCATCGCAGCTCACGCTATACCACCCGCTGGCAGGAGCTGAAGCGACTGGGGAGCCCCCCTCGGCTCCCTACAACGCCAGGCGCGACGCAAGAAACTCGACAAAGGCACTGATACGGGGCGAGAGCGTGCTGTTGCGGTAGTACACCGCCTGGATCAACTCACGCGGATTGGGCGACTGGACCTGCCCCGGCAGCACTTCTACCAGAGCGCCCGACGCCAGGTCATCGGCGAGCATGAAGCGGGAGATCAGCGCGATGCCGTGGCCGGCCAGGCATAGCTGGCGCATGACTTCACCGCTGGAGGTGGAAAGGTGCGGCGTCGTTTCCAGTTCCCGGGGCGCACCCTTGAGTGGCCAGCGATTCAGGCGACTGGGCGGCAGGAATCCCAGCAGGCGATGCGACGCCAGCGCCGCGACGCTCGTCGGCGTGCCATGTCTTGCCAGATAAGCGGGGCTGGCGACCAGGTGCAGGGTCGAGCGCCCCAGTACCTTGGCGTGCAGGGTCGAATCCTCGAGCTCGCCGATGCGAATGGCGACATCGGTGCGCTGCTCCAGCAGATTGATGATGTCGTCACCCGCCGAAAGCTCCAGGGAAATGCCGGGGTAGCGACGTTCGAACTCTCCCACCAGCGGCACCAGCTGATGCAGGACGAAAGGACTGGCGGCATCGACCCGCAGACGGCCGCTGGGTTGATCACGCTGCTGACGCAAGACGTCTTCGGCCTCGCTCAACTGCTGCAGCCCTTCCCTGATGCGCTCGACGAAAGCACGCCCCTCGTCCGTCAGGGCGACGCTGCGGGTGGTACGAGTCAACAACGGTGTCTCAAGCTCGCTTTCCAGCCGCTGGATGGCCCGTGACACCTTGGCCACGGGCACATCCCGCTGCTTGGCGGCAGCACTGAAACCTCCGCTGTCGACCACCGCCAGCAACCATTCAAGGTCTTGTGAGCGACTGCGCATGATGAAACTTCTCCCAGAAGACGATGGCCCTTGTCAGACCTTGATGACCCCTTGTTCGGCCCGAATCCTTGCAGAAATCGCAATGATCGGCACCTGTCAGGCACTTCTTGCACCACAATCACGCACCGCTTCCAAGCGATCACGCCATGGCCTTCCGTGCTCAGTTCCTGCCTCGCCGGCTCTCGCCGGGGCGCAGCATGCGCACCCGCGCCTTGGGAGTACGACGTGGCAGCATCGGCGGCTCGGGGGGCTGGTCGATCTTCATCGAGGCCTCGAGCTTGCTGAGCCCCACTGAGCCCCCCAGGGTGGTGGCGAATTCGGCATCACCCTGCTCGCGCTGATTGTCTGAGGGCGTGCCCGACGTGCGGGGTTCACCACTCGCTGACAGGTCCGGTGGCGGGATGATGACCCAGGCGAAGGTCGGCAGCGTCAGATTCCAGTAGATGGCCGGAAGTCGAATCATCAATACCATCACGATGGCCGCGCCTGTCGCCCAGGCAAGCGGCATCCCGAGCTCGAGCAGCGCGATATAGAGAATCCCGCCCGCCAGCGACGCCGAGGCGTAGATTTCCTGACGCAGCACCATCGGCACGCGGCGCGCCAGTACATCCCGGATCATGCCGCCTGCCACGCCACTCATGGTGCCCATCACCACGACAACGATGCCGTCTACCCCCATCGTGCGGGCCTTGTGAGCGCCCAGCACGGTGAACAGCGCAAGGCCAAAGGCATCCGTCACGGGCAGAAAGACCCGCGTCAGGCGGTGAATGTAGTGAAAGCCCAATGTCGCCACGCCCACCGTGAGCAGGATCACCCAGAGATAGACCGGCTGCTCGACCCAGAACACCGGCCTGATGCCCAGCACCAGATCACGCAGGGTGCCGCCGCCGATACCGGTCACGGCGCCGAGCACCAGCATGCCGATCGGGTCCATCCGCGAACGACAGGCCACGACGACGCCTGTCAGCGCGAAGATCATCACACCGGCCAGATCCAGCCAGGTTATCCAGTTCATACCCATAGCATCCTCAGACGTCGAAACTGTCATTCATGCGCCACACGCGAGCGTGACGGCCGTTCATTCAGCGGCCAGTCCGCGACGCGCCGTCACGCTGGGTGCCTCACCGAAACGCTGTTGATAGGCACGAGAAAAGTGCGCCAGATGGGTGAATCCCGTGGCAAAGGCCGCCTGGGAGACACTGACCCGACTGTCGGCGAGCACCCGCTGCGCATGATCCAGACGCATGCCGAGATAGCATTGCTTGGGTGTCTCGCCGAATTGCGCCACGAACAGGCGCGTCAGCTGGCGCTGTGACTGCCCCGCGAGCCGGCAGACCACCGGAATGGGCAGGGCCTGGGCAAGATTGGCCTCCATCACCGCCAGCGCCCGCACGACACTGCGCGGCAACGACGAATCGCGCGGAGTCGGGCTCTCCACATTCACGGCCGTGCGCTGGTGCATGATCTGACGTCCCACGGCATCGGCCAGCGAAGGGCCATAGAGCCGCTCGATCCAGGCCAGCATCATGTCGATGCTGGCCGCCCCGCCGGAGCCGGTCAGACGCTCACCCTGCCATTCATAAGGGGCCGAGCTGACGTCCAGCTCAGGAAACTCCTGCTGAAAGGCCGGCACGCTTTCCCAGTGCAACGCCACCGGGTGCCCCGCCAGCACACCGGCCCGCGCCAGGATGAAGGGGGCGGTATCCAGCCCCCCCAGCCAGGCACCATGGGCCGCCAGCCAGCGCAGCACGGCACGCGACTCACTGTCGACACTCGCTTCTGGCTCATAGGACGACACCACCATCAGGCGCATCCGGGCCATGGATGCCGAGGTCTGTTCACACACCGCTTCCGATGCCTGGCGGGGCTCCCCCGTCATCAGCTGATCGAGGCGACCATCGACATCGATACGGACCCCATTGCTGGCCACCACCGCCTCACCATCCGCTGACAACAGCCGCCAGGCGAACAGATCCCGCCCGAAGCGATTGGCGACCCTCAAGGGCTCGAGCAGGCAGAACAGCGTCAACATCGAGAAGCGCGGTACCAGCCAGACATTCAGCGTATTCTCGGCGGCGCCGGGCGCCAGCACGGGTGGTGAGTTCGGCCGCGGGTAGGGATGCGCACCAGTGCTCAAGGGCTTCATGTCCAGCGCGGTCGGGGTATCAGGCATATGGCGATTTTCATCAATCCTTCGGCGGTTTTCATCAAACGATAATGACATTGGGGAAAAGAGACCAGTGACCTGTGCAGAATCGCGGCTTTCGATCGTCTGTCACCTGCCAACATCGCATCGCGTCTGATGACATAACGCATCACTCAAGCCACGCGAGTGATTCCATACGGCATCATAACATCGACCTTGGGCGTAGCGACCTTAGGCGAAAACTCAATAAAAACCCAATTAATTCAGTGGCTTGTAAAGAGCAAGAAACTGGCATGCCATTTGCTATCCATCCTGACAGGAGGCGCCAACCAGCGCCCTTCCCCATGTCATCCAGGACAGGATATCGCCATGAGCATCGCCAGCTTCAAATCCGCCCACCGCCTGATAACGGGCCAACAGGCCTCATCACGCCTCAGTGAAGAAATCCTTCGCCTGGGCATGCGCTGCCCGATGGTGGTCACCGACCCCGGTGTGCTGGGATCGGGTACCCTCAAGCCGATCACGGATCAGCTCGATGTACTGAAGGCCAATGGCCAGCTGACCCATTACCGCATCTTCAGCGAGGTCAGTGCCGAGCCGGAAGTGCACATCGTGGAGGACTGCATGAGCGTCTACCTCGAGGCGCAGTGCGATGGCCTGATCGCGCTGGGCGGCGGCAGCGCCATGGACATCGCCAAATGCGTGGCGGTGTACGCCACCCATGACGGCGATCTGGAAAGCCTGTTCGGGGAAGACAAGGCCCGTGTGCGTGGTGCACCGCTGATCGCGATGCCGACCACGGCAGGCACCGGCTCCGAAGTCACCAACATCGGCATTCTGTCTGACACCGAAGCACGCATGAAGAAAGGTATCGTGAATGACTACCTGCTGCCGGACGTCGCCATCGTCGCCCCGGAGCTGACGGTCAGCTGTCCCCGCCATGTCACTGCCGCCAGCGGCGTCGATGCTCTGGTGCATGCCATCGAGGCCTATCTGTCCAACTTCGCCACGCCCATCACCGATGCGCTGGCCATCAAGGCCATGCGCCTGATCATCAAGGCATTGCCCAAGGCCTATGCCAATCCCGGCAATCTCGAGGCGCGTGAAGCCATGGCCACGGGGAGTCTGCTGGCAGGCATGGCCTTCGGCAATGCGGGGGTCGGGGCGGTCCACGCCCTGGCCTACCCGCTGGGCGGGCGCTACCACCTGCCCCATGGCGTGACCAACGCCCTGCTGCTGCCGCATGTGATGCGCTGGAATGCGCTGGCCTGCGTCGAACGCTTCCGGGATATCGCAGAGGCACTGGATACTGCGCATCATGCACTCAAGGATGAGGCCGCGGCTGAACTGGTCGTCGAGCGCCTGCACCAGCTGTGCCGAGACGTGGACATCCCCAGTGGCCTGCGCCATTTCGACATTTCCGAAAAGGATATTCCTTCGCTTGCGGCAGATGCCGTCAAGGTGGAACGCCTGCTGCGCAACAATCCGCGTCAACTGACCCAGCACGACATCGAGTGCATCTATCGCGCCGCCTGGTGAAGCCCGCCAGGCATGAGCACTGCCCCTTCTCGTGAACACCATCTCCACCCCAGGTGAAGATGAATAACGATAACAACAGGAACGCCATCATGAGCCACTGGAAAACCCGCCAACCCGGAGAGGAAAGCCCCTACTACGCTCTGGGGCCTTTCAAGATTCGCCTGCCCTTCCTGCACTACCGATTCGAGCTGCCCGACTATCTGCAGGGACTTCTGATGTGCGCGGTGGATCTCGCCGCCATCCCGCTGATGACGGAGCTGCTGGGCATGCCGTTTGAAGCCGCCCTGGCCATCGTGATGCTCAACGGGCTGCTGTATCTCGTTCACCATCTGCTGGGCGACCCGGTCATTCCCGGCTGGATCACGCCGGCCATCCCTCTGCTGATGGCCTATGTGGCCACCTTCCCCGAGGGCGAGACGCGGGTGCATGCCCTGATCGCCTTCCAGCTGATGCTCGGGATACTGGCCATCGTGCTCGGGCGAACGGGGCTGGCCAGCAAGGTGGTCAACCTGATTCCCTCGGCCATCAAGGCCGGCATCATCATGGGGGCAGGCCTGGCCGCGATCAGCGTGGTCTTCAAGGAAGGCGGACGCTTCGACACCTATCCCATTACCATCAGCATCGCCGTGGGTCTGGCGTTCTACATCATCTTCTCGCGCCACTTCGCAAGGCTGAAGACCTCGAATCCGTTCTGGGGCAACCTGGGCAAGCTGGGGATCTTCCCGATCATCCTGCTGGCGATCATCGTCGCACCGCTGGTCGGCGAGGCCGCCTGGCCTGACGTGCAGTGGGGCTTCAGTCAGCCGGACTTCGTAACCATGTTCAGCCAGTACACCGTCTTTGGCGTGGGCTTGCCGCCGCTGTCGATGTTCCTGACCGCCCTGCCCACCGTACTGGCCGCCTATATCGTGCTGTTCGGCGATGTCCTGCAATCCAAGGCGCTGGTCGAGGAAGCCGATGAGTCACGGCCTGACGAGAAGATCGACTACGACGCCAACCGTGCCCACATGATCTTCGGTGGCCGCAATACGCTGATGAGCCTGTTCGGTCCGGACGTCACCATGTGCGGGCCGCTGTGGGCCGCCATGCAGGTCGTCGTGGTCGAGCGCTACAAGGAAGGCAAGCAGGCGATGCACTCGCTGTTCGGGGGCTCAGGCTCCTTCCGCTGGGGCACGAATACCGGCCTGCTGTTGCTGCCCATCGTCAGTCTGGTCCAGCCCATTCTGGGGATCGCGCTGGCACTGACCCTGTTGATCCAGGGCTATGTCAGCGTGCGACTGGGGATTCTCGAAGCCCGCAGCCAGCGTGACCTCGGCATTGCCGGCGTGATCGCCGCCGTTCTGGTGATCAAGGGCGCCGCCTGGGCCTTCGGAATCGGGATCGCCCTGTGCCTGTTGATCTACGGCAAGCGCTTCTTCTCGGGGGAAAACGACGAGACCTTCAGCCGCGATCTCGGCAAGGGCGATATCGACGCTCCCGCCAGTGACGTGACGCCAACCGTTTCCACGACATCCTCGCATTGACGTATCGTAACCCCATGGCCCCCCGCCGCCTGAACGCGCGGGGGCTTCTGTCAGGGGAACCCTCAATGCAGAACGTGGAACAGGATCTCAAGCTGGAAGCGGCGCTGGCACTGCTGGAACGTCAGTCACTGGAGGCTGTCGAGGTCATCGACACCCGCGGCGAGGTGATCGGCGTCTTGACGCGCCAGGAAGTGGAATCCGCCGCCGAGCGCAAGGAACGCCTCGCCCGGTCGAATCAGCGCACCCTCGCCGCCGGGCCGGACGGCCCACCGGACACCGCCACGGACCTGCTGGCCGAGGTTCCGGTGCAGCGAGTGCTGGATGCCTTGCACGACGGGGTCTACATCACCGACGCCCTCGGGGTGACCGTGGCCATCAACCAGGCCTATGAGCGCATCACGGGGCTCAAGCGCAGCGATGTGCTGGGCCGGCACATGCAGGAACTGGTGCGCAGAGGCTATATCTCCAAGTCGGTCTCTCTGGAGGTCATCCGGGACGGCAAGCCCGTCACTCTGGTCCAGAGCCTGCACGATGGCCGCAAGATCCTGGTCAGTGGCCTGCCCATGCACGCGCGGGATGGCGCCTTGAGTCACGTCGTCACCAGCGTGCGTGATATCACCGAATTGCTGCGCGCCAAGCATGCCCAGGAGCAGTTGCGACAACTGCACTCTCTGCACGAGACCTACAGCGTCAACGCCGGTACCGACGAGCAGGCACTGGAACTCGTCACCAGCGAGGCCACGGCCGCTTGCTTCGCGCTGGCAGAACGCGTGGCCGCCACCGACGTGAAGGTGTTGATCCAGGGCGAGACGGGCACGGGCAAGACATTGCTGGCCCGCTATCTTCACGAGCACAGCGAGCGCTCTGCCGGTGTGTTTCTGGAACTCAACTGTGCCGCCCTGCCCGAAGGACTGCTGGAGGCGGAACTGTTCGGCTATGCGCCCGGGGCCTTCACCGGTGCCAATGCCCGGGGAAAACAGGGGCTGTTGGATGTGGCCAATGGTGGCACGCTGTTTCTCGACGAGATTGGCGACCTGCCACTCTCGCTGCAGGCCAAGCTGCTGAAGGTCGTCGAGGAGCAACGTTTCATGCCCGTGGGCGGGACCGAGCTCAGGCGGACCAACGTGCGCCTGCTGACCGCGTCACATCATGACCTGGCCGCTCGCGTGAGGGAGGGGCGCTTTCGCGAAGACCTCTATTATCGCCTCAGCGTCGTCCCCATCACGCTGCCCCCGCTTCGCGAGCGCCGTGGTGAGGTCATCCCGCTGCTACGCCACTATCTGGGTCACTTCTGCCAACGCCATGCCCGCGTTCGCCACTTCGATCCCGAGGTGCTGGAACTGCTGGCCTCGCATCAGTGGCCGGGCAACATCCGTGAGCTGATCAACCTGGTCGAGCGACTGGTCGTCACCACCGACCAGACGCTCATCACCACGGACATGCTGCCCGCCGAATGCCTGGGGCCAGGCGGTCTCGCGGCCCCCTCTGCCGCTGCGACGATACCTGCCGGAGTGCGCGAGCACCACGCCACACTCACGCAATGCACCCAGGCTCTGGAGCGGGAACTGATCCACCGGGCGCTCGAGCGACATGTCACGACGCGTGCTGCCGCTTCCTCGCTGGGCATCAATCAATCGACACTGGTCAAGAAGATGCAGAAGTACGCCATCAGGCGTCAGCAGTGACCGGGGTCTCGGGCAGCGAGCGAGGTGACAGCACGCAGCGGTCCCTGCCTCTGGCCTTGGCGTGATAGAGCGCTTCATCCGCCTGATTCAGGATATTCTCGAAGTCGTAATCCTCCCCGCTGCCAGCGGCGGAGACCCCCACGCTGATGGTGACGATCCCCTGCTGCGGATTGCCCGCATGCGGTAGCGCCAGTCCGCTGACATGCTCGCGAATCTCCTCCGCTCGCGCCAGCGCCGCTTGCGGGGAGCACGATGGCAGAAGCACCACGAACTCCTCCCCCCCGAAACGCGCCACGATGTCGACATCGGGGTGCACGCTTTCGAAGATGGCCGTCGCGATGCGCTTGAGGCAGACATCGCCTTTCACGTGACCGTAGTGATCGTTGTAGGCCTTGAACTGATCGACATCGATCATGGCGACGCCGTACTGGAGTCGGCGATCGACCTGCTTGCCGATGAGGGAACTCACCAGGCTGTCGAAGTGGCGGCGGTTGTAGACTTCCGTCAGGGGGTCGATGGAGGCAAGTCGCCGAAACTCTTCATTCTTCTCCGTGAACTCCTCGACCCGCAACTGCTCGCGCAGCAGCAACAGGTAGGAAAGCCGCTCGGCCTTCTCGCTGCGCAGATTGGAGATGATGGAAAACAGCGTGATGGAGAAGAACACCATCAACGCCATGAACCCTGCCGACTCGTAGGGGGCAGGATGGGCGGTGACCAGGTACAGCATCACGCAGAAATGGAAGGCCGACGAACACAGGGCGTACCAGAAACGCAGCTGGAACAGGACATTTCCCACCAGCACGATGAGCCCGAGCGCGAACAGATCCAGAAAGGAATGCGGTGACACTGACAACTGGATCAACAGGGCCGTGAAGATCATCGCGAAGCACACGAGAGCGGTCATCAGCATCTCGCGCAACACCGGCGACACACCGCGCTTGAGCAGGTAGATGCAGAGCAACGCGATGGGCGTCATCACTCCGACCCGGATGATGATGGCTTCCAGCATGTGATCCGGCCGAAAGCGCCAGTCATTGATCAGAAACAGCACATAGATGCTGATCGCCACCGCCCCCATGCAGACAAGCTTGTGACTGCGCTCTGCGTGGATGTCCCGCTCGAACCGCGCCTCGATCTCGTCCGGGAAGTCGATACCCAGCCCGCCGTTGCGGTGTATCTGCCTGTCCACCTGTACCATCAGATCATTCATCCACGCCCCCTCCCTTGAGGACAGTCAATCAATGATCACACTCTATACAAGGCGACACCGGTGAATAAGGCATGAGGACCAAACGTGACAATCGTTCACGCTTGTCAAACGATTGTCCAAATATTCGAGGCCTCGGACATTGCCCCCACGCCCCGGCGGGTGGGACGAGGCGACGGGGTCCCTCCCGTCTCGCTCATCACCCGAGATTCTCCCCCTGCAGGCGACAATCGGCAGTGCGCCCTCAGCGATCGGCAGGCAATGAAAAGCGCCACGGCGCGGCAATCCGGAAGAAGCGCCGCGTGACGGCCTCGTCCACGGGACGCGTGATCAGCGAGACCAGCACGAAGACCGGCAGATTGAGCATCAGGCCCCAGAAACCGGCGTGAATCCCGAGCGGATGCGGCCAGACGATGGTCAACAGCACCGTGACGACAAAGCCGGCGCAGATGCCTGCAAACACCCCGGCGGCCGAGGCACGCGGCCAGAAGAACATGCCGAGAAACGCCGGCAGCACCTGGGAGGCAAAGCCCAGCCCGATCAGCAGAATCATCACCAGATTGCCCGGTTCGATGATGGCCAGCGGCGCGATGATCAGAAACATCACCGGGAAGATCAGCCACCGTGCCCATTGGCCGGCGCGTGCATCACTGAGCTTGAACCCGGGCTGCAGCACATCCCGGCTCAGGCTCAGGGCTACCGAATGGATGAACGGCTCGCTGGAGGACATCGAGGCAGCCAGCGTCCCCGCCCCCAGCAGCCCCACCAGCCAGACCGGCATGTTGGCCATCGCGTACTCCAGCACCACCGTATCGGCACGCTCAAGCTCGGGCAGGCTGAAGATGCCGATGAAACCCACCACCACCAGCGGCAGGATCACCACGTAGTAGGTCGGCAGCCAGCTGGCGCTGCGGCGGATGGTCTGCGCGGAGGAGGCGCTCATCCATTGCGTCCACACCGGTGGCATGAAGGACAGCATCGAGACGATGATCGAGGTGGTCCAGAAGCTGAAGCTCATGTCGCCCCCCGCCCCCGGCAGGCGGAGATACTCGGGATGTGACCGCTCGAGGCGCTCGAACACTCCGCTGAAGCCCCACTCCCCCGTGGCCAGGTGCGCCGCCCACAGGCCGATGACCCATGCCACCACCACCATCAGCACGCCCTGGAAGACATTGGTACGCCCGATGGCGCGCTGACCACTGACGAACAGATACACGGCGATCGCCGCAAGCACCAGCAGCACGCCGGCCCACAGCGGGATACGTCCCCCGCTCATCACCAGCAGGATGTAGGCCGAGCCGATGGTCTGCAGCACCGCATAGGCCACCGAGGCAATCGACATCACCAGCGCCGAGAGCGCGCCGAGTGCGGGGCTCTGATAGCGATCCGCGATCGCGCTTGCCTGGGTGACATGCCCGAACTGCTCACCGAACTTCCACACCTTGGGCCCGAAGTACCAGGCCACCAGCGCCAGATAGGCCAGATAGATCGCGACATAGAAGACCGGCACTCCCTTGCTGTAGGCCCAGCCCGGCGCGCCCATGAAGGTGTAGGCACTCACGCTGCCCGCCGCGATCAACAGATACAGTGTCATCGGCCCCATCGAGCGGCCGGCCACGCCCCACTGCTCCAGCGAATCCATGCGTCGGCCGCCGCGCGCGCCCAAGCCGATCAGCATCGCCAGCGCGATATAGCCCAGGGTCATCATCAGCGGCACGCTGCCCTGCCAGGACGTGAGGGTCAGTGACTCACTCATGTGACGCCCTCTCATCCTCGCGCGGTGCGCCATCCTCCTCATCCGGCAACAGACGATTGCCCAGCAGCATGGCCCCGCTGCAGGCGAAGATGATCAGGTAGCTCCAGAGGATCAACGACGGCATGCCCCACAGCGAGCTCTGCTGATTGACCCAGCCGATCACCGGCCAGATACCCAGCGCGATCAACAGCAGAAAGACCGCCAAGAGACTCCAGCCCCGCCAGCTGGCAGGCATGACGACGCATGGCAGGCGTGACGTGGAGGCAACCTCGCCGGTGTCCGGCGCGGAGGAAGGAGAGGAAGACGACGAGGTGTCAGGCGTAGCCAAGACAAGCTCCGATATGAACAGGGAGTGAATGAAAAATCTCGGCGCGCAGTGTAGCCGCTTGAAGCGCGGCTGGGGAGTTGCCATGAGGGTAAAAGGTCTGACCGCCGGGGATGTCAGTGGTCATGCTCTGACCTCTTCATCCGGTCAGAGTCAGGTCAGAGTCAGGGCAGAGTCCGGTCATGCGGATGCGATGAGTCTCCACCAGCACTGAATGGAGGGCATCGGCTGGCTGTGGTAGCGTTCGCGCGATCTTTCATCAGACAAGACGCATTCAACCGAGGAGCATCGAGAGGTGCTTGATCCCCAGGCCTCCTGTGCAGAAATTCTGCCGAGAGCCACCTCCTGAGACGCCTCGCTCACTTGCAGCGCGCTGAGCGAGCTCTCCCTCATCTACCGACAAGGCATTGGTACCGTGACCCCCATCTTCGAAAAGGACATTCGATATTTCACGCGGCACGAACAGGAATATGTCGCCCCGATCCGCAGACGCAAGCTATATACCGCCTGGAGCCTGGCGCTGGTAGGCATCCTGCTGGTGGGTCTTTCATGCGTATTCCTGATGGCGCCATTGCTCTTCCCGGCGAAGGACAGCCTTCCCTGGCCTGCCGACCTGGTGGTGATCGTCATCGTGTGGGTGGGCCTGTTTCTCATGAGCCTGCCCTACCACGCCCGTCATGGCATGCCACCGACGGCAGGACGGATGACCGGGCAGCTTGAGGAAGTGACATCCTCGACCCCCACTACCCCTCCGGACTCGATCATCGAGGACAGATTTCAAAGACAGGGATGGAAACAGACACATGAAGGCATCAGCTATCACTCCAGCAACCCCAGAAAGATCACCACTCGCCACTACTATCTGGGCAATACCCGCCTGATCTTGCCGCCCGGGGCTGATGACATCGTCCGTCCAGCCCTCGGCGAGGAGATATCCGTCATTGGTGCCCATGTCCCTGACGGCGTATCGCCACCGTTTCGGACTCTCTTCCCGTTCTTGAGACTCGCGCGCCAGGGAAGCCCAGACCACGGCTACATGGTCGTGCTGCAATATGACGACAAGATCGACATCGATGGTGTCCTCGAGAAGTACGGCAAGCACTTCTTCTGGCGGCGCAGGATGAGGAAACCTCTGCTGGCTCTGGTCATGGTGCTTCTGCTCATGCTGCCTTTCCTCTCCTCCCTCATCATCGCCCTCATCGATCACTTCTCCGAGGGGCTGGGTCCCGGGTTGACCTACCCCTGGTGGGCCGCATGTCTCTGCCTGGTGCTGTCCTTCCCGGTGATCTATCTCAAGACCCGAAAGGCGCTGATCGGCAAGAGCGACAGGATCGATTATCAGGAGCAGCTCAAGGGCTGATGGATACACGGCTCAAGAACACGCAGCTCAACACAGCAACGCCGGGCCTCGATGAGGCCCGGCGTTGCTGTTGCAGCAGACTGTCCTGGCTGGCTCAACCGACGATGGCGTTGAGCATCAGCAGCGTGATGATGGAGATGGCCCAGGCGAGTGTCGTCGGCAATGTCAGCACCAGCATCTGATGCTTGGTGCTCTTGACGCCGAGCATGCGATTGACGACCCAGAAATAACTGTCATTGAAGTAGCTGAAGAACATCGCGCCGATACAGGCGGCCTGCGCGGCCAGCACCATGTTGACGTCCGGCATGCCCATCAGGATCGGCGCGGAGATCGAGGCCGCGGTAATCATCGACACCGTGCCGCTCCCCTGGATGAAGCGCACCAGCGTTGCGATGATGAACGGAATCAACAGCGGCTGCAGCCCCAGTGCCGCGACCTGCATGGCGATGTAATCGCCGCCGCCACTGGCACGCAGTACCGAGCCCAGTGCACCACCGGCACCGGTGACCAGCAGGATGATCCCCGCCGTCTCGACGCCCTTTTCCAGATGATCGAAGACTTCCTGTTTGGGGGTCTTCGGCATCAGGCCATAGATGGCGACCAGCACCCCGA
The DNA here is from genome assembly GCF_029846385.1 of Cobetia sp. 10Alg 146. Lineage (NCBI taxonomy): Bacteria > Pseudomonadati > Pseudomonadota > Gammaproteobacteria > Oceanospirillales > Halomonadaceae > Cobetia > Cobetia sp. 10Alg 146. The sequence continues at coordinate 550,758 of NZ_JARWKT010000001.1, forward strand.
TGCCCACGGCGATTACCGGGTTGCCGATGAAGGCGATGGTACTGGTGAGCGCATTGCTGGTATCGCCCATCACGGCACTGACCAGCGTATTGAGGAAGATCAGCGCGATGGGCAGGCCGATCGGCATGCAGGACATCAGCAGGGAAGGCAGCTCCGATTCAGGCAGCATGCTGTCGGTGTCATGCTTGACGCTACCTTCGAAACCACCCGGCTGGGCCTCCAGCATCGCCTCGATGCGCGGGCCCATGATACGGGCGTAGATGACGAGTGCGATCAGCGCAGGAGCGGTGATCACCAGGCCCCAGCCGATCATCAGACCGATGTCGACACCGAAGATACCCGCCACGCCCAGCGGGCCCGGGGTCGGTGGCACGCTAGAGTGGGTGATGATCAGGCCAGCCGCCAGCGCGATGCCCAGACCGATCACCGAGCGTCCGCTGTTGCGCGCCAGTGAACGCACCAGCGGGTTGAGGATGACGTAGGCCGAATCACAGAAGATCGGGATGGAGACGATGTAGCCCGTCAGCGCCATCGCGGCCTCTTCCTTGTTCTTGCCCAGCAGATTGAGGATGGCATAGGCCATGCGCTGTCCGGCACCGGTCACCTCCAGCACACGCCCCATCATCACGCCGAAGCCGATCACGAGACCGATGGTGGAAAGCGTCTTGCCAAAGCCGGTGGTGATGGCACTGATGACCTCATTGGGCGGCATGCCACCGATCAACCCCGCCAGCGAGGCGGCGATGATCAAGGCCAGCAAGGCATGCACGCGGGTCTTCAATACCAGATAGATCATGACGAAGATGGCGATACCCAGGCCGATGATGACCTGTGGCCCCGCGACGGCGGCGTCTGTCATGGGTGATGCTCCTGTCGATTGTTATTGTGTGGCGTGCGGTGTCGGCGCTGCCGTCTGGCATGTCACCGATCGTTGTTATTGACGTACGGGTGTGACGAGCAGGTCTGGCGAAGGTGTCTGGCGAGCTCGTCCTGGATGAGATGCCCGAACGCTGGCTAGGCGATGGCGCTCTCGTCGCGATACGCATTGAGAATCTCGTGCAGGTCGGCATCGCCGGCAAAGCCCAGCGCACGCGCCTTGCGGGTGTCAAAGCGCGCCGGCCAACTGCCGACGATGGCGGTGATCCGCGGGTCAGGCTCATGCTTGACGAGGGCCAGCGACTGCTCGCCGGCGATGTCTGCCAGCGCCTTGAGCATCTCGGCGACGCTGACGGTGATGCCCGGCAGCATGAAGCAGCGCGAGAGGCCGAAATCAGCCGCCGGCACTTCCGCGCCCTGAATCAAGGCCGCGACCACGCGACGCGGCGACATCACGAACATCTCAAGCTCGGTCGGTACCGGGCAGATGGCGGTTTCGCCATTGAGCGGTTCGCGCAGGATTGAGGAGGCGAAGCTCGAGGCCGCCGCGTTGGGGCGCCCCGGGCGCACGATGATGGTGGGCAGACGCAGCACGCAGCCATCCACCAGCCCGCGACGGCTGTAATCATTGATCAGCAGTTCCGACATCGCCTTCTGAGTGCCGTAGGAGTTCTGCGGCACCAGGGCAGTCATGTCGCTCAGCGTCTCGGGGAGATCACCGCCATAGGCGGCGACCGAACTGGCCATCACCAGTCGGGTATCGCTCAACCCGTGTGCCGCGCAGCCTTCCAGCAGCAGGCGAGTCGCGTCGAAATTGACGCGCATGCCGAGTGCCAGATCCGCCTCGGCCGCCGAGCTGACCACGGCTGCCAGGTGATAGATCACCGCAGGCTCGCCCGCCAGGCAGCGATCAAGCACCTCGGCATCGGCGATGTCGCCGGCGACGATCTCGACATCCAGCGAGGTGGCCGGTTCGACTGCCAGACATGACGCCGCCTCGGGACGTGGCGCCTCGATCTGATCCAGCAGGGTCAGGCGTGACAATGGCTGGCCGTTCAGGCTGCCCTTGTCGATCAGGGCCTCGGTCAGGCGCTGACCGAGGAATCCGGCGGCGCCGGTAATCATGACGTGCATCGTGTGGACTCCTTGCCAGCCGTCGGCATGACGGCCCATGGCGTGTTGTCGTTGTTGTGGTTGTTGTGGTTGTTGTGGTTGTTGGCGTTATTGGTGTTATCGGCGTTGTTGCTGGCTTGTCTGATGATCAGGCGGTGCCGGACAGGCCGTCGTTGAGCCCGAAAGCCTGTCCCCAGCCGAGGCCTGCGCGCGTCTCACCGCGTGGACGATATTCACAGCCGATCCAGCCGTCGTAGCCCAGGCTTTCCAGCCGGGCGAACAGCGCCGGATAGTGCACTTCCCCCACATCCGGCTCGTGACGGTCCGGCACGCCGGCGATCTGCACATGACCCATGTGTGCGAACTGCGCCTCCAGATTGCGGATCAGGTCCCCCTCGACGATCTGGCAGTGATAGAGATCGAACTGCACCTTGAGGTTGGCGGCGCCGACCCGGGCGAGAATCTCGCGTGCCTGCGCCTGGCCACTCAGATAGAAGCCGGGCATGTCGCGCGGGTTGATCGGTTCGATCAGCAGTGTCTTGCCGACCTTCTCAAGCTCTGCGGCGGCGTAACGCAGGTTGCTGAGGTAGGTCTCGGTGCAACGGGCCCGCATGGCGTCATCCGCCCCCTCCGGCACCAGCCCCGCCATGGCATGCACGCGGGGACAATCGAGTGCCTGGGCATAGCGAATCGCCTCGGCCACCGAGGCCCGAAACTCCTCCTCGCGGCCCGGCAGACAGGTCAGGCCACGCTCACCGGCCTCCCAGTCGCCCGGCGGCAGATTGAACAGCACCTGCGACAGCTGGTGTGCCTCGAGCCTTGCGCGCAGTTCTTCCGGGGAATAGGCATAGGGGAAGAGATATTCGACCCCGCGAAAACCGCTGTCGGCCGCAGCCGCGAAGCGATCAAGAAAGTCATGCTCGGTGAACAGCATGCTGAGATTGGCGGCCAATCGGGTCATGTCAGATCCTTGGATGTCACAGACGAAGAGGTCATCACTCAGGGGCGGCCGAATTTGGCTTCGAGTTCCGCCACCTGTTCCGGGGTCATCCCACGCGGGTTCTTGCCCTGCAGCAGCAGGAACAGCTTGGCGGTTTCCTCAAGCTCCTCGGTGGCATAGACCGCCGCTTCCAGGGTCTTGCCGGCCACCACCGGGCCATGATTGGCCAGCAGCACGGCGCAATGCTTGCCGGCCAGACCACGCACGGCATCGCCCAGCGCGGGATCGCCCGGCATGTAGTAAGGCACCAGCGGCAGCTTGCCGACCCGCATCACGTAATAGGCCGTCAGCGGCGGAATGCACTCGCAGGGATTCACATCCGGCAGGCAGGACACCGCCACCGAGTGGGTCGAATGCAGGTGAACGATGGCACCGGACTGCGGGCGCTCGTCATACATGGCGCGATGCAGGAAGTGCTCCTTGGTCGGGGCATCGCCATCGATCAATACGCCCTGGGCGTCGAGACGCGAGATGCGCGCCGGGTCCAGGCGCCCCAGACAGGCATTGGTCGGCGTCATCAACCAGCCGCCATCCTCCAGCCGCTGGCTGATGTTGCCGCTGGAGCCCATGGTCAGGCCGCGGTCGAACAGTGACTTGCCGTAGGTGGCGATCTGCTCGCGCAACACGTTGATGTCGTGCCGTGACTGACTCATGCGGTCTCCTCGCGAGGATTCATGGCATCGAGGACATCGAATGCCCGGGTAAAGAAGTCTTCGCCGCCGAAGTTGCCGGACTTGAGGGTCAGCGAGAGCATCGCCTCCGGCCGCGAGGGGCCGGCGGCCGGGTGCGGTGCCTGTGTCCACGGCACGCCGGGGTCGATCTGACCGCCGATGCGCAGCTCACGGATGTCGAGTGCCGAGACCACCGCGCCGGAGGTTTCTCCCCCCGCCACCAGCAGGCGACCGACCCCTTCCGCGACCAGCGTGCTGGCCAGACTGGCCAGGGCGCACTCGATGAGTTCACCGGCCTGCTTGACGCCCAGTGACACCTGCGCCGCCTTGACGCCTTCCGGCTCGGCCGAGGCGTAGATCAGAAATGGCCGGGGGGCCGCCGCCGCCAGTTGCTCACGAGCGAAGTCGAGTGCCGCCTCGAAGTGGGCATCGCTCGCGTTGAGCTTGACGGGGTCCAGCGCGAAGGCGGCATGCTGCTGGGTGAAGTGCGCCACCTGCTTGAGCGTCATGCGCGAACAACTGCCGGACAGCACCATCGCGGCGCCCTGCGCCGGGGCCAGCACCGCCGCATCATCGATCTGCGCAAGCCAGCCCTTTCGGCGGTACTGGGCAGGCAAGGCCTGCGCGAGGCCAGAGCCACCGGTGACCAGCGCGTGCTCCACCAGCGCCTCGGCCAATACCTCGAGATCACGCTCGTCGAGACTGTCGCAGACCACATGACGCACTCCTTGAGCCTTCAGCGTGGCAAGTCGCTCACCAGCAGCCTGCGCTCCCTCACTCAGCGTGGCGTGGTTGAGCAGCCCCACGCCATGGGGCGTCTGGCGTGACAGCACGCGCACGATGTCGGCATCGGTCATCGGGTTGAGGGGGTGATGCTGCATGCCGCTGTCATTGAGCAGGCGGTCGCCGACGAACAGATGCCCCTGATAGACACTGCGCCCGTTGATCGGGAACGCCGGCACGAAGGCGGTCTGAGTGCTGTCCAGCGCCTCCAGCAGCGCATCGGCGACCGGGCCGATATTGCCCTCCGGCGTGGAATCGAACGTCGAGCAGTACTTGAAGAACAGCTGGCGCGCGCCCTGGGCTTTCAGCCATTCAAGCGCCGCCAGCGATTCACTGATCGCCTGATCCACCGGGCAGCTACGCGACTTGAGCGCGACCACCACGGCATCTACCTCAGTCAGATCCAGCCCGTTCGCCGCCCCTTCCTGCAGCGCGTCCTGGGGGACCCCGATCACCTGTACGGTGCGCATGCCGGCCCGTACCAGGTTGTTGGCAAGATCCGTCGCGCCGGTGAAGTCATCGGCGATTCCGCCCAGTACGATCGGCATCACTGCGCTCCTTCATCATTGGCGGCCGGCAGGCTGAAGCTGCCGAGACGCTGATAGACCTTGATGACCGCCGAGTCGTCCTCGCGCCCGAAGCCGGCGCCACTGGCGGCGGTGAACTGCTGCAGGGCACTGCCGGCCACCGGCATGGCAAGCTTCAGCTCGCGCCCGGTGCTGTGCACGATGTTCAGGTCCTTGACGAAGATGTCGACAGCCGACAGCGGCGTGTAATCGCCCTTGAGGATGTGCGGCACGCGGTTCTCGAACATCCAGGAATTGCCCGCAGAATGGGTGATGACGTCATACAGGGTGTCGGGGTCGATCCCCATGCTCATGCCCAGCGCCATGGCTTCTGCCGCCGCCGCGATGTGAACGCCGGCGAGATGCTGGTTGACCAGCTTGACGCTCGAGCCCGGGCCGGCGCAGTCGCCCAGCCGATAGACATTGGCTGCCATCGCCGCCAGCACGCGTTCCGCCTTGACGTAAGCCGCTTCACTACCGGAGGACATCACGGACAGCTCACCACTGCGTGCCTTGACGGCGCCGCCGCTGATCGGGGCGTCGAGCAGCTCCAGCTGCATGTCGTTCAGGCGGGTTTCGAGATCACGCGCGAAGCTCGGCGCCACGGTGGCGCACTGGATCACCAGGCTACCCGGCGCGAGTCGCTCGGCCAGCCCCCCCTCACCCTGCGCCCCGAACAGCACCTGCTCGACCTGATCGGCATTCACCACCACCAGCACCACCACCTGACACTCGGCCGCCAGTTCCAGCGGCGAGGCAACGGCGCGGCCACCCGCCGCTTCGAAGGCCTGACAGGCGGCGGGCGAGATATCACAGCCGATCACGTCCAGGCCTGCTTCCAGCATGGCGCGCGCACTGCCCATTCCCATCGCGCCGAGGCCGACAAGGCCGATCACTGGTGAAGTCGTTGCTGCTGTCATCTCGCATCTCCCGCGGAAGCTGTTTCAAGTGATGATCAAGGCGACCTCATGCGGCACACCGATCAGCACTTTACTGAATGTTAGCGCTACCATGTTAGCGCTAACATCATTAATAGATTAGGCTCCAAGCCACGACAAGCGGCAAATGAGAAAACGCGACATATGTCTAATCCACCATCATCTCCCCGCCGCAGCCGCAAGGGTGCCATGCAGCCGACCCTGAATGACGTGGCCCGGGAAGCCGGGGTCTCCTCGATCACCGTCTCGCGCTACTTCAACAGTCCCGACAGCGTGCGCGAAGCGACCCGCCTCAAGGTCGAAGCGGCCATCGAGAAGGTCGGCTACGTGCGCAACATGATTGCCGGCAGCCTGGCCTCGGCCTCCAGTCGCGTGATTCCGGTGATCGTGCCCTCGTTGTCCAACGTGGTGTTCATCGATGTGATCAAGGGCCTGCAGGACGAATTCGAGGCGCACGGCTATCAGCTGCTGCTGGGCAAGACGGATTACGATCTGGCTCGGGAAACCCAGCTGATCCGTACCTTTCTGGGCTGGTCGGCCGCGGGACTGGTGGTGACGGGGCTGCGCCATGACGATGCGACGCGCCAGATACTGGAGAACTGGAATCAGCCGATCGTTGAGATCATGGAGCTGGGGGAAGGCTTGGATCTGAACGTGGGGATGGATCATGTCGCCGCCGGACGCGCCATGACCGAGCACCTGCTGGCACGCGGATATCGCACGATCCACTTCGCCGGTGCCGAGCTCGATCGCGACTATCGCGCAGCGATGCGCTACGCCGGGCACCGTGAGGCGCTGGCCGCCGCCGGCATCGAGGAGGCTCCCCTGCTCGACCTGCCCGTGCGCCAGCAGATGACCAGCGGTGCGCAGGCGCTGGAGCGCATCCGCGAGAGCCACCCTGACTGCGACGCCATTCACTTCGCCAACGATGACATGGCCTGTGGCGCGATTCTCGCCGCCGCGCGGCTTGGGGTACGCATCCCGGAGGATATCGCCATCGCCGGCTTCAATGGCCTGCCCATCGGTGAGCACGTCACCCCGCGTCTCACCACCATCGTCTCACCGCGAGAGCAGATCGGCCGTGTGGCCGCACGCAAGTTGCTGGCACGCATCCAAGGCGAGCCCGTGGGTGAGCTGAGTCACGACCTGGGATTCACGCTGCGGGTCGGCGACAGTACCTGAACACCCCCTGAGCACACACAAGCTCAGCGCATCAGCCACGCCATCATCAGCTGGCCCAGCGCGATACACACGAAGACACTCAGGCCCGCCAGCGTGGAGGAGAAGCTGGCCAGCGCCACGGACAGCAGTGCCGCGACGCACATCAGACGCGACGGCAGGCTGAACGTGCGGCGAGGCTCAAGGGATTCACGTTGGGCAATGACGGGGCGCCTGAGGTTGGCGAAGAATTCCGCCAGCCGTCGCGCGCGTGAGAACGGGCGTCTTGGCGCATACAGATAACGGGCGAGGAACAGGAAGCCGACGACAGTCACGATCTGGATGACCAGCGATATCGCCAGTTTGATGTCGACCAGCTGGGATTTCGGGAAGCCCGAGAGCCAGGGCAGGCGCTGCAATGTCGCCATGTCGAGCCAGAGATAGCTGCCAAGCGTGACCGTGATCCCCACCAGCACACTGCCCCACCCGGCCCAGTCAGGCGCCCCCGTTCTGAAGAGCACCATCAGGGCCGGGAGTGCCAGCGGCATCTGCAGCAGGACCCCGAACATGATCATGATGTCGAACAGGCTCACCAGCTCAACGCGACTCAGGACGATGACGAACAGGACGACGATGACGCCCTGCACGACACCGAACATCCGCCCCAGGCTCACCAGTCGCGTTGCCATGCCGGAGGTCTGCTCGAGCAGTGGCATCACGAGTCGCATCATCACGCCGGCATCACGATTGAAGGCCGTGGTGATGGGCGCGATGGTGACCGCCAGCATGGCGGAGATCACCAGTCCCAGCACACCGGACGGCAGGTAGTGGATGATGAAATGCACATAGGCCACGTTGGCCGCGTCATTGCCAAGCTCAGGATAGCGTGCCGCCAGGTCGATGCCCGCCGACCCCAGCAACCACGGCGGCAGGAACCAGGTCACGGGACCGATCACGAACAGCACCGACGCCAGGCCTGCCGCCTTGCGCGCTTCGCCGTCATCTGCCGTGGTCAGAAAGCGATAACTGGAAGTGGCATTGTTGATGCTGATGCACTGCTTGACCAGCATGGCCAGTGACCAGATCCCCATGATGAGCAGGCTATTGTGTGAACTGCCGATCCAGAAATCCCGGTTCGACTCAGGGAAGCTCAACGATCCGTTCCACATCAGCGTGAGGCAGAAGCCACCGATGACAAGCGTGAGAATCGCCAGCTGCATCATCTGTATGAAATTGTTGGCCGAGACGATCCACACGCCGCCCACCAGGGTAATGGCGATGATGAGGCTGCCGATCAGCACGGCGATGCTCACCACCGGAAAGCCGAAGACCGCGCTCAGGAAAAGCGAGACGCCGTAGAGGCCGATGGAGGCGGTCATCAGCGTCAGGAAGATCTGACTGATGACATACACGAGTTGCGTCGTCTTGCCGTAACGCAGCTCCAGGATGTCGGAATAGGTGCTGACCCTCAGCCGGCGGAAACGCGGCGCGAAATACAGCGCCGCCAGCAGAAAGCCCAGCGCATTGCCCCAGAAGATCACCAGCACGGCAAAACCATCCTCGTAGGCCTTCTGGGCGGCCCCGGTGAAGGTCCAGGCGGAGAACTGCGTCATGAACGCCGTACTCCCCGCCATCCACCAGGGCACGTTGCCGCTCCCCCGGATGAAGCTGTCCGGGGTCTGGCTGCGACGACGATAGACCAGGATCGTCAGCACGATCAGGATGATGGAGAAGAACAGTGCGACTCTATCCAGCTGTGTCATGTGGCTCCCTGCCGATCATTCCCGTGCCGACGCACATTCCTGCACTCTCGAACACAAGTATGCGGGGGCTCGAGAGTGCCCTTCCCCATCATGAGGCGTGATACTGACGCCGGGCGCGCAAGACTTGCGCGCTCATCTGTCTAGCACTTCATGATCAGTAATAATATTTCAAGCCAACACGCGTCTTGAGCTGACGCGTATCGGAACTGGAACTGGAACTGACATCCGCGAATTCCAGATACGGGAACCATGACCCCATGCGACGCCCCGCACTCAGAATATAATCGTAGTTCTCGCGGGTATTGTTGTAGATGTCCTTGTCTTCGTTGCGATAATAGTTGGCCTCCAGCCAGTATTTATTCTTGCCGTGGTTGTAGGACATGGTGAAGGTGATCTTGTTCTGTTCATAATCATCATTGGAATCTTCACTGTAGTTGGAGTATTCCCGACGATAGCGCAGCGCCGTGGTCAAGGGGATACTGCTGGCCTTGTAGCCGACACGCAGCTGCGGCTTGATCGTGTACTTGCCGTCCCCGAACGCGATGGGCATGCCGGGTTGGATATACCAGTTATCGTCCAGCTTGAACTTGAAGCCCCAATCGATCTCGCTGTCACCGCGCTCCAGATTCCCCATCGCGGGTTGTGAGCCATCTTCACGTTTCTCGGACGCAAACTTGGATTCCAGCCCGTAATAGAAGTTGTCGATGGAATCGCTCACCTTGACTCGGGTGGCATGTTGCTTGGCGTGATGCTTGTATTCATGACGAATATCCAGTGTCACGGCCTGGGCGCTGGTAGTGAACACCAGTGCGGCAATCGAAAGGGAGATCTTGTTGTAGTGTTTCATGGCGTACCTCATTGTTTTTATGGGGAGTCAGTCAATTGACTTGCAGGCAACCCGCGTCCTGTCGCGTGCCCGGCATTGGCTAGCGCGTGGGTTGCCTTGTGTTGGCATCGGCGTACTGGATCGATCCAGACGCCAGATGCAGGCCGCAGAATCCCCTGCCGATGGCGCAAAGGCGCATCGACTCTCCTGCTGATGTGGTCATTGGCGTTGACCGAGTCAGGAGGTGGGGATTCGGGTTCGGGGTATCAGAGGTTCACGGAGCGAGTGGCGCGCACGAATGGCGAGCCAAGTGAGCGACGAGGCACCAGGTGCCAGCGCCGCTCACCATCACGCCGCGTCAGCGCGTACTGCCATCGCTGACCAGGCGCTCTTCCCTGGAATGTGACGTCTTGTCGATGGAGGTCACCAGCAGCAGACCGATCGCCACGATGATGCCGCCACACAGCACGAAGACCATGCGTCCCCAGAAGGGATTGGGTACCAGGAACATCAGCATCACGCCCAGGCCGGCAACCAGGATCAGGTAGCCGAGAATGTTGCGCTGGCGGTTGTCGACGCTGCGATGTTCCTCGTCATCGCTGATGACGGGCGTGTCACGGTTGGTGAAGAAGGTCGCGACTTCCGCTTCGCGCTCGGCGGAAAGGCCGCGATAGAACAGCGTGGTCAGCACGAAGAAGCCTGCCGTGATCACGGTGTGCGCCATGATGCCGACCGCCACCTTCATGTCGCTCCATTCACGCGAGGTCAGGTCCGCGTCGAGACCGAAGGTGTTGACGATGAAGTCCGGCGTCATCAAGAAGCCGACCACATAGGACACCAGGCCACCGACCACCAGCGTCGCCCAGGCCGCCCAGTCAGGCGTCTTGCGGATGAAGAAGCCGAGCAGGCCGGGAATGGTCATCGGCAGACCGATCAGAGCGCCGACATACATCATGGCGTCGAACAGGCTCAGTCCCTTCAGGGAGTTGATGAACAGGGCAAACCCGATGATCGCCAGGCCGAAGACGGTGGAGGACAGGCGCGACATCAGCAGCAGTTCACCTTCAGACGCCTTGGGACGCAGCACGACCTCATAGAAGTTCTTCACGAAGATCCCGGAATTGCGATTCAGGCCGGAGTCCATCGAGGACATGGTCGCGGCGAACATCGCCGCCACCAGCAGCCCCAGCATCCCGGCAGGCATGTAGAGGCTGACGAAGCTCATGTAGGCAAAGTCGGCCGCCTTGGCACCTGCCTCGGGATACATCGCGAACAGATCCACCCCTTCACTGGCCATGAACCAGCTGGGCATGAACCAGATGAATGGACCCATGGTCATCAGGACACAGGCCAGCAGACCCGCCTTGCGCGCATTCTTCGAATCCTTGGCCGCCAGGTAGCGATAGGAGTTGAGCAGGTTGTTGGTGATGCTGAACTGCTTGATGAAGATGAAGAACCCCCATAGCGCGAACAGCGACAGGTAGTTCATGTCACCCCCGATCAGGAAGTTCACCGGGAAGTCTTCCACGACATGGCTCGGGCCGCCGGCGTGGATCACGGCCACGATGGCACAGGTGATGGTGACGGCCATGATGATGACCATCTGCATGTAATCGGACGCGATGACCGCCCAGGAACCGCCGGTCACCGACATCACCAGCACGACCAGACCGGTCACGATGATGGTGGTTTCCATGTCATAGCCGAACAGCCCGGAGGTCACGATGGCCAGACCATTGAGCCAGATGCCCGCATTGATGATGCTGGTGGGCATGGAGGACCAGGTGAAGACCTGTTCGTTGACGGCCCCGAAGCGCTGCCGGATCGCCTGGATCACGGTGATGACCCGCAGCTGCCGGAAGCGTGGTGCGAAATACAGATAGTTCATCAGATAGCCGAAGGCATTGGCCATGAAGATGATCGCCACGGCAAAGCCATCGTTGTAGGCCTTGCCTGCCGCACCGGTGAAGGTCCAGGCACTGAACTGGGTCATGAAGGAGGTCGCACCGACCATCCACCACAGCATCTTGCCGCCACCGCGGAAGTAATCACTGGTGCTTGAGGTAAAGGTTCTGAACAGCCAGCCTATGGCGATCAGAAAGAGGAAATAGATGCCGATGACGGCAGTATCCAGATCTAGGTTCATGGCAATGCACTCTTGTCTTTATCTGTCTTGTCATTGTTGTTGCGCACCCGGCAGTGCACGTTTCCCCGCCGCCTTTCCCTGACCACGGGGGCCGCTGTCTCATCTGTCGCTGGCAGCGTCTTCTACCACCGGGAGAGATCCCGGCCGTTGCTTGGATCGGTCCAAATCACATCCTGAATCGACTCCCGGTTGACGCCATCCAGACCTCGGACGCCGACGGCGGGTCAGGCGTTGTGTGACACCCGCGCCTTGTCTGGAAGATCAATGAGCGTGACATCCTGCTCGATTCGCAGGGGGCGCTCCCCGGCCTCGAGCGTCAGGCTTTCCCCTTGTCGGGCTGGCTCGGCCAGCACCACCAGCAGTCGACCGGTAGCGAAGGTCAACTCGATAATCGTCACGCCATCCGGACTCGGCAGCACCCGGAAATGGATCACCTGCGGACGCGCCCCACCACACTGCTCCAGAGCTTCATCGAAATGCCCGTGACTCTCGAACAGGGAATAGAAGGTCTGCGAGGTGGCGGTCAGGCGCGTCATCACCTTGGCGTCAGGCCGCAGGTTGTGATCAGGGTCATTGGCACCGACACGCAGCTGGAAGGCTTCAGCAGGTGCCTGGGTGATCTGATGCCAGCTATGGAAACTGTCACCCTCAAGCCAGGTCATGCTGTGTCCGGTGGCGGGTCGGCACTGCCCCTGCTTCCAGAGGTGCTGATAGCCGTGGCGATCCCCCATCACTTCCAGGGCATCCAGCGCGGTGAATTCACTTCCCCACCAGCGCACGACATGGCCACCATGATGGAAGGTGTAGTCATAGACGTGCGGCTGCTCCGAGGTCAGCGTGAAGACATCCAGCAGAATCGGCGTCTCGGTATGGCGGCTTTCCACCAGCAGCACCTCACGCTGCATGGCCACGCCGTCATGCGCGTTGTCACATCTGGCACGCGCACCCGCCGCGCAACCAGACAGCAATGAGATCTCGCCATGTCGCTCGTCCGCCAGCGCGTGGTTCGCCGCGTGCTGCGACTGCATGTCCACCACGACCAGGTTGTGGGCGACACTCTGCTTGGCATAGCCCTCGTTTTCCTTGAGGTAGCGCCCACCGAACTTGGTCTCCACATTGACCCAGCGTGCGAAGCCATATTCCTTGAGCACTTCCTTGCCGCGCGAGAAGAAGCTCAGCCCCAGCTCATCGAAGTGGCCATGCCCCATGCCGTGCTGACCGGCCGTCAGCACGACATGCTGTGCCGCAAGCCCCTGCCCACGCTTGAGGTGCGCATGCCCGCCAGACTGGCCATCCGGGCCATCGCGGAAGAGCTGGCTGGTCGCTTCCACCTGCGTGTCGACACCCTGCACCGCGTTCAGCAGCGCCAGCCCATTGGCATGGATCCAGCAGCCCTGCTGCTGACGCGCCAGAGCCAGCAGCTCCCGGGGTGCCTCATAGCGTGCCGCCAGCAGCGACATGGCGCAGCGCGCGCCCTCATCATCGAGATCCATGCTGCGCGAGGCGTCATTGAGCGCCGGAAAGCGCCCATCCGGATAGGCCGTGGACAGCAGCACGTGCAGCGATTTCTCGATGCGTCCGTCGGCATGTGTCAGCACCCTGCGTTCAGGGTGGTGACGCTCGATCGCCTCCGCGAACAGACACAGCGGATGGATGGCGAAGCGGTGGTAATAGGGGCCCTCGACGTAATAGCCCTGCGGGGAGAACAGCAGCGCGATCTGGGCGAGAAGGCCACCGGTCTCGCCGCTGCCATCCAGGCCATCGATGGAGATCGCCAGATGCTCAGGACTCTCGATCACCATCGCGCAGATCCCGACTGCCGCCACGGCCCACAGGCCGTGATTGTGAATGCGGTCGAAATCGTGGCGGTAGGTCTCGGTGAACATCTCGAGCATCGGCTGGAAAAGCCCATCCAGCAGCGCCTGATACCGCGCCTCGCTCAGGGACGGCTTGAGCAACGCCAGCCCCAGCGAGGCATGCAGCAGCCAGATATGCTCGTTGAGAATCTGATGGAACAGCCTGCCGGGCGGATTGGTATTGCGCGCGACCTGATACGGCATGTCGCGGTAGCAGGCCGCGTAGCCCGCCAGCAGCTCCTCGGCGTGCGCCAGGGCCTGCGCGTTGTCACTGAGCCGTCCCCACAGAGCCGCCCCCTCGATCACGCGGGCATTCTCCTTGTGGGTATTGTGCTCGAAGCTACCCGCCTCGCCCTGCCCCGGAATCACGATACCGCGCGCCATGCTGGCCGCCACTCTGGCCTCCAGCGCGGCGAGGCTGCGCCCCATCGCATTGTCCTGCCCCTGCTGCCTGCGAATCTCGTCAAGCTCCTCACGGGTCCAGAGCAGGTAATCACCTTGTGCCGACATAGATAGAATTCTCACTGAATGAAGCGTTCACTGATCCTGCCTGTTGCCCGGGGCCTGCCTCGCAGCGACCGACACGGATGGCCTCACGAGGCAGGTGGCGGTGCATCACAGCAAGGCGCACCCGCCTTGCCATTCGAGACGCTCGCCTGCCACGCTCACCGCATGCTGCTCGCCGGGCGTCAGCGCGACGGCGAGACGGTGTCGAGTGCCATCGCGCAGCTCAAGCGCCAGCACACAGGCCTCGTCACTCTCCTGAAGCAGCTGAAGCTTGAGGACACGGGGACGCGCCTCACTGGCGATCTCGCGCGCTTCCTCAAAGACACCGTGTGTCTCGATGACACAGGCCACCGTCTGCGAAGAGGCCTGAGAGCGCAGCAGCAGGTAGGGCTCATCGCGCAGATTGCGCTCGGGATCATTCGCCCCGATGACGCCCTGGACCAGCGTGGCAGGCGCGGTGCACACCATGCGCGCGGTGACGAAGTGGTTCTCCTGCAACCAGGTGACAGCCTGCGAGACGCCCGCCGCCTGCTCCGCGCCGGATGCCATCTTCCACAGGTGCTGGTAACCATTGGCTGCACCCAATGCCGTGGGTGAGGCCTGCTGCTCGAGCGCCGGCTCTGCCATCATCAGTTGCCCCTGGTAATGCAAGGGGTAGTCATAGCGATGCGTGCCATCACTGCGTGCCTGCATCAGGTCCACGACCAGCGGCTCGGCCATCTCCGGCAGCGAGACCAGCAGCAGGCTGCGGGTGAGCACCACGCCCGGCACGTAATCCCGAAGCCGCGCCCGAACCATCTGCAGACGCGGGTCAGTCGTGTCAAAGGCGTCGAGTTCCCCGTGATGTTCACAGGCGCGCGCGGTGTCCAGTCCATGGTGCGAGGTTTCATCCACGACCAGGGTGTTGTGCGCCACGCTCTGCTTCGCGTAGGAACGGTTCTCCGGGGTGTAGCGGCCACCGAATTTCGGTTCGATATTGACCCAGCGACTGAAGCCATAGTCGGTCAGGACTTCGTGCTGGCCGTTGTGATAACCGAAGTGCAGGCCATCGAAGTGACCATGATCGAGCGCCGAGTGCAGCGTGGGGTCACTGCCATGCTGGCCGAACGCCAGATACACCATGGTTTCCGCACCGCTCGCCGAAGGCGCACGCAGGATGGCCAGACCGCCCGCATTGCCCTCGCGTCCATCGGAAATGAATTGACTGGCGCGTGCGCCGGGGGCCCGTGACGCCGTCTCGGCGAATTCCGCCAGCGACTGACTGCCACCACACAGCGGCAGGCGTTCGACCTTGTCGCGCACCAGCCCGGCCACCGCCGGATTGAGCCGCGTATCCTGATAGCGCTTGAGCAGCGTGGCCGCGCCCAGCATCGCGCCCTCATCGATCAGTCCCATGGTTCTTGAGCTGTCATTGAGCGCCAGGAAACGGCCATCGGGGAACGCGACCTCCTGCAGACACAGAATCGCCTTGCGAATGATCTGATCGCGATGATCATGGATGTCCGGCCGCACGCCACTGTTCACCAATGCCTCGGCGAAGAGCACCATCGGTCTGAGGGCGAAGCGATGGTAATAGGGGCCTTCCAGGTAATAGCCATCCGGCGAGAACAGCTGGTCCAGCTGGGCGAGAAAGCCACCGCTGACGCCATCACGGGCATTGCCGAGCAATGACTGCTCCACCAGCGCCTCGTCTCCCAGTACCAGCCCGGCAATCCCCGCCGCCGCCACGGACCAGATGCCATGGTTGTGCACCACATCGAAGTCATGGGCGTTCTGCACCACCAGCAGGTCGATCATCGGACGCAACAGATGCGCTTCGATCTGCTCACGCTCCGCCTCAGGCAATTCGGAGCGGATATTGCCGTAGGCATCCGCGGCGTACAGCAGCCACATCCCCTCGTTCAGACACTGGTGAAACAGCTTGCCCGGCGGATTGCTGTCCCTGGAGACATGGGCGGGCAGCGCTTCATAGATCTCGGCATATCCCAGCAACAGGCCACGCACGAATTCGAGATAGCGCTCATCATGTGTCACCAGCCACAGCTGAGAGGCCAGATTGACGTGCTGATAGTTGAGCTTGTGGCGTGCATGCTCTTCTCCGCCCGCCTCACCCTGCCCGGGAATGCACAGGGGTGCCGAGAGCACCGACGCCAGGCTCGTCTCGGCATGTGCCAGCCGGCGTGCCAGCAGTCCGCTCCTGTCCTGCGATTCATGGGCCTGGCGCAGCGCCGTCAGTGCTGCGCGATCCAATAGCAATGTCTGTTCCATGGCGTGGCCACTCGTGATGATGGTTGGCGTGTCGTCTTGATGCCCGACAGCTCGTCGGGCGGCCCGGGTTGGCTCAGTCTCGCCCGGTCCCGCGACACCAGGGGGCGCTGGGGTTGCCTGAGCACGGATTGACGAACTCACGGACACATCTGCCCACCATTGACGTCGATCACCTGGCCGGTGACATAGCCACTGGCCGCATGCGAGGCGAGATAGAGGTAGGTCGGCGCCATTTCCTGGCACTCGCCGAAGCGCCCCATGGCGATGCTGCCGGCGATGGTCTGCTTGAGCGCATCGCTCTTGTCGGCATGGAAGGCCGTATCGATGGTGCCCGGCGCCACGGTATTGAAGCGGATGCTGTCCTTGGTGAATTCCTTGACCCAGTTGCGATGCAGGTTGTGCACCATCGCCTTGCTGCCACCGTAAAGGCACGCGCCCAGGCCACCGCCTTCACGCCCCGCGATTGACCCGGTCGTGATCACGCTGCTGCTCTGTCCGGACTGGTGGGCCGAGGCGCGCAGCGGCTCAATCGCGAAGCGCGTCACCATCACCACCGAGCGAATGTTGAGGTCGATGACATTGTCGAAGAAGTCATCGTCAATGCCCTCGAGCCCCTGGCGCCCGCCAAGACCGCCGGCATTGTTGACCAGCACGTCCAGTCCGCCCATGGCCTCGACGGCCTGCTTCACCAGCGCCTCGCACTGAGCCGTCTCGCGCACGTCCGCCTGCAGATAGAACACGCGTCCCGGCGCGGAAAGCTCGCTCAGCAGCGATTCCGCCTGAGACGGGCTCCGGCTGCCGTGCAGCACGACCTTGGCACCTGCCGCCAGGAAGGCTCGCGCCACCTCAAGCCCGATGCCTGCAGTGGAACCGGTCACCAATACACGTCTGTCCTTGAGATCTTCAAACATCACGACACTCCTGAAATTGTGGAATGAAATTGGGGGAATGGCGGGCGTCAGTGGCCCCGGCACAACGGCCATCACCCATCAATCAACAAAGTCTTATTTAGATAAACCGCATCATTAAGGACGCCAGAGTGCCAACCCGGGCCAGAGCCCGAGAGCGGCGTAACGTCACGGTGTCAGCATGTCATCGCGGCGCGGCGAGAAGAGATCGATCACCACACTCTCAGACTCCAGCGCCACGGCGCCATGCAGGGTGTGATGCGGTGCGACGAAGGCATCGCCCGGCCCGAGCCGGCGCTTCTCGCCGTCAAGCACGACCTCGAATGCGCCCTGCACGACGTAGCCGATCTGGTCATGAATCTCGTGCTGATGGGGCGTACCGACGGCACCGAGGTCGAACTTGACGCATACGGCCATCAGGTCCGGGGTGTGGGCGACGATCTTGCGCTGGATGCCCGGCTCGACATCCTGCCAATCCTGTTCGTCGTTGATGAAGAAACTGCCTGCGTTCATCGCTGTCGCTCCCTGCTGAGTACCGGGTACTGAATCCTGAGCACCATGTCCCATCCTTGAGACGCTCCCTCGCACTCGCAGCGCGAGCAGATTCGCGAGGGACACCGTCGATTGAGACATCAATCTGAAATGGCGTTTTGAAAACGTAGCAGGGGATTTTTATTTTTGAAACAGCATTTCATTCCATCTTAGACTTTTAGACCGCTCCAATCCCTGGACGATGATCTGCCGCTCAGCGCATCCATCGATGCCACCACCGGCCGCAAGCGTTGTGGTAGCGCGGCTGAGGGTGTAAAAGCGAAGATGGGTGTTCTAAAATCAAGTTTCATTAATTTCAGAATAAGGGATCTCATGTCTTCAGAAACCAAGGCTGCCGAAGCCAAGGTCGACAACGTCACCGCGGTGATGAAGGTGATGGCAGTGCTGGAGGGGCTGGATATCGATCATGAGTCCAGCCTCGCCGAACTCTCGCAGCGTGCCATGATGTCGAAAAGCACTGCTTATCGGTTTCTTCAGACACTCAAGAACCTCGGATATGTCGCCCAGGACAGCGAAAGCGAGAAATACCGCCTGACCATGAAAGCCTTCGTGCTGGGCAGTTCAGCCCTGGGCAACATGGACCTGATCAAGATGGCGGACCCCGACATGGCCGCCCTGTCGCAATTGACCCGTGAAGCGGTTCACCTGGGCACTCTGGATGCCAGCACCGGGGAGATCGTCTATGTCCACAAGTACAACTCGCACTTCAACCTGTGCATGAATACCCGCATCGGTGACCGTTGCCCCGCGCACACCACTGCCATGGGCAAGGCGCTGATGTCACGCATGACCGAAGCCCAGCTTGAGCACCTGCTGACACTGCAACCATTGGAACCGCGTACCGAGCGCACGCTGACCTCGCGTCAGGCGCTGGATGAGCAGCTCGCACAGGCGCGTCAGTCGGGTCTGGCAGAAGATCTCGAGGAAATGGACGCCGGAGTGTGCTGTTTCGCGACACCGATTCTTGATCACACCGGCAAGGCCATTGCCGCCTTGAGCATGTCCATCCCCACCATTCGCTATCACCAGGACATCACCCTGGCCTACAAGGCCAACCTGTGTGAATCCGGGCGCAATATTTCCCGCCAACTTGGCTGGAAGGAAACGGATTGAGACACGCATCACGCCTGAACGACGTCAGGTAGCGCTTCGCTATCCGACACGCAGCGTGCAAGTCATTGCTCGCCAGTCGCCTGACATCCATGGATGGATGTCATAGCGTGAAAGAATCTCCGCTGTCACACCGTTGTCCGCATGCCAGCACTTCATGCCAGCAATTGCGTCGACACGCCGTGCCACACCTTCTTCATTCTCTTCAGGCAACTACTCACTCTCTTCTTGCGTGAGGCGGTCAAGCCTTGTCTTCATTCAGCGTCCACCATGGCGAAACCGCCATGCATGACCAATGGATGACATGGAAATTCAAGAAAACGCATTGATATGATTTTTTCCTTATCAATCATTGAGATGCCAACAGCGATACCTTTCCTCTCTCATGGCTGAAAGCACGATTCCACCTCTCAGATCACCACATAACCCTCTGTAAAATATTGGAAATCCAGTTTTCAAAACGCTATTTCATTTTCATCAATAATCGTCTTGACAGTCATGATCAACTGGCTCTAGCCTTCGACTGCCATCTTGGCACTCACCCCATAAGCATAAAAAAGGCTTGAGACCATGCGTAATACTCGGGTACGCCACCCCTTGGTGACAGCATTTCTCCTCGCTGCCAGTGCAGGTATCATTTCATCGCCAAGTGCTGCCAATGACACTCCCCCCGGAGAGACATTCGACCTCAGCACTTGGAAGCTGACACTGCCGATGGACGCCGACGGCAATGGCAAGGTGGATGAAATCAAGGTGTCAGACCTTCAGAGCTATCGTCACTCTGACTACTTCTATCTCGACGATGATTCCCATATGGTCTTCGTGACGCCCAACAGCGCCTTCACGACGCCAAATTCAAGCAATGCCCGCACGGAACTGCGTCAGATGCTACGCGGTACCGACACCAGCATCGGCACCCATGATCCGAAGAACAACTTCGCACTCGCCTCGCATGAAAAGGCCGATGAATTCGCTCAGATAGGCGGCTACCTTGAGGCCACGTTGCGCGTGGAACATGTCGCGGAGCGTTCGAAGAAACCAGACAGGAAGTCAGCCTATTCGGTGGTCATCGGCCAGATACATGCTGGCAAGGACCAGGCATTGATGGAGGCGAATGAAGGCTTTGGACATGGCAACGAGCCACTCAAGATCTTCTACAAGAAGCTGCCGGATCAGGACACTGGCTCGGTGTTCTGGAACTACGAGAAGAATCTCGCCAAGGAAGATCCCAAACGCACGGATGTCAGCTATGCGGTATGGGGCAACGACTGGAGCAGCAACGCTGATCCCGGCAAGGAAGGCATTTCGCTGGGCGAGACCTTCAGCTACAAGGTCGAGGTCAAGGGCGACATCATGCATCTGACCTTCAATTCGGACGGCCATCCGACACGCAATTTCGAGATCAACCTTGCCGACAATGTCGATGCCAACGGCAAGGTGGACGCAGATGACCTTCCGGCGGGCTACGCCGGTGACTGGATGTACTTCAAGGCGGGCTCCTACAACCAGTGCAACACCAAGGCCAGTTCCAATGCCTGTGAAGGTACGGGCGTATGGGAAACCGACAAGGCCAACGGCGACTACGCCAAGGTGGTCTTCTCTGAGCTGAAAAGCGGCAAGATTCAGTGATGAAAGATTGAACTGATCAGATGCTGAAGCGCTGAGACGCCCAAGGGATGAGACCCGCGTGAGATCACGAGTCTCGGGCAAGGGATTGCCACTCATACTCTTGAGCCAGGGACATGTCTCTTCAGCCAGGGGCATGTCGTCCTCTTCCCCCTGGATTGTCAGAAGCCCTACCTCTGGCAATCCAGGGGGAGTTGCGTTGCCGATGACCAGGGCACTCGAGACTGTCCATTTCCCTTGGCTTGTCTCTCCTTCCTGTCGCTCTCTTCTCACGCCACCTTTCTTCTCTCTCCTCTCGCTCCCTCTCACTCCCTCTCACTCCCTCTCTCCTCTCGCTCCCTCTCACTCCCTCTCTCCTCTCACTCCCTCTCTCCTCTCACTCCCTCTCACTTCCTCTCTCATCTCTCATCCCTACACTCTTCCTTCATCTCGACCCTCTCCTCCTCAACGCAATGAGCGTATCGATAACCTTGCCCTGCCTGCCGGAGAAGACGTCGAGAAGCCTGCAAGGGAGGTCAGTGATCACCCTCAATCTGCTACGAGCGGCAGGTTGACGTAAAACGCAAAGTATCCGGCGTGTTCTGATCATCTCGCTGCCCCCAACTTCACGACACTGTGTTCAACAAAGGCGCAGAGGCGATACGACCGGGACGTGCAGGTTGACGTCTGGTGACATGGCCGCTGCGACTTACCGCAGACAAGTGTCCTGACACGTGAGGCTCGACGATGAATCGCAAGACTATCCTGACATGCGCCATCACTGGCGCGGGTGATACCGCCAGCAAGAACCCGAATGTCCCGGTGACGCCGAAGCAGATCGCCGATGACTGCATCGCGGCGGCCAAGGCCGGCGCCAGCGTGGCCCACATTCACGTGCGTGATCCGGAGACCGGCGGCATCAGCCACTCTACCGAGCACTTCCGTGAAGTCATGGACCGTGTGCGTTCCGCCGACACCGACATCGTCATGAACATCACCGCCGGTGGCGGCGGCGACTGGATTCCTGACGTCAACGACCCGACTCGTGGTGGCCCGGGCACCGACATCCAGACCCCGGCCGAGCGTCACGCGCCGATCCAGGAACTGCTGCCGGAACTGTGCACCCTGGACTGCGGCAGCCTGAACTTCGGCGACATGGTCTACATCAACACCGCTGACTGGCTGCGTGAGCACGCTCGTCTGGTGCAGGCCGCTGGCGTCAAGCCGGAGCTCGAGTGCTTCGACCTGGGCCACGTCTGGTTCGCTCGCCAGCTGCAGCAGGAAGGCCTGCTCGACGACGACCTGCTGTTCCAGCTGTGCCTGGGCATTCCGTGGGGCGCGGAAGCCGACACCGAAACCATGCTGACCATGAAGAACAAGCTGCCGATCAACTCCAACTGGGCAGCCTTCGGTATCGGCCGCATGCAGATGCCGATGGTCGCACAGGCTGTGCTGCTGGGCGGTCACGCTCGCGTCGGTCTCGAAGACAACCTCTATCTGTCCAAGGGTGTGATGGCCACAAACGCTCAGCTGGTCGAGAAGTCCTCTGGCATCATCGAGAACCTGGGCTCCAGCGTGATGACCCCGGCCGAGACTCGCGCCTTCCTCAAGCTGCGTGATCCGTCCACCGGCAAGACCGCCGGCGACGTGGCAGCCCTCGAAACCGCTGGAGGTGTCGCATGAGCCAGTTATCTGTCGTAGGAACCGGTGTCATCGGCAATGGCTGGATCTCACGTGCATTGGCCAATGGCTGGGATGTGGTCGCCTTTGATCCGGCCCCGGACGCCGAAGCCCGCACTCGCGCCTTCGTCGAGAATGCCTGGCATGCACTGGAGAAGGATGGCCTGGCGGAAGGCGCTTCCGTCGAGCGTCTGCGCTTCGCCGCGACCCTCGAAGAAGCTGTCGTCGGTGCTGATCTGATCCAGGAAAACGTGCCGGAGCGTCTGCCGCTCAAGCAGGAAATCCTCAGCGCCATCGATGCCGCGGCCGAAGAGCACGTGGTGATCGGCTCTTCCACCTCCGGTTTCAAGCCGACCGATCTGCAGCAGGATTGCAAGAAGGCGCCGGGCCGCGTCATCGTCGCCCACCCGTTCAACCCGGTCTATCTGCTGCCGCTGGTCGAGCTGGTGGGTGGCGAGCACACCTCCCCGGCGGTGCTGGAAGGCGCACGCGAAGACTATCAAGCACTGGCCATGCGTCCGCTGATCGTGCGTCGCGAGATCGAAGGTCACATCGCGGATCGTCTGATGGAAGCGCTGTGGCGTGAAGCCCTGCACCTGGTCAACGATGGCGTCGCCACCACCGAAGAGATCGACGCGGCCGTCGTCTATGGCTGTGGTCTGCGCTGGTCGCTGATGGGCACCTTCCTGACCTTCCACCTCGCCGGCGGCGAGCCGGGCATGCGTCACATGCTCGAACAGTTCGGCCCGGCCCTGAAACTGCCGTGGACCAAGCTCGAAGCGCCGGAGCTGACCGACGAGCTGATCGACAAGGTCGTGGAAGGCTGCGAATACCAGGCAGCGGGTCGCCCGGTTGCCGAGCTGGATCGTCGTCGCGATGACTTCCTGGTCGAGCTGCTGACGCTGACGCGCAAGTACTGGCCGGAAGCCGAAGGTCTCGAGGGGCGTATCTGATGGACCTGCTCGAGATCACGGTGCCGCATGAATGGGTCGACTACAACGGCCACATGAATGATGCCGAATACGCGCGTGCCTTCTCGATGGCAGTCGAGGCACTGATGGAGCACGTGGGCCTGGATGCCGAGGGTCGTCGCGAACACGACCTGACCATCTACACCCTGGAGACGCACCTGTGCTACCTGGCGGAGGCGCACGAAGGCCAGACACTCAAGGTCAAGGTCCTGCTGCTGGATCACGACCCCAAGCGTCAGCACGTGCTGTTCACTCTGACCGATGCCGACGGCGGCGAGATTGCCACCAGCGAGCAGATGTTGATGGCGATGAGCATCAGTGGCGGTCGTCCGACCCCCTGCCCGGAAGCGGTGGCGGAGCGCATCGCCGCCCTGCCCCAGCCGGCAGGCGACGATGAATGGCCCAAGGCGGCCGGCCGCCGTATCGGTATCCGTCGCAAGACGGCCTGATACGCGCACCGACAGCATCAAGAGGTAGACCGTCCTTTCGAAGGATGGACCGACACCCCGTCAGTTTCTGGCGGGGTGTTATCGTATGCATGACATTTTTCCTTTCGAGCCAGAGACCATGACACACGAGACATCTTCACCGCTGCGTTGCCAGGCGTTCATCGACGCCTTCGCCGACGGCATGGCCGAATTGGCAGGCCTGTCAGTCGCCGAGAGCCGGCCTCAGTGCGAAGCCCTCTACGCGCGCCTGGCCGCGCCACTCGCAGACGGCGTCACGCCAAGCGACGAGACACTGCATTCCGATGATGGCCACGTCATTGCCCTGCGACGTTTCCGCCCGACGCGTGAGGCGCCACGCAAGGACGGCTGTGTCGTCTATCTGCACGGTGGCAGCTGGCAGGTCGGTTCGCTGGATAGCCATCAGGGCGTGGCCTCAAGCCTGGCGTCACGGCTCAATCGTGAGGTCATCAGCGTGGATTACCGGCTGTTGCCCGAAGCGTCCTATCAACAGGCGCTGATGGATTGTGAGGTTGCCGTGCGTGAACTGACCCCTGTCGCAGTCGTCGGCGACAGTGCTGGCGGTCGCCTGGTCATGGATGTCTCACGCCTGCATCACGAGACACACTCCCCCTATGTGCTGGGCCTCATCTACCCGCCGATGGACCCGGTACTGAGCCTCGACAATGAGGACCTCGCCACACTGGGGCCGACGGCGCCACTGCTGAGCCGTGAAGAAATCGTCGCCATGTGGCAGCTGGTGGCCGAGGGTGACCCCTCGCACAGTTACGCCATGACGCCACCCCATTCACGGCAGGCACCGGCGCAGGTCATCGAAGTGCTCTCGGTCGAACATGACCCTCTCACGGCGCCGCTGGAGGCGGCCGTCGCCACCTGGAAAGCCCAGGGGGCGGAAGTCGGCTATCACTGCGCGACGGGGATGGTCCACGCCGCCCTGCACGCCCATCATGAATTGCCTGAGATGGGCATCGCCTGGCGTGATTTCTGTGACGCCTTGACGCGCCGTCTTGACGAGGCATGATGCCGCCCCGGGCGGTCGTGCCATGAAAAGAGGCCCGTACCGATGGCATCGGTACGGGCCTCTTTTCGTCGTGATCCACCTCAAGCACTGGCCGGCCCGAGGTGCACCCTCATCTGCCGTGTCTGGACGAGACATTCTCATGGCTACGGTGGATCACGCTTCAGCACATCACGCTGCCTCACAGCGCACGTCATCGCGTCGAAGAACACGCAGTTCGACATCCGCCGGGCAGTGTGAGACCCGCGGCTGCCAGCGGGCCTGTAGTCGCTCACGCAGGTCCGCGTCGCCGTAGATCACGACCACGACCATCAGACGAAAATCATCCTCCAGCGCCCGCTGTGCGATGAGAGCTTCATAGAGAATGCTGTCGAGAATACGCTCGGCCCTGGCGTGATGCTTGAGCACTCTGACATCCACGAAGGTAGTCGTGGAGGCCTTGTCGGCAAACACCGCATCGAAGCAAGCCCGCGTATCCCCTACCTGGACATCATGACGTACCTCGCCGGACGGCTCTGCCCCAGACTCGCGGACGATCTGTCCTACCAGTGCGGTCTTCAATGCGCGCAGCTCATGGCGATGCTCTCGCGTCATCTTCTCCCGCGACATCTCATGCGGTGTCACCGCCCCACCGGCGGGTGACGCCATCGACGTATCGTCACTGTCGTCGTGGAGCAGTTGCGCCACGTCGGCATCATCCACGGGTGGCTGGGCATACGACGCCTTGGCTGGCGGCATCTCGATGCCAGGCTCTCCGCCCAGTGAGTCCTGTACCTCGGCCGTCAGGCGCTCCTCCTGCTCGGCGGGCGACAGGGTGCGCATGAAGGAGCGGTCCTTGTGGTAATCGCCGGGGGCATAGAGCTTGCCATGATGCCTGGTCACCAGACGATAGAACACGCCCAGCACCAATAGCGGAAAGATGACGATGAAGGCGATCAGCGGCCAACGCTCGACCTCTGTCAGCTTGTCTGCGGATGAATTCAGCAACAGGCTCGCGAAGCCGTAGATCAACGAGATGAACAGCGCGATGATGCCGAGCGGATTGCGCGCCAGTTCCTTGGCATTCTTCATGAACTGCATAAGTGCTCCATTGACTGAATAATTATCAAAGCGATCGCAGTACAATTAGTTACTTCAAACAACTAGCATATTTCAATTTAATAATCAATTATGTCGCCTAACAGCAATAATATTACGGATATTAAAAATAAAAACACCTCACTATACAGTGTAATAAATCACTCCACTGTAGAATGCAATACAAATATCTACAAGCATACTAAAAAGTAGGCCCTGAATAGTATTCTTCAGGATAATGAAAAAAACCATTAATCATGCGCATAAAATCTAAATAACGAGAAACATTAGTATTAAACTCATCTTCATCTCCTATATCACGATCCTTGAAAGCATGAATAGCATTTCTTCGGGACTGGACTAAACTCACAAAATCTCTCCACTCATCACTCAGTATTTCCTTTTTAACTAAAAAAACCTTTAACTTCTCGAGGCCAAGTATATCTGGCTCGATTACCTTACCCTTAGCGCCATATCTATATAAATCATCGTCGTTAATATAGTCATTATAATACACGCCAAAAAAAAGTTTTAGGGTTCCCTCAACCAATGCTCCCAGGTTAGCCCACGCAAGTATTAATTGTCCTTTCTTTGCATCTTGGAAATCCCACATATAGAGTGTTTCAGATAATTCCACTTGCCAATCAAGGCGCGATTTTGATAAAAACTCAGCTGCTCCCTCCGGTGCCCAACCATTAGCGCTATTCCAAAAATTGGCCAATTGTCTATTGCCATCAATAATTTTCCTAAGGACATTATCATCCATAACGTGCACCTTAAAAAGTTATAATACAATATGCCATCATCAAACTATATAGCATAAACCATGCCGCGCTTACATTTATTTTCAACACTGCTTCCTGGGATTTGCACAAAAGCAAGTTATTCCAAACTATTCAAAGAGATTTAATAGCTCTCTTTATAAAAATCAATCACTCCCATAATAACAATCAAGATACCTTGCTATCTTCTTGGCAGACAGATAACTAGAAGCTTCTCGTAACAATAATAACCCTACACAGAAAAACGTGCACGACGTTATTATCAAAGAAATATACTTGTATACATCAAGATTATTCACCACCATCATAGCAAGTATAAAAAATACACTACTCAATAGAAAAAAACATCCCATAATAAAATTATAAATCAAGCTAATACGCATAAACCCCCCTATCTTAACAACAATCTTGTTATCAGAATATCCTATCATATATTTTGCACGCCTAAACAAACTTATAGACATTTCACCTTCTGAATAGCAATATATTCTAGAAAATTCTTCTCTAGACCTCGCATTTAAATCTAATCCAGTAGTATTTTTAAATCTTTCGATTATAAGTTCTTCGTTGAGCATTTTTTTAGTGAATGTAGATAAGTCCTCACAAGTGAGTGTTTCAGCAATTCTATTAGACTTAATCCGCTTTTTTTCTTCAAAGAAACTACAAATAGAATTAATATTAAAAAAACATGTAACCATTAATGCCACAGCTATATATACAATATTTCCTTCTTTCAAAACCCCCATCAACATTTCCATATGTCACCTATATTAATCAAAGAAATATCATCTAAGACAACATAGATTATCATACCATACTTAAAACAAAAACATTACTGCAACGGACTTAGCCATCACTTAACATAAGGCTGGAGCTATAATTTATTTAATAAATTCATTTATACACTGAAGTAAAAAAGCCGTCCCTGATGTTCAGGGACGGCTTTTTTATTGATCAATCAGTGGAGGATGGAGCGTGCGATCAGCCGTCGAGGGTCATACGGCACAGCAAGGTGTTGTCCTGCTTGAGGCTTTTCCCCCACACGAACCTGGCACTGTCATCCCAGTCGATATCGTCGTAGCCGTCCTTCGGGCTGACATCGCTGTACTGATGCTCGATGGCAGCCGGCCAGGCGCTGTCATCGAAGTCCGGGGCCGTCCAGTCACCGTCCACCGTGGTTTCCTCGAAGTCACAGGCGCCCTCGCCTGCCTGTGGGTCGCTCTCATCGGCACAGGAAGCCTCGACAGGCGCGTGTTGCACCACCAGGCAATGCATGTCGCGGTTGGTGACCCCGATGACCTCGCCTGTTCTGGCATCACGGAACTGGGCAATCATACCGCCATCGCCCATCTGCTGGCGGTCCGTGCCGATGTACTCAAGGCCTGTGTCATTTTCCTTGAAGTCCTTGGCCTTGATGGCGATCGTCACCGGGAATCGCGTCTCTATGATGGCGGTTTCTGAATTGAAGGAACGCTCCGTGGTGATCGGCACGCTGTCTTGCATCGCCTTCTCGCCATTGACGTACATCTCGAACCAGTTATCGACCCAGACCTCGGCCTTGAGCCTGGTGCCACTCTGGGGGCCGGCCTTGGGCTTGACCGCATGCTCATGCTTGGCATGTGAATCGGCAAAGGCAGGTGCGGCAGCCAGAATGAGGGCGGCGGTCAGCAATGTGCGCATGGAAAAATTCCTTTCGTGATGAATGGCGATCGCGCTTCCTGGCTTGCAGGGGGGTGTCTTGCGTCCATCATCTGCTCAGTTACGGAAGGTGATGGAGGAGGAATCCAGCACCTTGCCCTGCAGTGCCTCGGTCATCGTGTCCCAGTTCACGCTCATGTCGTCATGATCCGGCAACGCCTCCAGCGGTGCCTTCAAGGCATACAGCGTGATCGTGTAGTCGTGATATGAGCCCTCAGGACCGGGAGGTGAACAAGGTGGCGTATACCCGATACGCTTCTTGTCCTTGTCGGCGCCCTCATCCCCCAGCGATACCGGATTGCCGCGCGGCAGTGCCCGGGTATCTGCCGGAAGATTCCACAGCAGCCAATACTGGCTGGGTGCGTCACGACCTTCGACGGTGCCTTTGGGATAGTGATGCATGATGAGGGCGAGGCTCTGTGTGCCGTCAGGCACATCACCCCATGTCAGCGGCGGCGTGACGCCATCGCCGCCGTCACGAGTGCATTTCAGGTCATCCGGCAACCAGCCATCATCATTGAAGGCAGGGCTGGTGAGCGTGAAGTCGCCTTGTGCCAGCGCCGGTGTGGCCAGGGCCATCGCACCAAGCCCGACGACCAAGCCACGTGCTAGACGCGTCTGCCATGCACTTGAGAACTTGCCCGCCAGATTGCTCGATAACTTGCTCGACCATGCCCGAATCATCGGCAGTACTCCCCGGTCTTGACGTCGCCACCATCCGTCACGGTACGCGTCTCGAAGTCATAGCAATTGGGCGTATCGGTGGGCGTATAGCGAATGTAATAGGCTTCACCGTGATAGGTGTAATCCATGCTGCGACTGCCATCCGCCTGCTGGGTAAAGACCAGGTCTTCCACGCCCCCTTGCGGCGGAGTGCCTGCAGGCCGCCCACGGCTGTTGGCCTCTGTAGAGTCGCTCCCGACATTCAGCGGTGCTACTCGCGGCAGGTCCTTCGCGTCGGGCACCTCGCCCATCAGACACTGAATGATGTAGGGCGCCTTCTCGGAGGTGTGATAGCGATACCCGAAGGTGTCGTCAGGCTGTCCGTTGCAGACATCCAGCACATCCATCGCGATAGGGGAACCATCAGGGTTGTCATCGCCATAGATGGGATAGCCATCGAAGGCCCAGCCGATGATGGGGTTGCCACCGGCATTCTTCATCTTGTCCATCATGCAGACGGGTTTGACATGATAGTGATAATCATCGCCGCGGCCGGCGTGCCCGCCACAGGCATCCAGCTGCTGCGTCGCCAGGGTATCGTTGCTGGCCTGATAGACGGAAAGATCCCCCGGGGACATCTCCCCACCTCCGGTATAGTCGTAGATGGGCACACCATTGACGGCGACGCCCAAGGCCGCGTCTCGCGTCTGCGGTGTGTCCCCCAGCGTGGGTTCGAGCATGACGGGCGAGGTGTAGTGACTGGCGGGCACCGGCACCTGCTCATTGGTGCCCACGATACCGGTCATCATCTCGTGATCCGGGTAGGTATCCGAGGTGATCAGCGCCTTGCCGTCCTGGCAGGTGACAGACACCGAGTCGGCGAAACCGGCATCTTGCACGGAAGCCTTCACGGCGGCGCAATGCGCCTCGGCGGCGGACCTGGCCATACGCTGCGCCGCTGCCTCCGACGTGGACTCCTCTGAGCCGGACTGGGCCTTCGCGAGCGAGGGTTGATCATTGGCGACTGACTGCGCGACATGGAAGAACACTGGCACCATGAGAACGGATGCCACCGTCAGTGCCACCAAGGGCTTCACGATACGGGGTCGTCCCCGAGACGTCAGGGAATGTGGGCGCATGAGCTTTCCTGTGTGTCGGACGATGAATTCATGAGGCATTCGCGCATGACCGGGTGGTCTGAGGTGTCAGCCAGTCAGACGCGGACGCAGGAAGGCCGACAGGGTCTCCGGGCGCTTCTCGTCATGCCGGGACGGCTACCACTGCATCACGATGAAGGTCAGTGACATGGCACCGATCGCGACCATCCAGGCGCCCAGCACTCGCTGCGCGATCACGAAGGCCGCACGAGGCAGAAGGCGACCGATCAACGCGAATATCACCCAGCAAAGCAGGACACCCCACATCACCGTCATCATGACACCGAGAAGAATGGCAAAGGGTGTCGAGGCCACCTCATGGCCCAGAAACAGCAGCGCCACCACCAGCCCGGCCAGCAGCGCCGGCACCCGCTGGAAGATGCCCTGACCGAAGGCATGGCGCAGCGGTACGTGAATCGCGACGAGCAACGACACCAGCATGGCCAGTCCCATCACGGCCATTACCAGCGTCTGTGGCGCAAAGAGTGACAGGGTGATCCCGAGCAGCAGGCCATTGATGAGCCGCAGCAGAATTCGCCCGCCCGCCTTCCAGGTGAGCGTGTCCTGACTGGCGACTCCGACAAGACCCGCCGTGACGATGAGATACAGGATCACCGGGCTGCCACAGACGGCGCGAGCGCCGATCATCCACTGTTCCGGCCACATCATGACAATGCCTCGACCAGGAAGTAGACACCCAGCAGTGTCGTCAGAATCCCCAATCCGCGCAGCAACATGCCCTGACGGAAGCGCTCCGCCATGATGCCAACGCCGATACCCGCGGCATGCAGACTGCCGGTGGCCACCATGAAGCCCATCGCAAAGGCAAAGGGATCAGACGCCAGGGGCAACTCCGCCCCATGGGCGTAGCCATGACAGACGGCAAAGACGGAGATCACCGCACAGGCCATCCACAGCGGCAGGCGCACGCGCCCCGCGATGAAGCCGCCGAGCACCAAAGCCGACAAGGCAATGCCGATCTCGATTCCGGGCAATGCCACCCCCACGATGCCCACCACACTGCCCAGCGCCATGATCATCGGGAAGACCACCGGCAACAGCCAGGAAGCAGGACGCCCCAGAATCACCCCCCACAGCCCCACGGCTGCCATGGCGGTAAAGTGATCCAGGCCCGTGAGGGGGTGCAGGAAGCCCGCGGCAAAGCCGCCGACGCTATCCGTATCGACATGCGCGCTGGCTGTCTGGGTGAATAGCACCGTCAACATGCCGACAATGACAGCCGTCAGACGGGGCATGCGGCAAGGCCGCGAGTCACGACGCCGAGCGGAGTGAGCCGCGAGAGGCGCAACGCGAGAAGAGGTGTGAGATGTGGTGCGAGATGAGGTGCATGAAGAGGTGCGAGAAAGCGGCATGAAGGCAAATCCAGTGAAGAGATCTCTCGGTTGGGGGGAGACAGCAGCAGTGTGAAACACGCACCGAGACGCGGAAGTCTTGGAAAAGACCATGACATTCGTGCAGACAGCAGGGTATGGCATGGCACGCAGCGCCGGAGCGCCGGCGCTGTTCACGGCGCCCCGCCCCCGGCGCTGTTCAAGGCGCCCCGCCCCCGGCGCTGTCATCATCGTTTTCCGGCATTGGCCCGTCCGAAGGTCCGTCGCCTGCATGGCCGGGCATGGGGCCCTGACCCGGCTTGCGTGGAGAGCCGATCCCCATCCTGGCATTGGTAGTGAAGTTGTCCTTCGCCACCACGCCTTTCAGACATGCGGGCAGGTTGGGGAATTCCTGAGTGGCGTGATAGTGATACTCGCCTTCCGGGTGACGCTCGGTCGGGCCGAAGTGGCCATTGCAACTGTCGAGATCGGTCGGCACCTCGCCCGTCGGGTCTTCACTGCCGAACATCGGATAGCCATCGAAGGCATAAGCGAACTGGGCGCTCTTGCTCTGCGGTTGCTGACAATGGGCATCCACGCCTTGCGTGTCATAGACGCTATCGATATCCGTGGCCGTCGCGTGCCAGTGATACCAGCCACCCGGATCCACATGACCGCCGCAGGTATCCAATGCCGGCAGATTGCCGGTATCCAGCACCGAGGGAGCATCGGCGAAGATGGGCACGCCATCCAGTGCCAGGCCTACCTTGGCGACAGTGCCAAGCGACGTCGGCGAGTCGGCCGGCACCGGGACGACAGGCAGCAGCACGGTCATCTCGACGCTCTCATCCTCGGCCACGTTGAGGCAGTTGTTGGCCTCTTCCTGACGCTTGCTCAGGTCCGTCATGATGTGAAGCGTCTCGTCCTCATCATGAAAATGAAACCCGAGCGTATCGAGCATCTCGAAGAAGGCACGATCCAGCCGATATAGACCGGGGTGCTGGCCATCCCACTGCCAGATACCGCCTTGATCATCCAGCGTCGGTGGGCAGAAAGGGCCGATCTCCAGGTCATCAGGCTGGTACTTCACGACAAGTCGGGTGCACTGGGCAGCGCTGCCATTCTCCAGCGTACAGCTGACGGTCTCCGGCGCCTTGACCAGCGCGGCCGTGGAGAATTGGCCCGGCACCACTTCGGCATGGGCCACCCCTGCCATCAACAGGGAGGCCGGCAACCAGGCCGTGATCGATGCGGTCTCTCGCACAAGGCGTGCCGTCTTCATGAGTAGGCTCCAAAGAGAGAACACCCGCCACGCTGTTGCTCTCTCGAGTGATCAGCGTGGCGGGTGTCGATGGGAGGGACAGCCGTGAGGGTCAAGCTCGGCCTGGACTCAGGCTTGGCTCAGGCCCTGACCTCAGTGCTTGGGCCCCTGCTTGGCATCATCCGGCAAGCAGGCCGTCTCGCCACCCTGGGGCGGAGCGACACAATGTCCCGGCACCAGCGAGTCTGCCTCAGGCACCGCGATCTGGCACTGGTCTCCCACCTGCTTGCTGGCACAGGCATCGAAGGCTTCCTGCGGCGGCTTGCCACCCGGAGGCTGCGCCATGCTCATCCCGCTGATGGCCAGCAGTGCGCCCGCCATCAAGGCCAGGCTGCCGCGACGACGAAAGGTCACGCGAGCGGAGGGAGTTTCAGAGGCTTTCATGTCGGCATTTCCTTGTGTCATCACTCAATGACGACAAGCTTGCTGACGCAATGTGCAACGAATATGTCAGAAAACGACAGGTGTTCAGGTGCCTGCAGGCTCACTCCTTCCCGGACGGCGGACGATCTTCCTCACCGGGAGGTGGCCCGCGATGTCCCATGTCATCTGCGGTGCAGACAGCATCCGGTGAGTCGAGTGCACAGCCTATCTCGCCATGGAAACATCCCAGAATCTCGTTCTTTTCGGCGCTGTTGCCATGATAGTGGTATCCGATGCCTGCACCGACATGGCCACTGCAGGCGTCGAGTTCTGCCTTCTCGGCCTCGTCACCGGTCAGTCTGGCCAGGATCGGATAACCATCCATGGCAAAGCCGATCATCGGGGCATCCGCCGCGACGTTCTCCTTCGCGGGACTGCAGCCATTGGCACCGTGATAGTGATAGCCGACATGCAGATTCACATGCCCTCCGCAGTCATCGAAAGGCGCCAGGGTATGGGCGGCAAGAATCGCATCCTGAGGCGCTGCCGCATCGAATCTGACGCCATTGAAGGCGATTCCCCGCGGAATTGGCGGAGTGCGTCCTGATGCCGCTTCCTGACGGGCAACGGGAACCAGTGGCAGCACATAGGTGGTCTCGACGACCTCATCCATGTATTCCGTGCGGCATTCCACGCAGTAGTTGTGGTACGCCTCGGCCACATCCGGCCGCGCCGCCTGATCACAGGCCGTCCTGGTATCCGTGACGTGAACCTTGCCGGTGGCCTCGTCGAACAGCTGCCACTCGGGGTCATCATAGAAGGTGGCCAGATTCTCGATGAAGGCACCATCCACGTCGTACTGCTTGCCGTCACGCACCCAGATACCCCCCTTGTCGGCACCGTCCGAGAGCTTGCCGGGACACCAGGGGCCCATCTCGCTGGACTCCAGCGAGTTCTTCAGCGTGATGCTGAAGCACTGGGTCTCGGTCCCACCGGACAGCGTGCAATCCACTACCTCAGGGCCAGCCACGATGCTCCGGGCATCGAACAGGGAGGCGATCTGCGCCAGTCGCTCCGAGACATCTCCCTCGTGGGCCATCGCGGACACGGGGATCAGGCTGGCGACCCCCGCGCTGAACAACGAGGCCAGTGCCATTCGCTTCATCGTGTTTCCTCTTGTGATCACCAGGGCATCAGCACGTCATCTGCACTTCACCTGAACGGCCCACCCATCGCGAGGCCAAGCCTATGGAAAACACGTTCCATAAGGAAAGACACGCCGCTCATTTGCACAAAGCTGCCTTTTTCATGAGAACTGACTTTTTCATGAGAACTGACTTTTTCACGAGAACTGCCCTACCGAAGCCCTAGCGCTCGGCTCGCGGGGAGTGCCCGAAGTGATTGCGATAGGCCCGCGAGAAGCTTGAGCTCGACGTGAAGCCGCTGGACAGTCCGATGGAGAGAATATCGAGATCCGTCTCCTTGAGCAGATGCCGAGCACGCTCCAGCCGCAGCCTCAGGTACCAGGCTCGCGGCGACGTGGCGAGTTCCTGCTCGAACAGACGCTGCAACTGTCTGAGCGAGATGCGACAGCGTCGGGCCAGCTCCTCCAGCGACAGGGGGGTGTCCAGATGCTGCTCCATCAAGGCGACGGCATCGACCAGCTGGCGCTTGTGAGTGCCGAGTCGCCGCGCCAGCGTCATGCGCTGCTGATCGGTACGCGTCCGCATGCGGTCATGGACAAGCTGCTCGGAGACATCGACTGCCAGGGCCGTGCCGTGCCGCCGGGCAATCACGTCCAATGCCATGTCCATCGCCGCCGCTCCCCCGGCACACGAGAAACGCCGTGCGCCCAGCTCGAACAATTCATCCGAGGTGCTGATGGCAGGGAAACGCTCGCGAAACGCCGGCAGACTCTCCCAGTGCAGCGTGACGCGCTCACCATTGAGCAGTCCGGCCGCGGCGAGCAGGAAGCACCCGGTATCCAGCCCGCCCAGCACACAGCCACCGGCATCGAGGCGATTCAGCCAGCCAGTGAGAGCGCGATTCAGGTGAGCTTCCGGCTCGAAGCCACTGCATACCGCAAGCGAAGGCAGCGAGCGGATATCCAGAATGCTGTGATCCGCCACCAGCGTCATGCCACTCGATGCCGTGACCGGCTGGCCATCCTCACTGATCAGCAACCAGCGAAACAGCGGCTTGCCGCTGATGCGATTCGCGATGCGCAACGGCTCCACCGCCGCGAAGAAGGCCATCATCGAAAAACGCGGCAGCAGCAGAAATCCGATCGTTTCGGGCAAGGGGCCGGAATAGTCGAGACGCATGACGCGAGAGCCTCCGTGACAGGGAAAGAGAGGTGTCATGGGTCATCACCCGAGAGCGTGACATGACGACGACCGTCAAAAATGACGCATTACGTTAACAATAATTCGCCTTACGACAAAACAGACTGTTGAAATTTACCTGTCGACGAGACTTCACCATGCCGCCTCCCGGGCATCCCCGGGGCCTCAGTGCGAGCGCCTGGTGATCATGTCGCGGTGATTCGCGTCCCGCTTGCCCGACCCGCTTCTGGCGTAGCGTGATTTTTCCAGAAGCTGTAGCCATCAAAAACAATTCCATCCATAATATATCGTAATGTTTTTAGGCAGTTAGCCAAGAACTGCTCTTTCCAAAATGCGTTCCTCATCTCTTCTCGTTGCCAACACGACAACAATAATGGTGCCGGATGAGCGGTCGATATCCCCGATGCCTCGACCGAGACAGGGATCGCTGGCCCTTTGACCAGCTCGAACAGGAGTTACTGCGTGACCCCTTCCCAATCCGACCCCGCGTCCTCTCCCGATTCCACGAATACCGCCCCTCTGCCCTATCCCGACGCCAGTTCCAGCGTGCAGGTCGAGACCTCAGGCTGGCTGACCGGCATGCACAAGGGCATGACCCTGACCTCAGCGGGCCTGCTGCTGCTCTTCGTCCTGGCCACGGGCCTGGCACCCGACATGTCCGCGAGTCTGTTCGGCGCCGCCCGCGCCTGGATCGAGTCCACCTTCGGCACCTATTATCTCGTCACCATCGTCGGACTGATCGGGCTGTGCATCGCCCTGGTGTTCTCTCCCTGGGGCAACCTGCGCCTCGGCGCACCGGACAGCCGTCCCGAATTCTCTCGCTTCACCTGGGTCTCGATGCTGCTCTCGGCAGGCGTCGGCATCGGCATCCTGTTCTTCGGGGTCGCCGAGCCGCTGTTCTACTTCGATGACTCCGGCGGCTTCGGCTACCCGAACAACCCGCACGCGGACCTCGCCGGCCACACCGCCATGACCCATGCGCGCGCCGTGGATGCGCTCAAGCTGGCCTTCTTCCACTGGGGCCTGCATGGCTGGGCGGTCTATGTGATCGTCGGCATGACCCTGGCCTACTTCGCCTATCGCCGCGGCCTGCCGCTGGCCCTGCGCTCCGCGCTGTATCCGCTGATCGGCAACCGCATCTATGGCCCCATCGGCCACGCCGTCGACATCATGGGCGTACTGGGCTGCGTGTTCGGTATCGCCACCTCGCTGGGCCTGGGCGTCAGCCAGATCGCCGTCGGCCTCAATCGCCTGACCGGGCTGGATTCCGGCATCTACACCCAGGTGGTGCTGATTGCCGTGATCTGCGCCATCTCCATCGCGTCTGCCGTCTCGGGGGTCAGCCGGGGTATCCGCATCATCTCCGAACTCAACGTCGGCGTCTCCGTCATCGTGGTGGGCAGCTTCCTGATCGGGGGGCCGACGCTGTGGTTGATCAGCATGTTCGGCGAGACGCTGGTCTCCTATGTGCGTGACGTCATTCCCATGGGCCTGTGGGTGGCGGGCACGCCGCTGGAACGCGACTGGCAGGATGCCTGGACCATCTTCTACTGGGCCTGGTGGCTGGCATGGGCGCCGTTCATCGGCCTGTTCATCGCCCGTATCTCCAAGGGCCGCACCGTGCGTGAATTCGTGCTGGGCGTGCTGATCGCACCGCCGCTGATCATCTTCATCTGGCAGGCGCTGTTCGGTGGCACCGCGCTGCACCAGGAACTGACCGCAGCCATGGGCCCGGGAACCGGCGAACTGATGGGCATGATCCGCGACTGGAACCTGCCGGAGGCGCTGTTCGCCACGGCGGATACACTGGTGGCCAATGACACCCTGAGCGTCATCCTGTCCTCACTGCTGATCTTCCTGCTGATCAGCTGGTTCGTGACCAGCTCCGACTCCAGCACCCTGGTCATCACCACCATCCTGTCGATGGGCGATGAGGAGCCGCTGGCGCGCCACCGGATCTTCTGGGGCGTCTGCATCGGCTCGGTCGCTGCCGTCCTGCTGATGGCCGGCGGCCTGAAAGCCCTTCAGACCGTGCTGATGGCGGCGGCATTGCCGGTCAGCCTGGTGATTCTGCTCATGACACTGGGTCTTCTGATCGCCCTGATCGAGGAATCGCGCATGGCGCTCAAGGCACGTCGCCGCGCCTCCCCCGACACGGGCCTGAATTGATCCGCCGGTCAGTCTGACCAATGCCGGTCACGGGTCCTGCCGTGACCTGATGCCGGCACCCGCATGACACCAATCCCCGCTTGAGGCCACAAGGCCCGGCGGGGATTGGCGTTTCTGGCTCCCGGACATCCTCTTCCAGCCTCTCTCGGAGGGCCCCTGAGCGCCGAGGCACTGCAGGCTTCCAGCGAAAATTACCCGAAAATCCGGCCTGACGCTTGCCGCATGACGCGTTCAGCTAACTGGACTTCGTTTGGGGAGAAAATGATCGGGGACGACGCTCTAGCCTTAGAACGTGTCGATGTCTGATGTCCAGAACGTTCCACACAGGTAGTGCGAGACAACAATCACAACAATAAAGGAGTGTTCCCATGACACCCGCCCAACAGGACTCGCAAGAGTCCGCTCACCGCGGCATCCCCCCTGATTTGACGCAGCGCCTTGAGACCCGCGGCCCGCTCAAGGGCATGCACAAGGGCATGACACTCACCGCTGCCGGCCTGCTGCTGGCCTTCGTGGTCGGTGCCGGCCTGAGTCCGCAGGCCTCTTCTGCCCTGTTCGGCGCCGCCCGCGCCTGGATCGAGAACACCTTCGGCACCTACTACCTCATCCTGGTCGTGGGCATGATCGCCCTGTCACTGGTCATGGTGGTGTCTCCCTGGGGCAGCCTGCGACTCGGCCCCAGGGACAGCAGACCCGAGTTCTCGCGTTTCACCTGGATCTCGATGCTGCTCTCGGCAGGCGTCGGGATCGGCATCCTGTTCTTCGGGGTCGCCGAGCCACTGTTCTACTTCGACGACTCCGGGGGCTTCGGGTACCCCAACAACCCGCACGCGGATCTGGCCGGCGCTACCAGCATGGACCATGCCCGCGCCGTCGAGGCCCTCAAGGTGGCCTTCTTCCATTGGGGCCTGCATGGCTGGGCGGTGTATGGCGTCGTCGGCATGACACTCGCCTACTTCGCCTACCGCCATCACCTGCCCCTGGCACTGCGCTCGGCGCTCTATCCGCTGATCGGCGAGCGCATCTACGGTCCCATCGGTCACGCCGTGGATATCATGGGCGTACTGGGCTGTGTCTTCGGAATCGCGACCTCGCTGGGTCTCGGCGTCAGCCAGATCGCCGTCGGGCTCAACCGCCTCACCGGACTGGATGCCGGGCTCGGCACTCAGCTGGCGTTGATCGCCGTCATCAGCGTGATCTCCATCGCGTCAGCCGTCTCCGGCGTGAAGCGCGGCATCCGCTTCATCTCCGAGCTCAACATCGGCGTCTCGGTGCTCGTGGTCGGCAGCTTCCTGATCGGCGGCCCCACCCTGTGGTTGATCTCGCTGTTCGGCGAGACGTTGCTGGCCTATCTGCGCGACGTGGTGCCGATGGGACTCTGGGTCGCCCAGACCCCGGGCGAGAGCAGCTGGCAGGAAGGCTGGACCATCTTCTACTGGGCCTGGTGGCTGGCCTGGGCCCCGTTCATCGGCCTGTTCATCGCGCGTATCTCCAAGGGACGCACCCTGCGCGAGTTCATCCTCGGCGTGCTGATCGCCCCACCGCTGATCATCTTCCTCTGGCAGGCGCTGTTCGGCGGTACCGGTCTGCATCAGGAGCTGACGGCCGCCATGGGCCCGGGGACCGGCGAGCTGATGACGCTGGTGCGCAACTGGAATCTGCCGGAAGCCCTGTTCGCCACCGCCGATGCCCTGGCCGGCAACGGCGTGCTGGGAGTCATCCTTTCCTCGCTGTTGATCTTCCTGCTGATCAGCTGGTTCGTGACCAGCTCCGACTCCAGCACCCTGGTGGTCACCACCATCCTGTCGCTGGGCGATGAGGAGCCGCTGGCGCGTCACCGCATCTTCTGGGGCATCTGCATCGGACTGGTGGCCGGTACCTTGCTGATGGCAGGCGGCCTCAAGGCACTGCAGACCATCCTGATGGCCGCCGCCTTGCCGATGAGCTTCGTGATCGTGGCAATGACGATGGGCCTTTTGGTGGCGCTCTATCAGGAATCCGGCAACGCACTGAAAAGGTCCAAGAAACCCGCCCAGCATCACACAGGCCCCTGAGCCCGCTCTAAGCCCCTCACTCGACCCGGGCCCGTCGTGCCAACAGGCAACGGCGGGCCTTGAGGCATGTCTTTCACGTCAGACGTTCCACGAGACACATAATGTCGTGTCATGGCAAATACTGGTCGCCAATAACCAAAAATTAACCAGAGGGCAAGATAGGCTTATGAGGTCCTTGCCACCCACAGGAGTCAGCCATCGTTATCTGCCCTCTCTTGACGACTTCTTGCTGCCGTCAGCTTGCCAGTTCGACAACAACAACTTCAGGAATCGCGCTCTCATGACGACCGACACTTCCTCCTCCCGCCAGCCCGAGGCCACCACGGATTCCGTCTGCGGCCTGGGGGACACAGACTCCGCCAAGGGCAAGTACCTGACCTCGATCGCCACCGTCGCGGTCATCATGCTGCTGATCGGCGCCGCCGCCCTCTTCCCGACGGGATTCCTCGCGGCCCTCGACACCGTCAAGACCTCGGTGATCGGCAATCTCGGCTTCATCTTCACCTGGCCGGCCTTCGCCATCTCGCTGGTGATGGTCGCGGTGTGCTTCACGCCGCTGGGCAAGCTGCGCTTCGGTGAAGGCGAACCGGAATTCCACACCCTGAGCTGGATGGGCATGCTGTTTGCCACCGGCATGGGCATCGGCCTGCTCACCTGGGGCGTGCTGGAACCCAAGTACCATACCGATGCCGGACAGAGCACCGACATGGCACTGCTCAATGCCTTCAATCATTGGGGCCTGCTTGCCTGGGCGGGCTATCTGGCCATCGGCGCGCTGTTCGCGCATGCCATGTACAACATGAAGATGACCAAGCCCGCCGAAGAACTGCTGGGCAATGGCCTGTGGAGCAAGCTCAATCTGGTCAGCCTCGTCGTTTCCACCGTCATCGGCCTGTCGCTGTCCTTCACCTACGCGACCACCCCGATCCAGCAGGGACTGGTCAAGCTGGTCGGCATCGAGTTCAGCCCGACCCTGATCATCAGCGTGCTGGCCGTATGCGCCATCATCTCCTCCGCCTCTGGCCTCAAGCGCGGCATCAAGTGGCTGAGCAACTACAACACCCTGTTCGCCATCATTCTGATGATCGGCGTGCTGGTGCTGACCGTCCCCGGCGACATCCTTTCCACCTTCGTGCGTCTGGTGCCGGAATACCTGCTCAAGTACCCGGCGATGGCCACCGACATCGGCCTGGGTGATCCGGAGCGCAAGGCATGGCTGGCCGACTGGCTGTATGCCTTCGAGGCTGCCTGGTACGGCTGGTTCATCTTCACCGGCGTCTTCGTGGCGCGCATCTCCAAGGGCCGTACCCTGCGTGGCATGGTGCTGGGGGTGATGCTGGTGCCGACCCTGTTCTCGTGCCTGTGGTTCGTGGTGTT
This sequence comes from Cobetia sp. 10Alg 146, assembly GCF_029846385.1. Lineage (NCBI taxonomy): Bacteria > Pseudomonadati > Pseudomonadota > Gammaproteobacteria > Oceanospirillales > Halomonadaceae > Cobetia > Cobetia sp. 10Alg 146. The sequence continues at coordinate 591,877 of NZ_JARWKT010000001.1, forward strand.
CGGTCTCGGCAGTCTCAGCCTGGGCGTCGAGGACGTGTTCAAGCTGATCGATACCATCGATACCACCGGCATCCTCTCGGTGATACTGACGCTCAACATCCTGCTGTTCTTCATCACCAGTGCCGACTCGGCAGGACTGGTCTGCGAGATGCTGACCGTCAAGCGCTCACGCGCCTTCTGGATCATCGCCATGGCCGCCCTGGCCATCGTGGTCAGCTGGCTGGGCGGCGACGTCTACAAGACCCTGCTGAGCCTGATCTCGGTCGCCGCGATACCGGTCGCCTTCGGTATCTTCGCCTTGGTGATCGCCTTCGTGATCCGCGTACGCCGTGATCGCGCCTCCCAGGCAATCCCGACATCGGCGCCACTCACCCAGCGCTGAACCGCCATGGCGTGTGATGCGCCGCAGCGCGTGCCGACACAATCCAAGACAACGATCTGGCGCGACGCAATCTGTCCAGCACAACGGCCCTGCCCTCTAACGAGGTGCAGGGCCGTGTCACGCCTGATGCCCGCCTTTTTTCGTCATCTGCCAGGAATGGAATGGCGGGTCTTGCGCCCTCGACGCCGACAGAGTCCTGCTGTGCTGACAACGAGCTACTAGGCTGAAGTGTGTGTCACCACGTTTCCCCAAGGCGTACAGCGTCCATCGGAAGCGACAGGATCACGACAGACAGGAGCGACGCATGCCAGCCAGTTTCCACGACCACCTCAGCCGTCAGATCAATGCGCTGCATGAAGAGGGCCTCTACAAGCAGGAGCGCGAGATCACCTCGCCCCAGCGTGCCAGCATCCAGGTTTCCGCCAGCGATAAGGACGAGGGACAAGGCGCCCAGGTCATCAACTTCTGCGCCAACAACTATCTGGGCCTAGCCGATAGCCCCGAATTGATTGCGGCCGCGCAACAGGCGCTGGAGCGTGATGGCTTCGGCATGGCCTCGGTACGCTTCATCTGCGGCACCCACCATCAGCATCGCGTGCTGGAAAAGCGCCTCGCGGCCTTTCTCGGCATGGACGATGCCATCCTCTATTCCTCGTGCTTCGATGCCAATGGCGGCCTGTTCGAGACACTCTTCGGCCCTGAAGACGCCATCATTTCAGATGCGCTCAACCACGCCTCCATCATCGATGGCGTGCGCCTGTGCAAGGCCAGCCGCTATCGCTATGCCAACAATGACATGCGCGAACTCGAGGCCCGCCTCAAGGAGGCGGACGCGGCTGGCGCACGCTTCAAGCTGATCGCCACCGACGGTGTCTTCTCGATGGATGGCGTGATCGCCAATCTCAAGGGCATCTGCGAGCTCGCCCGCCGCTACGACGCGCTGGTGATGGTGGATGACTCCCACGCCACCGGCTTCGTCGGCGACAACGGGCGTGGCAGCCACGAATATCATGACGTGATGGACCAGATCGACATCATCACCACCACCTTCGGCAAGGCGCTGGGCGGTGCCTCGGGCGGTGTGACGGCCGCGCGCGGGCCCATCGTCGAGTGGTTGCGCCAGCGCTCACGCCCCTATCTATTCTCCAACTCGCTGGCGCCGCCCATCGTGGCGGCGACCCTCAAGGCGCTGGACAGAATCGAGGACAGCGCCGAGGCTCGCCGTAAGCTGTGGGAGAACGTCGAACGCTTTCGGACCGGCATGCAGGCCGCCGGCTTCACCCTCGCGGGCGCCGGCCACGCCATCATTCCGGTGATGATCGGCGATGCGCGCCTGGCAGGCGACTTCGCCAATCGCCTGCTGGAGGCCGGCATCTACGTGATCGGGTTTTCCTATCCGGTGGTGCCCAGGGGACAGGCGCGCATTCGCACCCAGCTCTCGGCGGCGCATACCCCGGAGCAGATCGACACGGCCGTCTCGGCCTTCACGCGCATCGGCCGCGAGATGGGCGTGATCGGGTCTGCGACGGGAGGTGATGCATGAAGGCGCTGGCCAAGCTCAAGCCCGAACCCGGGATCTGGATGACCGAGACGGCGGTACCGGAAATCGGCCACAACGATGTGCTGATCAAGATCCGCAAGACCGCGATCTGCGGCACGGACATGCACATCTATCAATGGGATGAGTGGTCACAGGCCACCGTGCCGGTGCCGATGGTCACCGGTCATGAGTATGCGGGGGAAATCGTCGCATTGGGCAGCGAGGTGCGGGGTTACGAGATCGGTGATCGGGTCTCCGGCGAAGGGCACATTACCTGCGGCCATTGCCGCAACTGTCGCGCGGGGCGTCGCCATCTGTGCCGCAATACCGAGGGCGTGGGCGTCAACCGTCCGGGTGCCTTCGCCGAATATCTCGCCCTGCCTGCCTACAACCTCTTCAAACTGCCGGATGAGATCAGCGATGACCTGGCGGCCATCTTCGACCCCTTCGGCAATGCCGTGCATACGGCGCTGGCCTTCGATGTGGTCGGCGAGGACGTGTTGATCACCGGCGCCGGGCCCATCGGCATCATGGCGGCGGCGGTCATCCGCCATATCGGGGCTCGCCACGTGGTGATCACCGACGTGAATGACTATCGACTGGCACTGGCCGAGCGGATGGGCGCGACCCGCACCGTCAATGTCAGCCGCGAATCCCTGAAGGAGGTGATGGCGGAGCTCGACATGCATGAGGGCTTCGATGTAGTGCTGGAGATGTCCGGCGTGCCGTCAGCCGTCGGTCAGATGCTCGATGTCATCAATCATGGCGGCAAGATCGCCATGCTGGGCATTCCGCCCGGCGAGATGGCCATCGACTGGACCAAGGTCATCTTCAAGGGGCTGACCATCAAAGGCATCTATGGCCGTGAGATGTTCGAGACCTGGTACAAGATGGCCAGCCTGATCCAGTCTGGGCTGGATCTCTCGCCCATCATCACGCATCGATTGCGCGTCGATGACTTCCAGCAGGGCTTCGAGATCATGGGTTCCGGTCAGTCGGGTAAGGTGGTGCTCGACTGGTCCTGAGGGCTTTTGCTCGATTGCTCCCCCACGCCAGTCAGCTTCCGATCGTCTGCCCCCGATCGTCAGAGCGCGTGCCGGTCAGTCGTCGCCTCGCGGGGTAACAGCCCGAAGGCCTCGCCCATGCCGGGAGCCGAGAGACGCTGGAGAATCCATTTGAGCGCCTTGCCCTGGCGACCACTGCGCCAGGCAAGAGAGAGATCGATCGGCGCACGATCCGTCTCCAGTGGCAGCACCGTGAGACTGCCGTCTTCCAGTGATTGACGAATCCGGTGCAACGGCAGATAGCCGACGCCAAGCCCCCTGCGCTGGACGTCTATCTTCTGCGCCGTGGTCTTGACGATGATCTGACTGCGACCATCCAGTAGCCCCGAAGAGCGCCCGGGCAAGCTGCGCGAACTGTCGGCCACGATGACAGTGGGATAGTCACGCAGGGCGTCGGCGGACAGCGGCTGCGGCAGATGCGTCAGCGGATGACCGGCCGCCACGGCGAAGACCGGCTCGATCGCCCCGAACACTCGGCTCGACAACCCCGATACCGGTGCCTCGCCGGGCGCTCCGATCACCAGATCACAGCGGTTGTCATGCAACGCTTCCCAGGCGCCCCCCATCACCTCCTCACCGAGTACCACCCGGGTACGCGGCTGGATGGCCTGAAACTCCTCCAACAGCGGATAGAGCGCGTCCGGTTCAAGGATGGAATCGACGCAGATACGCAGCTCGACCTCCCATCCCGCCCCCGCCTGGCGCGCCAGCGCCGTCATCTCATCGGTGGCCAGCAGAATGCGTCGCCCATGCTCCAGCACCAGGCGTCCGGCATCGGTCAGTTCGGCCTTGCGGCGCGAACGGTCGAACAGCGGCACGCCCAGCTCTTCCTCCAGCTTCTGCACCGAGTAGGAAATCGCCGAGGGCACGCGGTGCAGTGTCTCGGCGGCTGCGGCGAAACTGCCACGTCGGTCAATGGCATCCAGTACGCGCAGCGCGTCCAGCGTGATGGGTGAGACCATGATTCAAAAATTCTGATCCATCAGACCAGAATCCTCCGTTATTTTTCTGTGACACCGCATTTTATAGTAGCGCCATCGATCAGACACACTGATTTGAAAATCCACCCCTTACCTGATCCCTGGAGCCACTCATGTTCAAATCCGCCCTCTCTCGCCTGATGTCCACTGACACGAGCCTCGCAAGCCTGGTGCTGCGCGTGCCCACCGGCATCATCTTCATGGCCCACGGGTCACAGAAACTGTTCGGCGCCTTCGGCGGCTACGGTCTGGAAGGCACGGGGCAGTGGATGGCCTCCATGGGCATCGAGCCCGGCTACCTGATGGCACTGTTGTCCGGCAGCGGTGAATTCTTCGGCGGACTGGCCATTCTCATCGGCCTGCTGACGCGCCCGGCAGCTGCCGTGCTGGTCTTCACGATGCTGATCGCCATCCTGACCGTGCATATCGGCAATGGCCTGTTCATGAGCAACAACGGCTTCGAGTACGCGCTGGCCCTGTTGACCATCGCGGCCAGCCTCATGATCACCGGCGGCGGCAAGCTGTCCCTTGATCGGGTACTGCAACCGGGCAGCAACGCCGTGCGCGAAGACTGAAGCCTGCTTCACTCACCGGCAGACACCACGACACTCTGAGGAGGTTGCCATGTTCACGTTACGTCCAGCGGCAGAACGCGGTCATGCTCGATTTGGCTGGCTGGAGAGCCGCCACAGCTTTTCCTTCGCCAGCTACTATGACCCGAATCACATGGGCGTCTCCGTACTGCGCGTGCTCAATGATGACACCGTGGCACCCGGCGCAGGCTTCGAGACGCATCCGCACCGTGACATGGAAATCATCAGCTATGTGCTGGAAGGCAGCATCGAGCATCGTGACACCATGGGCTCACATCGCACCCTGGGAGTGGGCGAAGTCCAGCTGATGAGTGCCGGCAGCGGCATCGAGCACAGCGAGTACAATCCCTCGACTCGCCAGCCACTGCATTTCCTGCAGATCTGGATCACCCCGGATGCCAGGGGCCTGACGCCGCGCTATCAGCAGCAACCCTTCACGGCACGCGAGGGACTCGACCTGTTGATCGCCCCGCCACAAGAGGCCGTGGACGGCATCCTGTCCATCAATCAGGATGCCCGGATGTATCGCATCGGCCTGCAAGGCGCGGAACACACGGATACCTCGCTGGCACTGCCCTTCGCGCCCCAGCGTCGCTACTACCTGCACGTCATCGACGGGACGGCAACACTGAAGGGCAAGGATCAGCAGAGCCTGCCCCTGTCCGCGGGAGATGCCGTCACGCTGGACCATGAACCCGAGGCCACTCTCGCTGAGGCGCGAGGTCTGCATGCGCTGCTGTTCGACCTGCCCGCTTGAGCTGGCCTCCGATGGCCTCTAGACCCACGACGCCTCCCCGCCCACATCACTGTCGGCGGGGAGGCGTCGTTATGGCACGTCCGCATGGGAGGACACCTGGCAGGGAACGTGGCTGGGCGACATCTGTCATAGGGAGGCATGATACGATCAAGCGCGAGGCTGGCCGTCATCGCCATCCTCGTGAGCTGACGGAGGACACCCCATGAGCAAGGACACGACCATCACGTCCACTCCACCCGAGACACCCAGATTGCCGGCACCGGATGCACAGCCCCTCACGGCCCACGCCTCCGAGTACAGCGAGGAAGGTTTCTGGCACAAGGTCTCGTCGGTCGCCCGCAAGGCCGGCCAGACAGCACTCAATCCCGCCCTGCGCATGTACTTCGCGGCGCAGGATTCCGATACCCCTGTCTGGGCCAGAACCACCATCTATGGCGCGCTGGGCTACTTCATTTCCCCCATCGATGCCCTGCCGGACTTCACCCCCCTGCTGGGTTACACCGACGACATCACCTTGATGGCGGGCGCGGTGGCCATCGTGGCGGCCCATATCAAGCCGGAACATCGCGCACGCGCGGACAAGGTGCTCAAGCGCTGGTTCGATTGACGGCAGACGACGCGCCTGGCAGCGCCTCCCCCTCGTGGCGGCACACGGCCCACTGGCCACGACCTCCCCGCCATGAACAGGGTGTCAACAGTGTTGAATGCCGTGTAGAGCGCTCGTTTAGCGGGTGACACCGTGCGTGTTACCGTGAAGTCATATCTTCATGCCCACGAGCCCCCCGAAAGCGCAGGATGCCTCCATGACAATGTTGAAATTCGCCACGGCAGGTCTCGCGCTGCTGCTGATGACCGGTTGCGCCTCGCGTGCCGAGATCGATATGCCCAACATTCAGCCGGTGCAGTCTCTGGCCTATGAACACAAGACGTTCTACCCCGACATCTATTACAGCCAGCCTCAGGCCAATCTGTTCTCGGGTGCCGCGACCCAGGCCATGCGCCCACTGGGCAGCGTGAAACTGCCGCGCGCCTCTTCACCGCCCATGAAGAATTTCGACCTGCTGCTGCGCGAACAGTTACCCAGCACCTCGGTGATCACGCATGATGCCCGCGAGAAGGACTATCGCCTCAAGGTCGAGATTCAGGCCCACGAGAACCGTGGCCCCGTCTATCTCGACTATCTGATGGCAAAGAATCTGCCGATGAATCTGCTCACCTTCGGCATCGCCAATGAAGACTTCGATGTGATTGCCGATTTCGAGGTGGTGTACTGCCTCTATGACAAGGATGAGCAACTCCTCTATCGCAAGGATTACACGGTCAAGGACTCCGTACCTCATCAGACCGGCAACTTTGATCTCGGGGATCGCATGCTGATGCCTGCCCGCGACATGATGAAGAAATACCTTCAGCTGACGATGAATGACTTCTTCATCCAGGCCAGCCAACCCTCACTGAGGCACGTCGCGGTCGTTTCTCCACCCGCCATCTGACGCCTGTCGTCCGCCCCTAGTACAAGAACGCCTCGACCACATGGTGGTCGAGGCGTTCTTGCATGGCCATGCCATTCGTTGCTTCTCTCAGGTCATTTCATCCTGGCAATCGGCTTCGTCGGGCCAGGCCAGTCGTCTGCAGCCTCATCCCTTGCTGGCCTGAGTACCGCCACCTTCCTCACGGGTGGAGGCCGTCATGTTGCGCGGCTTTCCGCCCCGCAGGCCCAACGGCAGGCGAAGCAATACCTCAGGGCCATTCTGCGCCAGGCTCAGGGTCGTGATCGCCACGAGAATCAGTGCCATCCCTGCCAGTTGCATCATGTCCATGCCTTCTCCCAACACGAACACCCCGAACAAGGTGGCCGTGATCGGTTCTATCATGGCGATGATGGAAGCCACCGACGGCAAGGTATTCTTCAGGCCGATCACATAGCAATAGAAGGAGAACCCTCCCCCCACCAGGCCGAATACCAGAATCAGCCACAGCTCATCGGCGAAGGGGACCGCCACTGCCTGTGAAAGATTCGTCAACGGCAACATCACCAGACTGCTCACGCCCAACGCGATGGCCAATACCCCAGGGGTGCTGCCATGACGCGTGGCTGACTTGAAGGCAAAGATGAAGATGGCGTATGACACACCCGCCAGAAGTCCGAACAGGACACCCAGGGGAGTCACCTTGCCACTCCCGGATTGCAGCACCCCCGTCAGCAGTACGATGCCGATCATCACACCGACGATGGAAATCAGCTTCACCGGTGCCGGGCGTTCCACCCGGGCCAGGAATGACGTGATATAGACGAAAATCGGCGCGCTATACATGAGAGTCGCGGCAACGGCGACACCACTCATGCTGACACTCGTGAAATAGAACATGAAGTTGCCGGCGACCCCTACCCCCGCCAGCAGCGACCACCCCAGCAACGCGAGCGGTTTTCTGGCCGGCACCTTGTGGTAGCCCAGCAATACCATCCAGGCCAGCATGCAGATGAACCCGACAAGGGCACGCCAGAAGGAAATGACTTCAGCCTCCCAGCCCCAGGACATCAGCAAGCTGCCAATCCCACCTGTCAGCCCCCATTGAAAAGCGGCCAATACAACCAACACACTACCCAGTTTTGCCATTCATGCACCCTTGTCTCAGGAAAAATCAGATCTTCGATGATTTATCAGCCGCAATCGCAGCGTAACAAGAGTCCTCAAGACACATAAACCCATCCCTCATTGGTCGTAACCAGAGGCTATGAAACTCCATGAATGCCTAGCTATGGCTTTCATAACCTCATGAAAAACTTCGAATATTCGCGTCTTTAAAACGGTGTTTGACACTGGTATTACCAGTCAACATGACGTCGCCAAGAATGTTTTCCTCGCTTACCTTGATCTGGTGAGCCCTACGGTGATTTCCCGCAGTGTGGATGAAAGCTCAACGCCAAACTTTGGATCAACCTTCACATTGCCGTGACAAAAACCAACAAAAAGACAATCACCCTTTCATGCGAAGGAGAGTATTGACATGAATGCATCATGGATGGCGATTCTGGCGTTCACGCCATTGATACTGGCTGGTATCTTGCTGATAGGGTTCAGAATCCCTGCCCGCATTGCCATGCCCATCGTCTTCGTGGTCACGGCCCTGATCGCCCTGCTTGCCTGGGACATGACCTTCACACGCGTCATGGCCTCATCGTTGCAGGGCTTGATACTGACGGTGGCGATCCTGTGGATCATCTTCGGTGCCCTGCTGCTGCTCAATACGCTCAAGCACTCCGGCGGCATTGCCGCGATCCGTAATGGCTTCTCCGGCATCAGCCCAGACCGGCGAGTACAGGCCATCATCGTCGCCTGGCTGTTCGGTTGCTTCATCGAGGGTGCCTCAGGCTTCGGCACACCCGCTGCCGTCGCTGCCCCCTTGATGGTGGCGCTGGGCTTCCCGGCACTGGCCGCCGTCGTGGTCGGGATGATGGTGCAATCCACTCCGGTCTCCTTCGGTGCTGTCGGCACCCCCATCGTCGTCGGTGTCTCGGGAGGGCTCGACAAGGCTGGCGTCAGTGACGCTCTGGCCGCGAACGGGTCAAGCTGGGACAGCTACTTCCAGTTGATCACCTCGGAAGTCGCCATTACCCACGGCATCATCGGTATCTGCATGCCACTCATCATGGTGGCGGTGATGGTGCGCTACTTCGGGGCCAATCGCTCCTGGCGCGAGGGACTCGAAGTCGCTCCCTTCGCGCTGTTCGCGGGTGTCTGCTTCGTGGTGCCCTATGTACTGGCCGGCCTGCTGCTCGGGCCCGAGTTCCCCTCGATGATCGGTGCCATGGTGGGCCTCGCCATCGTGGTACCCGCGGCGCGCAAGGGCTTTCTGCTACCCAGCCGGACCTGGGACTTCCCGAACGCAGACAGCTGGCCCGAGGAATGGGTGGGCAAGCTGGACATGACACTTGAGCCCGTCGAGGGTCGCAAGCCGCTCTCGGTCGGCATGGGGTGGCTGCCGTATGTGCTGCTCGCGGTGCTGCTGGTGATGTCGCGCGTCATCGCCCCGATCAAGGAAGCGCTGACCTCATGGAGCTTCGGCTGGAGCGGCATTCTCGGAGAAGGTGACATCTCCGGCAGTCTGCAGCCCTTGTACCTACCCGGCGGTATCCTGGTGGTCGTGGTACTGCTGACCGTCGTGCTGCACCGCATGCGCATGCAGGATGTCAGTGCTGCCATCACGGAATCCAGCCGCACGATTCTGGGCGCAGGCTTCGTGCTGCTGTTCACGATCCCCATGGTGCGCATCCTGATCAACTCCGGCGTGAACGAGGCAGATCTGGTATCGATGCCGGTGGCCATGGCGCAATTCATCGCCGATAGCGTGGGCGACATCTACCCGCTGTTCGCCCCCAGCGTCGGGGCCCTCGGGGCCTTCATCGCCGGCTCCAACACCGTCTCCAATCTGATGCTGGCGGATTTCCAGTTCAACGTGGCAGGCGCGCTGGGCATCTCCAGCGCCATGATGGTCGCCCTCCAGGCCGTCGGCGCGGCTGCCGGCAACATGATCGCCATCCACAACGTGGTCGCCGCTTCGGCGACCGTCGGACTACTGGGGCGTGAAGGCATCACGCTGCGCAAGACGATCCTGCCGACGCTCTACTACGTGATCTTCGCCGGCATCATCGGCATGATCGCCTTCCATGGCCTGGGCGTGGTGGATGGCTTGATGCGCTAGAACAGGCTCTTCAGCAGCTACCGTGGAGACGCAGACAACGGTGTGCTGGATGGGGTTGATCCACAACGACAAAGGGGCCTTTTAAGGCCCCTTTGTCGTTGATAGGTACAGACGATACCCGCTCATGACCAGCGGATCATGGCCTCTCTGGCAATGACAGGAAAGCCAAGCAGATCGCGAATGGCCGCGGCTTCCGGCGAGAGCGTCAGCCAGCTCACGGTAGCGATGTTGATCAATACCACACACCAGAACACGACTCGGTAGCTTGTCTTGCGCGTCTTGTGGCGCAGGCTCTGCTGGGCGATCAGCGCGCCCGGCCAGCCACACAGCAACTCCATGAGGTGCAATTTCCCCTCGGACACGCGCCACTCCCCTGATGTCGCGGCCTGCTTGTCGACTCGATAGGCCAGGTACGTCACCAAACTCATGCCCAGATACGCCATTGGCAACATCCAGGGCAGACGCCCCTGCTGCCAGCCTGCCCCGAGCACGATTATCACGGCCAGCAGCATCAACCATGCAAGCCCCACTCCAGCAGGAGTAGTGGAAGCTCCTACCCCAAGCGTGCGAAAGCGTGTGGCACGTGGGCGGTTGTTCTCATCCATGCCCAACTGATACTGCACCTGCGCACTGGCTTTCGGCCGTCCGCGCCCCTGGTACGCACTGATGTGGGCAAAGACATCCTTGCCCCCCGACTCAGGCGTGATGAAGCCGAAGCCCTTGTCATCGTTCCAGCGCGTCAATCGTCCTTGAAGGTTCATCGTCTCATCTCTTCCTGGTCCGACCCCTAGCCAATGAAGGTACCAGAGGTGTTGCCGCCCCCCTTGCCGCCTGCGCCACCATCACCGTTATCGTCATCACCCCTGCCATCATTACGGTCGGGCTTGTTTTCCTGCTCATCACGGTGATCCACGGGGAGGTCCTGCTCGTGAGTGCCGCGTTGTTCATGGTCGCGGATGTCAGCCGCAGACGCCTTCTGCGAGTTGGCATGCACGGCCAGCGCATCCCCGGGGTTGCGCGCCTCGACCTGGGTCTGCTGGGTGAAGCCCTGGGTTTCCAGCAGGCTCGCGTACCACTGATTGCCCTTCATGCTGATGGTCAGGTTTAAACCCAGGAACAGGACATTGGAAATCAGCTGCCCTTCCATCGTCGCGGGAATGAAGACCGAGCTGAGCACGATGAAGCCGAATAGACTCGCCGCCAGCAACCACATGCGCTTGTAGAGTGCCCAGAACAGGCCGAAGAAGAAGGCCGGCCAGGACCAGCCGATCTTGACGGCACGCGTCCCGTGTTCGGGGTGCGTCAGAATACGAAATGAAGCCATCGAGGGAATCCTTGTCTGTGATACCGAGCAGGCCGCGGGCTGCACGAGGCTCGGGACAAATGACACAAGCCTCGCACTATACCGCTGACCACTTGTCAGGACCATGAACCTCGTTGGCGCTATCTCATTGTTTCCCATAAGACTGGTCAGCTACACCGAGTCATTCGCACCGAGTCATTCGCACCGAGTCATTCGCACCGAGTCATTCGCGTCCGACGATGCAGCTTAATGCGTTTGGATAATCAGCGGCTGTTCATTGGCCGGATAAGCACAGCACACCAACACCTGCCCCTGAGCCACGGCGGCCTGTGGCGGCTCGGGATACTGCACCTGCCCCTCGACGAGTCGCAATGCGCAGCTACCACAGCGCCCGGAACGACAACTGGACATGGCATTCACGCCTGACTGCTCGGCCAGCTCCAGCAGGCTGCCCTGTTCTGGCGTCCACTGCCGTGTAATGCCCGCATCGCTGGGGGACGGCTGGCCAGATGCCCCGCGCGGCATGAAGGTGACTTGGGCATGTTCCGGCAAGCTCGCCTGAAAGTCTGCCGATAGCGCAACCGCGGTTGCTTCCCCCTTCTCCAGTGAGCCAAGGCCGAAGAATTCGTGATGTAGTCGTTCACGCGGCAAGCCCAGCGCCATCAGGGCGGCGTATTGGGCGCGCATGAAGCCCTCGGAGCCACACAGATAGACATGGCTGGAGGCAAGGCCCGGCAGATTGCTCGCCAGACTCACCAGCTCCAGCCTGCCCACTGACTGATGCCGCCCGGCCACGAGATCCGCCTTACTCGGGCGTGACAGGGCGATATGTACCTGCAACCACGCATGCACGCGCGACCAGCGCTCCAGCGTGTCGAGAAACGCCAGCTCACGCCCATTGCGCGCGGCGTGTACGAAGGCCACCTCGCCGAGCGGAGGATGCCCCGCGTCTGCCAGCTGAACTAGGCCATCCAGCATGGCGATCATCGGCGTGATGCCGACACCCGATGACAGCAGCACGATGGGCGCGGGGGAGTCCTGCAACATGAAATCCCCCGCCGGTGGTGTCGCTTCCAGCACATCGCCCACCGCGAATTCATCATGTAGCAGTCGTGAGGCGATCCCCTTGGGATCGCGGCGTACCGAGATGCGGTAGGCATTCTGTCCCGCCCGCCAAGCCTGCGAGAGACTGTAGCTGCGCATCACCGCAATCTCGCCTGACGACAGAGGATGCTGTGGTGTGGAAGCAAGACGCAGGGTCAGAAACTGGCCGGCTTGATAGGCCGCGATTTCCGCCGATTCGCGAACCTGCCCCGCTTGCGGCCATGGCGTCAGATAAAAGGAGGTGATCGTCTCGCTTTCGCGCACTTTGTCGATGACACGCAGACGTCGCAGCGTCGATGGTTCATCGCGCGTTGCCGGCCAGTCACCGGTAAGCGCAAGCGATGGCGAGCGTTCGATCAGTCGCGCCTGGGTGGGCAAGGCATTCTCGACATGCAGTACCTGCTCCGGCACCACATCCACGATACGCTCGGCGCCCTCGACCAGTGCTGCCCGCTGGGGGTTCCAGTCGACCCGAGCATGCCCCTTGAGCAACAACACTTCGCCCGTGATGAAATCAGGAATCAACAGGCTGACCCGCGAATCCAGCTCGATATTGCCCAGGGTGTTGAAGAAGCGGTTGCCGGCAAAATCGGGAAACGACAGGCTGCCATCGGCATTCATGTGCAGAAAGCCTGGCCTGCCGCCACGATGCGAGACATCCACGCCGTTGGGCGCAGCGTCATCCAGCTCACCTGCGCGGGTTGCAATGAAGAAGGTATCCGCCTGGGCCAGCAAGACACGCGACACCTCATCGTTCAGTGCCACCTCACGGCTGACGAGCGATTTGGTCTGCTCGGCAGCCCAGTCGATCTCACGTTGCTGGATGTATTGCGGACAGTTGCCGAAGCTCTGATCGACCCCGATCCGCAGCCCGTCCGACGCCACGCCCGCCACCGCGTCAGAGTCAAGCAAGGTGCCATTCAGACGATTGCGCCGACGAGTGGCGAGGTCCAATCCCAGCACGCCGATCTTGGTACCGGGAGTGAACTCGAGTCCCAGCAATTCCTCCAGCGCCGGCCGTGCATGCACCTGCAGCTCACCGGGCGTGGCAGCGCAAAGCTGCCCGGGCGGCGCAAAGCTCACCACCGCCCACGGCCAGCCGTCACTGTCAGGCACGCCCATGAACAGTACCGGCAGGCTCGCGAAGAAGGTGACATGCTGTTCGGTCATTCGGTCGCGTACATAGGGGGCGACCTGCTCGACATAATGCTCTGGCACACCTGCGCGTGCCTGGACACGCCGCTCACCTGCATGAAACATCTGCCGATGTTCATTCATGAATAAACCCTCAAGATGACGGTGGGGCTCAGGCCAGTATCGGGCTCGTCGGCATGCCCACGAAGTCCGGTTCGGCTTCGATACGCGCAAGCCAGTCACGAATGGCGGGATAAGGACTCAGGCTGACACCACCCTCCGGAGCATGGGCGATATAGCTGTAGCCCGCGATGTCGGCCAAGGTGAGACGCTCCCCCACCAGGTAGTGACGCTGTTCCAGATGGGTCTCCATGACGGCGAACAGGGCATGGGCACGAGCGATGGCCTGCTCGTGGTCAAAGGGGGCGCCGAACACGGTTACCAGGCGTGCCGTGCAGGGGCCAGCGGCGATTTCGCCTGCCGCCACCGACAGCCAGCGCTGCACTTCGGCCGCTGCCAGCGCATCACTGGGTATGAAGCGTCGCTCGCCGTCATAGCGCTGGGTCAGATAGACGAGGATGGCGTTGGAATCACTCAGGAAGACGCCATTGTCCTCGATGACCGGCACCTGCCCGAAGGGGCTGATTTTGAGGAAATCGGGCGCCTTGTGCGCGCCGTTGGCCATGTCGAGATCCACCGTCTCATAGGGAATGTCCAGCAGCGTCAGCATCAGTTCGACGCGGTGACAGTGGCCGGACTTGGGATTGCGGAACAGACGGATGGGAGCTGACGTAGCAGCAAAGCGTGGGTTCATGATTCACCTGACAATGTAAGGAAAGAGCCGAGAGCGGCAAGCGCAGTGCGCTGCAGAAAAACGTGACTGGCGATGACGAATCAGAAGCCAAAATCGCTCAACCCCGGGTGGTCATCGGGACGCCGCCCGAGCGGCCAATGGAACTGTCGCTCGCTTTCAGCAATCGGATGTTCATTGATGCTTGCGTGGCGGTGGGTCATCAGGCCCTGCTCATCAAACTGCCAGTTTTCATTGCCGTAGGCGCGGAACCACAGGCCGCTGTCGTTGCGGTACTCGTAGGCATAACGCACGGCAATGCGGTCGTCTGTCGTCGCCCACAGTTCCTTGATCAGGCGGTACTCAAGCTCGCTTGCCCACTTGCGGGTCAGGAAGGCCACGACCTCATCACGCCCGGTCACGAATTCGGCCCGATTGCGCCAACAGGTATCCGGGGTATACGCCAGCGCAACCTGCTGGGGATTGCGACTGTTCCAGCCGTCTTCGGCGAGACGCACCTTCTGAGCAGCACTTTCCGGGGTGAACGGTGGCAAGGGATGACGTGGAAGATTGGCAGACATGGCATCGACTCCAGCGATTGGGGGGATCAGACACATATTGGATAGGCGCATCTCCACGGTACTCTCCCCGACATGGCGCTAGAATCCTCACCGAATACAATTCATTATTCCATCCGATGACAATAATCGCCGTGAACAGGAGCCAGCAATGGACCGACTGCAGACACTGGAGGTCTTCGTGGCCGTGGCGGATACCGAAAGCTTCGCGGCAGGCAGCCGCGCGCTGGGCATGAGTGCCCCCTCGGTGACACGCGGCATCAATGCTCTGGAAGCCCGCCTGGGTGCGCGCCTTTTCACGCGCACCACTCGGCGCGTGCGCCTGACCGAGATCGGCGAGCGGTATCTGGCGGATGCACGGCGCATCCTGGCGGAGCTTCAGGCAGCGGAGGATGGCGTCAGCGGCGCCGCGACTCGCCCTACCGGCGTATTGCGCGTCACCTGCCCCACCGAGTTCGGTCGCATTCACGTGATGCCGCTGCTGATGGAGTATCTGGAGCACTATCCCGAGATGCGCGCCGAAGTAGTGATGGTGGACCGCGTGGTCAACATGATCGAGGAAGGCTTCGATATCGCCGTGCGCATCGGCTCACTGCCCTCTTCGGGGCTCTCGGCACTCCGTGTGGGCAGTGTGCGACGAGTCGTATGCGGCTCACCGGCCTATTTCGCCCGCGAAGGCATTCCCACCTCATTGGAGGCGCTGACCACACAGCGCGTCATTGCTTCAAGCACACTGAACAACGGTAAGGAGTGGCGTTTCGGCCGTGAGGGAGAACACTCTGTACGCGTAAGCCCACGGCTAACGATGAGCAGCATTGCTGCCTGCATCGAGGCGGCACACAGTGGCTGGGGCATCACCCGCGTGCTCTCGTATCAGGTTGGCGAGGATCTTGCCGAGGGCCGCCTGCAGGCCGTACTGGAGGAGCTCGAACCACCGCCGCTACCGATCCACCTGTTGCACAGCGAGGGTCGCGGCGCCGTGGCCAAGGTACGCACCTTCCTGGATCTTGCCGCCGAGCGTCTGCGCGCCGACCCGGTGCTGAATCCTACACCGTCAGCGCGATTGACAAACTAAGCCTACCTCCGGTGCATTGAAGGCCGTCATGTCCTCGCGCAGCAGGCCAAGCAGTCGATCGGCACCGACGCTCAGTTGCCGGCCCAGTCGACTGATCAGTTGCACATGCGGCGTGATGAAAGGCGCTTCCTGAAGCGACAGTCGACATAGCCTGCCCGCTGCCACTTCTTCACTGACCACGAAATCCGGCAGCAGGGTCACGCCGCCCTGCAGCGCGAACCGCTTGAGCATCGCCAGCGCGTTGCAGGTGAGCGTCGGGCTCAGCATCACCCCGGCCTGATGCTCCGCCTGCGCGACGATCTGGCGAATGCCGAACGACACCTCCGGCAGCGCCAAGGCATATCCGTCGAGCGCCGCCAGCGACAGTGGCTCGGGCACAGCCGCCGTCGCCTGACGCGCCAGAGGATGCGCCGGATTGACCACCGCGCACACCGGCTGAGGGCGCGAGACGTGCGCGCGAATCCTTGGATCGCTTGCCGGATGGAACACCAGCCCCAGATGCGCCTCGTCCTCGACGACCTGACGGATCACCTCATTGCTGCCACATAGATTCACCTTGAGCTCGATGCCCGGATAGCGCGCGGAAAAACGGCTCAAGGGCCCCGCCAGCCCCTCGATGAAGCCCTCGCCGATGGCCAGTACCAATGAGCCACTCTGCAGCCCCTTCAATGACTGCAACGACTCCAGCAGTACCTCCTGCTGCGCCAGACGCTGTCGGTAGTACTCCAGTACCCGCTCGCCGGCTTCCGTCGGCTTGACCCCACGTCGGTGACGCTCAAGCAGCGGCATGCCCAGCTCATGCTCCAGCTGGGTGATCTGTCGGCTGACCGCCGACGGTGCCACATTCAGGAAATCCGCCGCTGCCCGCACGCTGCCCAGTCTGGCGGCCTCGTGGAAATGACTGATACGTCGTTCCTGCACCAGACTCATCACGCCCCCAGCATTGCCTTGAAGACAACATTAAAGTGAATTTTGGATTATTGCTGGAACACAGAAGCGCTGTCCATACTCGAGTCACCGGATGACCATCCCCCTTTCACCACGACAGGAATCACACAATGACAATAACCGTCGGTGTCATCGGACTGGGCAACATGGGTGGCGGCATGGCCGCCACACTTGCTCGCCATGACTTCCCCGTCTTCGGATTCGATCTCTCACAGGCTGCGCGTGACAAGGCTGCCGCGGCAGGCGTCACGCCGGTCAGCTCGCTTGCAGAACTGTTGGACAGGATCGATATCGTGATCCTGTCGCTGCCCAAGGCAGAGCATGTAGAGCAGCTATGTCTGGGCAAGGAAGGCGCACAGGAAGAGGATCAAGCCGCCACCCGTCTCCTGACGCTGGGCAAGCCGGGCCTGATCGTGATCGACACCACCACCTCGACTCCCGAGACCAGCCGCAAGGTGGCGGCGGCCCTGGCGACACGCGACATCGACTTCATCGACGCCCCGGTATCCGGCGGCCCCAAGGGCGCGGCGAGTGGCAGCATGTCGATGGTGATCGGTGCCGAGGAGGAAGTGCTGGCTCGCGTCATGCCGGTACTGGAAGCCATGAGCGGCAGCCGCGTGCACGTCGGCGGTTGCGGGGCGGGCAACGTCGCCAAGATTGCCAACAACATGCTGGCGGCCTGCCATCTGATCAGCACGGCGGAGGCCGTCTCCATGGCCGCCAGGGCGGGTGTCTCCCCAGAAAAGTTGCTGGAAGGCGTGAATGCGGGCTCGGGACGTAGCGGCGCAAGCCAGGTGATGTTCCCCAGCTGGGTGATCAACAAGGCCTACGATTCCGGCTTCACCATGGGCCTGATGCGCAAGGATGTCGGGCTGGCCAGTGATCTGGCAGCAACGCTTGGACTGGAGCTCCCCCTTGCCGACGCCGTGGCGCAACTCTGGGACGAGAGCCGCGCGAGCCTGGATGACAGCGAAGACTTCTGCGCCATCGTGCAACGCACTGACCCGACCCTCTTTGGCCACGGAGAATAAGCCATGCTGACCCAGGACATGACCCCGGCATCCTCGACGACTCAACGTATCGCCGAGTTGATGCAGAATTTTCAGAACGGCAGCCAATCTCATGACGACAGTTTTATCGTCAGCAGCCTGATCGGTGGTGAGTTCATCACCGGCACGGGTGACCCCATCGAGGTACGCAACGCTCACGATGACAGCCTGATGCTGTCCTTCCCGGATGCAGATCTCTCCCAGGTCGCGCTCGCGACTGCCGCCACACGCCAGGCGCAACCGCAGTGGGCTGCCATGACCGCCCAGGCGCGTGGGCGCGTCATCTACCAGATAGGCAGCCTGATTCGTGAGCAGACCGAGGCGCTGGCCGAACTCGAAGCACTGAGCGCCAACAAGCCGATTCGTGATGCGCGTGTCGAGGTGGCCAAGGTCGCCGAGATGTTCGAGTACTACGCGGGCTGGGCAGACAAGCTGCACGGCGAGGTGATTCCGGTCCCGACCTCACACCTCAACTACGTGACCTATGAGCCGCTGGGCACCGTGCTGCAGATCACGCCGTGGAATGCGCCGATCTTCACCGCCGGCTGGCAGATCGCCCCGGCCATCACCGCCGGCAATGCGGTGATCCTCAAGCCTTCGGAGCTGACGGCGCTGTCCTCGCTGGCCCTCGGTGTGTTGATCGAGCGCGCCGGCGTGCCACGCGGACTGGTCAACGTCATCGCAGGCTACGGCCATACCATTGGCCAGGCGTTCATCGCCGAGGGCGATATCCGCAAGGTGGTGTTCGTCGGCTCCCCCGCCACCGGCCGCCATATCGCCACCGCCGCGGCGCAGCGCTGCATTCCCAGCGTGCTGGAGCTGGGTGGCAAGTCGGCCAATATCGTCTTCGAGGATGCCGATCTCGAGGTGGCACTGCGCGGCGCTCAGGCGGCCATCTTCTCCGGTGCCGGCCAGAGCTGCGTGTCGGGTTCGCGCCTGCTGGTACAGGCCTCTATCTATGAGAAATTCACCACTGCACTGGCCGAGGCTGCCACGCAATTCACTCTCGGTGACCCGCAGGACCCGGCGACCCAGATCGGCCCGATCAACAACGCCAGGCAATACCAGCATGTGACGTCGATGCTGGCTGGTGCTCTTGAAGACGGCGCGCGCCTGGCGGATGGCTCAGCAGACCCCATCCCGGACACCGGCGGCTATCATGTCGCGCCGACGGTGCTGCTGGGCGACAACGCCATGACCTGCGCGCAGGAGGAGATCTTCGGCCCGGTCGTGGTCGCCATACCGTTCGAGGAGGAAGCCGACGCCATCCGCATCGCCAATGACAGTCGCTTCGGGCTGGCCGGTGCCGTCTGGACGCGTGATGTCGGGCGCGCCCACCGCGTGGCGCGTCAGGTGCGCGCGGGTACCTTCTGGGTCAATGGCTACAAGACCATTCACGTCAGCTCCCCCTTCGGGGGCTACGGCGAGAGTGGCTATGGCCGCTCCTCCGGGCTGGATGCGCTGCGCGAATACAGCGAAGTGAAGAGCGTGTGGGTCGAGACCGCCGCCGAACCGGCCGCCAGCTTCGGCTATGGGGCGAGTCTGGAATGAGGGCTCTGCGACCCTGACCCTTCGGTCACGCCTGAAACGGCAACCAAGGCCCCACCGCCCATCAGCGGTGGGGCCTTGGTGCTTATTTGGCGAGGGTATTGTTGTCGGCAGTATCGCCGAGGGAGATGACCAGGTCCGTGACGGTGACCCATCATGAGTGGCTTCACACCATGGGGGCGGCATCCTCGCCATCCTCCGGCATCGTCACGGCATAACGCTCCTTCGAGCGCTGCTGCCAGGCAGCAAGCTCCGCCGTCAGATAGGGCATGAAGCGCTGCCCCTGACGCGAGACGGGATGAAAACGCGAGGTGACCAGCGCGACATCCAGGTTGATGGTCGGCGCGAATGGCACCACGCGCAGCTGGCAATCGCGCCGCGCCAGCATCGCCTCCGCCGTCACCGGATCGATCAAGGCAATGCCTATCCCTTCATTGACAAGCATCGCGACCGAGGGAAACAGATGCGTCTCGATGCTTGCCTGCAGCGTCATGCCTGCCTGCTGAAAGGCACGCGCTAGCTTCAAGGTACTCTGATGGTGCTGATCCAGCGTGATGATGGTTTCCCCGGCCAGATCCTGTGGGAACAAGACCTCGCGTTGCGCCAGCGGATGCATGACAGGCACGGCCAGTGCCATGCAGAGCTGATACTCCTCCAGCACCAGCTCCTCGACCGCGGCGTCTGCCTCGATGACCCCGAGGTCAAACTGGCCCTCGGCGACCCACTCGGCGATCTTGCGTGAACTGAACGTCTGCAGCGACAGACGACTCCTGGGGAAGTCGGCAAGATAGCGTGACATCACTCGAGGCATCACCGTCGGCGAAAGCCCCGGCATCGAGGCCACGGTGAGCTTGCCGGCGTGACCATCACGCAGACCATCCGTCAGTTCATCCAGATGCCCCACCGATGCCAGCACCTTGTCGACACCCTCCGCCAGATGGACGGCTTCCGGTGTCAACTGGGTGCCATAGTGGTTACGCCGAAAGAGCAGAAACCCGACGTCACTCTCCAGATTGGCGATCGCCGTGCTCACCGCCGGTTGCGTCAAACCAAGCCGACGCGCTGCCTGGGAGAGACTGCCCGTGCGCACCACTTCCTGGAAGATCTGCAACTGACGCAGGTTATGTCTGAGTTTCATGACAACTGGGCTCTTGTGGCGGGGCTCTCGTGACGGGACTCTCGTGGCAAGGCCCTCGTGCCTGGCGTTCGAGAATGGACGCTTGGGACTGGATGCTCAAGACTAGCCTCTCGTGAATAGGCTCTAAATTGTTCTTATGACTTAATAGACAGCCTTTAGTTGTGCTTATACCCCCAGCGGGAGGAAGCTGACCAGACCCTCATAACCAACAACAAAGGGCCACAGACAATGCACACGATCGACCTCATGGGGCTACTGCTGTATTTCGCCATCTTGCTGTATATCGGCTATCGCAGTGCCAGGAAGACATCCAGCAGTGCCGACTTCGCTGTCGCCGGCAACAAGATCATCTGGCCGGTGCTGTTCGCCACGCTCGCCGCTTCCTTCCTCGGCGGGGGTGCCTCGATGGGTCGCGCCGGCAAGGCCTTCGACGAAGGCTACGCCTTCATGTTCGCGGCCTCCGCCTTCCCCATCGCCACCATCATCGCGGGCCTCTACATCGCGCCACGCCTCAAGCGTTATGCAGGGGCACAGACGGTCGGCGACATCATGGCGCAACACTATGGTCGCAGCGCTCGCCTGTTGACCGGCATCTTCTCGCTGATCTTCTGCATCGGCATTCTCGGCGCCCAGGCGCTGGCCATCGGCACCGTCTTCAATGCCATCCTGGGCATCGAGATCAGCACCGGCATCCTGATTGGCATGGCAGTGGTACTGGTGTACTCCACGGCCGGCGGCATGTGGGCCGTGATCCAGACTGACGTGGTGCAGTTCGTGATGCTAGCGGTCTTCCTGCCCATCACCATGATCGTCGGGCTCGACAAGATCGGTGGCCCCGAGGCCCTGATCGCCGCGCTCCCCAGCGAACACTTCAGCCTCATGGGCGATTACACGCCGCTGATGTTCATCAGCATCTTCATCGCCTTCCTGCTCGGCGAGACCCTCGTCCCGCCCTACACCCAGCGCGCCCTGTCCGCACCGGATTCCCGCCATGCCAGGATCGGCTACTCGCTGGCCGGTGGTTTCGGTCTGCTGTTCTATGCCGTCAGCTCCACTATCGGCTTGATCGCGCTGGTGCTCTATCCGCAGATCTCGCCGGATCAGGCCATGCCGGAACTGATTCGCGACGCCCTGCCGCTGGGGCTGACCGGGCTGGTGCTGGCCTCACTGCTGGCGGTGGTGATGTCAACGGCGGATTCCTATCTGAACTCGGCAGCGGTCATCTTCGTCACCGACATCTACAAGCCCTTCATCAACCCCGCCATGTCCGGCAAGCAACAGCTGTGGATCGAGCGCGGCGTCAATCTGGCCATCGGCCTGGGCGCCATCGTGTTCGCGCTTTACGCCACCTCGATCATCGATGCGCTGCTGCTGAGCTACGCCCTGTGGGCGCCGACCATCCTGCTGCCGTTCATCTTCGCCGTGCTGTTCAGGATTCGCTGCAAGCGTGCTGGTGTGGCCGCGATGATCGCCGGCGCCCTGGCCACCAGCATGTGGAAATGGAGTGGCCTGGAACTGGAAGCCCTCACCGGGCTCACCCCACTGATTGCTGGCGTCATCGTCAATATCGTGGTCTTCACCCTCGTCTACCAGTTCTTGAACGCGGCGCCAGACCACAACGGCAAGAACGCCCCGATCCAGCCCACCCACTCCTGAGGACCTGACCATGTTCGGATTCACTCTCTACACCATCTGTCTGCTGAGCATCCTCACCGCCGTGGTCATCGCCATCGCCTCCTGGAAGTTCTACCGCGACAACTGAGCCATCGGCAGGGTCTGTGCCGCTCGACCAAGGCTTTCCAAGCTCTGTCATGGCCCTGTCACGACCCTCACACCGTCTTCATCACGCTGATCATGTCGGGCAATCCGCCCGGCATGACCGGCAAAGAGAGTACGCGCGATGACCCCGCAATCCCCCGCCGCCCGAGTGTCGAGCCACGACAGCATTGCCGTCATCGGCGCCGGCATCATCGGCCTGGCGACCTGCCGCGCCTTGCAGGCACGTGGCTATCACGTTCATTTGTATGACCCGAATCCCGTCGGTGAAGGCACCTCCTTCGGCAACGCCGGTCTGATCGCCAACTACGCCACCTCGCCGATGGCCAGCGGCGACACACTGCGCCAGCTGCCGGGCCACCTGCTGAGCAGGCAGCCCTCCCTTGCCATCGCCCTGCGCCACACCCCCGCCCTGGCGGACTTCGGCTGGCGTTTCCTCAAGGCGGCAACGCCCACCAATTTCCAGCGCCACAAGGCAGATCTGATTGCCTTGCTGGCCAATGCCGTCGAACGTCAGCATGCCCTGATCGATGACCTGCAGACCAAAGCCACCACTGCGCTGGCCAGCCAGACAGGCTGCCTGCAGATCCAGCGCGACACCGCCATCACCCCGCCGGCGCTGGAGAAGATGGCCCAGGCCAAGCGCCGTGACGGGGTCGAATGTCAGGCGCTGGGCGCGAGCCAGCTGCGGGACATGGAACCGTCGCTCAACCCGAAGGGGCTGGCAGGCGGCCTGTTCTTCCCTGACACCCGCCACCTCACCAGCCCGCTGTCACTCAGCCACCAACTCTTCGTACAGCTGGAAGAAGGTGGCCTTGAGTGGACGGCGCAGCAGGTCGACGCCCTCACGCCGCTGACCAGTGGTGGTTGGCGCATCGACACCGCCACCACCTCCCACGAGGTCCCGCATGTCGTGGTCTGTGCCGGTATCGCGAGCAACACACTACTGGCGGGACTCGGCAAGCGTCTGCCGGTGGTCAGTGAGCGCGGCTATCACATCGAACTCGCCACCCAGCTGCCACTCTCACGCCCGGTAGGCTGGCTGGCGCATCACTTCTACGCCTCGCCAATGGCGGAAGGCATTCGCCTGGCGGGCACCACCGAGTTCTGTGCGCCTTCGCGCCCCGCCTCGCCACAGCGCTGGCAAGCCCTCACACAATGGGGCGAGACACTCTTCGGTCAGCCCCTCGACGTCGCCCGCCACTGGATGGGGGTGCGCCACTCCACCCCCGATGGCCTGCCGGTAGTGGGCGAAATGCCTGGCTGCCCCGGCCTGCTTCTCGCTTACGGGCACGGCCATCTGGGCCTGACACTCTCGGCCGAGACAGGGGATATCGTGGCCCGGATGGTGGCAGGCGAGCCCCTGCCGGGCTACGCGCGCAGCCTGTCACCGGTCAGGTTCTGCCAATGATCTCGCCTATCTGAGAGAGCTGGGTGAATGGCCTGGCCCATGAACGTGAAAGCCCCTGACAGGTTCGCCTGTCAGGGGCTTCTTGTCTCTTGCGTCAGCGCAGAGATTGTCAGCGCAGAGCTTGTCAGCACAGGCCACTTCAGCGAAGACCAAGTCACGGCTTGCCAGAACGCCCTTCACACCCGTTCTTTCAGGAAGATGGCGGTTGCGGACGCCCGGGCTGGGAGGCGTACTCGACACCATGTGCCTGCAGATACTCGCGGATCAACTGACGAACGACCTGAGAGGGCGTCTGGTCCTGCGTGGCACACAGTTGCTCGAAGGCCTGCTTCTTGTGGGGGTCAATCATCAGGGTCAGACGTGCGGTCTTCTTTTCCATCCTCGGCTCTCCCGAAACCATTAACATCTGATGGTAATACCGAGGGTCCGGTACAGACAAGCCAATCCCGACAGGCCAGCCCCCCTGACACTGGGGGGCGGATGACGAACATGCCAATGACATGTTAATTTTTTTACCATCTCTTTATCATGAGATCGTCATGACAAGGCAGACAGTCCAGGACGACCGCCCTGCTGCTGCCTGATGCATTCGTCGTGTTCGGACATGTCACGCCATGCCCTGACACGCCAGCACCAGAGTCAGCGTAGCGTCTCCCTCCGCGAGGACCCACCACCATGACCCCCAAGCGCTCTCCCATGCGCCTCCCCCGCATCGCCACCGGCCTGCGCTCCGCCTGGCACTCAGGCTACGGCCTCACCGATCTCCGCCAGGATATCCTGGCCGGGCTGACCATCGGCACCGTGGCGGTGCCGCTGTCCATGGCACTGGCCATCGCCGCCGGCGTCGCACCACAGCATGGCTTGTACACGGCCATCGTCGCGGGGGCGATCATTGCCATCACGGGCGGCTCACGCGTCAACGTCTCCGGCCCGACAGCGGCCTTCGTGGTGATCCTGTTCCCCATCGTTCAGCAGTACGGGCTCGGTGGCCTGCTGATCGCCACCATGATGGCGGGCGCCATACTGGTCATGCTGGGGCTGGCGCGCATGGGGCGACTCATCCAGTTCGTGCCCTATCCCGTCGTGCTGGGCTTTACCGCGGGTATCGCCGTCGTGATCGCTGTCTTGCAGGTGCCTGACTTCCTGGGGCTGAGTGTCGGTCAGCTCGGCGAGCACTTCGTGGAGAACGTTGGTCAGATTCTGGCCGCCCTGCCGACACTGAATCCTTTCGAACTGTCCATCGGGGTCTTTTCGCTGGTGGTCATGCTGCTATGGCCGCGACTTCACCTCCCGATTCCCGCGCCGCTGGTGGGCCTGTTCGTCGGGGCACTTGCCGCCTACGCCGTCAATCACGGCCTGGGCGATGACTCACATGAAATGCTGGTGCAGACCATTGCCTCACGCTTCAGCTGGGAAACGCTGAACGACAGTGGCAATGGTATCCCTCCGATTGCCCCGGCATTTCTGGCCCCCTGGCACCTGCCCGGAGCGGACGGATATCCACTGCCACTGGATTTCACCCTGATCCGCGCATTGCTGGGGCCTGCCATCGCCATCGCCATGCTGGGCGCCATCGAATCCCTGCTGTGCTCGGTCGTGTCTGATGGACTGACCAGGACACGCCATGATCCGGATGCCGAACTGATCGGCCAGGGGCTGGGCAACCTGGTGGCGCCGCTGTTCGGAGGCATCACCGCCACCGCCGCCATCGCTCGCACGGCCACCAACATCCGGTGTGGTGCCCGCTCACCGCTGGCCGCCGTGGTGCATTCCGCGGTGGTGCTACTGGCGGTGATCGCGCTGGCGGAACTGCTGGGAAAAGTGCCGATGGCCACACTGGCCGCCTTGCTGTTCATCGTCGCCTGGAACATGAGCGAGGCTCGTCACTTCGTGCATACCTTGCGCTCTGCCCCCGGCGGTGACGTGGCGATCCTGTTGATCTGCTTCGGCCTTACCGTGCTGTTCAACATGGTACTGGCGGTGGCGGTTGGCATCGGCCTGGCGGCGGCGCTGTTCATCCGCCGCATGATGCAGCTCACCCAGACCCGTCAGATCATTGACATGCCGGAGACAGACACGCCAGAGAACGATGCGCCAGAGAGCGATCCTCCACGCCAGACGCATGCCCGGGGAGAATACACCCGAGCGATTGCGCTCTATGACATCGACGGCCCCCTGTTCTTCGGCGTGGCGGAAAAGGCACTGACCTCGCTGCGCCTGGTCGATGACAAGGTCCAGATCGTGATTCTCGACATGGCCGATGTACCCAGCATGGACGGCACGGCCATCGTCGCTCTGCAGTCACTGATCGATGACATGCGCCACCAGCACGTGGCGCTGGTCCTGTCGGGGCTCCCCAGCCATCTGATCGTCAAGCTGCGCCGGGCCGGCATTCGCAAGCGCACGGGAGAGCTGACCTGGTGCCGCAACCTGCCACGCGCCTTCGCGGTCGCACGGCGCTGGCTGGCAGACGAGTGACGAGCGCAGCCATCACGGGGACAGCATTGCGCTCCAGAGACGACAATGCCTCTGACCGGGAATGATCAGAGGCATTGTCGTGGAGCTGAAATGGCAGGTGGAGCGCCCGCCCCCTGTGAGACTAGGGCGTGTGCACCCCCTCGAACATACGCCGACGCGCCCCCTCGAGATGGGCACGCATGGCGCTTTCCGCGGCGGGTGAATCCTTGCCGGCGATCGCATCGATGATCGCCTGATGCTCATCCTGGACGATCCGCAGGCGCTCCTCGGAGGCACGCAGTGACAGACCGCGCGTCAAGTTCATGCCTTCCTTGATGCTCTGATTCAGCGAACGCAGCACGGTGGCGTAGTAGTGATTGCTGGCGGCTTCGGTAATCGCGAGGTGGAACTCGAAGTCTTCCTCGGAGGCGCGATCATGATTGAGGTTGGCCTGATTGATGGCCTCGAAACGCTGACGTATGTGCTCCAGCTGCTCTGGCGTGCGCCGCTGCGCGGCGAGGCCCGCCGCACTAGCCTCGACATTGGTGCGAAACTCGAAGCAGCGTTGTATGTCGGCGATGCTGGAGATCCGTGCGAACTCGAGCACGGCACTGTCAGGCCGATTGATGACGAAACTGCCAGACCCTCGCCGCGACACGACGAGATTGTCCTCGCGCAGACGCGCCAGGGCATCCCGCAGTACCGGGCGGGATACCTCATACAGCTCGCAGAGGCGCGCCTCGGTCGGCAGCTTCTTGTTGACGGGATAGTCACCGCTGATGATGGCGGCGAGTATCTTCTCGTAGACCACCAACGACAGTGAATGCTTGGCTGCGTCACTCATCGTGTCATGTCGCCCTTTCTCATCACTCTTGGTCCACCTTCAGGCATGTCAGATGGTGTGCGATTCTACCGGAAACCCTGCCGCATGAGGAAAGGCTACGGGGCAGCCCCCTCAATGGGTGCTCCCCCGCAGGCCCCTCTCGATCCGACGCGTCATCTCACTCAGGCATCCTGAGGGAGTTTTGATGCCGGTGTCTGCGGTACTCGACGCCCTGCTTTCACCCCGTTGACGATGATCATGGTCCAGACCGCCACTGCGGCAATCGCCAGTACCATGGCGATGGGGCGATCCACGAAGGCCGTCAGATCCCCATTGGACTTGAGAATCGAGCGCATGAAGTTGCTCTCGACGATCGGCCCCAGAATCACCGCCAGAATCATCGGCCCGACCGGGAAGTCGTTCTCGGCCATGAAGAAGCCCACCAGGCCGATACCGAGCATGATCCAGATATCGAACATCGCATTGTTGGCTGCGAACGCCCCGACGATGCAGAACATCAGGATCAGCGGGAACAGGATACCGGTGGGAATCGACAGGATGTGTCGCGCCCCACGGATCGCCATGAAGCCCAGCGGCAACAGCAGCAGATTGGCCAGCACGAAGACCATGAAGATGGCATTGACCAACGGTGCCTGGTCGACGAAGACGTCAGGACCCGGCGTGATGCCCTTGGTCATCAGGACGCCGATGATGATCGCCGTGACCGTATCCCCCGGGATCCCGAAGACCAGTGCCGGAATATAGGCCCCGGACAACGAGGCATTGTTGGCGGAACTGGCCGAGACCAGGCCTTCTGGATGCCCCTTGCCGAACTTCTCCGGAGTCCTGGAGAGCTTGCGACTCACGGCGTAGCTGATCCAGGACGCGATATCGGCACCGGCGCCCGGCAAGGCCCCGATCACGGTCCCCAGGGCACCGCCGCGAAGGACACCGCCCTTGTATTTCCAGAGCGCTGCGCCAACGCCTTCGAAGGGACGCTTGATGACGGGCGGCACCAGCGGCGCGGCATTGCGGGTTTCCGGCATGCGACGGATCAGCTCGGAAATCGCGAACAGTCCGATCAGCACCGGCAGAATGGAGATACCGGCCAATAAGTCATAGTTGCCGAAGGTAAAGCGCATCTGACCCGAGACGCTGTCCATGCCCACCATCGCGATGACCAGCCCCGCCAGCATCGAGATTCCGCCCTTGAGCGGGTCACTGCCGGAGACGAGGATCGCGCAGGAAAGCCCCAGCAGCGCCAGCCAGAAATATTCGTCACTGGTGAACTGGATGGCGAACTCGGCAATGCGCGGCGCGAAGAAGGCCAGGATCAGCACCCCGATCACCCCACCGATCATCGAGCAGGTCACGTTCAGCCCCAGTGCCAGCCCGACCTTGCCCTGCTTGCCCATCGCATAGGCTTCCTCGGTATAGACCGCCGAGGCCGGTGTGCCGGGAATCCTCAATAACGCCCCGGGAATGTCGCCGGCCACGATGGCCATGGCAGTCGCGGACACGATGGCGGCGATGGCCGGCAGCGGTTCCATGAAGAAGGTGACCGGCACCAGCAGTGCCGTGGCCATGGTGGCCGTCAGGCCAGGGATGGCGCCCATGAAGAGCCCGAAGAGGGAGGCGGCGAGAATGATCAGCATCACTTCCCACGTGAACACCATCGTGGCGGCTTGCAGTAAGTCACTCATCAGTAGATCACCTTTTCCAGCAGGCCCAGCTCAAGCGGAACGTGCAGCAATTGGCCGAAGACTTCCCAGATCACTCCCGTGGCCACCAGCGCGATACCACCGGCAGGCAACCAGCGACGATGATGGAAGGCATAGAGCAGCAACGTGAGCAGCACGAAGGACACCACCGGGAAACCGATGACTGGCGTCAGGTAGATATAGGCCACGATGGAGGC
This sequence comes from Cobetia sp. 10Alg 146, assembly GCF_029846385.1. NCBI lineage: Bacteria > Pseudomonadati > Pseudomonadota > Gammaproteobacteria > Oceanospirillales > Halomonadaceae > Cobetia > Cobetia sp. 10Alg 146. The sequence continues at coordinate 620,949 of NZ_JARWKT010000001.1, forward strand.
GCAGATGGCCGCCAATGTCATGATGAAGGTGATCAGCGGCACAGGGTGCTGCCAGGCAAACCAGACTTCACGATTGCGCAGCCCACGGACGAGCAGGATGGCTCCGAACAGCATCAGCAGTGCGCCGATGACCGTGGGAAAGGTACCGGCCCCATATTCCTGGCGCGGCAGGTTCTTCAAGTCGAGGGAGGCATATATGACGGCAGCCCCGAAGGCTGCCGTCACCACACCCGTGACCTTGTCGTTGGTACGCATGTGCGGTTACTCATGAAGACTCAGGAAGAAACGGTCGAACACGCTGAATGGCAGACGCTCACGGCGACCCGCGCGTTCAGTTGGCCAGGCCCAGCTTTTCGATGGTGGCTGCGTTCTTCTCATTCTGATCTTTCATGAAGGCACGGAAACCTTCGGCATCTTCCCAGACGGTGCCGTAACCGCGACCGGACATGAAGTCCTGGAACTGCTCGGACTTCCAGACCTTCTCGGTGGCTTCCGACAGGCGTGCGGTCACCTCTTCCGGCAGTCCCTTGGGCCCGACCAGGCCACGCCAGGAGCCCTGGCTCCACTCGGAGCCGGTCAGCTCCTTGGCAGAAGGCACATCCTCGAAGGAATCGACGCGATCATTGGCCAGCACCGCCAGCGCCTTGACGCGTCCAGACTTGCGCATGGACTCGATTTCCGGAAGCGAGGAGAACACGATATCCACACCACCGGCTGCCAGCTCCTGCAGACCCGGCGCGGCGCCTTCACTGGGCACCAGTGTCACGTCATTCGGATTGATGCCCTGCTGATCCAGGAAGCCGGCGAAGGACAGATGATAGGCAGCCCCGGGCGCGGAGCCGGAGACGGTGTAATCGCTCGGATTGGCCTTCAGCGCCGATAGGGCATCATCTAGGGTCTTCCACTCGGAATCGGCGTTCACCGTGAAGGAGGCGTAATCCAGGTTCAGCAGCGCGATGGGCGTGAAGTCCTCATAGGACAGCTGCGCGGTGCCGATATGCTGATAGGTGGCAATCTCTGCGGTGCCAAGCCCCAGGGTGTAACCGTCGGGGCGCGCCATCTTCATGGACATGTGACCCACCATCCCGGAACCGCCGGTCTTGTTGACCACATTGACAGGCTGACCGAGCTCTTCCTGAAGACCCGCCGCCAGCTGACGGCCGACCGCATCGCTGCCACCACCGGCAGACCATGGCACGATCAGCGTGATGGGCTTGTAGGGGTAGTCAGCTGCCATCACCGCGGAAGCGGACAGGGTCAGCACGGAGGCGCAGAGGACTTGTGACAATTTACGCATGGCGAAGACTCTCTCGTTGTCTTGTTATGGAGGCGTTGCGTGGCTATGTCTGTTGCGGCATTGCAGCGTGGGACAGCGTCATGAAGGTTGGCGTTGGCTGCCCCAGGCACTGAGATCAGTGTCAGCGGGATACACGAATTTTACAAGTTATGACAACTTGAACTTTAGACCAATCCAAAAATGAGCATCAGGGAGGGAGTGAGGGTTGGCTGTCGTGGGGGGCTGACGGGATCTACCTCTAGGATAGCCGAACCGGGCTAGCGAGACCCTTATCCAATGGCCGCAATCCACGGCGTATCCTGCGCATGGCTGACTACGATAAACCTGAATAACTTATTGATTTTACTTATTTATCTGTCAATTCACGACAAATCACCCTTTCCTTCATTCCAGGAAAGCTCGCCTGCCCTGTCCCGAAACCAGCCCGCGTCCTGCCAGGTGCCATTGGCGGGTGATCCAGAGATACCCAACGGCGAACTGCACTAAAGCACTACTCGCCAGTTGTCATTATTTGTTTGTCGATCGTGTCTGCCTGGGCTAAGGTGACTCGTGCCGAGAGGGAGCCAATGCTCGCCGCAACTTCCTCCACCTTTCATTCGCCATGCCGCCTCCAAGAGCGTACGGCTTTCCACCGTCAGGAATCCCACATGTTCACCGATCTCAAGCAGAAGAAAGTCCTCATCACCGGCTCCACCAAGGGTATTGGTCTGGCAGCCGCCGTGGCCTTCGCCCGTGAAGGGGCAGTGGTCGGCATCAACAGCCGCCAGCAGGATGACGCCGCTCGCGACGCCATCGCCCAGATGGAAGCCACCGGTGCTCGCTTTGAATATTTCGCACGTGACCTGTCCACCAGCGAAGGCTGTGCTGCACTGGTCGAGGACTTCACCAAGGCCTTCGGCGGCATGGACGTGCTCGTCAACAATGCCGGTGGTCTGGGCGTGCGTGCCGGACTCGAGAGCCTGGATGATGCCGCCTTCGACCTGGTGATGGATCTGAACCTGCGCTCCGCGATCATGACGACCAAATATGCCATGCCGCATCTGAAGGCCTCCGCCAAGGATTCCGGCACCACCGCCAGCGTCATCAGCACCGGCTCCATCGCGGGCCGCGAGGGCGGTGGTCTCGGCGCCTCCCTGTACGGCGGCACCAAGGCCATGCTGCATAACCTGCACCGCAACTGGGTGAAGGAATTCACCAAGGACAACGTGCGCTTCAACATCGTGTCGCCGGGCACCATCGATACCGTCTTCCACGCCGACAAGAGCGAAGAGCTGCGTGCCAAGATCGCCGGCAGCATCGCCATGGGCCGCTTCGGTACCTCCGAGGAATGTGCACCGACCTTCCTGTTCCTCGCCTCCCACGCCACCAGTGGCTACATCACGGGCCAGGTGATCGACATCAATGGCGGCCAGATGTGCCCGTGAGGCATACCGCCCACGACGGCATCGCGCCCATGAGACGCGCCCCAGCAGCCTGAATGTCTCGCCCTCGGCCTCATGACATGTCGGCACGCAACAGTCCCGCCATGCACCGTCAGTCGAGACGAGCATTCCCTTGTCCCGCGTCGCGCCCCATGAGGGCGATGGAGGCGGGACATTCCGGACTGTGCCCACGAAAAGAACGCCCCACGAAAAGAGAGACGCCTTATGTCACCTTCCGATCAGACGACACTGCGCGGCCACCAGATCATCGGACAGCAGAGTCTGCTGGCCGACGGCAAGCCGGTACACGCCATCAATCCTGCCAACGGTGAGCGCCTGGCGCCGGGCTATCCGGCCGGTGGTGCCCGTGAGGTGGAGCTGGCCTGCCAGCTGGCACACGACGCCTTTGACAGCTTCCGGGAAACGGATGCTGAAACCCGCGCCGGCTTCCTCGAGACCATCGCCGAGGAAATCGAGGCCATCGGTGAGCAGATCACCGAGCGCGCCCTTCAGGAAACCGGCCTGCCGCGGGCTCGTCTGGAAGGGGAACGTGGCCGTACCTGCGGTCAGCTGCGCCTGTTCGCCGGCGTCGTGCGCGCCGGTGAGTGGCTGGATGTGCGCATCGACCCGGCCATGCCGGAACGCAGCCCGATGCCGCGCGCCGACCTGCGCCAGCGTCGCATCGGCCTCGGCCCTGTCGCCGTCTTCGGGGCCAGCAACTTCCCGCTGGCCTTCTCGGTGGCCGGTGGCGATACCGCCTCGGCACTGGCGGCTGGCTGCCCGGTCATCGTCAAGGCACACTCCGCTCACCCGGGGACGTCCGAGCTGGTCGGCGGCGCCATCCAGCGTGCCGTGAAGCGCTGCAACCTGCCGGAAGGCGTCTTCTCACTGCTCTACGGCAGCGGCAACACCCTGGGTCAGGCACTGGTCAATGACCCGCGCATTCAGGCCGTGGGCTTCACCGGGTCACGCAGTGGCGGTACCGCACTGCTCAAGACCGCCCAGGCACGTCCTCAGCCGATCCCGGTCTACGCCGAGATGAGCAGCATCAACCCGGTACTGCTGATGCCGGCCGCGCTGGAAGCCCGTGCCGAAGGGCTGGGACAGGCCTTCATCGCCTCGCTCAACATGGGTGCCGGCCAGTTCTGCACCAACCCGGGACTGGTGCTGGCCCTCGAAGGCGAAGCGCTGGAGCGCTTCCTCAAGACCGCCGCCGACAATGTCGCGGCCAGTGCCTGCCAGACGATGCTGACGCCGGGCATCCACGATGCCTACCGGGGTGGCGTGGAGAAGCTCTCCGCCCTGCCCCAGGTACAGGAAGTCGCGCGCGGCGCACTGGATGGCGACAACGCAAGTCCGTGTCAGACCGCGCTGTTCCGAACCACCGGCAGCGACTTCCTGAGTGAATCCGCATTGCAGGAAGAAGTCTTCGGTGCCAGCTCGCTGGTCATCGCCTGTCGCGATCTGGACGAGATGCGTGCGGTCTGCGAGCACCTGGAAGGCCAGCTGACCGCCACCCTGCACCTGGACGATGCCGACATCGACGCCGCCCGCACCCTGATGCCGGTGCTCGAGCGTCGCGCCGGTCGCATTCTCGCCAATGGCTGGCCGACGGGTGTCGAAGTCTGTCAGGCGATGGTCCACGGTGGCCCCTGGCCGGCAACCTCTGACAGCCGCACCACCTCGGTGGGCAGCGCGGCCATCGAACGCTTTCTGCGTCCGGTGTGCTATCAGGATCTGCCTGAGGCACTGCTGAGCCCGACCCTGCGTGACGGCACCCAGGGCCTGTCGCGTCTGGTGGACGGCAAGCGCCAGCTCTGAGTCATTGCCCAAGTGACGTGCAGTGAGTGACGTCTGACCGACAATGCGCAGTACGGCAATTTCCATGACGGCGCGGCTTCGCCAGCCGTGTCGTCATGCAGGACAAGCACAAGGAACGGCTCCAACTACACAGGACACGCCATGATGTCTGAGCAAGCCAACGCGTCATCGACGCCATCCTCATTCTCTTCTTCCTCGCCACTGGAAATCCTCGCCTTTGGCGAAGCCATGGCGCTGCTGGTCGCCGAAAGCGAGGGCGATCTTGCACAGGTCTCGCACTACGAGCGACGCATCGCCGGCGCCGATACCAACGTGGCCATCGGCCTCGCCCGGCTGGGATTTCATGTCGGCTGGCTGAGCCGCGTGGGCGACGACAGCCTCGGGCGCTATCTGCGCCAGACCCTGGAAGACAACGGGCTGGACTGTCGCCATCTGACCCGCGACAGCGATGCTCCTACCGGCCTGATGTTCAAGGCACGCGCCAGCCAGGGGGAAGATCCGCATGTCGAGTATTTCCGTCAGGGCAGCGCCGCCAGCCGCATGAATGCCAGTGACGCCGATGGCATCGACTTCAGCGCCCTGCGCCACCTGCATGCCACCGGCATTCCGCCGGCCATCTCCCCCAGCTGTCGTGAACTATCGTTCCATCTCTTCGAACAGGCCCGTCAATCCGGTGCCAGTATCTCCTTTGATCCCAATCTGCGCCCTACCCTGTGGTCAAGCGAGCAGGAGATGCGCGACACCCTCAATCAGCTGGCAAGCCGCGCCGACTGGGTATTGCCGGGGCTTGCGGAAGGCGAGCAACTGACCGGCCAGAAGACGCCTGAGGCCATCGCCGGCCACTATCTCGAGCAAGGTGCCAAGGCCGTCATCATCAAGCTGGGCCCTGAGGGCAGCTATTACCGCGGGATGATCGGCGGCCAGGAAGCCGCCTTCAGCGTCCCGGGCCTGCGGGTCGACAAGGTCGTCGATACCGTGGGGGCGGGCGATGCCTTTGCGGTAGGTGTCGTCAGCGCACTGCTTGAAGGGCTCTCCCCGAAAGACGCCATGCATCGCGCCAATCTGCTCGGCAGCCGTGCCGTTCAGGTGCGGGGGGACATGGAGGGCCTGCCGGATCGCGCGACGCTCAAGGCGCTCGAAGCGGGTGATGCCGTCAGCGTGTCCTGAGTTCGCGGCCGATTTCCAATGACAACCAGTGGTGATACACCCAGTGGTGACACAACCAGTAGCGACACGACCAGGGGTGACACACCCCTGACGGCAGTCTGCAGGTCAGTTCATCGCCCACGCTCTCAAGGAGGCAAGGATGCATGCACAGCACTACTCGGCCCGAGGTAACAGCCATATGACAAGTGACGCAGACGAGTGCGTGACCCGCCGCAAGGTTGTGGTGCTCAAGGCGCTGGATGAGGAGCAGATGGCCACCCTGCGCGAGCGGCATGACGTCGTGCTGCTGGAGGGGCATGACAGCGCCGAGGCGCTGGATGCGGCACTGCACGACGCCCTGCACGATGCCCATGGACTCATCTGCTCTGGACACAGGATCACGGAAGCGCTGCTGGATGCCGCCCCCGCACTGCGGGTGATCTGCACGGTCTCCGTGGGCTATGACAACTACCCGCTTGAAGCGATGGACGCGCGCGGCATACTGCTGTGCAACACCCCGGACGTGCTGACCGAGACCACTGCCGATGTCGGCTTCCTGTTGATGATGGCCACGGCACGACGCGCGGTGGAGCTGGCCAACATGGTGCGCGACGGCCAATGGACACATGGCCTCACACCGCCTCACTTCGGTACGGACGTGCACGGCAAGACACTCGGCATGGTGGGCATGGGCCGTATCGGCGCGGCGATCGCGCGGCGCGGTGCACTCGGCTTCGGCATGCGGGTCCAGTACTCGAATGCCTCCCCCAAGCCTGCGCTGGAGAGCGAACTGGGCGCGAGCCGCGTCGAGCTGGACACCTTGCTCAAGACCAGCGATTTCGTCTGCGTCACCGTCCCGCTCAGCGAGCAGACCGAACGCCTGATCGGCAGACGCGAGCTGGAGCTGATGCCCGCCAGCGCCATCCTGATCAACATCGCCCGCGGGCGTGTCATCGATGAAGCGGCCTTGATCGAGTGTCTCGAGCGTGGCGGTATCCGCGGCGCCGGGCTGGATGTCTTCGAGCAGGAGCCGCTTCCGGCAAGTTCACCGCTGACGCGCCTGCCACAGGTCGTGGCACTGCCGCACATCGGCTCTGCCACCCATGAGACACGCCGCGCCATGGCGCAGCGTGCGCTGGACAACCTGCTGTTGGCACTGGCGGGGAAATCGCCGCTGAGTGCGGTCAATGAAGCCAGCTGGACGCGCCGGTAGACCGGTGGCCGGCAGTCCGGTGGCCGGCAGTCCGGTGGCCGGCAAACCGGTGGCTGGCAGACCTGTGACGCCGCCCCTTCGACACATGGCTGCCAGACCAAAGTGCTGAGGGGAGCGCGGGCGAATTGCTCTATGCTCTGGACATGGATTTGGAACCATCCAAAAACGTCTCCACCCCGGCCATGAGTTCGGGATGACAACAAGAAAACGCCCAGGGAAGACGCCATGAAAGATCCCATCACGACACCGCCGGCCAAGGCAGATGCCACGGTGTCATCGCAGGCCCCGTCATCACAGGTCCCGTCATCGCAGGCCCCATCATCACAGAGCGCCTCGAGCAGCATCACGCTTCAAGATATCGCGGCACATGCCAAGGTCTCGCGCAGCACGGTCTCGCTGGTGCTGCGCGAAAGCCCGCTGGTGGCGAAGCGCACCCGCGAGAAGGTCCAGGACTCCATCAAGGCGCTGGGCTACGTTTACAACCGTGGCGCCGCCGCCATGCGCGGCAGCCGCACCGCGACCCTTGGCGTGGTGGTCTATGACATCGCCAACCCCTTCTTCGGCTCCATGGTCGCGGGGATCGATGCCGCCCTCCATCAGGAAGGCTATGTGTCATTTCTCGCCAACAGCGAAGATTCCCCTGAGCGCCAGCAGCGCTTCATCGAGCGCATGCGTGAACATCGTGTCGATGGCCTGTTGCTGTGCCCCGCCGAACACTCGGACCCGAACCTGATCCATCAACTGGCCGACTGGGGCATGCCCTGCATCCAGGTGATGCGCTATCTGGACGCGCCGCCATTCGATTACGCTGGCACCGATTTCCGACGCGTGGCCGAGATGGCCGTCAATCACCTCGTCAGCCTGGGCCATCAGCGCATCGCCTTCATCGGCGGCGCGGACCACTCGGTCAGTCATGACCGCTGGCTGGGGTATCAGGCCGCGCTGGATCATCATGGCCTGAGCTATCGCCGCCTGGTGCGCGGCAATGGCGTGACGCGGCGTGTCGGCCATGAGCTGATCAAGACCCTGATGCAGGAAAGCCCTCGCCCGACGGCAGTGGTCTGCCACAACGACCTCGTGGCCTTCGGTGCAATGCTGGGACTGCGCCAGATGGGGCTGGAACCTGGTCGCGACTGTGCCGTGATCGGCACCGATGATGTCGAGGAAGCCGAACTGGGCGACCCGCCCCTGACCAGTATCGCCACGCACCCCTACGCCATCGGGGAGCAGGCGGCGCGACTGGCATTGCGACGGATCGCCAATCCCGGCGGCGAGCGAGAAAGCGTCATCATGCCGCCGGAACTCAAGATACGCCGCTCCTGCGGGAGTCCTGACGACGCCATCGTCGAGACGCCTCGCCCGGACTGACGCCAACGCTTTCTCTGAACGGCGGGTCATGCCTGGAGAGCATCGGCTGGCCGCGCGACCCCCGAGCATGGACCGGCCGTCTAGAGACTGCCGGTCTGGCAAGCCGCAAGACTGCAAGACGGAAAGACAGAAAGACGCAAGGCACAACAACAAACAACGCCAAGGAAAACGCCATCATGCTGAATTGGATCAATCCAACTACGACCACCCCTGCCATTTCCCAGCGCTCACCTGTGGGCGCCCGACTGACCAGAGGGCTGAGCAAGGGGCTGGCCGTCGCGGCCACCACCGGCACCCTGCTGGGCGCCACGCTCGGCTTCTCGGCCAGCGCCCAGGCAATGGAGCTGCGCTTCGGCCACGCCGGCACCGAAGATACCGCCTACCAGCTCGGCGCCGAGCGCCTGCGCGACCTGCTCGCCGAGAAGACCGATGGCGACATCACCATGACCATCATGGGCAACTCGGTACTGGGCCATGAAACCGAGATGTTCGAGCAGCAGATGGCCGGCGCGCTGGACATGTCCATCGTCAGCCCAGGGCTGATCACCGACTTCTCGCCCACCGCCAACGTGTTCACCATCCCGTTCCTGTATCGCGATGTCGACCACTGGCAGAAGGTGCTGGATGGCGAGGTCGGCCAGGAAATCGCCCAGAAGATCAGTGACGAGACCGACGTGAAGGTGCTGGCCTATTTCGGTGGCGGCAAGCGCCACATCGTCAGCTCGCGCGAGGTCACCTCACTCGATGACCTTAAGGGCCTCAAGCTGCGCACCAATCCGACCAAGCCGTTGATCGTCGCCTGGCAGGCACTCGGGGTCGAACCGAGCGTGGTGGCCTGGAAGGAGATCTACACCGCCATCCAGCTGGGCGCGATCCACGGCCTGCTCAATGAGCCGGAATGGACACTGCGCATGCGCTTCCACGAAGTCGCCCCCAACATCGCGCTGTCCGAGCACGACATCACCGTGCGCCTGCTGACCATGTCCAAGATGTCCTGGGACAACCTGGATGAGCAGCAGCAGAAGACATTGATGGAATCCGCGCACGAAGCGGCGGCCTACGCCCGCAAGGTGCAGCTGGAACAGGACGCGGCAGCCCTCGCGGAGCTGGAGAAGCAGGGTGCCAAGCTGCATGAGATCGACCGTGAGCGCATGCAGGAGATCGTCGCCGAGCCGCTCAAGGAAGTGATCGCCGAGATGGGACTGCAGGACATCTACGACAAGGTACGCGCCGTCAGATAAGGCATGTCAGGCGGGGCGCCTCACCTGCAGCCAACTCTGGCCTCAGGACAGGCGCCCCGCCACCTTCCTCTGCCCCTGGCGCACGTCACCTCGCGTGTCATCACTCTCGTGTCGTCGCTCTCCTTCCCTCGCACTCTTCTTGAAAGGACAGTGCCATGCCTTCTGTGCTCGCAGGGCTCTCACGCCTGAATCGGACGCTCGAACGTCTGCTCTATCTCGTCTTGCTGGTACTGCTGGCAAGCTTCATCGTCTTCATCATCTATCAGATCGCCAGTCGCAACCTGGCCTTCCTGCCTCGCCTGTTCTGGACCGAGGAATTCAGCCGCTTCGCCTTCCAGTGGATGGTGATGCTGGGCACCGCCGTCGGGGTGCTGCATGCCGATCACTTCGTGCTCGAAGCCTTCCCTCGCGGCAGTCGCGCCGACCTCGTCACGCGCTGGATCCGTGATCTCGCCTGCCTGCTGCTGGGGGTACTGTTCATCGTCCACGGCAAGGACTTCGCACTGTCGGGCCTGCGCCGCAGTGCCATGGCCTCGGGGCTGTCGATGATCTACGTCTATTCGGTGTTCACCGTCAGTGGCGTCTTCATCGTGCTGTTCAGTCTGCAGCGACTCTTGCATGCCTGGCTCTTCGGCATGACCGCCATGGAAGCGGCACTCAATACGCCCAGCGAGGCGGAAGAACTGGCGACGCCGGAGGAGACGCAGGCCGTCCTGTCCCCCGTCATCGCCGGCCATGCGCATGACGCCACTGACCGGAGAACACTGCCATGATGCCAATGGACTGGCTCTACCTGATGCCCTGGCTGCTGTTCGGCGTGCTGGGCGTCCTGATCGTGATCGGCATTCCCATCGCCATGGCACTGGTGTTGACGGCGACCACGCTGATCCTGCTGGACCCGCGTCTGACCTACTGGATCATGTTCCAGCGCATGTACAACGGCATGGATTCCTTCGTGCTGCTGGCCGTGCCGCTGTTCCTGCTCGCCGGCAACCTGATGAATGCCGCGAGGATCACCGACCGCCTGATCACGCTGTGCATGCGACTGGTCGGCCACTTCCGTGGTGCGCTGGCCCACGTCAATGTGCTGGTCAGCATGCTGTTCGCCGGGGTCTCCGGCTCCTCCACCGCTGACAGTGCCGGCGTGGGCACGGTACTGATTCCGGCCATGAAGCGCGAAGGCTATCCGGTCAGCTTCGCCGTCGCGGTCACCGCAGCCTCCTCCGTGATGGGCACCATCATCCCGCCGTCGATCAACATGATCGTCTGGGGTGCGCTGACCAACACGTCGATCGCCGGCCTGTTTCTCGGCGGCATTCTGCCCGGCGTGATGATCGGTGTGGCTCAGCTGCTGCTCAATACCCGCTACGTGCGCCGCTACAACGTGCCGGTACGCAAGCGTGCCACCCTCAAGGAGCTGGCAAGCTCCGGCAAGGATGGTCTGCTGGCCTCAGGGATTCCGATCGTGATCATCGGCGGCATCACCCTGGGCATCGTGACGCCGACCGAAGCCGCGGTGATCGCGGTGGTCTACGCACTGGTGCTGGGCTTCGTGATCTATCGCGAGCTGGATCTCACCAAGCTGCTCAATGCCTCCACCGACACCGTCAGGCTGTGCTCGCTGTCGCTGTTCAGTCTGGTGGGCGCGGCCATCTTCGGGTATCTGATCAGCTTCTATCAGATTCCGCCGAAGCTGATGGCAGGCGTCAGCATCACGGACCCGACCGTGCTGCTCATCGTGATGACCATCGTGCTGCTGGTGATCGGCACCTTCATGGACGCCCTGCCCGCCATGGCGATCATGGCACCCATCTTCTACCCGCTGGCGATGGCGGCAGGCGTGCACCCCGTGCAGTTCGGTGTCATCGGCGTCATGGCGCTGGGCCTGGGGCTGATCACGCCGCCCTACGGCCTATGTCTGATGATTTCCGCCAAGATCGGCGGCATCCCCCTGCTCAAGGCCATGGCGACCACCATGCTGTACCTGGGCGTGATGCTGGCCGTGATCGTGTTGATGATCCTGTTCCCGGAATTCGTGCTGGCGATCCCGCGCCTGATCGCTCCCGATTTCGTCTAGCAGCCCCCTGGCCAGACAGACCTGTCTGTCTGGCCTCATGAACAAGAACGGCCACCCCGGTCTAGACACCGGGGTGGCCGTTCTTGTTTGAGTGGCGTACCCGCCGTCAGGCCAGCCGCTGGATCGCCATTTCGAGGCCACGGATTTCGGCCAGCCCCTTCATGCGCCCATAGAGAGGATAGCCGGGACGCGTCTCGCGGCGTGCATCGTCCAGGATGTGGTGACCATGGTCCGGGCGCATCGGCAGGGGCGCGCCGCCAGACGCCAGGCGGCGGCGCTCTTCTGCCACCAGCACACGGATGATCTCCACCATGTCCAGGTCGCCCTCGAGATGCTGTGCTTCATGGAAGGAGCGCTTGTCCTCGCTGTCACGCCCGGTGGCTCTGAGATGAGCGAAGTGGATGTGAGAGGCAAAGCGGCGCGCCATGATGCTGAGATCGATATCCGGATTGGCACCGTAGGAGCCGGTACAGAACGTCAAACCATTGGCCGGACTGGGTACAACACCCAGCAGCCAATCAGCATCGACCATGCTCGAGACCACGCGCGGCAAGCCGAACATCGGCCGCGGCGGATCATCGGGGTGAATGGCCAGTCGAATGCCGACCTCTTCCGCCACCGGCACGATGGCCCTGAGGAAGGTGGCCAGATGCTGGCGCAGGCGCGCGGCGTCAATTCCATCATAGGCTGCCAGCGCGGCGCGGAATTCCGCCAGGCTGTAGCCCTCTTCTGCACCGGGCAGTCCTGCAATGATGGTGCGGATCAGCCTCTCGCGACCGGCATCATCCAGCGTCTCGAGATGCTGCCGCGCGGCCTGCTGCTCCTCGCTGGTGTATTCGCGCTCGGCGCCGGGGCGCTCCAGCAGATAGAGATCAAAGGCCGCAAAGGCATCCTGATCAAAGCGCAGGGCCGTGCCACCTTCCGGCAGCTGCCAGGCGAGATCGGTGCGCGTCCAGTCCAGTACCGGCATGAAGTTGTAGCACACCGTGGTGATGCCACACTCCGCCAGATGACGCAGCGACTGCTGGTAATTGGCGATATGGCGATCACTGCCGGGCGCTGCCTGCTTGATGCTCTCATGGACGGGAATGCTCTCGACCACCGACCACCTGAGACCGGCCGCCTCGATCTGCGCCTTGCGCTCGCGAATGGCGGCCAACGGCCAGACCTCGCCATTGGGTATCTCATGCAGCGCCGTGACGATACCTGTCGCGCCAGTCTGACGAACTTCCTCGAGCGTGATGGGATCCTCGGGACCGAACCAGCGCCATGTCGCTTCCATGTCATCTCCTTGACGGTCAAAGGGGCAAGTGCCACCCACCGACAAAATATGACAACTTGTGTCAGGTGCTGCCATGCGACCTATGTCGCTGGCGATGACGAGCCGGCTCATGTTGCTTCCTGCCACCGACACGGCTCCTCACCGTAAAGCCGTATCGTGGGACTGGGCGAGACACCCTATCGGCCTGAGATACAGAAAATAAATCCATCAATATCAACATATTGAGTGACATGACGAGTAACGAGTGCGGAACGTGACGCTCGCGTGCCCCACGATGTCCTTCGCGTGCCATGCCGGACAGCCATGGTGATGAGTGCCATTTTCGCTGCCGACACTAGACTTATTGATCATCCAAAGTTGTCAATATTTGTTTGATCAGTCATCTCAAGCCCCCTATAGTGATCTCGGAAACCCCATCAGACGCACGTGTCGACTGATCACTCTGGCCAGGCACGTTGCCGAGAGCCGAGCCTCCTTACCCATAGACTGACGACGGACGCCATATGACTGCCATTACTTCTACCGAGCACGCCAGCTACGCCGAGCTCTCCTCCGTGACCCGCGAGCGTTTGATGCGCGCTTCCACCGCCTCTCTGCACACCCTGCTCTTCAAGCGTGGCCTGCGAAACACCTTCATCCAGAACGTGGTGCAGATGAACCGCAAGACGACCCACATGGTGGGCCAGGCCTTCACACTGCGTTATATCCCGGCACGTGAAGACATCGACACCGTCGCCGCCTTCCGCGACCCCAAGCACCCGCAGCGCCTGGCGGTGGAAACCGTCCCGTCCGGGCATGTCATGGTGTCTGACTGCCGTCAGGATGCCTCGGCCGCCAGTGCTGGCAGCATCCTGCTGACCCGCCTGGAGTATCGTCAGTGCGCCGGTTTCGTCTCCGATGCCGGTATCCGGGATTCCGGCGCCGCTGCCGAGATGAACCTGCCGATCTTCTGCGCCAAGCCCAGCGCCCCGACCAACCTGACCAAGCACCATGCAGTAGAGTTGCAGGTGCCGATCGGTTGCGGCGGCGTGCCGGTCTTCCCGGGCGACGTGCTGGTGGGCGATGCCGATGGCGTGATGGTCATCCCGCTTGAGCTGGCCGACGAGATCGCCGAGGAAGCCAGTCAGATGGAAGATTTCGAGGATTACGTGCTGGAGAAAGTCCGTAACGGCACGCCCGTGATCGGCCTGTACCCGCCGACGGACGAGGCCCGCGCAGAATTCGAACGCTACATGGCAGCCAAGCAGTAATCTGCATGTCGCCCATACCGTCTTGTCCACGGTAGCCCCGGACGACAGGTCACGCCGGCCTGTCGTCCACCGCCCCTCCTGCATCAATGCGTATCGAGTGACCACAACCATAACAACACTGGAGTCGTGCCATGCTCTGTCAAGACAATCGCCAAGACACCCGTCAAGCCAACTCACGTTGTCTCACGCCGAGCGCTCGCTCAAGGACCCGCTCCCGTTCACTGCTGGCGTTGCTCGCCCCGATTGCCCTGTCCGGCATGGTCGCGGCCTCGCCCTTCGTCAGCACCGGTGTGCAGGCCGACTATCCGGTGCGTGACATCCGACTGATCGTGCCGTGGCCCGCCGGCGGCGGCGCCGATGCCATCAGCCGCAAGATCAGTAACCTGGCCGAGCAGGACCTGCCGAAATCGATCTACGTCGAGAACATCGGTGGTGCCATCACCGCCACCGGCCTGATGCAACTCAGCAAGGCCCGTCCGGATGGCCATACCGTCGGCGTGATGACCTATGACAGCATCATCACCCTGCCTCGCGGCAACCTGGTGCCCGGCTACTCGCTGGACCGCATGATTCCCTTCGCTCGCATCACCAAGGAAGCGGACGCCATCGTGGTATCCAAGCAATCCGGTTTCGAGAATTATGAGCAGCTGATCGAGGCGGCACGCGCCAACCCCGGTACCGTGCGTATCGGTGTCGCCCCGCGAGGTTCCGGCCCCTACCTGGCAGTTCGCCGCCTGGAAGCCGCAGCCGGTGTCGAATTCAATGTCATCACCTATCCGGGCTCTTCCACCGCCGAAGCCGAGGCCCTGCTGTCCGGCGAGATCGACGGTGCCATCTCGAGCCTGGGAGACTTCTCGGGCATTCTGGAATCCGGGGATGCCCAGGGCATCGTCGAATTCTCGTCAGAGCAGAACCCCGCCTACCCGGAAGTGCCGCCGATGAGTGAACTGGGTGGCAATCTCGAGACCGGCAGCTTCATCGTGCTGGCCGTGCCCAAGGGCACGCCGGATGAGGTAGTCAGCACGCTGGAAAATGCCTACCACACGGCCTACGAGACACCGGAATTCCAGAAGTGGATCACGGGCGTCGGCGTCACGCCCAGCTGGCTGGGCGGCGATGAGGTCAATGCCTGGATCGAGGATTACCAACAGAAGACCTTCACCGCCATGGATGAACTCGGCCTGTAGACGCGCCGGCAAGCGGCACCGCTGAGTGTCGATGCCACTCGACGTCTACCCGTCCTCCTTCACTTCCATCGTCAAGCGGCGTCCGGCAACGGGCGCCGTCAAGGAATTCTGTCATGTCCTCATCCGCTTCCCCTCCCCGACGCCACTGGTTGATCAGCGGGGCGACACCGCTGACGCTGGTCATGACGGCCGTCAGTGCGCTCTATCTGATCAGCGCCTTCCAGATGGCGCCGCCATTGGACAATGGCCGCCTGACGGCCTCGTTCTTCCCTGCCCTCATCGGGTGCATCGCGCTCGTGCTCTGCGTGGCCCAGCTGGTCAGCCAGCACCGCGCCAGCCGCGGCGCTGCAGCGGATGACGGCAAGGAGTCTTCCACGACGGACGGCGACGCCAGCGCACCGCTGTTCTCACCGGCGCTGCGCCTGATGCTGGTGACCGCCCTCTATATCCTGGCGTTTTCGCACCTGGGGTACCTGCTAGCGTCCGCGCTCTATGTCTTCAGCGTGATGCTGCTGTTCTCGGGGCGTGAGAAATGGATCAGCAAGGCATTGATCGCCTGCGCCATCTCCGCACTGGGCTATCTGCTCTTCGAACAACTCTTCAATGTCCACCTGCCGACCTTCGAGCTGTCCGCTCTCGTCGCCACGAGTGGAGGATGACGCATGGAATTCATCGCTCAGGTATTTTCAAGCTTCGCCCTGCTGCTGGACCCGGTCATCCTGTTCTACGTGGTCGCCGGATTCGTCATCGGCACCATCTTCTCGGCCATCCCGGGCCTGACCGCCACCCTGGCGCTCGCCCTGCTGTTGCCGCTGACCTATAGCCTGGACGTGACTACCGCCCTGATGGCGTGTGCCAGCATCTACATGGCCGGCATGTGCGGCGGCAGCATCACCGCCACCACCATCAACATCCCCGGCGCGCCCTCCTCGATGATGACGGCACTGGAAGGCTATCCCATGCAACAGCGTGGCGAAGGTGCCCTGGCACTGGGTCATGCCTCCTTCGGTTCGATGGTCGGCGGTAGCCTCGGCGCATTGCTGTTGATCGTGCTGGCACCGTTCATCGCCGAGGCCTCACTGCTGGTCAAGACCACCGGCAAGTGCGCACTGATCGCCTTCGCGCTGATCGTGATCGTGGTCGCCCAGCGCGGCAACATCCGCAAGGCCGGCATCACCGCCTGCCTGGGGCTGATGCTGGCGACGATCGGGTTGGACGCCATGCAACCACTGGCGCGTTTCACC
The DNA here is from genome assembly GCF_029846385.1 of Cobetia sp. 10Alg 146. Classification (NCBI taxonomy): domain Bacteria; kingdom Pseudomonadati; phylum Pseudomonadota; class Gammaproteobacteria; order Oceanospirillales; family Halomonadaceae; genus Cobetia; species Cobetia sp. 10Alg 146. Next base: position 637,496 of record NZ_JARWKT010000001.1, read on the forward strand.
TTCGGCATCAGTGAGCTGACTGCCGGGATCGACCTGATGCCGGTCATCATCGGCACCTTCGCCATCAGCGAGCTGCTGATCCAGGTCGGCAATCGCAAGAAGGACGCCGCCATCCGCCAGCAGCTCAAGGCCAGCCAACAGCTCAAGCGTCGTGATTTCATTCCGCCGCTGAGCGCCATTCGCGAGATCGGCATCGGCTGCTATCTGAAGTCGACGCTGATCGGCTACATGGTCGGCACCCTGCCCGGCGCAGGTGGTTCGATGGGCGGCTTCCTCGCCTACGTGGAAACCGTGCGCACCTCGAAGAAGCCCGAGAGCTTCGGCAAGGGCAATCCCCAAGGCATCGCCGCCGCCGAAAGTGCCAACAATGCCGTCTGTGGTGGCGCTCTGGTGCCGATGCTGACATTCGGGATTCCGGGCGACCCGGTCACGGCCATCGTGCTGGGCGTACTGGTGATCAACGGCATCCAGCCGGGGCCGCAACTGATGGCGTCACAATCCGGACTGATCGCGCCGATGCTGGCCTCGCTGCTGTTCAGCGCCCTGATCCTGATTCCCCTGACGCTCTATCTGATGGGCCCCTACTTCCTGCGCATCGTCACCATCCGCAAGGACGTGCTCTACGGCGCCATCGCATTGCTGGCCGTCGTCGGCAGCTTCGTGGCCACCTACTCCGTGTTCCAGATGATGATGACGCTGGTGCTGGGCATCGTCGCCTACCTGATGCGCAAACATGATTATCCGGTGATCACGCTGCTGCTCGGCTTCATCCTTGGCCCGAACCTGGAAGAATTCCTGCGTCGCGCGCTGACGCTCTCCAACGGCAACCCGATGACCTTCATCACCACGCCGGACAGCCTGTTCTTCGTCGTACTGACGGTCGTCTTCGTCTACTTCCTCGGCATTCGCAAGCCGGTGCAGTTGAAGAAGTCAGCTGTCGAGAAAGCGGCTTCATCCTCCTGACTCAAGTGGAAACTATCGGCTCAGTTATCAACGAAAATGGCTGATAATGAAACATGATAATTGCTTCATTATCAGCCCAGTCGCTGCCGGAAAGACGACATCAAAATTCATGACTCGATCAGCGATAAATCAGCGTAGGCAGCCACAAGGACAGCCCCGGCACGAAGGTTACCAACATCAGCACCAGAATCAAAGGAATCAAGAAGGGCATCGTAGCAGATGCACAGCGCTCAAAAGGCACTTTCGATACTTGCGACAACACGTAGAGCACCAATCCAACAGGAGGGGTCAATAGACCAATCATCAGATTGAGCACCATGATGATGCCGAACTGAACTGGATCGACACCAAGACTCACGGCAATCGGCAGCAAAACCGGTACTAGAATAGTGATCGCCGCGATGGTTTCCATGAAGCACCCCACCACGAACAGAATTAACGTCATCAACAGCAGTATCGCTGTTGGGCTTGAGGTGAACGCCAGCATCCAGCTAGCGAAGTTCTCAGCCACGTGATGGCTCGTAAGTAACCAGGAAAAGACTGATGATGCAGCGATGATCATCATGATGATGCCCGTCGTTTCAATCGTTTCCATACTCACGCTGATCAACCTCTTCCAAGACAGCGTGCGATACACCAACGCGCCCAGCATCATCGCATAGATGACCGCAGCGATGGCCGCTTCTGTCGCGGTAAAGATACCCAGTACGATTCCACCAACGATGATGAGCGGCGTCATCAAAGACAGAAATGCACGGCAGAAGGTATGCCAGACTCGATGCAAAGCAAAACCGATATCACGCGGATACTGATAACGATGTGCATACCATGCCACCATCAGCATCAGCGCTCCTGCCATCATCAGACCGGGAATCAATCCTGCAGCAAAGAGCTGGCCGATCGACGTTGATGCCATGACCCCATAGATGACCAGCGGCAAGCTCGGAGGAATGATAGGACCAATGGTAGAAGAAGCCGCAGTAATACCCACACTAAAGCCGGGGTCATACCCTGCCTGGCGCATGGCTTTGATCTCGATGGCCCCCAACCCGCCAGCATCAGCGACTGCAGCCCCGGACATGCCCGCGAAGATGACAGATGCACCGACGTTGACATGCCCAAGCCCACCGGGCATCCATCCGACAATGGCTCTGGCAAAATCGAAGATACGACTGGTAATGCCAGCAGAATTCATCAAACTTCCCGCCAGCACAAAGAAGGGAATCGACAACAGAGGGAAGCTGTCCATTCCACCGACCATTCGGTGCATCACTATGAAGTCTGGCACCCCCCCCTCTACCAAGATAGCTGCCAGCGACGATGCCCCCAACGTCACCATTACAGGGAATCCCAGCACGAGCATCAAGAGAAGAGAGCCGAAAAGAACGAATAACGTCATGATAGCCCCTTATTTTTCAGTGCTGGCGTGAGTACGAAGCCAGTCCTTCGGGCCCCGGCACATGATGACTTGCCCAGCCAGACGAATAACCATGATTGCGATGCTGAAAAGCACGATGCTGTAAAGCGCCTCCATGCTGATGGCTATCGAAGTCATCTTCTGCGCACTCATCAGCGGCAGTATCTTCCAGGTCACCCAGCCCAACATGGCGAAGTACACCAGCTGGCCAATATCCATCAACCAGATTATTACGGCGGAAGCTTTCACGGGTAAATAGCGATAGAGGAGCTCTAGCCGGATATGACTACGCTTGCGAACCCCTATCGTCGCTGCCATGAATCCGACGCAGATCAAAAGATAACGCGCCACTTCTTCGGTCCATCCCAGTGAGGATGACAGGATATATCGACTAAAGAATTGCGCAAATACCACGCCAGCCATACTCCAGAACACGAGCAAGGTTAGCCCATCCTCCAGACCGAAATTGCGCCATAAGAATGGGGCCTCATCTTCCTCAAACGCTACTTCCAGCTCGCATGATTTCTGCCCTATATTTTGATCGGGCACGTGACAGTTCCTGTCGAGCGGAACGAAAGCTCTCTTGTTCATGTCTTTAGCCTTGTGCGAGGTCATTTCAACGCCTGGAGACGATCGAACTCTTCCAGAGTCCAAGTTGCTTCATCACCATTGAGAGACGGTAGGGTCAATTCGCGAAAGGCATCACGATCAACATCAAGAACCTTCACTCCTTGCGCCTTGAACCAGTCAATTGAGGCCAGCTCCTGCTCACGCACATCCGCCGATACCTTCTGCGCCACCTCTCCCAACACCTCACGGAAGATCGTCTTATCTTCGTCCGGTAGTCGATTGAAGAAAGGCCCTCCGGCAACGATAAGGTTGGAGCCTGTGACATGGCCGGTCAGGTCGATATAGTCCTGCACTTCGTAGAATTTCTTGGCACGAATGGTCGGCAACGGATTTTCCTGAGCATCGACCACGCCTTGTTGTAGCGCGAGATAGACCTCAGAAAAGGCCAGGGGAGTTGGCCGGGCGCCCACGGCTTTGGGGAACAAGCTATAAATGGGTGCGTTGGGGACCCGGATCTTCAGGCCTTGCATATCGGCAGGTTCGATAATCGGTTTATTTGAAGTCACGTGGCGCTGGCCGTAGTAACAATCACCGAGAATGACGTTCCCGCCAGAAGCCTTGGTATACCCTTCGCCGAATTCCTGGAATAGATCGCTTTGGGTATAAGCCTGCCAGTGGGTGTAGTCACGAAAGACGAAGGGGGCATCGGACAAGGCCAGAGGGCCGTATGTCTGTGCTGCAAAGCTCTGCCCGGTATAAATGATATCGACTGTCCCCAGCACTAGGCCTTGGTTTATCTCGACCTCCTTTCCCAGAGTCGAAGCAGGAAAGATGTCCACTTTATAGCGGCCATTAGTCCGTTCCCCAATTTGCTCAGCCCCCCACTCAGCCCAATGATGGTAGGCTTCTGATGGCTCATATACATGGGCCCACTTCACAGTTTGTGTCGCCTGCGCTCCTGTAGCCCAGATCATGCCAATGGCAGCGGCGAGAGGAATAAGCGTTGTTTTTATCATTGAATTCGCTCCAATTATCATGGCTTCTACATCATGGGTATCAGCGGGCCAGTAGTGACCTCACCGTTTCGCTCATCGAGGAATCTGAGCAAGGCCTGGCGTGACCTCTCTAGGTATCTATCCGGGCATGTTCCTAGTGCACAAGGCCCAGACGGCGTTCTGTCGTGCCTCCCTTTCTCCAATCGACAATTGACCTACGTCAGTTCAAGGACGATGGCTGGAATTCTTCCGTGACAAGGCGATGAAGTCTGCACAGCGACTCTCCAACACTTGAGCGGTGAAGCATCGAATGTACGCAAAAAGAATCGCCGCCCAGTCACCATGACCTGCATGTCATCGGGATGACCCAACAAGTTAGGCGATACCAGCGGCATATCAGCCGGATGAGCAGAGCGCAGCCTGACACTACCGCGCGCCTTTGGTTTTATGACGACGGTAGTAATCGTCATGCCATAGCCATCCTTGGCGAAGTTCACAGCATCACTATCCAGATAGACAGTTGGCACACAGAATGCCTGGATAGAGGGTAAATCTTGCGGGCCACCAGGATTCACGAAGGTACCTGCCTCGACACCGGCCGAGGCTATCGGACCGCCCCCGAACATCTTGAACTGCAAGCCATTACGTAATATCCGCAAGCTTTGGCCTTGCCTGTAATACCTGCTTCGTGACCGGGAGTACGCAGTGATCGGCACTTCAGGGTGATCGATGAGATTCTCGCCCACATCGGGAAGCTCAACCTCAATATCGATGTCCAGGCGTCGAAGTTCATCACCAGACCTGAGACCAGAAAGCTTCAGCAGCTTTGGCATTACTAGAGCACTGGCCGCTAGAATCACCTCCCCCCTTACCTTGATGACTTGCACGCTACCTTTATGATCTCGGCATTCCACCCCAATGACTCGACCATTAGTGATTAGGAAACACTGAACTTCGGCATTGAGCTTAAGAGTCAAATCAGGATGATGGCGCAGACAAGCAGTAGAACATCTCTTGCCTGCTCGATTCATGAACTGGTAGAACCCGACACCAGTCTGGCAGGTACCATTGAAATCGGAAGTAAAAGGCACGCCAACTGTCTGCACCGACTGCGAGAAAAAGCGCGACACCACATCAACACGCCCAGGGTCAGATACCTGTAAGGGCCCTCCCTGGCCATGATAGAAATCATTCAGCTGATCGTTATTTTTCAACTCTCGGAAATAGGGTAAAACTTTCTTAAAGGGACAACCCGCACTAACACTATTGTTAATCAGCTGTTTATGCCAACCACTGTAATCATCAGGGCGACCACGCATGTAGGCCTGTGCGTTTACTGATGTACCACCGCTCATAACATACCCTTGGTGGATGTCGTGCACGCCCACCCAGCGAGATGTTCCTGCGGCACTGTCTGGTGATAGCGCATGAATATGGAGTCATTGGTCATTTTGAAGATGCCCAGAGGCATATCGAGCAAGGGATGATGATGTGAATGCCCAACTTCAGGCAGCAGCACGCAGGCGCCCTGCTCACGAACCAGCTTCACTGCAACCACGCAGGCGCCCTGCTCACGAACCAGCTTCACTGCAACCACGCAGCATGTAGCTCCCCCACCGACGACAATACGATCAAACGTAGTCACTCATTCTCTCCTGCAAAAAAAGTACTGCGTACAAAATCCCAAGATGCTCCGAGGTGGGTAAGCAATGCCTGCTCCGCCTGGTCTGGATCCCTCATCAAAATCGCTTGATAAATGGACTGGTGTGCTAGGAAATTTCCCTGGTTACGCTCGCGGCTGCGAGGCATACGACTCCACTGTGGCGCTAGCCATTCCACAAACCCGCTATGGATGGCTGGAAAGGCCGAATTTCCTGAAATCGTGTAAAGCACATGATGGAAAGCAACATCCGTTGCATAAAACTGCTCTGAGTTCTCAATTGCTGCCTGGTTAGCATCCAACGCATCCTTCAGACGCTGGATATCATTCTTGTCCGCGCGGGTCGCCGCATCACGCACAAGCATGCGTTCAAAAAGCACCCGAACCTGATAGAGATCATGTACGCCACGCGAGTTGGCCAACATATGTTTTATCACCGAGCCTGCCGCATGCATCGCAGCATCTGCGTTCGGGCGGCACACGATAGGTCGATGACGAGGTCGACTCTTAAGGAAGCCTTTAGCCGTCAAGGCAGTGATTACTTCACGAATCACGGTCCTACTCGCACTGTACCGCTCCATCAATGTCCGCTCCGCCGGTAATGGCCGACCTTCGGTCAGCTCCCCCGTCATAATCGCGTGCTCAAGTTGCTGACTGATCGAGTCTGCGCTGCGTATGCTCATTCCAAACCTCACTTATCGTCATACCAAATTAGTGCAAGAAATTTAAACCAACAACTACGACCAAAAGATAATATCGAAGCACACAAACAATAAAATCAATAAAATCATGATCATGCATAAAAATATACATTAGTCTTATTCTTCACAGCTTGCCATGCCAGACTCGAGTGAACTAAATATGGTCATACCAAAAAAGGAAAGCATATGGATTTCACGAATTTCGGCACCACTCCACTAGCTGCCCAAATGTGGATCAACGGTCAATGGGCACGACGGATAGAAGGAGACATTTTGCCGTCGGACCTACCCAACGAGGAAATCCAGATTCGCTCTCTGCCTGTCGTGGGCGTGCTTGGATTGACATCCTGGAGCTACCCAGCGGCTCTCGCTGCCAGGAGGGCTGGCCCAGCACTGATTGCCGACGGTACTTTCATTCTGCTGGGCCATGGCATCACACCTTACGCTGGGCTATATCTCGACCAGCTCTCTAAGCGTGCGGGCCTCCCGCCGGGAGTTAAAGCATGACGACAATCACCGGCCTTGAGTTCCAGCTGTTTCGAGTTCCTCTCAGCGAGCCCATGGGAGATGCCAAGCACGGTATCCATACGGTGTTCGAGCTCCTCACTGCCACTATCGACACCGAAGAGGGTTATCGAGGTACTGGCTACACCTATACCGGAGGTCGTGGTGGACATGCCATTCTGGCCGTGCTGGAACATGACCTTGGCCCATGGCTGCTGGGCCGCGACAGCAAGGATATCGCGACTTGCTACGAAGACATGCTGTGGCGCGTCCACTACGTGGGACGTGGAGGAATTGCCAGCTTCGCTATTTCGGCGCTGGATATAGCCTTGTGGGACCTCAAGGGACGCCGTACTCAACAGCCGCTATGGAAAATGGCCGGCGGCAAAAACCAACGGAGCCGAATCTACTACGGTGGAATCGACCTCAATTTCTCTGACGAGAAACTGCTGGCAAATGTCCGTCACTACCTGGAGCAGGGTGCCCAGGCCGTCAAGATAAAGGTTGGCCGGCCCCAGCTGGAAGAAGATCTTGCCCGAGTCGCGGCGGTTCGCGCTCTGATCGGCCCTGATCGCACGCTCATGGTCGATGCTAATTACGCACTCAATGTCGATCAGGCGATCGAGGCGGCCCGTGCTTTTTCGCCTTACGATCTTCTGTGGTTCGAAGAGCCGACCATTCCGGACGACACGCTCGGATATGCAAAGATTGCTGAGGTTACGGGCATGTCACTTGCCATGGGGGAAAACCTGCATACCTCCCACGAATTCGGTCATGCCATCGAGCACGCAAAACTGTCCTATATCCAGCCCGACGCCTCAAATTGTGGCGGTATTTCCGGCTGGCTCGATGTCGCCAGGCATAGCCATAAGCATCATATTCCTGTCTGTAGCCATGGCATGCAGGAACTTCACGTCAGCTTGGTCGGCGCTCAGCCGAACGCAGGCTGGGTAGAAGTTCACTCCTTCCCGATTGATCAATACACCCACCGTCCTCTCGTCACTGCCGATGGTCACGCCATCGCCCCGGAGACTCCGGGAATCGGCGTCGAGTTCGACTTTCAGCGACTTGCTCCTCATCGGGTCCGGGCCATCCGGCTGGCACCAGAGCATCGCTAAACTCCAAAGAAAGGAACGTTGAAATGCAAAACCCTAGTGCTGTCTATCGCGGTAACCAGAAATTCGCCATCGATGAAACGTCCATCAAGACTCCCGAGGCTGGCGAAGTCCAGATCGCCGTCGCGTACTGCGGTATCTGCGGCACCGATATGCATGCCTATCTGGGCCATATGGATGGACGCATCGGCGAGACTCGCGTGCTGGGCCATGAGATGTCAGGTCGAATCAGTGCAGTCGGTGAAGGTGTCACTAATGTCTCACTCGGGGATCACGTGGTCGTGCGACCGCTGGATGACTGCGGTGATTGCCCCGCCTGCAATGCTGGCCATTCGCACATCTGCCACAATCTCAAGTTCATGGGGATTGATACCGATGGCGCGCTCCGTCGTTATTGGACAGTGCCTGCGCGCCTGATCCATCGCTTGCCCAGTGGTATGAAGCTTGACGCGGCAGCTCTGGTCGAACCAACTGCCGTTGCTGTTCATGATGTCCGCCGTTCTCGTCTCGAAGCTGGTGAAAGTGTTGTCGTCATCGGTGGGGGCCCTATTGGTACCCTGATCGCATTGACTGCCAAGGCACGCGGAGCGGAAGTGATCATCTGTGAGATAAATCCTCAGCGTATTGCCTTGGCACGTGCCATGGGTCTTGATGCACTCAGCCCTCTGGACATCGATATCAATCTCGAAATTCAGCAGCGTACCAACAACAAGGGCGCCGATGTCGTCTTTGAAGTCTCTGGCAGCCAGGCAGGCGTTGACCTGATGACAGAAGTTGCAGCGGTCCGCGCCCGGATCGTCATGGTAGCTATTCATCCCAATCGTCCCCAGATAGATCTCTTTCGTTTTTTCTGGCGCGAGCTCGAGCTTCTGGGTGCCCGTGTCTATGAACCTCAGGATTTCGACGATGCGCTGAACTTGCTGGCCGCAGGGGCGATCGATGCCAACGCCATCATCACCGATCGACAGCCCCTCTCCTCCATTGATCAGGCCTTTGGAAATCTATCTGGCAATCCCGAAGCACTTAAGACACTCATCTCCATCGACGAAGAGGCCTCAGCATGAGCGTATTGAGCGCCTTCGATTTGAGTGGCAAGACAGCTGTCGTCACCGGCGCCAGTCGAGGAATCGGTGCCGCAATGGCTATTGGTCTAGCTGAAGCAGGTGCAAATATCATCGGCGTCAGCGCCAGTATCACTCAAGATGGCGATGAGGTAGGCGAGCGTATTCGCGCACTTGGCCGTCAGTTCACTGGTATCGCCTGCAATTTTTCAGACCGCGCAGCAGTGCATCAACTAGCTGAGCAGTTAAACATCATTCAGGTAGATATTCTGATAAACAACGCGGGAACCATCGAGCGCGCACCTGCCACCGAGCATTCCGATGAATTATGGGACAAGGTAATCGCAGTAAATCTGTCGTCTCAATTCATATTGGCACGGGAAGTGGGCAAGCAGATGGTGGCCCGCGGTAGCGGAAAAATTATCTTCACCGCCTCATTGCTCTCGTTCCAGGGGGGGATCACCGTACCAGGCTACGCGGCCAGCAAGGGTGGCATCGCACAGCTGGCCAAAGCCCTTGCCAATGAATGGGCAGCCAAAGGTATCAATGTGAATGCCATCGCACCGGGCTATATCGCCACGGATAACACCGAGGCATTGCGACAGGATAAAGGGCGCTCGCGCGATATTCTCGCGCGCATCCCTGCAGGACGATGGGGCAAAGCGGAGGACTTCGTGGGCCCGGTGGTTTTCTTAGCCTCTACAGCCTCGGATTACATTCACGGCACTATCTTGACCGTCGACGGCGGCTGGATGGGACGCTAGACCTTCCGTTAGTGTTCTTCTTGACTGCAACTCCCTGCCCCCTATGAATGTACGATATATGAAAATGCCCTCAGGGCTGCTGTGGGCATTTTCATACTTAGAATGCAGGTTCACATACAGTCGCACTCCCTCCAGCTCTCCTGTTCAGCTTCGGCATATTGATGCTTGGCCGATTGTAGCCGTCTGCTGACTGCTCTATCTTCTAAATAACACTTGGGGGCCTCATGGACCTAATACGGGTCGATGAGCAAGTGCTGCTCTATATCGGCGGATACGCCAATGTCTGCATATCGCCGTCGCTCTGAGATGATCAGGGCCCCGCTATGACGGCACATCGTACAAAAGCGATAGCTGCCGAAGAGTTCAACCCCACTCCTATGTGGGCTCTTCCCTTGCCTAAGCCAAGACCCTGCTCTCTGGAGAGATCGACATTACCGCCTCGAGGCTAAGGGACTTATCCGAAGTTTTGATTCTAGTGACTCACAAAAATCTCCTTCGCGTATAACCGGCCTACCAATAGATGCAGTCAATAAACAAGCTAAAAGGGAAACTGAAAACTTGGTTTCTCCTCGATCTGACGGTGGTGTTTGTCTAATTCCTCGGTATTCGCAAGCCAGTACAGCTGAAGCAGGCCACGAACAAGAAAGCAGCTTCGACAGGCTGACCGTCCCTTCGAAGCCAGGCTTCAAGGAAGGCGTCACTCACCAGAAAATGCCCGGTGCCTTTCGGTACCGGGCATTCTTGTTTTCTACCTCATCTCGCTGCATGACCGATCATCAGGCGCCGTATCATATTTTCAGAGAGATGCATCACCCACAGACAGATGCAGAGCAGGCGTTGCGTGTTGCTGTCGCTTCGCAGCCAGGTGCTGGCTGGATTGACTCAGGATCGGCCAGCGAGGCCACCACGGATCTGACCTGCTGATAGCCGGTGCGCATCAGGAAGGTCGGCGCTCTGCCGTAACTCTTGATGCCGAGGATGAACAAGCCTGGCTCGGCATGCAGCAGTTCGGCCGCGCCGTGATCCGGCACCGACCCGCAGCTGTGCTGGTTAGGGTCGATCAGCGGCGCAAGCTTGATTGGGCTCTGCGTCGCGGGGTCCAGCGAGACACGCAATTCAGACAGCAGCTCCAGAGAGGGACGGAAGCCAGTGGCCGCGATGATGCGATCCACCGCTGGCAGCCGGTGTTCGCCACTCTGTACGACCCAACGCCCCGCTTGATGATCGATTGCCTCGACGGCAAGCCCGGTCACTACCTCGATCCGGCCTTCCTCGAGCAGCGCCTTGATGCGCAGTTCAAGCGCCTTGCGCTCCTCCAGCTCATCATTGGGCGCCGGGCGGATGACCTCATCGATATTGGCGCAGCGCACACCCCAGACGATTCGCATCCCCTCTTCGTGGTCTGCCAGCGCGATCAGGTCCTGCAGCGCATTCAGCGCCGAGTGGCCGCTGCCGATCACGAGTACCGACTTGCCGGCATACTCAGCCGCTTGTGTGCCGCGAATGTCCGGCACGCCATAGGCGATGACTTCGGCCGCCGCTTGCTCACCGATGGCGGGAATCCCGTGCGCCCCGATCCAGTTGGGGGTCTGGTAGGTGCCGGAGGCATCGATCACCGCGCGGGCCAGCACATCGCGCGGGCCGTCAGGGCCCTCGACGCGCAGCACGAAGGGCGCCTCATCGCGTCCGCCACTGCGCAGCACATCATGCTGTTGTCGACTGACATGGGTGACGCGGCTATCGACATGCAGCCGCGAGCTGATCGACGGGTGCGCGGCGAGCGGTGCGACATAGCGGTCAAGAAACTCTGCCCCGGTGGGATAGGCAGCGGCGTCCGGGGCACGCCAACCCTGTTCCTGCAGCAACTCGGCCGCTAAAGCGTCGATATTCCATGACCAGGGCGAGAACATGCGCACATGTCCCCAGCTGGCCAGGTTGGCGCCTGCGTGTGCGCCCGACTCGAAGAGAATCGGCTCGAACCCTGCCTCCAGCAGATTGACGGCGGCGCTCAGCCCTATCGGCCCGGCGCCGATGATGGCCACCGGCAGGCCTGTGATATCACGACTCATGGCATCTCTCGCAGCAATATGTTGTCAGTGACAACAAACCTAGTATCCCTTCACGCCAATGTCTACTCCCAGGCCCTCAATCAGTCACCCAGGCGCTGCCGCGCGGCAAGGGTCAGCTTGTTGAGCAGTGTCACTGCGCCCTCCACGACCTCCGGCGACAAGCCCTCGATCATGGAGGCCTCTTCCGCGACCAGCTCGGCGTGAATCTGCTGGTACAGCGCCCTGCCCTCCGGGGTCAGCGAGAGCTCAACGGCACGCCGGTCGTTGGGGTCCTCGATCTTGCGCACATAGTGCTTGCGGATCAGTGAGTCGGCGACCCGGCTTGTCGTGCTCTTGTCGAGGTACATCTCGTCCGCCAGCGCCTGCAGTCTCAGCGGCCCGCGCTTGACCAGCGTCTCCAATGCATAGCATTGAGCGACGGAGACGTTGTGGTGGCAGATGCTTTCCCTGTCGCGAAACTGATGGACACGGATGAGCTGATTGACGGCTTCGTACAGTGCTTCTGCTTGATCCACTCTGGTGCCTCACGTGACGGTGGTCAAAAAAGGGGGGCATGGCTTGCCACGATAACCGAGCACGATAAAGAGCGCACCGATATCCGGCAGCCCTTATCCAGCAACCCTTATTCAGCAATCCTTGTCCACCAACCCTATCGGCTTGCACGTGGCAATGCCTTGCGCGAGCAACTCAATCGCGGTCTTTCTCCCCGATACGACGCCAGCAGACCCTGCAGGCAAGAATTGTGCAAGAATCTTGCAATTCATTATTGAGAACGATTAGCATTGCCAGTCGCAACATATAACTATTCAAAGCAAGGGATATCACGTGCATCTCCATCCGCTTACCGCAGCCGTCCTTTCCGCCAGTGCGTTGACCCTGAGCCTCTCGGGCCACGCCTCGGCGGACGACATGTCCACCCTCGTCATCAGCGAAGACCGTCTCGAACAGAATGTCGTGATCAGTGCTGAAGAGATCGATCAGCGTCAGGCACGCGACCTGGAAGACCTGTTCCGCGCCGAACCGGGGGTCAGTGTCGGTGGCGGCATCGCCATCGGCCAGAAGGTCTATGTTCGTGGACTGGAAGACACCAACCTGAACGTCACCATCGATGGCGCACGTCAGGGTGGCTATCTCTTCCACCATACCGGCCGACTGACCATTGACCCTGCCCTGCTCAAGCAGGCGGAAGTCGATACCGGCCCTGCGACGGCGGATGATGGCCCGGGGGCGCTTGGCGGCAGCCTCCGCTTCGAGACCAAGGATGCGCAGGATCTGCTCAAGCCCGGTCAGGATATGGGGGCGCGCGTCTCCGTCGGTACCGAGAGCGCGGCGGACGCCACCTCCGGCACCACGGCGTTCTATGGTCGTCTGGGAGAGAATCTCGGTCTGATGGGATATGTCAGTGGTCGCAACAGCGATGATTATGAGGTCGGCGGTGGCGGTGAGCAGGAACAGACCGCAGGTCAGCAGCGCGGCTACCTGCTCAAGATGTCTCTGCTGGACGTCAATGATCAGGACCTGCGCATCAGTGCCGAGCGCACCACCGATCACGGCACCTACTTCACACGCCCTCACATGCCGAGCTTCAGCAGCCAGCAACCGACCTACCAGGAAATGGAGCGTGAGACCTTTACCGTCAATCACGCCTGGCACCCGGGCAATGACCTGATCGATACGAAGACCACCCTCTATCACACCACCCAGGAACTGGATCGTGTCGAAAGTGGCAGCACCAGCCGCTCCCGCGAATTCGGCGCGGATGTTCGCAACACCTTCCGCCTGAAGACGGGGGACGTGGCGCATGCCCTGACGGCTGGCGTGGACTTCTATGATCAGGACACCCGTCGCTCCGATGACGCAGGCAGCTCTGGCCCCAACAACGAAGACACCTCACGCAACCTGGGAGTCTACGCCCAGAACCGCATGACACTGGGCCCGTGGGCTCTGTCCGTTGGCGCGCGCCTGGATGATTACGACAGCGATTACGGCGAGGCCGGTAGCGTCAGTGGCAGCGAGGTCTCCCCCAACGCGATTCTGAGTGTCGATGCCACTGACAACCTGACCCTGCATGCCGGTTACGGCGAGGCCATCCGGGGTGCCAAGGCGCGGGAAGTGATCCTGATCGGGGATGACGTCACCATTGCGGAAGGGCTTGAGCCGGAACGCGCTCGCCAGCGCGAGATCGGTCTCGATTGGCACCAGCAGGATGCGTTGACCCAGGGCGATCGCTTCGGCTTCGCGCTGACCGGCTTCCATACCGATATCGAGAACTACCAGGCCTATGATCGCGGCAGTGATCCGGCGGTGCTCTACAACCTGGGTGGCGACGTCGAGAGTCGTGGCTATGAAGCCAGCCTGAACTGGGGAGTCGGTGGCTATGACACCCGCCTGGGCTACGCCAAGGTCGTCATGAAGAACAACGACGGCGACCCGCTGGGTGACGAGATGAACATCGGTGCCTCCACCGGCGACAAGTGGACCTGGGATAACCAGTACCGTCTTGCGCACCACGACATCACGCTGGGCTACACCCTCAATGCGGTGGAGCGCCTGGAGCGCGTGGCACAAGGCGATGAGGAAAAGCCGGGCTACGTGACGCACGACATCCGCGCCCAGTGGACACCGGCCGCCTGGCAGGATCTGACTCTGACCTTGGCGGTCAACAATCTGTTCGACAAGCGCTACAGCGATCACAGCAGCTACCTGCTCAGCAGTGGCGACAGCATGCTGGAGCCAGGTCGTGACATCCGGCTGGGTGCCAGCTACCGCTTCTGAGTCCGTCCGCTGTTTGCGGGTCAGTCAGCCGATGCTCGCGATGCGTTGACTGTCAGATTGCCCCACAGGCCTGCCTGTGGGGCTTTTTCGTGTCCGGACCACCTGCCTTGCACCTGACGCGCCGGTGTCAGTCCGCCTGCTCGGTCTCGGCGTCCTGTTGCTTGGCCAGCTTGTGACCATCTTCTGACTGACCGATCTTCCAGTAGCTCGAGACATAGAAGTGGGACTTGGGAATCTCGTAGGCCTGCTTGAGGTGAGCACGTAGCGCACGCATGCTGCCGAATTCACAGGCCGCCCAGACAGAGATCTGACCTTCCAGTCTCGGCAACGAGGCAACCTTCTCCAGCAGCGGCTGGCCTTCCGGGTCTGGCTGCGGGTTGATCAGCCAGTGCAGCTCGATTCCCGGCGGGTGCTCAAGCGTCTGGATGTCAGCCGCATCCGGCACTTCAATGATGGCGTGTCCTCGGGCATCCGCCGGCAGTTCGGCCAGATTGACACTGATCGCCGGCAACGCCGTCATGTCACCCGCCAGCAAGAAGCTGTCGGCCGCCATGTTGATCAACTTCCTGGGCCCCGGGCCGCCGATGGTGATGCTGTCACCCGGCCTGGCACTGGCCGCCCAGACAGACGCCGGGCCTGCCTCTTCATGCAGCACGAAATCGACATCGATCTCGGTCGCGCGCTGATGACGAATGGTATAGGTGCGCATCATTGGTCGCTCACCTTCCCCACGCGCGAAGACCAGCTTGATGTAGGCACTCTCCTGGTCTTCGGGAAGGGAGCCGATATTCTCGCCCCCCAGCGTCACGCGCAACATGTGTTCGGTGACACGCTGGGTACGAATCACCTCGAGGTCTCGCATCGCGGGCTTGGCCATCTCACGCACTCCTGTCGTCATTGCCATTGGGCACATCAGCGCTGAAATCCCCGCATGCGGAGACGTTGTCCATCATGCGAGTCGCCGTGCTCAGAAAGGCCGCGATCTCCTCATCACCGAGATCACCGGCCATGCGCTGGGCCGTCTCCTGTTCCAGCACCTTGACTCGCTCCAGCATGTCACTCCCCGCCGCGGATACCTGCAGCAGCTGACTGCGCCGGTCCTGCGGATTCTGGTGTCGTGACACCAGCCCGCGGGTCTCCAGCTCGTTCAGGACGCGAGTGACACGCCCCTTGTCCTGCCCGAGCAGCTGCCCGACCTTGTGGGCGGTGCATTCGGGAACCCGGACGATGCTCTTCAACATCCGGATGTGCAGGACAGGCAAGTCGATGCCGTGCTGCTGGATGCCATCGCGCAGCTGCTTGCGATAGACGTGCATCAGACGATGCAGCACTTCATGCAAAGCGGTCGTTGCCATGGTCTTCCATCAGTTGGTTGCTAAAGGGCAACTATATGGGCGGTTGGTTGACACTGTCAACAAATATCCAAAGAAGACGTATTCTCATTGGCTCGCCCAACTCAGTCGCCCAACTCAGTCGCCCAACTCAGTCGCCCAACTCAGTCGCCCAACTCAGTCGCCCAACTCAGTCGCCCAACTCAGTCGCGCCTGGCAACTCCGCCACCCGGACGCATTTCATGCGCCATGAGAGGCATGAATTCAACGACTTGTCCCATGGCCGCCACCCTCAGGAAACTGCTAATGTCGTGACTATCACTTCCGACACTCCACGAGGCATCAATGGCCGAACTCTGCCTGCTGTTTGACTCCGACGGGACTCTGGTAGACAGCGAAGTCCTGCTGGCAGAAGCGCTTGCCAGCACGTTACCCGGCTACGGCCTGCCCTTCACGGCCGCCCGGTATCTGGATCATTTCCGGGGCGTACGTTTTCGCAGCATCGTCGCGGAACTCGAGGCACATCATGGCGCGCTGGCCCCCGAGCGGCTGGATGAGATGGAGGCCCGCATGCGTGCCACCCTCGAGGACCTGATGGCGGCTCGCCTCACGGCCATGCCCGGCATGCCTCAGGCACTGGCGGAGCTCTCCGGCTACCCCTGCGGCGTGGTCACCAACGGGCCGGAACGCAAGGTACGCCTGGCGCTGGATACCACCGGGCTGGCGCGCTTCTTTGACGGCCATATCTTCAGTGCCTACACCCTGGGCGTCTGGAAACCGGACCCACGCCTCTATCGCCTCGCCGCCGAGCAGATGGGGTTCGCGCCGCAGCGCTGTGTGGTGATCGATGACGCCGCCGTCGGCGTGAAAGCCGGGCTGGATGCCGGGATGCATGTCATCCACTTCGCCCACCATGAGGACGGCCTCGGCACGCCCTCCGGGGCGCTGAAGATGCGCAGTGCACGCGAGCTTCCGGCGCTGATCAGAGAGATCTCGCAGCGCGTGGCACGCCTCGACCCCTGATCGGCCAGGGCCGGATTCCTGGAGAGCTGATGCACCGCGAACCGGCGCGCAAGACAAGAAAGCCCGCACGGAGGCGGGCAAGGAATGCAAGAAAGCCCGCACGGAGGCGGGCAAGGAATGTCGGGACAGGACATTCAGGGCAGGGTCATCTTCCGACAAGGTCAGCTTCAGACAAGGTCACCTTTGGGCAAAGACACGTCCTGCATGCTGCTGCATCAGGGGCGATGGCCCGAGCCAGTCACATGCATTTGCGCAAGGATGCCATCGCGGCCTTTCGGCCGGCGCTGAGCGCGGAGGCAGAGTTCCGCGTGTGGTCCTGGGGGCTTTCCTGAGACTTGCTGCGAGTCTCTCTCCAGGGCTTTCTTCAGGGCTTTCTTCAGGGCTTTCCAGAGATCTTTCGAGTCATCGAGCGCAAGGCAAGGACGGGCTTCGTCATGAGTCAGCCATTGATGGTGTTGTTGCTGGTCGCCAGACACTCAATCACTCGAAAGGCGGAGCCTTACACGCTGTCGTTGAGCGCGTGCTCCACTCGAGTTGCAGAAACACTCTTGCCAGCATCATTGGCCTGATAGCGGGCTTTCATCATCCCACCGGCGGCACCGCGCACGCCTTGCAGCGGCTGCTCCAGCGCCTGCTGCACACGCCCTGCCGAGGTGCTCATGCCGGTAGCGGCAAAGACGGCCTGCCGCGTGGACGCCGCGTGGGCGTGACCCGCGATCAGAGGCTCGCTCAAGGCAGCACGTACCCGGGCATCGGAGACGCTATCTTCTGCGTGACTGAGAGTGCTGACGGCAGTGAGCATGGACAGGCAGACAAGGGGAACCAGACGTTTCATTCAGAGAGACTCCAGATGGTGTCGAGTGAGCGCCCCAGCGGGAGCGGCACTCGGGTAGAGGACGGCCGAGCCGTCCAATGGTGCTTCGGGCATGGCAGAGGCAACCTCTGCACGCCTTACAGGTTGAACTTCACCAGGGTGACGATGCGTGACAGGCCCTGAGCGGCGGCCAGAGACTCGGCGGTATTGCCTTGCTGATCCGCAATTCCGGGGTCGGCCCCGGCATCGAGCAGATGCCTGATGATGGTTTCCCGCCCGAACAGCGAGGCCATCATCAGCGCCGTCTGGCCACTGGCATTGCGATGATTCACATCACAGTCGGTATTGGCCAACAGCCAGTCTGCCGTCTCGACATGCCCACGGAAGGCCACGCCCATGAAGGCATTGCTGCCTCTTTCATCCACGGCACAGGCGTCCACCCCATACCCCTTGAGCAGGGCCAGAGTGCTGGTATGCCCGTAGTAGGCAGCCATGATGAACGGCGTATAGCCGTGGGATTCCGTGATCGACAGGTCTCCGCCCTGGTCGTGGTAGCGTTCGATGGCGGCGTTGTCGCCCTGACGCGCGGCATCCATGATGTCCATGCCCTCGTCCGCCTGCGCCGGGAGGGCGAGCAGACTCATGACGGCGACGCTGAGCGCAAGCATCAAGGTGACAAGGTTCGTGATGGATTGCCTGATGGGGGCATTCACGGTCAAGGTCATGGGACTCTCTCCTCGAGGTTGGTCCAGAAATCGGTCGGGAAGATGGCAGGGAGGCATTGCCCCCCTGCCCTGTCACGCGACGCGTCAGATCACTTCTGCTGCGCGTCGATCAGCTCCTCGACATCGTCCATGTCCACGTGAGCGACCTTGGCCAGACGCTCGCCGTATTCGTGGTCGGCCTGATAGAAGTAGCTGACCATGATGTTGCGGATCTCGTCGTTCTTGACCTTGCCCAGATCCCCACCCAGCACCTCGATCAGGTCATCCTGATCTTCCTCGGAGAAGGAGCGGTACAGCTCCCCGGCCTGAGCGAAATTCTGCTCCTTGCCGATGGGCTGCTGCTGGGTAGTGCCATTGAGGGTGTAACGCTTGTATTCGTACTGGCTGTCATCCACCAGCGAGTCGGCGTTGCGGCTCGGCTGGTAGTTGATGGAGCCGGAACGCGGAGCGGAGTAGCCCGCGCCATCCTGATGGTTGTTGTGGACCGCCACCTTGGGGGCGTTGACCGGCAGCTGAGAGTAGTTGGCCCCCAGGCGATAACGCTGGGCATCGGCGTAGGCGAACAGACGCCCCTGCAGCATGCGGTCTTCCGACGGCTCGATGCCCGGTACCAGGTTGGCCGGCGACATGGCCGCCTGCTCGGTTTCCTGGAAGAAGTTGTCCGGGACGCGATTCAGCGTCAGCTCACCGACCTTGCGTGCCGGGATCAGGTCTTGCGGCCACAGCTTGGTAGTATCCAGCGGGTTGAAGTCGAAGCTGTTCAGCTGGCTGGGGTCCAGCGTCTGGATATAGAGATCCCAGACCGGGTCATCGCCTTCGTCGAGATGGGTGTAGAGATCATCCGTCAGATGATTGAAGTCGGTGGACTGCACCTTGGCGATCTCTTCCGGCGACATGCCATGGTTGCCCTGACGCGACTTCCAGGTGAACTTCACGTATTTCCAGTCACCTTCGCCATTGACGAACTTGAAGGCGTGGACCCCGGAGCCATCCATCTCACGCAGGCTGGCAGGCACGCCCAGCGGTGAGTACAGATAGGTCAGCATGTTGGTGCTTTCCGGGATATGGCTGAAGAAATCGAAGTAGCGATTCGGGTCCTGCAGGTTGGTGCGGGGGTCAGGTTTCAGGGCATGGATCATGTCCGGGAACTTCATCGCATCGCGGATGAAGAACACCGGGAAGTTGATGCCGACCATGTCCCAGTTGCCCTGGTCGGTATAGAACTTGACGGCGAAGCCACGCGGGTCGCGCAGGGTCTCGGGCGAGCCCTTGCTGTTGATCACGCTGGAGAAGCGCACGAAGACCGGCGTCACCTGGCCCTTGTCCTGGAAAGGTGCCGCAACGGTCAGGTCGGTCAGATCCGCGGTGGCACGGAACTCACCGTAGGCCCCGATACCGCGAGCGTGGACCACGCGCTCCGGAATGCGCTCACGCTCGAAGTGCCCCAGCTTTTCCAGCAGGTGGTGATCCTGCAGCAATGTCGGGCCATTCGGACCAGCGGTCAGGGAGTCCTGGTTGTTGCCGATCGGCGCACCATTGGAACGTGTCATCACTTCCTGCTGCGCCAGACTGCTTGCAGAAAGCCCCAGCGCCATTACGGCTGTCAGGGTCTTCATGGGAAAACGTACGCTCAGCATCTCGGAAATTCCTCGTCAAATCAGGGAGTAACGAGGCGAGGAGTATTCGCGAGAAGTTCCCATAGCAAAAATAAATAATAGCTAACCCTGAAATAGCGAAAAACTAACATGATGTAGAATCAGCACCAATCACTTCCACTCTCAAGCAAGGACTGTGGCGTGGTTTCCTGTTCCCGGGCCATGCTTGCCGCGTGTGCCTTGAGCCAGATGCCCCGATGACGAGGCTTTCACGCCAGAGGTAAGAATCGCCTGCCTTGAGCGAGAGCTTTCCCATGGCCTGAACGCCAGCAGAGCAGGCCACGATTGTTGCACCCAGTCATACAATCCAGTCATACAATCCAGGCATACATTCCTGTCATACAAACCCGTCATGCAATCCAGGCATGCAATCCAGGCATCGCGAAGTCTCAGGTCATGGCCCATCGACACCCCGGAGGCACCCTGATTCGCTCCACTGCCAGAAACGACAACGGCCCCTCATGTTGAGGAGCCGTAAGTGAGGAGCCGTTGTCATCAAGTCTTGCGACAGATCTTTCAGCGCATCCAGCCACTACGCCTGGCGCTTCGCCTTCTTCGACTTGCGCTGAAACGCCGGCATGTCATCGATGACCAGCACCGGATTCAGCTCTTCCTTGGGGAAGTCATTCTTGAGCCAGCGCAGCATGGAGAGTGCCAGAATCAGCATCACCGGAATCATCGGCAGCGCCACCACGATGGTCGAGGTCTGCACGGTCTGCAGGCCACCCAACTGGATCAGCGCAACGCCGACGGCCGCGATCAGGAAGGCCCAGATCAAGCGGAACGAGCGCTTGGGCTCCTGATACCCGGACAGCTTGCGTGAGGTCACCGAGGCCAGCACGTAGGCCGAGCTGTCCAGCGTGGTCGCCAGGAAGATGAAGCACAGCAGGATGAAGGCCACCGTGACCAGCTTGGCGTACGGCAGGGTCTGCAGGATGCCTTCCACCGCCAGCGGGATACCGCCGCTATCCAGCAGCGCCTTGATGTCCAGCGCGCCACTGATCTGCAGGTCCAGCGCGTAACCGCCCCACACCGCGAAGAACACCCAGGTGCCCAGCGAGCCGAACACCAGCTCGGCGATGATCAGCTCACGGATGGTACGGCCGCGCGAGATACGCGCCACGAACAGCCCCACCATCGGCGCGTAGGCGATCCACCAGGCCCAATAGAAGACGGTCCAGTCCTTCCAGAAGGTGGAATCCCCCGCCGGGTCGGTCCACAGACTCATCGGGATGAAGTTGCCCAGGGTCTTGCCGAGGCTGTTGACGAAGCCTTCGACCATGAACTGCGAGTCACCGACGATGAAGGTGAAGGCCAGCAGGAAGATCGCCAGAATCACGTTGATGTCCGACAGAATCTTGATGCCCTTGGCCAGGCCGAACCAGACACTGGCCGAGAACATCGCCGTCCAGATGCACAGTACCGCGACTTCCAGTCCGAAGTTGGCCTCAACACCCAGGATGCCGCTGACCAGCTGCGAGACCAGCGGGACCGCCAGCCCCAGCGAGGTGCCGACGCCGCCGACGATCCCGAACACGACGATGGAATCCAGCAGCACGCCCCAGGCGCCATCCGCATGGCGGCCCAGCACGCCGCGCGAGGCGACGGACAGACGCACGCCATCACGCTTCTTGACGTACATGGAGTAGGCGATCGGCAGGCCCGGCAGGCAATAGAAGGCCCACGGCGTCAGCCCCCAGTGGAACTGACCGAAGGCCAGCGCCCACTCCGCGGCCTCACGACTCTTGGCCGCCACGTGATAGGCCGGCGAGGTGTAATAGTAGATCGGCTCGACCCACGCCCAGTTGACGATCGCGATGCCCATCCCGCAGGTGAAGATCATCGCCACCCAGCTGAAGTAGGAGAAATCGGGCGTGTCCTCTGCCCCACCCAGACGGACGTTGCCGTAGCGGCTGAAGGCCAGCCAGATGAGAAATCCGACGACGCTCAGACCTGCCACCAGATACAGCCAGCCGAACTTGCCGGTCGCGAAGGCGAAGGCGGCATTGATCAGCGCGGTGCTGGCCTCCGGGAACAGGATGACGGGGCCGATGAAGGCCAGGATGACCAATACGGCGGGAATGAAGACACGGGGGTCCAGATGATCGCCATCACTGGCGGGGGGAACGGCTTCTTGCACGACTACCACCTTAGTGAGAAAGCCCGAGCAAGAGGGGCGAGACGTCGCTCTTGCTCGGGCAGTTCGCTGTGTTCAATAATTTTTCGTAATGAAAAGAGCGCGGTATTATACATTTTTTTATTCCACGCGCATTATACTTTCCCGGCAACCGCGGGGAGCACAAATCGCGACACAGTATTTTCTCATGCATACATGAATTTCATTCATCAAGCTTGCGCTGCACACTCCCCCCTCCTGCACTCTTCTCGCGCCTTCCTTGCGCCTTATTCGACAATGTTTCCACCAGACGCGCACAGGCCGCCGACACGTCAATGCCGGCGGCCTGTGGGTCTAAAACGCTCATGAGCGGCGACTGTCACGCATAAGCCAGCACCTGACGCGGCAGTCTTTCCGCCCTTGCATCACGAGGGTCTCGCCAGCCGATGCGCCACTCTCATGAGCAGAATCCTCGACGTTCACCTCATGTCACAAGACGCCCAGCGCTTGAGCACTTCTCATGCACCTGGCTCGAGCTGACCCATGCAAGCTCAGAGTCAGATGAGTCGGCCTTGAGCGTTCAGCAATGGCTGACGTACTGAGTCACAAGAACGCCCCACCTCGTGAATCACGAGATGGGGCGTTTGAACATCCAGGGCGCCATCGATTGCCTGCAGCCGGCGGCCCTCGGTGAACAAGCACCGCATGGCGGGATCAGCTCGGCAGGTACTCCTCACTCCAGCTTTCGGACACCACGCCCTCCTCGATCAACTGATCGATCTCTTCATCACTGTGATCAAGCTCCCTGAGCACCGAGCGAGTCGAAGCGCCGTATTTCTCGGCCGGTGACAGCGGGTAGATGCGCCCACGTCGGGGCCGGATGGCGTAGGGGTCGAGCTGGGTGATCTCGTGACCGCTGGGGTGGTCCGAGTAGACCGAGAACGAATAGCTGCCAGCATCGATCCCGGTCCGCTCGCCAGCCGGGTGAACGTTGTAGGAACGCAATGTCTCCAGGTTCTCACAGACGGCCGCGGCGATATCCGCCGCCTGCAGTCGCTCGACCCAGTCATTGGCTCGCGCGCTGATGAAACGCGGAGCCAGGTAGGCGGCACGCTCCTCACGCGGGATTTCCGGCAATTCTTCCAGTCCCTCGACCTTGCGGAATTTCTCCAGCTCCGACTCATAGGCACTGACCAGCAGGATACCATCGGAGGCTGAATAGAAACGCGCCAGATCATCATAGCCTGTCGCCTCACGACCGGAGGGCTCATCAAACAGACTGCGGCGCTCATAGTCGTAGCAGAACGGCAGCTGTGCCAGACCGCTCAACGCCGACAGCGAGGTCTTGATGCGCGAGGTGCGGCCGGTCTTGAGCTTGCGATACAGCGCGGTGGCAATCCCCAGCGACGCGCCAAAGCCGCACATGACATCGATGGTGCCGACGTGGGCGTGCTCTTCAGGGGTATCCATGCTGCCGCCGAAGCGCAGCATGATGCCGGTAGTGGCCTGCACCAGATCGTCATAGCCGAGGTAGTTGGTGCGCGGCCCGGGCAGCACGCCACTGAAGCAGTCCAACTGGCAGAAGACGGCGTCCGGGTTGAGCTCGCGCATGGCCTCCTCGCTCAGCCCCATGGAGGCCACCTGCCGGTCGGTGGCATTCCAGACCACCACATCACTCTGACGAATCAGCTCATCCAGGATGGCGCGCCCGCGGGGCTGTCTGACGTCGGTCAGCAGCGAGCGCTTGGAGCGCATGTGCGACAGGCCGAAGATGACGGTATTCCAGCAGTCATAGAACGGCTTGGCCGGGTCGACCTTGATGACCTCGGCACCGAAGCGCGCCAGATACGCCACCGAGTGCGGCCCGGCGATCACATTGCACAGGTCCAGGATCTTGACGCCTTCCAGCCAGCCATCGCGGGCATTGCGTGCCCGCACCCGCGGCAGCTTGGTCTCGATGCGGGTCAGCACCGACAGCGCATGAGTGACACTCACCCAGCGCCGCGGCCTGGGCGTCAACATCTCCTGGCCGCTGTCGGCCATCCATACCATCGGGCCGAGCTGGATCATCAGTCCGAATTCCGGGTCCTCGACCTCGACCATCAGGCCCGCCGTCTCGGCGTGGTCATCGTGGATCCACTCCTGCAGCCAGCGCTGCGGCGCGCCGGGGAACTTGCCCTTGCCGAAGATCTTCTCCCATTCCTTGGAGGTGCGCGTCAGGAAGACTTCCTTCATGCGCGCCGCGATATGGTCCGCCCAGGACTTGGGCAACGGATAGACACCCAGCGACATGTCGGATTGCCATTCGCTGCTCGGGCGATAGGTATCCGGCTCCTCACTCATGCCCTCGGCGACCAGCGCATCATAGAGGCCCAGCACCTTCAGACAGCGCTTGGCGTGCTCGCGGTGACTCGGGCAGACCACATAGAACATGCGGCCATCCTTGCACTTGTAGCTGCGATAGAAGGGATCGAGCAGCTCCTGCAGCTCGTCGTAGTCGAGATTCATCGGCTGGCCCTCGATACGCCGACGTTCGATCTCCTTCTCGCGCTGGGTCTTGTAGCGCTCCGGCAGGCCCTCGATCTTGATCGAGTTGTAGCAGAGCCCTTCCATCAGCGCGCAGACCAGCGGCACCTCGATCTCGTCGCCCATGCCGGTGCGCTCACGGGCCTGCAGCGCCAGCACCACCGAGGAAGCCGCCAGCATGGTGCCATAGGCCGAGCCCAGCGGCAGCGGCGAGAAGGATGGGTTGATGCCCATCAACACGCGGTTGAGGCCCATGTCGGTAAAGACACCGGAATTGGCGGCGATCACGCTCTCGAAGGCACGCCAGTCGCGGCGCAGGGTGTCATTGGAGGCAAAGCCGGGAATCGACAGCGTGATCAGCTCATTGCGCTCCTCCCGCAATGCCTCGAAGTCAATACCCAGCCGCTTCATGACCCCGGGACGGAAGCTTTCGATCACGATGTCGGCCTCCTCGATCAGTGCCAGTGCCTGCTCGACACCCTCCACGGACTTGAGGTCCAGCGAGACGATCAGCTTGTTGCGATTGAGCGTGGCGTTGGCCGGCGACTGCCACATCGGCCCGCCGGGTGGATCGACGTGAACCACGGTGGCGCCCAGGTCGGCCAGGATCATGGCGACGGCCGGGCCCGCCATGTATTGACCGAAATCGATGACCTTGACGTCAGTCAGCGGCAGGCGGGTTTCGGAGTGAAATGTCATCGGTGCGGTCCTTCTGGCCAGAGGGGCTGCGGGTCGCGTCAGCCCCGGTGAGCGTCATGTGTTGAGAGAGACAGGAAAAAGTGCACTCAGCGAGACTTGGCGTCATCGCGCGGGCTGGGAGTCTCCAGCACCAGATGCGGTTCCAGCACCTTGCGCGCGAAGTCCTGGCGCAACCAGCGCACCAGCGACCAGGTCAGGATGAACAGCACCGGGATCATCGGCAGCGCGACCACGATGGTGGAAGTCTGAACCGCCTTGAGGCCGCCCAACTGGATCAATGCCACCCCGACACCGGCGATCAGGAAGGCCCAGATCAGACGCACGCTGCGCCTGGGCTCCTGATAGCCAGAGAGCTCACGCGTGGTCACCGACGCCAGCACATAGGCCGAGCTGTCCAGGGTGGTGGCGAGGAAGATGAAGCACAGCAGGATGAAGCTTGCGGTGATCAGCTCTGAGAACGGCAGCGTGGCGAGAATTGCGGACACCGCACCGGGGATACCGCCGTCGCTGAGCACGGCCGCGACATCCAGAGTGCCACTGACCTGCAGATCCAGCGCATAGCCACCCCAGACCGCGAAGAACACCCAGCAGCCCAGCGAGCCGAACACCAGCTCGGCGATGATCAGCTCACGAATGGTGCGTCCCCGCGAGATACGGGCGACGAACAGCCCCATCATCGGCGCGTAGGCGATCCACCAGGCCCAGTAGAAGACGGTCCAATCCTTCCAGAAGGTCGAATCGCCCACCGGGTCGGTCCACAGACTCATGGTTACGAAGTTCGACAGCATGGTGCCGAGACTGTTGACCCAGCCCTCGACCATGAACAGCGATGGCCCGGCGATGAAGGTGAAGGCCAGCAGCACGATGGCCAGAATCACGTTGATGTCGGAGAGAATCTTGATGCCCTTGGCCAAGCCGAACCACACGCTGGCCGAGAAGATCGCCGTCCAGATCAGCAGCACCCCCAGATTGAGCGCGAAGGACGGCTCGATGCCGAGCAGATCACTGACCAGCCGTGAAACCAGTGGCACCGCCAGTCCCAGTGAGGTGCCGACACCGCCGACGATGCCGAATACCACCACCGCATCCAGCAGCACGCCCCACCACCCCTCGGCACGCTTGCCGAGCACGCCGCTTGAGGCCACGGAAAGACGCACGCCCGGGCGGTTGCGCACATACATGGAATAGGCGATGGGAATCGCCGGCAGGCAGTAGAACGCCCAGGGCGTCAGCCCCCAGTGGAACTGCCCATAGGCCAGCGCCCACTCGGCCGCCGCATCGCTGCCGGCCTTGACGTCGAAGGGAGGGCCGGTGAAATAGTAGATCGGCTCGACCCACGCCCAGTTGACGATGGCGATGCCGATCCCGCCGGCGAAGATCATCGCCACCCAACTGAAATACGAGAACTCCGGCGTGTCCTGCGGGCCACCCAGACGGACGTTGCCGTAGCGGCTGAACGCCAGACCGATCAGGAACACGACCACGGAGAAGCCCGCCAGCAGGTAAAGCCAGCCGAAATTGCCGGTCGCGAAGGCGAAGGCCGTATTGACGGCAGCCTCACCGGACTCAGGAAACAGGATGATGGGAATGATCAGGCCGGCGATGACGAGCACCGAGGGCAGGAATACCCGCCAGTCAATCTCGTCGCGGGCCGTGTGGGAGGCGCGGGAATCGCGTGGCTGGCTTTCGCTACCGGAAGCCGCCTTGGGCGCAGAACTGCTCATGTTGATCACCGTTATTGTGGTTATGCGGTTCGGTGTTGAGACACGGGGAGTTCCCTGCGATTGGCGTATCGCAAGGTCTCCATGCATGGCGTATCGGCAAGGCCGTGATATGGGTGGAGGAAGATGGCCGTTGTCAGGCCGATCTCGGCAGTGGCTCGGCCAAATCGGTACTGACAGCAGACTCCAGAATCCAGCCAGCGGCCTTCTCCGCGATCATCAGGGTCGGCGAGTTGGTATTGCCGCTGACGATGGTCGGCATGATGCCGGCATCTGCCACCCGCAACCCCTGGATACCGCGCACTCGCAGGCGGCTGTCGACCACCGCCATCGGGTCATCCGCGCGCCCCATGCGCGTGGTGCCCACCGGATGGAAGATGGTGGTGCCGATATCGCCGGCGAGCCTGGCGAGCTCGTCATCAGTCTGGTACTCGACCCCCGGCTTGATCTCCTCGGGCTGGTAGCGCGCAAAGGCCGGCTGGGAGGCGATGCGCCGCGTGACCCGCAGCGAGTCGGCCGCGACCTTGCGATCTTCCTCGGTGCTCAGGTAGTTGGGCGCGATGGCCGGGGCCTGGCGCGGGTCGGCGCTCTGCAGACGCACCGAGCCACGGCTGGTGGGGTTGAGATTGCAGACACTCGCGGTGATCGCCGGGAAGGGATGCAAGGGCTGCCCGAAGGCCTCGAGACTCAGCGGCTGGACGTGATACTGGATATTGGGATGGGCGTAGTCCTCGCTGCTGCGCGTAAAAGCCCCCAGCTGCGATGGCGCCATGCTCATCGGCCCGGAACGCTTGAACAGGTACTGCATGCCGATGCCCATCTTGCCCAGCAGCGTGCTGGCCATGGCGTTCAGGGTCTTGGCATTGGTGACCTTGTAGACCGAGCGGATCTGCAGGTGGTCCTGCAGATTCTCGCCGACGCCGGGCAGATCCTTCACCACCTCGACGCCATGTTGCTCCAGCAATGCCTTGGGCCCGACCCCCGAGACCTGCAGCAGATGTGGCGAGCCGATGGCGCCGGCACACAGCACGACCTCACGCTTCGCCGAGAGGTTGATGAGCTTGCCATCACGCACGACCTGCAGCCCTGTGCAGCGCAGACTGGAGGCGTCCTTCACTGCGTCCGCCCCTGTGCCAGCTCCTGTGCCATCCCCTGCGCCCTGCTCGCCGCCCGCGAACAGCAGACGATTGACCTGGGTGGAGTGCCACAGCGTCAGGTTGCCGCGCTTGAGTGCCGGACGCAGAAAGGCCTTGGCCGTATTCCAGCGCCAGCCGGAACGCTGATTGACCTCGAAATAGGCCACCCCTTCGTTGCTGCCACGATTGAAGTCCTCGGTGCGCGGGATGCCGGCCTGTTCGGCGGCACTGGCGAAATCGTCCAGCACTTCCCAGTTGAGGCGCTGCCGCTCGACTCGCCACTCGCCACCGTGACCATGGAACTGGCGATGCTCGGGGCCGGCATCCCCGCCCTCGTCGAGGCGCGCGTGATCCTCATGGCGCATGAAGACCGGCAGACATTGCTCCCAGCGCCACTCGCTGTCGCCGGTCACCTCGGCCCAGTGGTCATAATCCCGCGCCTGACCGCGCATGTAGATCATGCCGTTGATGCTGGAACATCCCCCCAGCGTCTTGCCGCGCGGATAGATCAGCGAACGTCCGTTGAGCCCCTTGTCCGGCTCGGTGCGGTACAGCCAGTCGGTGCGCGGATTGTTGATGCAGTACAGGTAGCCCACCGGAATGTGGATCCAGTGATAGTTGTCCCGCCCACCCGCCTCGATGAGCAGCACGCGGTGATCAGGATTGGCGCTGAGGCGATTGGCCATCAGGCAGCCGGCGGAACCGGCCCCCACGATGATGAAATCGAATTCCGACAGATCGTCTCCCGGTTTGGCGGGGCGAGCGTCCTGCTCGCCCCCCGGGGGTCGATGCTGATTGTTCTTGTTGTCTGACATGGCGCGTCCCTCTCCAGACAGCTGGCGTATGCTGGTAGGTAACCAGAATGCAGATGACTACGATGCAGATGGCGACAGTGCAGATGACCGCAGTCGCGAGCGACTTACTTGGCCGTCGGCATGGCGAATTCGGCACCGGCATCGATGGAATCCGACCAGCGCTGCATGATGGACTTCTGCTTGGTGTAGAAGCGCACCCCTTCCTCGCCGTAGGCGTGGGTATCTCCGAACAGGGAGCTCTTCCAGCCACCGAAGCCGTGCCAGGCCATCGGGACCGGAATCGGCACATTGATGCCGACCATGCCCACCTGGATGCGCCGCCCGAATTCACGCGCGACACTGCCGCTCTCGGTGAAGCAGCTCACGCCGTTGCCGAATTCGTGGTCATTGATCAGCTGGATGGCGGTCGCGACGTCCGGCACGCGGACACAGGCCAGTACCGGGCCGAAGATCTCTTCCTTGTAGATGGTCATGTCCGGGGTGACGTGATCGAACAGCGTGCCGCCCATCCAGAAGCCTTCAGTGCTGTCGCCGCCGATGTCGTTGCCGGTGAACTCACGCCCGTCGACGATCATCTCGGCCCCTTCCGCGACGCCCTTTTCGATATACCCGCAGATACGCTCATGCGCCTGGCGGGTGACGATCGGCCCCATCTCGGCGTCCAGATTCATGCCGTCCTTGATCTTGAGCTCGCGGGCACGCTCGGCCAGACGCGGCACCAGGGTGTCCGCCACATCGCCCACCAGCACCGCCACACTGATCGCCATGCAGCGCTCGCCGGCGGAGCCGTAGGCCGCGCCGATCAGGGCATCCACCGCCTTGTCGAGGTTGGCATCCGGCATCACCACCATATGGTTCTTGGCGCCACCCAGTGCCTGAATGCGCTTGCCGTGACGTGCGCCACGCTCGTAGATCAGGTTGGCGATCGGGGTGGAGCCCACGAAGGACAGTGCGCGCACCTTGGGGTGATCGATCAGCGCCTCGACGGCATCCTTGTCGCCCTGCACCACGTTGAAGACGCCATCCGGCAGGCCCGCCTGCTTGAGCAGATCCGCCATCATCAGCGAGGCGCTGGGGTCCAGCGGGCTCGGCTTGAGCACGAAGCAGTTGCCTGCCGCGATGGCCACCGGGAACATCCACATCGGCACCATCACCGGGAAGTTGAACGGCGTGATGCCGGCGACGACACCCAGCGGCTGGCGCATCGTCCAGTTGTCGATGCCGGTGCTGACCTGGTCGGTGAAATCCCCCTTGAGCAACTGCGGGATACCGCAGGCGAACTCGACGATATCGATGCCACGTGCCACCTCGCCCTGAGCATCGGTGAACACCTTGCCATGCTCGCGGGTGATCGCCTCCGCCAGCGCGTCCTTGTGCTCGTTGAGCAGCGCGAGGAACTTGAACATCACCCGGGCACGACGAATCGGCGGGGTGTCGGCCCAGGCCGGGAAGGCGGCGTCGGCGGCCGCCACGGCAGCATCGATGTCGCTGTCGCGTGCCAGCGCGACCTGGCCGGTCACCTGGCCGGTGGCGGGATTGAAGACATCCTGTGTGGCACTGGAGTCACCGTGGGTCACCTGGCCGTTGATGAAATGGGCGATGGTCTGTTGGGGCGTGGTCATGGCGTGAATCGTCTCCACTGGCGTTGTGACTGAAGCGTGCGTGGGGAGCATCCCGGCGGCTCAGCCATAGGGGCTGGTCATAAGGCTGGACATGAGAGCTGCTTATGAGAGCTGAATGCATGAAGGCTGTACCTTGAATCTACCCCGCCGGCCGGAACGTTCAATTGAGTTATTCTTGGGTGCGATATAACGATTGCTGATATCACGAACGCCCCCGAACGCAGACAGCCGCCATCGCTCACCAGCCCAGTCATGGCGGGGTTGCGGGCGAGTGAGAGCGTGGAATGGAATACGGCGGAGGGAATGTTCGAGCGTCAAGGCAGCGCTTTCGGTGGCACCGCTAGACCAAAGGGGAATAGGTCATCGGCGGGACGCTGAGACAAGAATGCAGGCGGCCTGGTACATGAACCATGTCGCTGTTGATCCTTCGCCCCCTTGCCCAGAGAGCCTTCGATGCAGGATCTGTCCCGTCTTCACGCCTTCGTCACCGTGGCGCGCACCGGTAGCGTGTCACGAGCCGCCGAGGCCTTGCACCTCACCCAGCCTGCCGTCAGCCTCAAGCTCAAACAGCTTCAGGAAAGCCTGGGCCTCTCATTGTTTGATCGGCACCCCCATGGATTGCAGCTGACCGCCGATGGTCAGGCCCTGCTCTCCAGTGCCGAAAGCACGCTGGCCAGTGCCCGCCAGTTCGAGCAGGCTGCCTCTGCCCTGCACAGCACCCTGCGTGGCACCCTGCGCATCGGCACCATCATCGACCCGGAATTCATTCGTCTCGGCAGTTTCCTGCGGCATCTGCTGGCACAGGCACCCGGGATCGAGACGTCTTTGCAACATGGCATGAGTGGATGTGTGCTCAAGGCACTCAAGCAGGATGAGCTGGAAATCGGCTTCTATCTCGCCCCACCGGGAGAAGGGCCGGGCGACAGCGCCCTCGACTACCGGGAATTGGCGCTGTTCGAGTACTACGTGCTGGCACCGGCGGGCTGGTCATCGCGGCTGACCGCGACCGACTGGGCCTCGTTGGCGGCCCTGCCGTGGATCGTCACGCCCCCCAACTCGGTACATTCCCGCCTGCTGGCACATGCCATGCGCGGCGTGGAGGCTACGCTGCATCGCGTCGCCCAGGTGGATCAGGAAGTCTGCATGCTGGACCTGGTACGCGCGGGGGTCGGGCTGTCACTGGCGCGTGATGTGCTGGCGCTGGCCGAGCGTCAGGAGCGTGGGCTCAATATCGTGCCGGACACCCGCCTGCCCTGCGCACTCAGCGTGGTATGGCGCCGTGACAAGGCCGCTGATCCCAGCGTTCAGGCGGCATTGCAGAGCCTGGCCAATGTCTGGCCGGTAGAGTGACCGGTGTCATGCCAGGTTGCGCCCTTCGTGGGCCACGCCGGCCTCTTCTCTCTTCTCTCTTCTCTCTTCTCTCTTCTCTCTTCTCTCTTCTCTCTTCCCTCTTTTCTCTGCGCTAAGCGCCAAGCTCTTTGCCCTTCTCTCCTCACCTGCCCTTGCACTCTCACGGCCTCCCCACCTCCCATCACTGGCAGGATTGCTCTGAGCGGGACGCAGCGTTGCCTGTCTCGCCCGTTTTCCCTCGCCCCCACTGTCACAAGGTTACTCAAGGGTATGCGTGATATCTGATGTGCCCGAGACTGTGCGGCGTGTCATGCCGGTCACGACCGCCCACGCGACTGACGCAGCTCACATGACTCACACAGCTCACACGACTTACACAGCTACGGCGTACGGCGTCGTCAAGGAGGATGAGATGGTGGCCAAGACCGAGATTCATGCCCAACAGCAGACACTGCCGGGCACGGAGCGCCTGATGGAGCCACAGGCGATCTTCATCCGTGACGACTATCGCGGCAGCGGCAAGCTCGAGAACAAGGTGGCGCTGATCACCGGTGCCGACAGCGGTATCGGTCGCTCCGCCGCCATACATTTCGCGCGCGAAGGTGCCGATGTGGCGGTGATGTATTTAAGCGAGGAAGAGGACGCTCAGGAAACGAAGCGACTCGTGGAAGCGGAGGGACGTCGTTGCCTGTTGATCGCCGGTGACCTGCGTGACGCCGAGCTCTGCCGCGACGCCGTGGCGCAGGTGGTCGAGACCTTCGGCGGGCTCAATGTGCTGGTCAACAACGCCGGCACCCAGTGGGTCAGCGAGGACCTGACCACCCTGGAGGATGTCCAGTGGGAGCAGACCTTCGCCACCAACATGCACAGCATGTTCTACCTGACCAAGGCAGCGCTCCCGCATCTCGGCGAAGATGACACCATCATCAATACCACCTCGGTCAATGCCTATATCGGCCCGGAGTTTCTGGTCGATTACACCGCGACCAAGGGCGCCATCGTCAGCTTCACCCGCTCACTGTCCAATCAAGTGGTCGGCCGCGGGATTCGCGTCAACGCCATCGCCCCCGGGCCGGTCTGGACACCGCTGCAGCCGGCGACACTCGGCGCACATGATCCGCAGATGCTGGAAGACTTTGGTGCCGACACCCCGATGGGACGTACCGCGCAACCCTGTGAACTGGGGCCCTGCTATGTCTTCCTGGCATCACTGGATTCCTCCTTCATCAGCGGCCAGACCCTGCACCCCAATGGCGGCACCGTCGTCAATGGCTGAGCGCTGAAAGCGCACTCGGCCTTTGTGTCTATGAAAGCCGGTTCGTGAAAGCCGGTTCGTGAAAGCCGGTTCATGAAAGTCTTACCCTGCTTAGAAGTGAGAAGCGCATCCTGTTTCGCCAATGGCACGCTCGTTGGCAACCACTGCAACAGGGTGCGCTGACGCCCCTTGCCAGGGGTTAGCACGACGCTATCCTCAGGCGCTGGAATCCCTTATCCTTGAGCCTATACCACGTGTCACGATGCATGATTCATGAGCGACTGACTCACTGACGGCGTCTCATCCCCCTCGATATCCTGTTCGCGAGACTCATGTCAGAGACTTGAGCAGCAGGCTGGAGTATTCCATGATCGACTTCCAGAACAAGGGCGTGTTCAAGCTCAAGCCACACGCCGAATACGCAGAAAAGGTGGAAGCGTTGTTGTGTGAAGGGGAAGAGATTGTCGCGGCCTACAAATCGATGCGTGATGGGGTCATCTTTACCACCAAGCGCGTCATAGCGGTGAATGTGCAGGGCCTTACCGGGAGCAAGAAGGACTTCACCTCGCTCCCTTACAGGAAGATTGACGCCTTCTCGATTGAAACCTCCGGTACCTTCGACCTCGACTCGGAGCTCACGATATTCTCCTCCGCCCTGGGCACCGTCAGATTTGAATTTACCGGGTCTACGCCATTGACCGACATCTCACGACTCATTGCCCGTCATGCGTGTTGAGCCATTTCGCCATCATCGTACTTCTCTACGGACGTGAATGAGACTGCTGATATGAGTGATACCACCATCCAACAATTCGAAGAAAACATGAAGCGTGAGCTGGAGCGATATGTCCGCTCCTCTACTGCCCCCGCCAGCTCAACCTCTCCCGGCACCTCGCCGCGCATTCGCCCTGAGGCACCACGCGCCAGAAAGACGACCACTCCGCTCAAGGGGCTCAGAGTGACGCTGGGCGTCAAGCAGAAACGTCTGGCACTGGAAGAACCCTTCACGGTGCAGACCGACAGCATCTCCCGGGTGGAAGCGCGCATTCAGGCCGAAAAGGCCGCCCGCAAGGCCGGCTGGAAGATCATCAGTCACGTGATCGACTGGAATGATACCGAGCGGGAACCCGACGCTCGCGGGCGCTAGTAAGCTCGCTTGTGCTCCCGGGGAATGCCCGCAAGCTCCCGGGGCAATTCTGCATTAGGCAAGATGGCCTCTAGGTGTATGGTCCCGGGAAGTAATGACACGATTAGCCTGAGCTGGTTACTCTTCTGCCCAACCCCATCTGTCGCCCCCAACACCGCCTGATGAGGCGTGGTTTCTATGAAAGACCTGTAAACAATACGGGTTATGCAAATATCCTACCGATCAAGCACTCCTAGACAACACTGACACCGTATTGTGGATGACAGATCATTCTCAGACTAAGTTTCTGCTTGCGACTAAGCGCTTTTGATACCGACTCACGATCAATGATTAATGCACTCGCCTTCATAACGGCCCTTATTGAAAGCAGAACGGTAAATCAAGGATTTGCCCACGTCCGCAGTGACGGGTTTCCCTCGCCGGAATACGACAATGCCCCGACCTGGCGACAGGACGGGGCATTGTCGTAGTGAAGGGGCCACATGCGGAGTGCTCACTACCGCTGATGGCTGACGGCTCACTGATCGCCATCGCACGTGCTAACGTCGAAAGACCACACTCAGATTGTTGGCTGGCATCTCGATCACCTTGTCGAGGGTCAGGCCGTTACGATTCGCTTCCTCGATGACCGCGCCCAGATCGCGCACGCCCCACAGCGGATTGCGGCTTCTGAGCTGGATATCAAAGCCCTCGTTACTGGGTGCCGTGTGCCGGCCTTCACGCTTGTAGGGGCCGTAGAGATACAGTACCCCGCCTGGTGGCAGGCGACGTCCGGCCTGACGCATCAGCTCGGTGGTGACGCGCCACGGCGAGATGTGTACCAGATTGATCGCCACCAGTGCATCGAATGTCACCTCCGGCCAGGGATCGAGGACGTCCAATGCCAGCGGGGCCTGCAGATTGGGCAAGGATGCCTCCTCTCGCCAGGCCACGATCGAGGCCAGCGCTCGGGCGCTGGCGTCTGTCGGCTGCCAACACAGATGCGGCAATCCACTGGCGAAATGCACGGCATGCTCACCGCTTCCGCTGGCCAGCTCGAGAACCCGACGGGACTCACCCATCACCTCGCGCAACACGCCCAGAATGGCATCGCGATTGCGGGCGGCCGCCGGGCTCGCCAGACGACTCGGCTCGGAGAGTTCCTGGGGCGTCGGGCGCACTGGTGAGGAGGCATCCGCCAATGGCAGGGACTCGGGAACTTCAGGCGCTGGGGGAAACGACATGCCACACTCCTTGCAACGGATACATGGGGAAACGATCAGGTGACGCAGCATAGCAAAACCATCGCGAAAAGCCCCTGCCAGCAGCCCGTCACACAGGACGATGAGTCCTCCTCACCTCCGGGACAGAACCTCGCCCTCAGGTTATCCCATCCTCAACAGCCGAAGCGGTGTGATACGGCCCCGCTCCCGCAGATCCTGCCAGGACGTCGGCCAGGTGATCGATCAGCGCACGCAATGCCAGCGGCATGTGTTGGCGAGTGCTGTAGAGCGCATGCATCCCCAGTGGCTTGGGCGCCCACTCCGGCAACACGGCCTCGAGCTCCCCGCTGGCCAACAGGGGCGCAACGGCGAATCGGGGGAGCATGCCGATACCCCCCTGCCAGCGCAGGGCTTCCATCAGCAAGGTAGCTTCGTTGGTCTTGAGCCCCCCGCTCACCGTCACCTGACAGACCTCATCATCACGATAGAGCGTCCATTGTCCCGGCCCGAAATGCGTGTAGGTCAGGCACTGATGCTGGGCGAGCTGCTCAGGATGCGAGGGGTGGCCATGAACCGCCAGATAGCCAGGTGCGGCACACAGCACGGAATGACATTGGCCCAGAGGGCGACAGATCAGCTGAGGATCCAGCTCATTGGTAATGCGGATCGCCAGATCAATGCGCTCCTCAATCAGATTGACGCGCTCGTTGGTCGCCAGCAATTCCAACTGCACACGTGGATATCGGGCCATGAAGCTGGCAAAGGCCTCGCCCATCAGGGATTGGGCCGCAATCACGCTGAGACTGACACGCAGCGGGCCGCAGGGTTCGGCACTTTGGGCAATCCCCGGCCACGCGACCCGATCCGAGAGCGCCACCAGAGTCTTCAGAGTGGGCAGTAACTGCTCCCCGGCCCCCGTCAGGCTCAGATGACGGGTTGAACGATGCAGCAACCGTACACCGGCCCAGGTTTCTACCGCCGCGACATAGCGGGACGCCATGGCACGCGACATGTCCAGCCGCTCGGCGGCGGCCGAGATACTGCCAAGCTCCACGCTGGCCAGAAACACCTCACTGGCCGCAATACGATCGATCATCTCCGCCCACCCCTCGCCTGCATCTGCTCATTTCATGCAACAAAGCGTCACTCGCCATACGGTATCTCGCTGACGCGTGCCTGACTAGACTGACCTCGTTCGTGAAATCTGTCATGACCCCAGAGGATGTCTGCATGAGCAAGATTGCCGTGATCGTTTTCTCAGGCTATGAACACACCCAGCGTGTGGCAGAGTCGGTGGTGGAAGGTGCTGGTGCCACGTTGATTCGAATCGACCCACAGGGCGAGATCAGTGAGGCGGAGTGGCAGGTACTGAATGACTCGGATGCCATCATCTTCGGCACCCCGACCTATATGGGCGGCCCTCCCTGGCAGTTCAAGAAATTTGCCGACGCCAGCTCCAAGGTGTGGTTCTCGCGCGGCTGGCAGGACAAGGTCTTCGGTGGCTTCACCAATAGCGCCAGCCTCAACGGCGACAAGCAGATGACCCTGAACTACCTGCAGACTCTGGCCATGCAGCACGGTGGCCTGTGGGTCAGTCTGGGACTCGCTCCTGCCACCACGCTGGCAGCCACCCGCGACGACGTGAACCATCTCGGTGGGTCCGCCGGAGTTCTGGTGCAGTCTCCCTCCGATGCAGGCGCTGAGGCGATCCCCGCCGGTGATCTGGAAACCGCACGCCTGTACGGTGAGCGCGTCGCACACATCACCCAGCGCCTGGTGGGTTGATCTGACACCCCACTGTCAGGTCGCGGGAAGATCAGACCCTGAAAACGCCAATACCCCACAGGCGATGGAATGCCTGTGGGGTATTGGCGTGTAGGAGGATAGTGTCTCGTTACCCGAGTGGCAGTGTCACATGGGGTAAGTGACCATCGTGCTGCGGGCCCGCCAGAAATCCAGCACTCGCAGGGGGTCCCCCACCTCATGGGCCTTGTGCTGGGCGTTGTGCGCCATGGCGCGGGTGGCATCCCGATCACTCAACAGACGCTCCAGCGCCGCCAGCCACTCTGCCGGGTCATCCCCGACCAGCAGGCCGTCGACGCCATCCTCGATCAGCTCATGATAGGGAGCGCGACGACTGTAGATCCCCACTCCGCCCATGCGCGTGATATCGAGAAAACGCCGCCACGACATGTCGTGATTGACCGAATCCGCCATCAGGGGCGCGAGGCCAATGGCGATCCGCCGCCGCGAGCAATAGTCCTGGAAAGCCTCCCAGCCCAACGCCTCCATGGACTTGAGACGCGGAATGTCACTCAGCGCCAGCGGCAGATGACGCCCCATCATCAACTCCACCTCGGTATCGTCGTGACGCGTCTGGATATCGCGCAGTACCGGTGCCAGCGCCACGATATCGTCGCGATGCGCCAGAGTGCCATGAAAGCCGATGCACCAGTCCTGACTATCGAGATGGCGAAGGTCCGGCAGCGCCCCTGTCAGCGGCGGCGTCAGCAGGCTGACCTTGGGATGCAGGCCTGCCAGAGCAGTCTGCAACTGCTCGCTGACCACCACCACCTCATCCGCCAGCGCCAGCAGGCGTTGCTGCAACTCACGAGCCTGCCTCTCGCTTTCCTCCTGAGGCTGCGCGGTAACGAGATCATGATCCAGCAGATAGCAGATGCGGCCATGCTGCTCGCGGTGAGCCTCCAGCATCTCGATCCACTCCTCACCCAGGGTGCGGGCGATCAGCAGACAGGCACCGCCGAGACGCGCCTGAGCCAGCCTGGGCGAGAACTTCCAGCGACGCGTCTCGAAACGCTCGACGCGAGTGCCTTCCTTGCGCAAGGCGCCCATGGCAGGCAGGAAGAAATAGATGTCTTCCAGTGCCAGAGCATCATCGCTGAGTACGATCCAGCGTGGGGTTGTCGGGAAGGCGGTCATGACAGTCTCCTTTACACGAGGCATTCATGGTCCCGGCGCGTCTGGCCCGGAGGCCAAAAAGGGAGGCAAGCGCGCGAAAGAGCACACATTGTCTCTGGGACGCTTCCTCTGAGCTTAATGAATTCTGAGCCAGACACCACCCGAATGCTGCCAACATGTAGCGGAGGTAATCAACGTGTTACATGCGTTAGGGCCGCTGACAGCCCTTCCAGCAACGACAAGGCCCACAGGGTAAGCTGTGGGCCTTGACTCATCGATACCTCAAATGTCCGGCCGATCACTCATCGACCGGCCCTCATGGGGCTTGCCTCATGGGGCTTGCCTCATGCGACCCTGATCAGCTCGTGTCGATCCTCTCCTTGTGAGGTCGCCCTTCTCACATCCTCAAGACGCTTGAGCAAGTACTGCCCATAGCCCGTCTTGCTGAGACGCTGGCCCAGCACCTGCAACTCCTCATCGCTGATCCAGCCATTGCCCCAGGCAATCTCTTCCAGACAGGCAATCTTGAGTCCCTGACGATGCTCGATGGTCTGCACGTACTGCCCTGCATCCAACAGGCTATCGTGGGTACCGGTATCCAGCCACGCGAAGCCACGGCCGAGGCGCTCGACATGCAGATCCCCACGTTCCAGATAGGCATTGTTGATGCAGGTAATCTCCAGTTCGCCGCGCGCAGAAGGCTTGACCTGCTTGGCGATTTCCACGACATCGTTGTCGTAGAAATACAGCCCCGTCACCGCGAAGGGAGAACGAGGATGAGCTGGCTTCTCCTCGATGGACAGCGCCCGGCCCTCTTCGTCGAACTCCACGACACCAAAGCGTTCCGGGTCCTGAACCAGATACCCGAATACGGTAGCCCCGGAAACACGTGAAGCCGCGTGCTTGAGCTGGCCGGTGAAATTGGGGCCATGGAAGATATTGTCGCCCAGCACCAGGCAGACATCGTCTTCCCCGATGAAGTCCTCGGCGATCAGGAACGCCTGAGCAAGGCCATCCGGGCTGGGCTGTACGGCGTATTCGAAGTGCACGCCATACTGCTCTCCACTCCCCAGCAGTTGCTGATATTGCGGCAGATCTTCAGGCGTCGAGATGATGAGAATGTCGCGAATTCCCGCCAGCATCAGTACCGAGGCCGGATAGAAGATCATCGGCTTGTCATAGATGGGCAACAACTGCTTGGAGACGCCGAGCGTGATCGGATGCAGCCGTGTACCCGAACCACCCGCGAGAATAATGCCTTTCCGTGCCATGCTGATCTCCCTGTCCCTTGACGTCATTCCGCTGTCACCGCGGATAGCGAACACCGACCGACAAATGGGCATCGAGCATCATGGCTTTGAAAATGCCTTGCTTCATCAGTCCGTGTCGCAGAACAGAGTACGTGCCCCTTACCTGTCACGCAGCATGGTTTTCACCGATATTCATCCCCATTTACCCCATGTTTGGCTGACGTTACCAACATCATTTAATTAACATGCTTGGATCAAGTGTCAGTCATGCCTTGCATGATGCCGCTCATCCAGACGCCCCATGCCACCATGACGTGACGCCATACTCCAAGCCTTACAGACACATGAGAACGACGGATCAGGCGCTGACGCCCAGGCGCTCCCCTTGATAATGGCCATCACGGATACGCTGCCACCATTCAGGGTTCTCGAGGTACCAGTGCACTGTCTTGCGCAGGCCACTTTCGAAAGTTTCCCGAGGGCGCCACCCAAGCTCCCGGTCAATCTTGGCGGCATCGATGGCGTAGCGCAGATCGTGCCCCGGCCGGTCAGAGACGAAAGTGATCAAGTCCGCGTAATGTGCGACGCCTTCTGGCCGTGTCGGCACCATCTCTTCCAGCAGAGCGCAGATCATGCGGACGACATCGATGTTGCGTTGCTCGTTGTGGCCCCCGATGTTGTAGCTCTGCCCCACCTCTGCCTCACACGCCACCTTGATCAAGGCGCGGGCGTGATCCTCCACGTATAACCAGTCCCTCACCTGATGGCCGCTGCCATAGACAGGCAATGCCTTGCCTTCCAGCGCATTCAGAATCGTCAGGGGAATCAGTTTCTCGGGGAAGTGATAGGGGCCATAGTTGTTGGAGCAGTTGGTCATCAGCGTGGGCAGGCCATAAGTGCGCTGCCAGGCTCTGACCAGATGATCCGAGCCCGCCTTGCTCGCTGAATAGGGAGAACTCGGTGCGTAAGGTGTCTGCTCGTGGAAACCGGGGGCATCATCATCGAGATCCCCGAACACTTCATCGGTCGAGATATGGTGAAAACGAAATCTCTCGGCCTTCTCCGGATTGACCATCGTCAGCTGCTTCCAATGACGACGTGCGGCTTCCAGCAGACGGCAGGTGCCCATGACATTGGTCTCGATGAAGGCTTCCGGCCCATCGATGGAGCGGTCCACATGACTCTCGGCGGCGAGGTGCATGACGATATCCGGCTGATGCTCACGGAAGATGCGCGCCAATGCCTTGGCATCACAGATATCCGCCTGCTCGAAGACATACCGTGGGTGGTCACTGACGGACTCCAGCGAGTCCAGGTTGCCCGCATAGGTCAACTTG
The DNA here is from genome assembly GCF_029846385.1 of Cobetia sp. 10Alg 146. Taxonomy (NCBI): domain Bacteria; kingdom Pseudomonadati; phylum Pseudomonadota; class Gammaproteobacteria; order Oceanospirillales; family Halomonadaceae; genus Cobetia; species Cobetia sp. 10Alg 146. The sequence continues at coordinate 678,733 of NZ_JARWKT010000001.1, forward strand.
TCGAGATTGACCACATCATGGGTTGTCGAATGGATCAACTCACGCACCACGGCTGAGCCAATGAAACCGGCACCACCGGTAATCAGGAACTTCATGCTTCACCTCGGCCACGCACTCGGCGCAGAAAGAAAATGTGAGAGTGCTGTCAGCCACGGCAACGCCGACCAGCTGGCGCGACAAAGCACCGGGCCGCCACCCTCCTTGTCCCTAGATGATACGTCACGCCATCGCTGGCCCTCGCCCGATTCACCTGCCGTCACCCAGCTGAAATTCCTGCGTCAAATGTCACCTCAATATGATGAGGCAATTCTCATATGACGAGGGAGAAACCTCCTCCCGAGGTATGACAGACACAAGAAAGCCCCGAACGCGAAGCGAACGGGGCTTTCTTGTGTCTGTCAGGAACCATGGCCGGATGCCTTGCCCAGGCGTCCGGCACGTCAGTAGACCTATCTCACAGCTCGCCGTTGTCCGAGGGAACGAACCAGGAAGCCTGCTCTCCCCGGGCGGCGGCCTTGCGATCATCACGCTGCCGTTCAGCCTCCAGTACCTTGTACTGCACGCGATTCAACCACTCGAAACCCAGTCCCGGTAACGGAGAGAAGGGAGTCGTACGACTCATTCCCCACAGCGCAAAGCGTGTACTGCCCTGCTCTGCCTCACCTCGGCCATGCATGCCGTAGGTATTGGCGATCAACAGGGTGTTGGCCTTCACGGCAAAGTGCTTGACCTCGCCCAGCCCGAAGCGCTCCAGATCCCCCTCATCCACCCGGAACGAGCCTCGCTGGGTATAGCGATTGGGATGATCACGGGCGATCAGGCTCATGTGCTTCTCCCACGTCAATCGGGCTGACGTCAGGCGAGTGGAACCAGGCACGAACATGAAGGGGCCCTGTGCAGGCGTCACATCCTGCAGATATAGCCAGAACTTCATGGTGGGCTGGAAGGTATCCACGTGCAGTGATTTCTGAGGATCGCGCTCGTGACTTTCCAGTACACCATTGTGGATGCGCTCCAGATGCATGATGGGCTGGCGAGCATGACCACTGCAGTAACGCATGAGACGGCGGAATCGTCTGTCACGCATCAAGGCCTGCATTTCCGGCAAGGCTTCAACATTTTCCGGTGACATCACCCGGCGACGGGTCAAGGTATCTGCTTGGCGACACTGACGAATCTCGCCACGTGCCCCCTCGGCCTCAGTGAGCAGCCGCTGATACTGCTCCGCAGGCAGGAAATCTTCCAGCATCAGATAGCCATCACGCTGAAAGGCCTTGCGCTGCTCTCGCGGAACGCCATAGGCAAACCAGGCCTGGCGTACACGCATCAGCCAATGCGCAGCGCGCAGGCGTGTCAGGTGAAGACCACGACGATTGAGCTCAGCACTGCCCAGCACTGGATTGGCCACGAAGGACTTGGCACCTGTCAACAATCCAAGTGCATCCATGCATCTAGCAGCAAGTGACCGCATGCCTGACTCCATTGAATTCATGACCAGTGAGCCACTCAACCGATCTTGCGAGCATCCTGAAGCTTGAGAACACCTGTCAGCGCACCATTGTCATCTACCACCAACAAGGAGGTGACATTGGCTTTCAACATGGTGTTCTCGGCAGCCGAGAACATCTCGTTCTCATTGATCGTCATCGGGGTGCGCGTCATGATATCGCCCCCTGTCACGCCATCCAGTCCCTGATTGTCAAAGAGTGAGCGGCGCAAGTCACCATCCGTGATCAACCCATGGATGGTGCCCTTGTCAGCAATGACAGTGAGTCCCAACCCGCCTTGGGTGATCGTCATGATGACTTCACGCAGGGAGTCAGCAGGCGTATTGCAAGGGACTGGCGAATGCATGACATCGCGTACACGCGTCAACAGACGACGCCCGAGACTTCCACCGGGATGAAATACCGCGAAGTCCTGAGGCATGAACTGGCGACGCTCGATCAAGGCAACGGCAAGCGCATCCCCCATGGCAAGGGTGACGGTAGTTGAGGTAGTCGGCGCCAGATTGTTGGGGCACGCCTCACGATCAACACCAACATCCAGTACCAAGTCACTGTTCTTGCCAAGTGTCGAGCTGGGGTTTCCTACCAGTGCAATGATCTTCACACCAAAGTGCTTCAAGGAAGGGATCAGGCGAATGACCTCTTCCGTTTCACCACTGTAGGAGATGAGGATGGCCACATCCCCTTTGGTGAACATCCCCAAATCACCGTGGTAAGCCTCTGCCGGGTGAACGGCGAAACTGGGCGTCCCCGTCGAAGCCAAGGTGGCTGCAATCTTGTTGCCAATGATGCCTGACTTGCCCATCCCAGAGACGATCACTCGACCAGAGGTCGTCATGATCATGCGTACCGACTCTTCAAACTCATTCCCCAAACGCTCAGAAGTCGTTTGCAGTGCCTCCGCCTGAGTCACGAATACCTTCTTTCCAATCTCGACGCTTGGCATTTCCTTACCCTCTGTCCATGATGCTAGGCTGCCCAGCGATGCTGCTGCTGAGCAGTATCCTTCACTCTTTATTGTGCAACCTTGGCAACATTGCCCAGAAAACCTGCTGCGGTGCTATAGACGGCTTCCTTGCCCTGCGCCGAAAGGATTCGATCTGCCAGCTCTCTGACAGCACCTTTGCCACCTGGCAGTGACAACACTTCATCGGCTTGTGCCTTGATATAGTTGGGGGCATCCGCCACGGCGTAAGCGCTACCACAAGCCTCGAAGGCTGGCAGATCAATTACATCATCACCGATGAAGACTGTCTGATCCGCGGTAACCCCCGCCGCCGTCATCAGTTCGAGGCATGCAGCATGTTTGTCTTTCACCCCAAGCCTGGAATGAGAAATCCCGAGATCCGCCACACGCTTGCGTAGTGTCGCGGAATCGCGCCCTGACAGCACTGCCACCTGAATACCGCACTCCTCCAACAAGCGGATACCCAGGCCATCGCGGACATGGAATTGCTTGAGAGATTCACCAGAGGCATCGTAATAGATACCACCATCCGTCAGTACGCCATCAACATCCGTAATCAGCAGCCGAGTTCTGACCAGTGGCTCAGACTTGGCGCATGAAGGACGCCCTTCCACCAAGGCCCTTACCTTCTCAAGACATTCAGGAGTGTCAACGCCCGGGCCTGTCTCTTCTACCTCAATGACACGAATCTTGATGCCTGCATGCATGAGACGCAGCTGCTCGAGCGATTCAACACGCTCAGCCATAGGCTGTGGCAACTGCGAATATCCCTCCAGCACCTCGCGCCGATAGGCATAGACACCGACATGCTTGCGATAGCTGGCCTCGTCTGCCTCGCGGGGATACGGAATCGGAGAGCGACTGAAGTACAAGGCATCATCAAACTGATCACACAGCACCTTGACCGTATTCGGATTCCTGGCCTCCTCTGCCGAGATGGCATGACAGAGTGTGCCCACTTTCACCCAACTGTCTTGCATCGCTGCCACCAGCAGCTCCAGATCTCCCGGTCGTACCAATGGCTCATCGCCTTGCACATTGAGGTAGATGTCGGCAGACACCTTCTGCATCACCTCAACCAGGCGATCCGTACCGGAGGCATGCTCTGGAGAGGTCATGACGGCCTGCCCACCGAAAGCTTCCACGGTATCGAAGACGCGCTGGTCATCAGTGGCAACCCAGACAGCATCAATTCCAGATACCTGGGAAGCACGCTCCACCACATGCTGCACCATCGGCTTGCCAGCGATGTCTGCCAGGGGCTTCCCTGGCAGACGACTGGAGCCGTAACGTGCAGGAATGATGATGACCGTTTTCTGGTTCATCTCAATCGTCACGACGCTATTCCCTTTGCAGACTTATTCAATGACCAGTTCAGGCAGCGACTTCACTGCATCATCGATAGCCTTGACCTGTTGCAGGAAAGGCTCGAGTTGATGAAGCGGCAAAGCGCTGGGTCCATCGCACTTGGCATTGTCGGGGTCCGGGTGGGCTTCTAGGAACAGGCCCGCCAAGCCTGTGGCCATGCCGGCTCTCGCAAGTGTCACCACCTGCTGACGACGACCACCAGAAGCGGCGCCGGTCGCTTCACGCTGCTGCAACGCATGGGTGACATCGAAGATGATCGGAAGATTCCCGGTCACGCGCTTCATGACATCAATGCCGAGCATGTCGACTACCAGATTGTCATACCCAAAGCTGGTGCCACGATCACAGAGAATGAGATCGCTGTTCCCCGCTTCCTTGAACTTCTCGACGATGTTCACCACCTGCCCCGGGCTCAGGAACTGCGGTTTCTTGATATTGATCGTCTTGCCAGTCTTGGCCATGGCCACGACCAGATCTGTCTGACGAGCAAGGAAAGCCGGCAATTGCAGGATATCGGCCACTTCCGCTACAGGCTCACACTGCCATGTCTCATGGACATCCGTAATGACCTTGACGCCGAACTCGGACTTTACATCCTGGAAAATTCGCATGCCTTCTTCCAAGCCTGGGCCACGATATGAATGAATCGAGGACCGATTGGCCTTGTCGAAACTGGCTTTGAATACGTAGGGGATACCAAGCCTATTGGTCACCTCTACATAGTGCTCGCAAGCACGCATGGCGAGATCGCGAGATTCAAGGACGTTAATACCGCCAAAAAGAGTAAAATTGATATTGTTACTAATTCTCATACGTTTCAAGCCTTTAATTGACGCTTAAACATCCAGCGCCCAAAGCGAGAGACAGGATGTTTAGCTTTAACAAAAAAATCGACCGTTTGATTTTCTAGGCGAGCTTTTTGAGCATTACTCAGGAAAGCTCCATAGGCAACCTTATAGAGTCGATATCTCATGGTAGATTTTATCAAGTTGGATCGTAGCTGATTCAAACTACTTGCATCTTCTCTTTTAGGCTGAGAACCTGTAGCAGCAGTTACAGCTTTACCAGAAGATTTAGTAACTTTAGATCGGCTTTTTTTCTGCACTAGATCTAAGGTAAATCTCTCAAATAAGGGAGAAAACTTACTGACAGATGGATAACTCGACTTATTATATAAAACTGGCTGCAAACCCGGGATCCTAATTTCGTAAAAGTCTACAGACGTTGTAATGCTCCGCTTAGAGCCATCTCTTTCAGTTCGGTATACAACATTTGGCTTCCCAAAAGAATAAAACCCATGAATTAAATAAGAGATAAATCGATATACTTTTTCCACATCAACTTGATACGGGCTACTTAGATTGCTTATGAAGCCATCCATATCATAAATGCTTGATTTGACATTTACACCCTCAATGCTATAAAAAGCCTCACCGAAAACATAAGTGGGCTTATTAAAAGCCATAGAGTAAAGGCCTACACCCGAATTAACCAAAGCCACAGAGTCAGACATTTCAATTAGATCCATGAAATGTGTCTCATGCGCAACATATCGAGCATGCTCTAAAGCAGGCGAGTCGGTTTCTAGAGGATGCCTTTTGCAAAGAACAACCCAGCCCTTTTTTTTCAGCTGCTCCGCAGCTTTATCTATAAAATTGACAAAGTCGCTATATTCTTCTATTTCCCCACCCATGTATTTTATTACTGTATCGCTAGGACGTTGCAAGGGAACAAAAAGGACTTTTTTTCCACCAATATTTAACTTCTCATATAAAGCATCGGCACCAATTCTATTTGTTTGCTTTTCGAGTGTTTCTTGATTTGACAGTTGTGCTATGTATTTCTTTGTGCGAATTAAATCAATATCAGATACTTTATGATCCCATAGTTTTGCGTCATAGCTATTCGAGTGTGAATTGAAACCACTTGAATCAAAGAACCAACTATCCGGTAATGCACCCCGCTCGTAGACATATAGCTTGATACCGCTTCTTTTTGCCCATTTGTAAACCTCTAAACGGGCCGGGTTACCGTAAGGATTAGGAAAAACAATAGCTTCAATGTCATGGTGAGAAATTAGGTCTTCAAATGATCTATAATCGAATACTTCATCTTCATAGTAATCATACTCACTTATATATACGAAATCACCAAGCAAAGGTACAATATCTTTTAAACAGTTTGATGAATGACTATTTGGCACACCAAAGTAAAGAACTTTTTTATGTGCAGATTCTACTGCCGATATCGGGGTGGGATGAATTCTATCTTTGTCAAACTTTTTAAAAAGATCCATCCATAGAAGCCGATTATTCTGAGTGTTAACCGGCGCATAAAAATCGCTTTCTTTAGGGCGAGGATGCCAAAGATGAAAAACATAAAGATTAGAGGCAAGCGCAAGTCTACCATATAATGAAAACTGCGATCTAAACCCATTATAGGTTGACGTATCCCATACTTTAGTGTCTTTATAATAATCATCAGCTCTAGGAATAGTATTATCTTCTGCACCAAGGCGATGATAAAGTTCAAAATCTTCGTATCCATGCCCTCTAAACTCAGGGCTATGGCCGCCCACAGATAGATAATGCAAACGATTGACAATCATTACCGAAGAGCAAGCTGCAAGATTCTGTACCTTTGACTTATCTCCTAACAGATATGACATATAGTATGCCAAATATTTCGAGGAGTCAGAGTTATTATTAAAATCTTCTGTGCCTTGCTCGGTAAGGTACAAGCACGGTATGGCAAAAAAACTTTTCTTATACGTTGAGATACCATAAGAGCACATCAACTTCAGAAGATTATCCCAGAAATCATCTGAGACTCGCAAGTCAACATCGAGGAAAGTAACGGCATTACCTTCAGCATGCTTAACTCCGTAATCACGCGCTTCACCAATTGAGAAAGTCTTACCTATACTGTCGTGATAAATATAATCTACATTATTCTTCGAACAGATCTCTCTACATACTTTTTGACTATCATAGCTGGAGCCAGAGTCCACAACAAGAAACTGAATTCTCTTGTGATCTGGAAAAGACCAGCACTGATCCTCTAGTCGCGACTTTAAATAAGGGAGAGATGGGTCATCACGGAAAGGAATAATAACGGTCAAGTCAATATTGTTCACACTATACATCACAGGCCTCCTAAGAGCACTTATACAAACATAAAGATCAATCCCGATGATCCGATATGATTAAAGAGATCATAGATAAAATCACTGATACAAACAAAGCAATACAGACAAATACAATCGTATTGTACAGCCTCCTAGGCACGGCAGAGTATTCAGGCATGGTGGGCATTTGCAATGTTGTAATTTTCTTCAATTTCCTAGCTGCTTCTATTCGGGTTGTTTCTAGAGCCTCTAAAGCTCCTGAATAGCTCTGCTGTGCAAACTCAGCTTTCAGCTGTAACGTCTGATAATCACTGGAAAGAGCATTCAAAGCATTACCACCTTGACGAGCTAAGCGATTTCGTTCGCTTTCGATCTGGTCATTAAGCGCCTTGATTTCACTATTCACACGAACCACTTCAGGTGAACGCTTGCTTTGATAACTCGATAGTGCACTTCTTCGTGCTTTGAGACTGGCTAACTGCCCTTCCAGGGTCGCCACGACTGTACTCAAGCTTTCAACAGTTGCAGTTGGGGAAACCAAGCCATTTTCATTTTGGTAACTCAACAATGCTTCACGCGTGGCGTTGAATCGCTTCTCAAGAACTTCAACTTGCTGTTCCAAAAACTCGACTTGTTCTTGAGCCAGACGCTGCCCCAAAAGGTTCATCTGAGTCTCACCCTGTGAGAGCAACAGGCTCGCTATCTGGTGCGCTTTTTCTGGAGTAAATGCCTCAACTTTGATACGCAATACCCCAGCATAAGAATCAAGCTCAACCGAGACGCGCTTTTTATAGTATTTATGCAACATCTCGAGAGGTGCATCTTCATCTCTCAGTCGTGTAAAGAAGTCTGCACCAGAACCAGCATAGTGCTTCCTGAAGTCTGCATTCTTGACAAGATACTTCAGCATGTCCGTAGATAGTAAGTAGTCCCTGAGCAGTAGCATATCCTGGCTATTGGAACTCCCCCCCCCCGTCAAGAGTGAAGAGACATCAAGACTTGGCATACTGACCTGTGGACTCTCCAACACCACATTGGCTTCAGAGACATAACGATCACTGGCCCAGAATGTCCAGTAAAAACTCACAACGAAGATACTAAAAAAACAAAGTCCCCAATGAGGGTACTTTTTCAAAAAATTTTTCATGCGTATTTAATCCTTGCTGTCGGCATGATAATGAGAAATGGCGTCATGGATACTGTCATGCCATATCGCTTCACCATTTTTTAAATAGATACCCGCTTGGCAAAGCTCTTTCAGGATACCTTCACTATGTGAAACGATGATCAGGCTTGCGGTATTGATTCTATCCTTGAAAGCCTTACTTGCCTTGGCCCTGAATGCCCTATCTCCGACCGCGGTTGCTTCATCAGATAGGTAGACATCAAATTCAAATGCCAGTGATAGCCCGAAGGCCAAGCGTGCTCTCATCCCTGATGAATAGGTTTTTACAGGCTCATCGAACGCTGGGCCTATTTCTGCGAATGCTTCAACCTCATCAATAAGATCATTCACTTTTCCATGATTACCATGAATCCGTGCAACGAACTTGACATTCTGCCGACCTGTCATTGAACCCTGAAAGCCGCCACCAAGGCCGATCGGCCAAGATACTCGACTATGGCGTATGACCTCCCCTCTTTCGGGACGGTCCATATCAGCGATAAGACGTAGCAAGGTCGACTTCCCTGCCCCATTCTTGCCTACCAAGCCGACACTAACTCCTGTGGGAATAGTGAGATTGATATCGTTAAGCACCCAGTCGCTGCCATGATGATTATGGTAACGCTTGTACAAGCCACGAATTTCTATCATTGAGCGCGCAACCTCCACGAAAACCGGATATGCAGGAGCAACCCAAATGCCATCATGCCAAGTGCCCAGAACCACGGATAGAGAAGATTGATCACATTCAGCGTGTGGTATCCGGAGAAGAATGCTTTCCTCAGTTCTTCGACGCCGTGAACGATAGGATTCCAGGTGACATAGATCTGGTATTCGTGCGGAATGAGGTTGATGGGGAAAATGACCCCAGAGATGATCAACAGCGGAAGCCCCATGATTTTAAGTAGCTTGCCAATCTCAGGAATCAGCTCACTCAGCACAGAAACAAGAATTCCAATACTGGCACCCAGTGCCCAGAGAGTCAGCCAACCCCATAGTGCCAGTAGTGGGTCATCAGGAATCAAGTCGAGCCCCAGTAGGCTGCCGACCAGCACAAATAGAATCAGGATCAGTGTTTTTATCATGCCTTCCAGATAGCAACGCACCAGCACAGGGTCGATGGGTTTGACCTGTCGATAGGTGAATAGTCCTTTATTGGCGTCTACCGCTCCGATGGAGCGCATCATGTTTTCCCTGAACAGAAAGAACCCCAGCAGTCCCGTAATCATCCAAGGAACGAATTCAGCTCCAGATACCCGATGCCCTCCCGCTAACAGGGCCCGTATGCCGACCATGATGGCGATTACCGCAATGGGTTCAAACAACATCCAGAACCACGCCATTCTATCCGCCATGGTACGAGCGACTGCCTCGCGCATGAACAACGCGTGCCAGACACTCCACGTCACACGTAGGGGGCTACGAGTGACTTTGTGTAAGGAAGGGGTTGTCATTTCCATGATCAAAGATCTATCGCGACTTTGGTGGCGACGGCGACCTGATAGAGAATCTGCGTGATGCTGGTGGCCAACTGCAGGTTCTTGGTCGGCGGTTCCGGCAGTACCAGAATCTGGTCACCCGAGCGCAGCTCGACTTCCTCGGCACGGCGGACGGCGCCGTTCTGGCGCACCACCAGGATCTGGCCTTCATCCGCGTGCTGGGTGAAGCCACCGGCGCTGTTGATGTAGTCCATCACCGTCATGCCCTGGGTGTAGACCATGGCCTGAGGCACCACGACTTCGCCGCTGATCAGCAGGGAATCGCTGACTTCCGGAATGGTGATGACATCGCCGTCCTGCAGACGCACGTCGGCGATGTTGCCATCGTCACGTGCGACGACCAGACGCCCGGTCGGCTCTTCCTTCTTGGCCTGCTCGACGAATTTCTCGATCATCGCGGCTTCCTGGACACGAAGCTCGGATTCTTCGGTGGTCGAAGAAGACGCGCCAAGATAGGTGGCCTGAAGACGCTTGAGGCTATCCTGCAGTGCCTGCGCCTGCTGTTCCTTGACGCTTTCACGGCGGATGGAAACACTCTGGTAGTCGGTCAGCCCTTTCGGCACGCCGACGGCGTTGAGCAATTCGCCCAGATGAGCATCCCGCGGCAGTGCATAGCGAGAGGGGCCATAGAAGCTGCCTTCCAGCTGCACGACGATGGTCTCGTCACGCTGGTCGGCACTGAACAGCACTTCATCCCCGGCACGTACGTCAGCGCCACGGAATTCCGCCACCGGCAGATAGCGCGAGATGGGGCCGTCCGTGCGCGAGCCGCGCAGCAGCACGTGCGAGACACCGGACTTGAGGCGCGCCAGATTCAGCACGTTTTCCCCGCTCAGGCGCGAGTCGGTGAGTTCATAGCGGTAATCACGCTCGACATCCCCTACCACGCTGATGGCCGGGCCACGCTCCTCGACGACGACGGTATCGCCATCGCGGAACTGCGGACGGGCGATCTCACCATTGATCAGGAAGTCATAGAGATCGACCGTGTTGATGACGCGGCCGTTGCGCTTGATCTTGATCTTGCGGTAGCTGCCCAGTGCCTGGTCGATACCGCCGGCCTGATCCAGGAAATACAGCATGGAGTCATTCGGGGTACCGGCATAACGGCCCGGATTCTTGACGTAACCGGTGACGAAGACCCCCACCGGCTGAACGCCCTGCAGATTGGTATAGACGCTGACATTCTCCGGGTACACCTCCTGGATGGCGGCGCGTACCTTGCCGTCCAGCTGGGCATTGGTGGTGCCCTGAACTCTCACCGGGCCGATACCCGGCAGGAAGATGTTGCCCTGCGCATCCACCGGCAGAACAGACTCCATCTCCACGCCACCCCACACGCGCAGAGTGATCTGATCACCCGGCTTGATGGTGTAGCTGCTGTTGAGGCCATCGGCCATCATGCCGCGGAAACCACCGGTAAAGAGGTTTTCGCCGAACGGCGGCAGAGAGTCGGGGTCGGTCTGCTCCCGTGAGGTCAGCGGGCCGTAGGTGCCACTGCGCCAGTCGGCGCGGGCCTTGTCGTCCACACTGTCCGTCTTCTGCGGAATGCTGGAGGCCTGGTCGTCGCTGGGCAGGATGGAACCACCGCCCAGGCCGGCTGCCATGGCAGGGCTGGCGTTCAGGCACGCTACCGCCACCAGGCACCCGGCCCGGAGCAAGAATCTGGAAATTGTCATTGGGCTAGGCCCCTCGTAGTGCAAAAAATAGTGCTGTATTGATCAGGAATGACAGTGCCGGTCACGCCAGCCTGTTCCCTGGTGTCGTCGGTTCATGATGAGTCGCGGTACAAACCTCTCAGCGCGCCTCTTCCAGCAGGCCGGTCACCAGCCGCTGGGTCACCCAGGTGCCCTCGCCGGCCTTGCCCTCGTTGCTGGTACGACAGGCCAGCTCCTTGCTCGGCAGGTCACGCGCATTGGAGACCGTCAACTCGCGACAGATACGCCCACTGGCGGCGAAGTAGCGCTCATGGGCGACCACTTCGACATCGCTGCCCCAGGGGCTGGTAGGCACGGCGATCACGCTACCGGGGGCAGAGCTGTCGAGAAATGACGAGACATCCGCCGGCAGTGACGCAGCACCGGTCAGGTTGGCCAGATTGGTGCTGCCAGCGCCGCTGGAGGCGGGATAGGACGTCGCGCAACCGGCGACGGTCAGTGCGAGGCCTGCTGCACAGGCCAAGCGAGCAATACGAAATGAGGTCTGCCAAGAAGATTTCTGATTCATGAAAGTGTCCTGATGCTGCAAGGGGCCGCATACACGAATGGAACCGGGTTCGACGCGATTCACTGTGCGGCATGAAAGTTCGTACGTCTCAAAATAAGCATGGCTGCAAGCAGCGACCGATTCATGTGGAGGGGTCCCACCTGAGGGACTGATATTGCATGTAAGCCCGGAAACTGGAATTTCTGATGGCGTGCTGTCTTCCAGCTCTGCAATGAAATTGACTTGAGGTTGGCACGCCGCTGGGTCACTTCGATGACGCATCCCTGTCCCATTTCTGTTGAAGAATCGGCAGCTAGTGCGGTGCGGTGCGGCGCTGACAACCCCCGCCGAGCACCTTGCCTTGAAAGGAGCCAAGCCAGGTGGCTTTCTCTTGAGCGACTTTGAAAAAGAAGGCGACACCCATAGGCTATGTAAGCAGTCAGCAGGTGTGGGGGTAGGGCAAGAAGCCGAACAGCAAGTAGTAGGGTAGCCACGGCAATGGCGTGCCCGAAAGGTGAAAATATATTGACGCCTAGAAGAAGCAACGACATGTCAGCGGCCATCACCAGCCATTGTACCGGCCGACGATCCCAGGCAAGCCCTACCAATACTCCTACCGTCACCACCAAGGTGACAAAAGCATCCATGTGCTGCGCGATTTGCATCTACTAGCGTTCCCTTGGCTTCCTGCCGCTGCTGAACTAGCTCTGCTTTTCGAGTTTGCATGAAGTTCAGGAATTAATGAAAATCCATCACAAAGCTTGGCACTTTAGCAGCAAAGCTATTGCTGCTAAAGTATGCAGAGAAATAGCTGACGAAAAAACAAAGAACACGTTAATTATTTGCCTGCTACCAACATCGTGAACAAAGACTGGATTGAATTCATTCGTCACTTTGCGTACTTTCCCTATTTGCGGACTCTGCGTCAACGGTAATGCCGCAAGAGCGGCAAGGACGTCGCCATCACCACGAGTGAGCAGTCACTTTTTTTCAGTGCAACGGATATCTTGCATGCTGGGCGCAATCAAAAAACATGGATGGTGGCTTTTCATGCAGTCTCGCTGCGCCTTTCACGCTGACTCCCCGAACCACCGAAACCCTGCGCCATGCGGGGCCTCCCGGCAGACGCTGTGCTTTTCACGTGGAATCCTGCGCCAGCCTCACCTTGAGGCTTTCATTCCGGAGCTGTTGCCACTGAAGAAGGCCGGCGTCTCGGCATCTCTCGGTGCGACATGCCGTTCGCCTGCATGCCACCACCCCTCGTGTCGCCCGAAAAACGCCGCTGCCACCCCACCTGCGACCAGCAAAAATGTAAGAAAATCACCATTTTTTACATGTTCACCTCGCCAGAAAACAACGCCTATCAAGGCCACTTCTTCCCCTTCGATATTCGGCTTAAGTAGTACAAAAAATGCTAATGTATGCAGTATTTTCCGCACTAAATCCAGCGCTGTCGTCGGATGGGGACACAAGACAACGGCGGCTCAGGCGCGCGAGTATGCCCGGCGACATGCGCTGCCCTATATCGCATTGGAAGATGGCTTCGTGCGCTCACTCACGCTGGCAAGCGCAGGCTACCCCGCCATGTCGATGGTGGTGGATCATCAGGGCATCTATTACGACGCCCGCCAGCCGAGTGACCTGGAGCAGCTGATTCACGAGGCGCCTGAGCGTCAGGGCGAGGCGCTTCTGATGCGTGCCCGCACTGCCATGCAGCGTCTGTGCCACCAGCGCCTGAGCAAGTACAACCATGCGCCGGAACGACAGCTGCCCGCCAGAACGAAGACGCGGCGTGTGCTGGTGGTAGACCAGACATCCGGCGATGCCTCGATAGAAGGCGGCATGGCAACACAGGCGACCTTTCTCGCCATGTTGAGAGAAGCCTGCGCCGAGCCGGAGGCCGAAGTGTGGGTGAAGACGCATCCGGATGTGATCGCCGGCAAGAAGCAGGGCTATCTGGTGGAAGAGGCGCGCCGACAGGGGTGTACCTTGCTCAGCGACGACATCAATCCCTGGTCACTGTTCGAACAGGTGGACGCCGTGCATGTGGTGACCAGCCAGCTGGGCTTCGAGGCACTGCTGGCCGGCCTGTCGGTGACCTGTCATGGCCTGCCCTTCTATGCCGGCTGGGGGCTGACCGAGGATCGCCAGGCGTGCGAGCGCCGCGGCGAATCACGCCGCCTGGAACAGGTCTTCGCCGCGGCGTACCTCGAGTATTCGCGCTATGCCAACCCCTACACCGGGGAGCGCGCTTCGCTGGAGGAGGTCCTTCAGCTGCTGGCAGACCAGAAACGAGTCGCTTCACGCATGGCAGGACAGTGGCAAGGGCTGGAGTTTTCCGGATGGAAACAGAAGTTCATCGGCTTCTTCCTGGGACCATGGTCGGAACTTCGCTTCGAGAAGCATCCTGAACGCGCACTGGAGCGTCTCACTCAGCCGACTGCTTCCGCATTGCCACAGAAGGTCCTGAGCTGGGCTGGCCGCACGCCCCCCGAGCGTCAGGAGAAGGTCAGATCAGCCGGCGGCGAGCTCTGGATGATGGAAGACGGCTTCCTGCGCTCCGTCGGCCTGGGAGTGGACCTCACCCGCCCCCTGTCGCTGATCGTCGACGACAAGGCGATGCATTTCGATGCCCAGCGTGCCAGCACGCTGGAGGACTGGCTTGAGCACCACGCGCTTGACGACGCCGAACTTGCGCGGGCGCGTCGTCTGCGGGAGCGCATCATTGCGCTGGGACTGAGCAAGTACAATGCAGAACATGACGCCCTGCCGGACCTGAGAGCCCTGGCCGGCGAGCGCGAGATCGTGTTGGTGGTCGGCCAGGTGGAGTCGGACGCCTCGATCCGTCATGCCTGCCCGGGCATCAAGACCCACCGTGAGCTGCTGGAAGCGGCGCGGGAATTGCATCCTGATGCCTACATGATCTACAAACCGCATCCTGACGTTGTCTCTGGTGGTCGGCGCGGGGAGATGTCCGGCGAGAACACGCCAGAGGACCTGGTGTTGACGTCAGGCGATATCTGCCAGCTGTTCGAACAGGTCGATCATGTCCACACGCTGTGTTCCCTGGCGGGCTTCGAGGCACTGTTGCGCGGAGTGGAAGTCACGACCCACGGGCTGCCGTTCTATGCCGGCTGGGGGCTGACCCATGATCGCGTCAGCTGTGAACGTCGCACACGGCGCCTGAGTCTGGATGCGCTGGTGGCGGGTGCCCTGATCGAGTACCCGCTGTACGTGGACCCGGTGTACGGGCATCACTGCAACGCCGAGACGGTTGTCACGATTCTGGAACAACAACGCACCATGCTGAGAAATGGCACCCGCAAGATCACCCTGCCTTGGAAAACAAGGCTCTACCGCGGCTATCGTGCGCTATTCATTGGAAGGCACTGACCTATGCAACAAGGAAGTCTGGCGTTGCCGAATCATCATTCTCCCCTGTCGGGCGGCTCTGAAGCGCGCGGCCTGGCATCGCTGCAGCCGCTGTTCAAGCTGTCGGAAGATATCGGGGTGATGCATCCGACCACGCAGGACACACCTTCCTCTCTGCTGACACCCCCACCTGTCGCGCGTCGCATTCCCGGTGGTGGACAGCGGCGTGTCTTCCTGCTGTTGCAAGGGGTCTGCTCGCCCTTCTTCCTGCATCTTGCCCACAAGCTGAAGCAGGACGGGCACGAGGTCATCAAGGTCAACTTCAACAGTGGTGACAGCTTCTACTGGCGCCACGACAAGGCCTACGCCTATCGCGGCCGGAGTGAAGACCTCGGCGAGTGGATCGCCGAGCTGTGGCGCAGGCACCACGTCACGGATCAGGTGCTGTTCGGGGATCGTCGTCCCGTGCATCGGGATGCCGTGCTCAAGGCGGAATACTTCGGGATTCGCACCCATGTCTTCGAGGAAGGCTACTTCCGCCCCTTCTGGGTGACGCTGGAGCGCGAGGGGGTCAATGGCCACTCCCTGCTGCCGCGTGACCCCGACTGGTTCCGTGAGGCCGGTAGGCAACTGGACGACGCGCCCACGCCGCAGCGCTTCAAGGCCTCCTTCTGGGAGCGCGCCCGTCATGACATGACCTATCATCTGGCCGGTGCCGCCAATCCGCTGCTGTTCCCGCGCTATCGTCCGCACAGCATCAATGCCGCGGAGGAATACTGCGGCTATGCCACGCGCCTGCCGTTGATGCGCTGGTACAAGCGGCGGGATGCCGGACGCATCGAACAGCTGATGAACAGTGGCGCGCCCTTCTATCTGCTGCCGCTGCAGCTCAATACCGATGCCCAGATCCGTCATCATTCGCGCTTTTCCAACATGCAGGAAGTCATCCAGCGAGTGATGAAGAGCTTTGCCCTGAACGCTCCGCGCGGGGCGCGCCTGGTGATCAAGAACCACCCACTCGACATGGGACTGGTGGATTACCCGAAGCTGATCCGAGAGCTCGAGCGCCGCTATGACGTGATCGGCCGCATCGTCTATCTGGAAAGCGGCAATCTCGAGACGCTGCTGCAGCATGCCAAGGGCATGATCACCGTCAACAGCACCACCGGCAATGTCGCGCTGCAGTATCGCTGCCCGACCTACTGCATGGGCGACCCGATCTTCAACCTGCCCGGCCTGACCTTCCAGGGCAGCCTGCACGAGTTCTGGACTCAGGGCGAGAAGCCGGACACCACGCTGTTTCGCAGCTTCCGCAACACCGTCATCCATACCGTGCAGCTCAATGGCGGCTTCTACTGCAAGCCGGGCATGCAGCTCGCGGTGACGGGAGCCTCGAAGATACTGTGTGCCGAGCGCTCGCCGCTGGAGCAGATGTTGAGTCGCTGCTGATCCTGCCTTCAGGCTGGACATCGAGGTCGTCGTTGGCAGGGATGCCACCGTCGATCATGAGAGCGCCATCAGGCGCCTTGCAGAGCCGGAACCCCCGAAGACAGGCCGCGTGTCTGCCCCAGGGCCACAAGAAGAACGACCATGAACAACGCAAGGGAACTGCCGACCGTGAGTGTCGGGATTCAAGGGAGACGATCATGACGGCAATGCCCCCGCAGCAGCCTGACACTCAGGCACCGTCCGCACGGGATGACGCAACGACCACCGAGCAGCGTGAAGGAAAGCAAGCTCCGGATGGCGCACCGCAGCAGAGTTCGCGTCCCGCCACTGCCCTGCGCCGCGTGCTGATCACGGGCGCAACCGGCGAGATCGGCGGTGCGCTCGCGCGTGCCTATGCCGCCCGGGGCACCACGCTGATCCTCACCGGTCGCAAGCAGCGCAAGCTGGATGCCATTGCCGGCGAATGTCGCGCACTGGGTGCCGAGGTGGAGTGCACGGTACTCAACCTGTGCGATGAAGAGACACTCTTCACCTGGCTGGATGAGGTCTGCGCACAGGGAGTGCCGGACATCGCCATCGCCAATGCCGGCATGAACACCGACATCGGCCCCCAGGGCAATGGCGAGCGCTGGGAAGACGCGCGTCGCCTGCTGCAGACCAACGTGGTGGGCACCTTCGGCATGGCGCATCATCTGGCCATGGCGATGAAGGCGCGGGGCAGCGGCCAGCTGGTGCTGCTCAGCTCGCTTGCCGCCTGGCACGGCCTGGCACTCACGCCGAGTTACAGCGGCAGCAAGGCGGCGGTGAAGGCCTACGGGGAAGGACTGAGAAGCTGGCTGAAGCCGTTCGGGGTCGGCGTGACGGTGGTGATGCCCGGCTATGTCACCTCCCCGATGTGCGAAGCGATGCCGGGCCCCAAACCCTTCGAGATGCCCGCCGAGCAAGCCGCACGCCGCATTCTCAAGGGTGCGGCACGCAACCGGGCCCGCATCAGCTTCCCCTTCCCGCTCAATTTCGGCTGCTGGTGGCTCAGCGTGCTGCCAGCCGGTATCTCACAGCGTCTGCTGGGATGGTTCAATTACACTCACTGAATGGCTGCCTCACCCCCACCCTGTCCGACGCATGCCAAGCATCGCGGGCAGGGTTCCAGACGGTCGCGATCTGCGCCAGAACATTACACCGCTGCTGCCGTGGCAGCGCTAACGAGGTCGGCATTACATGGAGTTTGTCATTGCGTTCGTGTCTTTCATGGTCTGGCCGCTACTGGCAGGGCTGCTGGTCACGCTGGTGCTGGAGCATCTGATCCTGCGCCAGATGGACTCGGCACCGGTGGTCTTCTGGCGCCGGTCCTGGAGCGCCCAGCTCGCCCATGTGGGGTATTGGTGCGCGAGCTGGGCGCTCTGCACCCTGATCACGCAACGCCCGTGGTTTTCCGTGGTGGTCGTCAATGCCCTGTGGCTGGTGGTGCTGCAGGTCAGTCACACCAAATACGTCTCGCTGCGTGAGCCTTTCCTGAGCCAGGACTTCGAGTATTTCACCGACGCCATCAAGCATCCCCGGCTGTATATCCCCTTCTTCGGCATCGGCCTGACGATTGCCGCCCTCTGCGCCGGCGCACTGGCGATCGGGACGGGTCTGTGGCTGGAACCCGCGCTGGGGTTCTCTGCGCGCTACGCCGATGACACCAGCGCCTGGCTGGTACCGCTGATCGCCCTGCTGCTGGCGAGCGGCGCCATGACCTATGCGCTCGGCAATCGACTGACTCGAGACATCATGCTGTTCCCGGAATATGACCTGCGTGAGCGCGGCATGGTCGCCTACCTGTTGGCATACGCTCGCCTGGCCCGTCGCCCGCTGATGCCGGATCACGATCCCCTGCAGGCCGCCGGGCAGACGGCGCGTGAGGCGCTGGAGGCGATCGGCAACGAAGCTGCACCAGGCTGTCTGCCCCACGTAGTGAGCGTTCAGAGCGAATCCTTCTTCGATGCGCGCCGGGTCTACCCCAAGGTGCGCGATGACCTGCTGCCGAATCTGGACCGCTGTCACTTCACCGCCCTGTCTCAGGGGCTGCCCTGCGGGCGGCTGGCCGTACCAGCCTGGGGCGCCAATACCGTGCGCACCGAGACGGCCTTTCTCACCGGCCTGACCGCCGAGCAGCTAGGCGTGCACATGTTCAACCCCTACCACCAGCTGGCCAGGCGTGATGTCTCCAACCTGGCCGCCAGCTACAAGGCGCTGGGCTATCGCACCCTGTGCATCCACCCGTATCCGGGCACCTTCTATCTGCGCAATCAGGTGCTCAAGCGCATGGGCTTCGATGAATTCCTCGACATCGCGCACTTCAGCGATGCCGACAGGTGTGGTCAGTACATCAGCGATGCCGCCGTGGCCGCCAAGGTGGAAGACTGTCTGCTGGCCGCGGGCGATACCCCGTTGTTCATCCAGGTGATCACCATGGAGAATCACGGGCCGCTGCATCTGGAGACATTGGACACGGCTCGCCTGTCGGAGTGGCATGACGGCGATCTGCCGGACAACTGTCAGGAGCTCGGCATCTATCTGCGTCACTTGGTGAACGCCGATGCGATGATCGGCCAGCTGACCACGGCGCTTTCCAGACTGCCGCGCGGCGGGCTGCTGTGTTTCTATGGGGACCACGTACCGATCATGCCCGAGGTCTACGCGACCCTGGGAGAACCCAATGGCGTGACCGATGGCTTCATCTGGTCCAGCGCCCTGCCGGAATCCGACGACACCGCACGCCAAACCATGGCGACCGTGCGCGACGAGGACCCGGAGCTGATGGAATGGGCCCTCGACTGCGATGGGCCTTTCAAGACTGACGAGCAATGCCGCAAGGGCGACCCGCGCGTCACCAATATCGACACATTAGGAAGTGCGCTGCTGGAGGCGACCGCCCGTCATGCTCGCCACAGCGCCGCGACTCAGAAGTTCAGGAGCCTCTCATGACCCGACGCGTTGCCATCATCGGCGCTGCCAGCCGTTTCCCCGGCACCACTCAGGCCACTCTGTGGGACGACCTCCTGGCCGGCAAGGACATGGTGACCGAAGTCGCCGATGACCGCTGGAGCAAGGACTCCCTCCTGCACCCGGACAAGAAGGCACCGGGGATGAGCTACAGCTTCGCCGCCGGCTCGCTGGGCGACATCTCGGGCTTTGACCCGGCGTTCTTCGGCATCAGCCCACGCGAAGCCGCCAACATGGACCCTCAGCAGCGCATGCTGCTGGAGATGAGCTGGGAGGCCATCGAGCACGCCGGCATTCCCGCCGAGAAGATGCGCGGCTCGCGCTGTGGCGTCTTCATGGGCGTGGCGAGTCTCGACTATTCCTATCGCATGGCGGATGACCTGAGCGCCATCGGTCCGAATACCGCCACCGGCAACACCTCCAGCGTGGCCTCCAATCGCCTGTCCTATGCCTTTGACCTGCACGGGCCGAGCCTGTCACTGGATACCGCCTGTTCCTCGTCGCTGGTCGCCTTCCATCAGGCCTGCCAGTCGATCCGCAGCGGCGAGACCGACATGGCGCTGACCGGCGGCATCAGCCTGCACCTGCACCCTTACGGCTTCCTGATCTTCTCCAAGGCCACCATGCTCTCGAAGACCGGCCGCTGTCAGGTCTTCGATGAGGCGGGCGATGGCTACGCGCGCTCCGAGGGCGGCGGCATCTTCCTGCTCAAGGACCTTGATCAGGCACTCGCCGATGGCGATCGCATCCTCGCCGTCGTCGCCTCCTCGGTGGTCAATACCGATGGCTACAAGTCCGGCCTGACCGTGCCCAACCCCGCCGCGCAGATCCAGCTGATGGAGCGCGCCTGTGAACTGGCCGGCGTGACGCCTGACGAGATCGATTATCTCGAGGCCCACGGCACCGGCACCGCCGTCGGTGATCCACTGGAAACCCGCGCCATCGGTGCCGCCATCGGCCAGAAGCGCTCAAGCCCGCTGCCGATCGGCTCGATCAAGAGCAACATGGGCCACCTGGAGACGGCCTCCGGTGTGGCGGGGCTGGCCAAGGCGCTGGGCGTGATCGCCCACCGCGAGGTGCCGGCCACCATCAAGATCCAGCGTCTGAATCCGAAGATTCGCAGCGACGAGTGGAATCTCGACATCGTCACCCAGCCGCGCAAGCTCAAGGCCTCCGGCCGTCTGGTGGTCGGGGTCAACTCCTTCGGCTTCGGCGGCGCCAACGCCCACGTGCTGCTGGAAAGTGCCCCCGAGCCGGCGGTAGCGCAACCGACGGCAGACGGCGACCAGACGCCGCCGCTGCGCCTGAGCGCCCGCTCCCCCGAGGCCCTCAGACAGATGGCGCGCGAGCTGGCCGAGCACCTGCGTGAGACGCAGGCGCACGATGCCGCCCCGAGCCTCTACGACCTCGCCTGGCACCTGGCGGCCCGCCGTGAGCATCACGTGCACGGCGCGCTGCTGAGTGCCGACAGCCTGGAGCAGCTGATCGAGGACCTCGACACCCTGGGCGGTGAGGCTGCGCTTGGCGATCATCCGCGCATCACCCTGGCGGACCGCCTCGCCCCGCTGCCCGCCGAGAGTGACAACGGTGCCTCGCCGCGCAAGGCGGCCGGCGCGCCCTCCCTCACTCGCGAGCGTGGGCCGGTGTTCGTGTATTCCGGCAATGGCTGTCAGTGGGCCGGCATGGGTCGCACCCTGATGCAGGAATCCGCCAGCGTGCGCGCCTGCCTGACCCGACTGGATGCAGCCTTCCGCGAGTACAATGGCTTCGAGCTGCTCAAGGAACTGGACGGCAGCCTGGCCGAGGACGGCGAGAACCGCCTCGACGCCACCGAGATCGCCCAACCGACCCTGTTCGCCCTGCAGGTGGCGATCACCGAATGGCTGATCGAACGCGGCATCCAGCCGGTGGCCGTCACCGGCCACAGCGTGGGCGAAGTGGCGGCGGCCTGGGCCAGCGGTGCCTTGAGCCTCGAACAGGCGACCCGTGTCATCTTCCAGCGCAGCCACCATCAGGGACGCACCCGCGGCAGCGGCGCGATGATGGCGGTGGGGCTGGGTGAGAGCGAGATGTGCGAGTGGCTGGAACAGCCACAATGGGCCTCGCTGTCACTGGCTGGCATCAACGGCCCGCGCGGCACCACGCTGGCCGGCGACCGCGAACGCCTCGAGGCCCTGAGTGCCGAGCTTTCCGCACAGGGCACCTTCGCCCGCGTGCTGGGGCTCGACTATGCCTTCCACAGCCCGGCGATGGACCCGATCAAGGACGGCCTGCTCGCCTCCCTCGAAGGGCTGACGCCCCGCGCCACCCGCATTCCCTTCCTCTCCACCGTCACCGGCAGCGTGATCGAAGGCGAACGCCTGGACGCCAGCTACTGGTGGGAGAACATCCGTCAGCCGGTGCAGTTCGAGGCCGCCGTCACACGTCTGGTCAGCTGGCAGTCCGCCAGCGAGGCGGACCTTGGCCGTCATCGTCTGCTGGTCGAGATCGGTGCCCATCCGATTCTGCGCAGCTATCTGAATGATGTGCTCAAGGCGCGCAGTGACGAGGCGCCGGCGGGACAGGTACTGGCCAGTCTGGAACGCCGCCATGACGGCCTGGAAGCGCTGGAGCACCTGCGCGGCCGCCTGCTGCTCTCCGGCGCGGTGGATCTCACTCGTCTGTTCCCGGTGGCCGGTCGCTTCGTCGATCTGCCGACCTACCCCTGGCAGCGCACGCCGTGCTGGGTGAAGACCACCAGCGAAGGCCAGCGCCTGCTGGAGCGCCATTACGTGCATCCGCTCCTTGGCTATCGTCTCGCCCAGCAGCAGCTCACCTGGGAGGCGCAGCTCGATACCCGCAAGGTCGCGTGGCTGGCCGATCACCAGGTCGGCGAAAGTGCCGTCTTCCCGGGTGCCGGCTATCTGGAGCAGTGTCTGGCGGCCGCCCACGAATGGCAGGCCGCCAGCGCGGAGGAGGATTCCCTGCCCGACGTGCTGGATCTCGAGGACTTCGAGATTCGCGCCCCGCTGCTGCTCGATGACACCACCCTGCGCCTGACGCGCCTGTCACTCGACAGCCGCAACGGTGCCATGCGCCTGGAAAGCCGCGAGACCCGCGCCGAAGATGCCGACAAGTGGAATCTTCACGCCGTGGCGCGCGCCTTCACCGCCACACGTGGCCGTCTGCTGGAGCGTCGCGCCCCGGCGTTGCCCACGCGCGCCGCCGACCTAGATCGCGAGGCCCACATCGCGGCCGCCGCCCGGCTGGGCCTGCACTACGGCCCGCACTTCCGCGCCGCCCAGCAGATCTGGGTCGAGCGTGGCAGCGAAGGCGCAGTCAACAAGCACACCGTCGGTACTGCCCCGCATCCGCAAGTGCTGGCGCGCTTCGCGCTGACCCCGGAAATGCTCATGCAGGACGGTGACTTCCACCTGCACCCCGGGGTGCTCGACAGCGCCTTCCAGCTGTTCATCCCGCTGCTGGGCGTGCTCCAGGGCCAGACGGCCGCCAGTGATGGCATGGCCTTCGTGCCGGTGCGGGTCGGCCGTCTGCAGGTGCGTGAGCAGGTACGTGCCTCACAGATCACGACCGCCCGCGTGGTCCTGCGCTCGCGCGGCCCGCATTCGCTGTGCGCCGACTTCGAGCTGTACGATGCCGACGGGCGCGCCGTGGCCGTGGCCGAGGAAGCGCGCTTCCGGGCCGTGCGTCTGGGTCGCGGTGGCACGGCCCACCTCGATTATCTGGATATCGCCCTGACGGCGGCGCCGCATCCGTTGAGTCCGCGCCCTGCCGCCGCCCTGGCGCTGGAATCGCTGGTCGCCGAAGCGATGGCGCCTGAGCTTGCCCACAGCGACGACACCACTCATCCGCTGGAAGACAGCCAACGCTTCCGTGATGAGCTGGAGCCGCTGCTCGACAGCCTGATGCTCGCCAGCGTGCACGAGACACTGATGCGCCACGCGGCGCCGGGCGATCCGGCAGCCCCGCATCTGGACCACGAGGCGCTGTCCCGCTGGCAGCGCCGCAGCCCGCTGTTCACTCGCGTACTGCTCGACTGGGCCAGCGCCCAGGGCCTGACCGAATCCCGCGAGAGCGGCGACTGGCAGATCCACCCGCTGGACCTGCCGGCGGCCCGCGACATCTGGCAGCTGCTGGTTCGTGACTATCCGGGGCAGTTCCCGCTGACGCATGCGGCAGGCCGCCTGCATCTGCACCTGGACGAATGGCTCAACCGTGGCATGCCGATGGGCGGGTCCGGGTCTGAGTTTGAAGCCGACGCCACCGATGTCCTCGACGAGGCCGAGCAGCGCTCGCCTACCGCTCAAGTCTCCGGCGTAGAGGGCCTCGCCACTGACACCCTCACCCAGGACGCCGAAGCGGCACTGGCACAGTTGCGCCAGCCGTTGATCCCCACCCTGCTCAAGACCGCCGTCGGCAATGCCGGCTGGCAGTGGCTGAGCGCGCAGCTGGATCAACGTCTCGCCCGCAGCCTGAGTGAACTGCCCGCCGGCCAGCGTCTGTCGGTGCTGGAACTCGGTGCCGGCGGCCCGTGGCTGGGACAGCGACTGGAAGCACTGCGTCTCGCCGACCGGTGTGAACCGTCTTTCGATGCGCTGGATTACACCTTCCTCGCCGCCAGCCAGAGCGCGCTCGGCGAGGCCCAGCGCCTGCAGGAAGACCTGCCGCTGATCGATGTCACCGCCAGCGAGGGCTGGGAAAGCACGCAGGCGCCGGTGCAGGTCGCCATCGTGCATCTGGACATGGAAGCGCCGTCTCAGGCCCGCGAGCTGCTGAGTCAGCTGGTAAAGCGCCTGGCCCCCGGCGCAGAGGTCCTGCTGTGTGGCTGCGAGCCTGCCGCCTGGAGCGGCCCGATATTAGCACTGGATGATGGCGAGCAGCTGCGCAGTCATCCGGGCATGGTCCAGTGGCAGCGTCTGCTCGGCCAGCTTGGCCTGAGCCTGCCGGCGACGGATACCAGCGCGACGCCGATGTCCGGTGCCTGGTGGCTGGCCGCGAGCAAGGCGATGGTCGAGGACTCCGCTCAGTCAGATGCGCCACAGACGTCTCTGAAGATCGCGCTGCTGGATACCCCACAGGCGGCTGCGGACCAAGCGCTGATCTCGTCACTGTCGCAGTCCCTGGAGGCGCGAGGCCATCAGGTGGCGCACGTGACGCTGCCGCCGCAAGACACCCCGGAGGCGCTGTTCGCTCGCTTCTCGAGCGTCGATCATCTGGTCGCGCTGCCGGCCAAGGCCAGCGACGCCGCTGCCGCCAACGCCCGGCAATGTACCCGCCAGCAGCTGCTCACCGAGATCACCCAGGCCTTCGAGGCGGCGCAGGAAGAGGATGACAGTCTGGTGGCGCCGACCTTGTGGGTGCTCACGCATGATGTGGCCGCCATGTGGCAATCGCCGCCCTCGGGGGATACGACTGCCACCGAGGCGCCTGCCGATGCCGCCAGCTGGGGCTTTGCGCGCAGCCTGGCCAACGAGAGCCAGTCACTGGATATCCGCCTGCTTGACACGCCGGTACTGGGAAGCGACGCCGTCAGCACGTCAGCCTTGATCAACGCGCTGGTACAGGAAGTCGAAGCCCCGGATCACGAGCAGGAAGTCGTGCTGGATGCCAATGGCGCCCGCTTCGCGACACGCCTGCGTCAGGTGACAGCCCCTGCACAGGCAAGGCTCGCGATGACCGACGAGCAGGCGTCCCACGAGACGGCGGCAGGCCAGAGCGAGACAGCCAGGCAGGATCGCCGCAGCGTGAGTCTGGGCTTCAGTCAGCCGGGCCAGCTGCGTAATCTCGAGTGGCAGCCGCGTCGCCTGCCCGAGGTGGCACGCGGTGACGTCGAGGTACGTGTCGAGGCCACCGGCCTCAACTTCCGCGACGTGATGTACACCCTGGGGCTGCTGTCGGATGAAGCCATCGAGCACGGCTTCTCCGGCCCGAGCCTGGGGCTCGAATTCTCCGGTGTGGTGACACGCGCCGGTGACAACGCCGAATTCGCGGTCGGTGAGCGTGTGGTCGGCTTCGGCCCCGCCAGCTTCTCGGACCGCCTGGTGATCGCGGATACCGCGCTGGCCCGCGTACCTCAGGGCGTCAGTCTGGAAGCGGCAGCGACCATCCCGACCACCTTCTTCACCGTCTACTACGCCCTCAAGCATCTGGCGCGTCTGGAAGCCGGCGAGAAGGTGCTGATCCACGGGGCTGCCGGGGGTGTGGGCATCGCGGCGCTGCAGATCGCCGAGTGGCTGGGGGCCGAGGTGTTCGCCACCGTCGGTTCGCCTGCCAAGCGTGACTTCCTGGCGCTGATGGGCATCGAGAACGTCTATGACTCGCGCAGCCACGGCTTCGCGGAGGACATCCTGGCCGATCTCGCCACCCGCCAGCAGCGCGATCCAAGCGTGGATGCACGCGGTGTCGACGTGGTGCTCAACTCGCTGGCCGGTGAGGCCATCGTCCAGAATCTGCGCGTGCTCAAGCCCTTCGGGCGCTTCTGTGAGTTGGGCAAGCGTGACTTCTACGAGAACACCCCAATGGGGCTGCGTCCGTTCCGCAACAACCTGAGCTATTTCGGTATCGACTCCGATCAGCTGATGAAGGAATGCCCGGGCCTGACTACGCGTCTGTTCCGCGAGATGATGGCGCTGTTCGAGGATGGCACCCTGGCACCGCTGCCCTACACCACCTTCGATGCCAGCCAGGTGGTGGAAGCTTTCCGCTACATGCAGCAGGCCCGCCAGATAGGCAAGGTGGTGGTCACCCAGCGTTCGCTCGCTGCACCGCTGAGCGAGGCGCGGACTGCCTCGGAGGCTTCTTCCTCGGCCGCCCTGTCCGGCGAGCTGCACCTCGACCCAACAGCCAGCTATCTGGTCACCGGCGGTCTCGGGGGCTTCGGGCTGCGCAGCGCCGAGTGGCTGGCCGCACAAGGCGCCCGAGAACTGGTATTGCTGGGGCGCTCCGGCGCTGCCAGTGACGAGGCACAGGCAGGTGTCGCGCGTCTCGAGGCACTGGGCGTGCGCGTGCATGCGCTGGCCTGCGATGTCGCCGATGAAGCGGCGATCACGGCCGTGTTCTCACGCTTCATCACGCCGGCGGATGCCAGTGAGGCGGAAGATGCCATCGCGCCGCTCAAGGGCATCATCCATGCCGCGGCGGTGATCGACGATGCGCTGATCCGCCATCTGGACGCCGAGCGCATCCAGCGGGTGATGACCCCGAAACTCGAGGGCGCACGTCTGCTGGATCGTTTGAGTACCGAGCATGCGCTGGACTTCTTCGTGCTCTACTCCTCGGCGACTACGCTGTTCGGCAATCCCGGTCAGAGTGTCTATGTGGCAGCCAATCACTGGCTGGAAGGACTCGCCGCCAGTCGTCGTGCGCGTGGCCTGCCGGCCACCTGCGCCCGCTGGGGCGCGATCGAGGATGCCGGTTTCCTGGCGCGCAACGAGAAGACCCGCGAAGCGCTCAAGAATCGTCTGGGCGGCGATGCGCTGATGGCGGATCACGCCCTGGCCTGCCTCGGCGAGATGATCGTGACGGATCAGCAGGCGCTGGCACTCGGCCAGCCGGGTCGCTCGCTGGGCGTACTGGAGCTGGAATGGGGAGCGCTGGCGCGCTTCCTGCCCACGGCCGCGACACCGCGCTTTGACGAGATCGCACGGCGCGCCGGAGACGATGACGGCAGTCAGGCGCAGCAGGACGATATCGCCGCGGCCCTGGCGGGCTTGAGCGGTGAGGCGTTGCAGACCGCCATCGTCGAGATCCTCAAGGGCGAGCTGAGCAAGATCCTGCTGATCGACGTGGCCGCCATCGACGTCAACAAGAGCGTCTATGACATGGGCTTCGACTCGCTGATGGGGGTCGAGCTGATGACGGCGGTGGAGGCGCGTCTGGGCATCAGCATCCCGGTGATGATGATCAGCGAGGCCGCCACCCTGTGGCGTCTGGCAGAGCGTCTGATGCACAAGATGAGCGCGGCCGATGGCGAGGACGCCGAAACCAGCTCCGAAGACCAGGCCATGGCGCAGCTGGTGAAGCAACATGGTGGCGAGACGGCGACGCTAACAGAGCGGGGAGAGATGGTCAGCAAGTAGTCAAATGCTAGTAATGGCAAGGCACCGACTCTTTGGTGCCTTGCTTTTTTCCATCGCGGGTCGGCGAGGACATGGTCACGCCCATGGGAGGTGGCCTTGGCTCTACAGGTAGGGAGAAAGCTTGTCTGCCTTCTGAAAGCGCCTCAAGGTCGTCAGACTTATCTTCTTTCCATGATTCGCTTCAAAGTAGAATTGCACTTTGACCAAATCGTGATCATGTTCATGAAATAATGCGGCTATTTTCCCCATATCCTTATCCGAAAATCTTGGAGGGCGCCCAGGCCTCTTCTTGTCCTTCAAAAGCCCTAGCCTCTCACTCTTCCACTTTTCCTTCCACTTAGTGATCGATACCTGGCTCACGCCTAACCTGATTGCCACAGTCTTATCATCATACCCCTCGTCTATCATCAGCAATGCAGCAGCTCGCAATGCCTCTCTTCGCCCTTTCTTCTGTTGGGTGAATTCACGCAATTTCGCCCGCTCATTCGCGTCTAGCATGGCCACTTCCTGTTGGTAACCCGACACATCTTCCCGCTGATACCCGCTTTAATCAGATATCAATATGTACACAGCAGGATCTCACACTCCCTCGTCATGCTTGGTAGAGCCTCACCTCATAGCATTCTTCTGCGATTAAAGCTTGTATTTATTGAACATATGATCAAAAAACCAACACTCACGTTTGCTCACCGTTAATAACCTACCCAAGGAAATAATGAAACACAGCATTAGATCTAATTATTTAGTCTAATCAAAAAGGATGACCAAAGAAATATCTGCGCCGCTTTAAAAAAACCAAAAATCACACAGATACGCATATATGAAACACAAACCACCACTTAAACACACAAAGAAACACTAATATACACTTTCGCTACATTTTTATCATAAACACTCGTGCTTCTTGAACGCATATAAACCATGAGTAAACGATGGTAGCCACCTCCTCCTGGAAAATGAGGCAGCAACAAGCATCAATAAGGAAAAAGCCCTGTAGTACTGACGCAGATCAATATTTATGATTCGTCCACAAGAGGGGATAAGTAAGAAAAACACTCAAGGGAGCACTACCCATGCCGGTCAATGCGAAGGTTGCAAATCATAGTGGACTTGGACTGCAAGATACCGTTCTTCAGCAGATAACCGAGGTCAACCTTACTGAAGCATCGGACGTCTCACTGGACATCACGCCACAAGATATCGCGAGTCTTTCTCGCTCCGGTGATGACCTGGTTTTGACGCTGCAGAATGGTGAAGTCATCACTTTGGATGGCTTCTATGTTGATCCACAAGAACAAAGCCACCTGTACTTGGAAGGTGATGAGTTTGCGGGCGATATCTATCGTATTGACATGGCAAGCACGTCGCCGGGAAACGTTTCCTATGAAGCGATCCCCGTCGAAAACACCATCGAGTCCGCTGTGCTGGGAGCCCCCTTCAGTGCGGCAGGCACTACCTTGGCGGCACTGGGTGTCATCGGGGCTACCGGTTTGATGTTAGGAGGCGTGAATTCGGGTGAAGGTGAAGGCGATGACGAGGACTCAAACACGACAGTCTCCCCCGACGCTCCGATCATCAGTTCAGTCTCTGACAATGTTGAGCCTAGCACCGGCGAGCTCGAATCCGGATCCGATACCAACGACACGACCCCTATGCTCACAGGCACAGCCGGCGCCGGTAGCACTGTCGCGATCTATGATGGCGACATCCTATTGGAAACTGTAGAAGCCGACGCCAAAGGCAACTGGAGTATCGAGCTCAGCGAGCCGCTGACTGAAGGCGACCACAGCCTGACTGCTGTCGCGACCGACGCCGATGGCAATGCAAGCGCCCCCTCAGATGCCTTCGAATTGACCGTCGACATCCAGGCCCCCTCAGCACCGGTACTGGATGCGACCGATGGCTCCGCCCTTTCAGGTAGCGGCGAGCCTGGCTCAACCATCACGGTCACAAACGACAATGGTGAAATTGTCGGTGAGACGACAGTGGATGATGATGGAAACTTCACTCTCGACCTAACGCCGGATCAAGAAGACGGCACCGAGCTGACAGCTACCGCAACTGATGGCGCAGGCAATGAAAGCGACTCATCTGCCCCAGTGACAGTGGATGCTGCTGCTCCTGAAGCCCCGCTAATCACTGCTGTGAATGATAATGCCGAGCCAGTCACCGGGGTGCTGAATTCTGGTGACAGCACTAATGACCAGACACTGACTCTGTCAGGGACAGCTGAAGCAGGTAGCTCTGTCTCCGTTTATGACGGCGACACCCTGCTCGAGACTGTTAAAGCCGATGCCGTGGGTAATTGGAATCTGGAGCTGAGCGAGCCTTTGACTGAGGGTGAGCACAGTCTGTCCGCCATTGCGACAGACACCTCTGGAAATGTCAGCGCTCCATCCGACGCTTTCGTAATAACCATCGATGTCACGGTACCGGCCCCCCCCGTGCTCGAGCCTACCGATGGCACGACCCTCTCCGGCACCGGTGAGCCGGGCACGACCGTCGACATTACCGACGGCGACGGCAATGTCATCGATAGCGTCGAAGTGGGTGATGACGGCAACTTCGAAT
>NZ_JARWKT010000020.1:0-1124 GCF_029846385.1 Cobetia sp. 10Alg 146
CCGACAGCGCAGGTGGCTCCATCACCGTCGACACCGCCGATATCACGGTCGACGGGACTACCCTGACGGTCGCTGGCCAGGACCTCTCCGGTCTGGCCGAGGGTGAACTGACCGCCACCCTGACTGTTACTGACGACAGCAACAACGCGAGTGACTTCACCGCCGCCAGTGTCAAAGACACCACCGCCCCCGAAGCCCCAGTTCTCGAAGAGACCGATGGCACGACCCTCGCCGGCACCGGTGAGCCGGGCACAACCGTCGACATCATCGACAGCAATGGCAACCCGGTCGCCACTACCGAGGTCGCAGAGGATGGCACCTTCTCGGTCGATCTCGACCCGGCGCTGGAAGATGGTACCGAACTGACCGCCACCGCGACCGATCCGGCCGGCAACGCCAGTGGCCCGTCCAACTCCGTCACGGTCGATACCAATACCGATACCACCCCGCCGGCAGAAGGCGAGAACAGTATCGCCTTCGGCGATGGTGGCGATGGCTTCCTGAATGCCGATGAAATCGGCAACGTCACCCTGACCGGCACCATCGAAGACGGTCTCGACAGCAGCAACGTCCAGCTGGTCATCACCGACAGCGCAGGTGGCTCCATCACCGTCGACACCGCCGATATCACGGTCGACGGCACTACCCTGACTGTCGCTGGCCAGGACCTCTCCGGTCTGGCCGAAGGCGAATTGACCGCCACCCTGACTGTCACTGACGACAGCAACAACGCGAGTGACTTCACCGCTGCCAGCGTCAAAGACACCACCGCCCCCGAAGCCCCAGTTCTCGAAGAGACCGATGGCACGACCCTCACCGGCACCGGTGAGCCGGGCACGACCGTCGACATTACCGATGGCGACGGCAATGTCATCGATAGCGTCGAAGTGGGTGATGACGGCAACTTCGAATTCAACTTCGATCCGGCGCTGGAAGACGATACCGAACTGACCGCCACAGCGACCGATCCGGCCGGCAACACCAGTGGTCCGTCCAACCCCGTCACGGTCGATACCAATACCGATACCACCCCGCCGGCAGAAGGCGAGAACAGTATCGCCTTCGGCGATGGTGGCGATGGCTTCCTGAATGCCGATGAAATCGGCAACGTCACCCTGACCGGC
>NZ_JARWKT010000021.1:0-651 GCF_029846385.1 Cobetia sp. 10Alg 146
GGCGCCAGCGACACCGCCGACTCCATTGGAGCGGATGCCACCAGCGTGACCAGCGCCACGCCGGCCGGCGGGAGTGCGTCCGACGTCACCGCAGATGATGCGACGGTCGTTACCGGCAGCTACGGCACGCTGACGCTCGAAGCCGATGGCAGCTACAGCTATGTGCTCGACACCACCAATGCCGACGTGCAGTCGCTGGACGACGGTGAGTCACTGACGGACGTCTTCAGCTACACCATCACCGACGCCGATGGCGATGCGTCCAGCACCACGCTGACCATCACCGTCGACGGCGCCACCGATGGCGTGCCGACCATCACCGACATCAGTGGTACAGCCGACAACAGCG
This sequence comes from Cobetia sp. 10Alg 146, assembly GCF_029846385.1. Lineage (NCBI taxonomy): Bacteria > Pseudomonadati > Pseudomonadota > Gammaproteobacteria > Oceanospirillales > Halomonadaceae > Cobetia > Cobetia sp. 10Alg 146. The sequence goes on from NZ_JARWKT010000021.1 coordinate 350, forward strand.
TCACCGAAGCCACCGGCGATACCGTTACCGGCAGCTTCACGGTCGCGGCACAAGCGGGCATCGATACCGTCACCATCGGTGGCATCGACATCACTGACGCCAGCACCACGCCGGTCGAGATCACCACCGACGAAGGCACCCTGACCGTGACCGGCTACGACGCCGACACCGGTGAGGTCACCTACAGCTACGTCGAAGATGGCGAGAGCGAAGTTCACCCTGATGCGGGCATCACCGACAGCTTCACCGTCGTGGTCACCGACATCACCGGGCAGAGCACCAGCGACAGCCTGGACATCGCG
>NZ_JARWKT010000022.1:0-562 GCF_029846385.1 Cobetia sp. 10Alg 146
TCAGTGCCATTCACGGTGACGCTGGCGATGCCGGCATCCGCTTCCACCTGGAAGGTGTCAGTGACGGTGCCGCCGGTCGCCTCAGTGACCGACTGGTCATCCAGCGAGGTGATGGTCGGCACGCCATCGGTCGAGCCGTCGACGGTGATGGTCAGCGTGGTGCTGGAGGCATCGCCATCGGCGTCGGTGATCGTGTAGCTGAAGACGTCGGTCAGTGACGCCCCATCATCCAGGCCCTGGACCTCGGCATTGCTGTTGTCCAGCACATAGCTGTAGCTGCCATCACTGTTGAGGGTCAGCGTGCCGTAGCTGCCGGTGACGACCGTCGCATCATCCGCGGTGACGGCAGACGCACTCCCGCCGTCCGGCGTGACGCTGGTCACGCTGGTGGCATCGGCGCCCAGGGTATCGGCGGTGTCGTTGGTGCCGTCGATGACGTTGCCGTCGAGTGCCGTGGTGGTGTCTTCGTCGATGTTGCGGGCGTCGGCCTTGGCCTCCGGCGCGGTATCGAGGATCGCGATGTCCAGGCTGTCGCTGGTGCTCTGCCCGGTGATGTCGGTGA
>NZ_JARWKT010000023.1:0-507 GCF_029846385.1 Cobetia sp. 10Alg 146
TCTTTCACCGCTGGTAACGCCATGCGTCCCCGGCAGCGGATGCGTACTTTACGCATTCACCTCTGAAAGTGCAAGCGCTTTCTTCAAAAAGCATCCAGCCATGTAGTGTTCGGTGCTTTCGGCCGTCACGATTCAGGATGACATCATGGTAAAGAAGCGGGCCTGATCGATCGCTCTGATGATTCCCGAGAGTCACACCTGGAAAAAAGGGGGTGGATAACCTGGCATGAGCCGCTCAATGAGAGTTTTCCACACCCTATTACCGACCTGAAACGAGACAATATCTTCACCCATGCGGTGTGAGCATCACCAGGGACCGTGCGCCCTCCCCACTCGAAGCGTATGAAGACTTGTATATTCACCTGGCACGTCGAAGATCACCAAGATTCTGGTATCACATTCCAGTGCGCCATTTTTCTGTGCACCACCTCTCCAAGCACCACTTTTTCCTACGCACAAAGAGAACCGCCCCTGCAGCTGGGCTGCAGGGGCGGTTCGGTATAAGTG
>NZ_JARWKT010000024.1:0-415 GCF_029846385.1 Cobetia sp. 10Alg 146
ATCGTCAGCATGATTCACATTGTTAAAGAGCGGCTGTTCAGAGAACAGTGAGAAGTCACACAACCTTCTCGAGGAAGGCGATATGCTTGTCACTGTGAACTGTCAGCGTTATCAGGTAGTAGAAGCTTGAACCGGAACTTGATGGTGGAGCCAAGCGGGATCGAACCGCTGACCTCCTGCGTGCAAGGCAGGCGCTCTCCCAGCTGAGCTATGGCCCCAAAAGTCGGCAAACCGTGTCGACAAAAGCACGAAGCTTTTGGTGGGTCTGGGCAGATTTGAACTGCCGACCTCACCCTTATCAGGGGTGCGCTCTAACCAACTGAGCTACAGACCCGACACTACTACTCGATAAACTAACTTGATCAGGTAATTCGTTGTGAGCACTTGCCGCGAGCGGTAGACAGTGTCGATAAGG
>NZ_JARWKT010000025.1:0-353 GCF_029846385.1 Cobetia sp. 10Alg 146
TTGGCCGGCTCGGCGCTGTCCGTGATGGTGATCACGACATTGCTGCTGTCGAGGCCGGCCTCGATGCTGCCAGTCAGATCGACGGCGCTGATGTCTGCCAGATTGAGGAGGCCATCGTCACCATCGACGAAGGCGATGCTGCCCGTCGGGTCGGTGGTATCCACGGTCACGGCGCCCAGGTTCACGGCGTCGCTGACGTTGCCCGCGACATCGTTCTGACGGATCTGCACCGTGCCATCGGCATAGCTGCCTTCGTCCAGCGTGAAGGTGGTGCCAGTGCCAGCATCCCAGCTGGTGCCGCCGTCGAGGGAGACTTCCCAAGTGGCATCGGTCTCGAGACCACTGACGGTGAC
>NZ_JARWKT010000026.1:0-317 GCF_029846385.1 Cobetia sp. 10Alg 146
ATCGACGTCAGTGACCGTGGTGGCATCCGCGCCCAGGGTGTCGGCGGTGTCGTTGGCGCCGTCGATGACGTTACCGTCGAGGGCCGTGGTGGTGTCTTCGCCGATGTTGCGCGTATCGGCGTTGGCGACCGGGGCGGTATCGAGGATCGCGATGTCCAGGCTGTCCGTGCTGCTCTGCCCGGTGATGTCGGTGACCACGACGGTGAAGCTGTCGGTGATGTCGCCGTCAGTGTGATCTTCGCTCTCGCCATCTTCGACGTAACTGTAGGTGACCTCACCGGTGTCGGCGTCGTAGCCGGTCACGGTCAGGGTGCCTT
>NZ_JARWKT010000027.1:0-240 GCF_029846385.1 Cobetia sp. 10Alg 146
TCTGAGTCAGGCTCCCCTCGACGAGATTCCTGCCAGCCTGATGCCCTGCGTCGTGTTGCTGGAAGACGGCAGCAGCCGCGTACTGCTGGCCCATGAGGCGTCGCATCAGTGGCCTGAAACGTCGAGCATCGAATCGAGTGGCGAGTCGAGCACCGAGTCGAGTGCCGACACGAGCGACACCCCGACAGACGATGATACGGAAGCAGCCCCCAGCGGCCCCGCCTATCAGTTGCTCGACCC
>NZ_JARWKT010000028.1:0-230 GCF_029846385.1 Cobetia sp. 10Alg 146
GTTACTAATGCTAAATCGATGCAGGTTTCTGTCTCATCAATTCTTAAACCACCCACAATATTAAAAAACGTATCGTGAAATATTTTAGTTTTAGTATGCTTACGTAATATACCGGTCAGCATTTTTATACGATTCATATTTAAACCAACACAAACACGCTGCGGAAATTCAGCTTCTGTTTCGGTAGTTAAACATTGAATCTCAAGCAATAAATTACGATTCCCTTTACG
>NZ_JARWKT010000029.1:0-225 GCF_029846385.1 Cobetia sp. 10Alg 146
CATCGCCACCATCGACGAAGGCGATGCTGCCCGTCGGGTCGGTGGTATCCACGGTGACGGCGCCCAGGTTCACGGCGTCGCTGACGTTGCCCGCGAGATCGGTCTGACGGATCTGCACAACGCCATCGGCATAGCTGCCTTCGTCCAGCGTGAAGGTGGTGCCAGTGCGTGCATCCCAGGTGGTGCCGCCGTCGAGGGAGACTTCCCAAGTGGCATCGGTCTCGA